>JBBRAT010000033.1:0-46411 GCA_038206515.1 Anaerolineales bacterium | reverse complement strand
CACCCAGACACATCTCGAACCTGGTCGTTAAGGCTGTTAGCGCCGATGGTACTCGGAGGGCGACTTCCCGGGAGAGTAGGTCGTTGCCAAGAGGCTTTTTCTTTTTCCTAAAAAGCAATTTTTAACAGGGTATTTGAATATTTAGATGATATCGTCATCTATTTATTCAAATACCCTGTTTTTTTATACCTCTGGCAGCTGCCAGTTGATTTCCTGCATGCCGAACTTGCGCAGCTCGGCATTGACCCGTGAAAACGGGCGGCTGCCGAAGAACCCTCGGCTGGCGGAAAGCGGCGAGGGATGCACGGATGCGATCACTGGATGCTTTTGCGGGTGGAGCAGGCTGCGTTTCTTTTGAGCAGGGTTGCCCCACAGGACGAACACCGCGGGCGTTTCTTGGGCAATCACCACCCGCAGGATGGCGTCCGTGAACGCCTCCCAGCCTTTGCCGTGATGCGAATTTGCCTCGTGCGCGCGCACCGTCAACACCGTATTCAGCAGCAGTACCCCCTGCTCCGCCCAAGGGATCAGGCAGCCGTTATTGGGGATGCGCGCGCCAGTATCGTCATGCAGTTCGCGCAGGATGTTGACCAGCGAGGGTGGCGGCTTCACCCCAGGGCGCACCGAAAATGCCAACCCATGCGCCTGACCCACGTCATGATACGGGTCCTGCCCCAAAATGACGACCTTCACTTGAGCGATGGGCGTATACCGCAAGGCATTAAAGACATCCTCCTGCGGCGGAAACACAGTGTGATGCGCGCGTTCTTCCTTTAAAAAGGTTTGCAGCGCCTGATAATACGGTTGACGGGTTTCTTCTTGCAAAGCGGCTTTCCAGCCGGTCGAGACGGGGGCTGCCATACCAATTCTCCACAATGTACAATTTCTAGCCTATTTTTTCGCCTCGTTTCAGTATACAATAGAACCATGTTCTCGTCGCTGCCTCGGTCTGCTTCTTTTCGTGCGTTACGCGTAGCCATTATCTATATGTTGCTCGCTATGCTTTGGATCTTTTTTTCCGACCAGGCAGTGCAGGTGATTAGCCAAGATGTTGCGACAGCGACGGTATTAAGCACTTATAAAGGCGCATTCTTTGTACTGATGAGCGGGCTGATCCTACTTATCCTCATTCGGCGCGAATTTGCCAGCGAAGAACGTGCCACCCAAGCCTTGCATACCAGTGAGGAACGCCTGAATCGCCTGGTAGAGACCGTCCCGAATGGCATTACCATCGTCAACCAACATGGCCAGATAACCTTTGCCAACCAAAATGCCAAAACGATCCTGGGATTAGAAATTAACAACGCCACGCTGACCTATAACGACCCCCATTGGCAGATCACCACCCCGGAGGGCGCGCCAATCCCAGATGAGGAATTGCCGTTCAGCCGCGTGATGCGTGAGCGAAAGCGCCTCATCGGCTTTGAGCATACCATTTTTCATCCTACCCTGGGGTGGCGCGTTTTGCGGGTGGATGCCGCTCCTCTTCTGGATCACCTGGGGCAGCCCGCCGGCGTGGTGGCTTCCATTGATGACGTCACCCAGTTCTATCAGGCGCAAGCCGCCGCCCGTGAACGCGAACAAAATTATCGCCTGCTGTTCGAGAATGCCCCGGTGGGAGTAGCCTATTATAATAATGATTTTGGGATGGTAGATTGCAACGAATACATGGCGAAAATGTTACGCACGGATCGCAAGAACCTGATAGGCAACGATTTAAAAACGCGCAAAGACCAGAGCATCCAATCGTGTTATGCAGAGGCGCTGCAAGGTCGGCAGGGATACTTCGAGGGGCTTTATCACACCACCTCCAGCGATATGGATTTGTGGCTAATTGCGCGGACGGCTCCACTGTGGGATGCGCAGGGGCATATTTTGGGCGGAATTGTGATTTATGAAGACCTGACCGAGCGGCACCGCGCGGAAATTGAATTGCAGCGTCAGCTGAAACGCCTGGGCGCGCTGCGTGAGGTGGATACGGCTATTAATGCCCTGCGCGGACTGCCGCAGGTGCTGCATGTGTTTTTGGATCAGGTGGTGGGGATGCTCAACGTGGACGCGGCGGCCGTGGTTCGCTATGATGCCCAAACACACACCTCCCTCTCGTTTGTCAGTCGCGGATTGGCGATCAAGGATACGCCGGAGATGCACCGGGTTTTTTCTGACCTGCTGATCGAACCCGTGATGTCTTCTGGGCAGCGATACTTTGTGCATGGCGCGCCCCTCACCAACCTGACGGGCTTTTTGGAGTTCGTTGGCGCGCCGTTGGTCAGTCATGGGCAGGTGATTGGCGTACTGGGGGTCTTCTGCGTGGGCTGCTTGCCGTGCGATGACGACTGGCTGCACTTCCTGGATATGCTGGCTGGGCAGGCGACCATTGCAATTGAGCATACCGAACTGTACGATGGGCTGCAAAAATCATCTCAGGAATTGTTAGATGCTTACGAATCCACCCTGGAAGGCTGGGCGAACGCGTTGGAATTGCGCGACCGCGAGACGGAAGGACATTCGCAGCGCGTCACCGAGCTGACGTTGCGCCTGGCACGCAAGATGAACGTGCCCGAAGCGGAATTAGCCCATTTGCGGCGCGGCGCATTGCTGCATGATATTGGCAAGCTGGGCGTGCCGGATCAAATTTTGCTCAAACCCGGCAAGCTCAACGCCGAGGAATGGCAAACGATGTCCCTCCACCCAGTATTTGGCTATCAGTGGCTGGCGAATATTCCCTTTTTGCAGCGCGCCGCCGAAATTGTCTATAATCATCACGAAAAATGGGATGGCACCGGCTATCCGCGTCACCTGAAGGGCGAGGAAATTCCCCTTTCAGCGCGAATGTTCGCTGTTGTGGATGTGTGGGATGCGCTCAGCAATGACCGCCCCTACCGTCCCGCCTGGCCCCGCGAAATGATCCTGGAATATATCCGCCAGAGCAGCGGCAGCCATTTTGACCCAAAGGTCGTGCGCGCGTTCTTTGCGCTCTTTGAATTTGCAGAAAATGAATCGGGGAGGGATGAGGATGCAAACCGAAACGTTGATTAATCGCGTCAAGCTGGCGATGCTTACCTTGCAGCGCGCCTCGTGGGAGCAGGGGGTTGCGGCGCAGGCGTTATTAGAGCTGGGCGAAATTGATTTGGCAATCCTCATGGCGCGTGAAGCGGTTTTGCGCCAACTGCCGGACGGTCGCCTGGCGGGGATGGGGTCTGAAGATGCGGCATGTGATCCGGCATCCAACGGCGTGCCCGTGATGTATGCCGCGCGCTGGCTGGGAGACGCTGCTTTGCAGGCTGCCGTTGAGCGCATGCTGGATTATTTGCTGCATACCGCCCCACGCGCCGCGGATGGCACGCTTTATCACAATATCCCTCACCCGCAGGTCTGGGTGGATGCGCTGTATATGGCGCCGCCGTTCCTGGCGGTGGCAGGTCACGCGGACGAAGCCTTGCGCCAGATTGAGGGGCAGCGCCGCCGCTTGTGGAACGCGGAAAAGCAGCTGTTTTCGCATATTTGGGATGAAGGCAAACAGGATTTTGCGCGGCGCGCCTTCTGGGGCGTGGGCAATGGCTGGGCGGCAGCAGGCATGGCGCGCGTCCTCCACGCATTGCCTGCGGATCGCCTGGAGGATCGCCTCCGGCTGATTGGCTATATCCGCCAGGTGCTGGATGGCTGCCTTGCGTATCAGCGCGCGGATGGTCTCTTCCATAATATTGTGGATGACCCCAGCTCGTTTATCGAAGTCAACCTGGCGCAGATGTTGGCGTATACTATTTATCGCGGGGTGGGCGGTAGTTGGCTGCCAAATACCTACCTGCCCGCCGCGGAACGGATGCACGCCGCCGTGCTCGCTCAGGTAGATGAGCTGGGCATGGTGCAGGGCGTGTGCGGTTCCCCTGACTTTGACCACGCCGGCACGGCTACCGAAGGACAGGCGTTCTTCCTGCTGATGGAAGCCGCCCATCACGATTTGTAGAAAATCCGCACCTTTTCCCCTTCCTCTTGACAGTCTTGCGGTTTGCGTTGAGAATCAGAAGCGTTCAGGGGATGCGCTGAACAGAATTCTTAGATATTGATGGATGGAAGGGGTAGTCGTTGAGAGGGCGATTTCTCCCTCACGGCTGCCCCTTCTATCCTCAAGAAGTATCTTCTCAATAAAGCGGGCTGTGTTGTTATTTGTGCGTGTTTTGCACAAATAACAACACTTCCCCCTACTTTTTGAGAAGATACCCCAGGACTATTTTTGGAGGGAAAGAAAGATGAAAATGCAACACACTACCCAGAGAATTGCGCTCTTGGGAATTTTATTGGTACTATTGGTTGGTTGTTCGGCTCCTGCGGCGGCGGTGCAACCTGCCACGCCGGATGTTTCGGTCATCCAAACCCAGGCGGTGCAGACGGCTGTCTTTAAGATGACGGTGGCTGCCGCGCTCAATACCACCCCCACCGTGCCGCCAACTGCCACCAATACCCCCTTGCCAGGCGCAACGGCGACTGCAACCGCCAACGCCACCCCTACCCTGGTGCTGCCATCTCCTACGCTGATCTCTACCATGGCGAATACGCCCCTGCCGGGCGGCGCGAGCGCGTGGATCCCCACCAAAACCGGTCACGCGCCGGGCGACGTGGCGAAATTGGTCTCTTCTTATCCGGCGGACCTGGCGGTCTATCGCCCCGGCGAGCAGTTTGACGCCACCTTCACCTTCACCAACATTGGCACCACCACCTGGAAGAAGGAATATTACCTGCGCTTTGCGCGCGGCGAAAGCATGACCAAGGCGGATCACTATTACCTGCCGAAAACCGTAGCCCCAGGTGAGAGCGTCACCATCACGGTGGACGTGGTTTCCCCAGGCACTGCGGGCATCCATACCGCCTACTTCGAGCTGTGCAACGACAACGCCGCCCTGCTGTATCAGGTGTACCTGTCGATTAAAGTCAAATAGCGTTTTGACTTATTAGGGATGAACATAATAGCGGTTAAGAGGAGCAGTCTTCCCCTCTTAGCCGCTATTATATTCATCCCCAGACCTCCTAGCTTCTTTTAAATAGTATAATCAACGTATGAATGATCATAGTGTCGTCAGTGTCAAACCAGTTGGCATACGCAAACGGGTCCCTTTTGTGGCAATCCAACAGGTGACACAGCAGATTGTTGACCAGTTTCATCCTCATCAGGTGATTCTTTTCGGCTCGCACGCTTACGGAAAGCCTCATACGGAAAGTGATGTGGATTTGCTGGTGGTTATGCCCACCGATCTTTCTGGCGCGCAGCAGGCTGTTCAAATTCTGAAAGCGATTAACTGTACATTTGGCTTGGATTTAGTTGTTTACACACCACAGCGTCTTGCGCAGCGCCTTGCCTGGGGCGATTCTTTCTTGCGCGAAATCACCGCAAAAGGGCGGGTGCTCTATGAATCCCCTGACGCTTGAATGGATTGAAAAAGCTGAGGGAGATACAATCACCGCCGAACGGGAAAACGCGCTCGCCGCTTTCCGAATTATGATGCTGCCTGTTTTCATGCACAGCAAACTGCTGAAAAATATCTAAAGGCATTCTTGCAAGAACATAACGCTGCAATTCCGTACACGCACAATTTGACCGATTTGATGATCCTATGCAATGGTTTCGATCCATTCTTGGCAATATTAGACGCTGATTTAAAAATTCTGAACGGGTATGCGGTTCGTTTTCGTTACCCAGGAGAGATTTCTACACATTCAGAAGCGAATGAAGCTGTCGCTGCTGCAAAAAAAGTACGTAAATTGGTGCGAGAGAAACTTGGACTTGCTACTTGATCTAAATTTTGCGCCTTGACGGAACAAGCAACCTCCGGTAAAATTATCCTTCGTGGAATCGGGGCGAAACCTGATTCTAACTTATATCCCAATCGGGCGAAGGTAATCTGCCTTGAAGAGCAGGTGAGAGGCGCCCAAAGAGAGCGTAAAAATGCACAAGATCGTATTAAAAGCTACCCGCCGCACCAATACCGGCAAAACCGTCAAGCAACTTCGCCGTCAGGGTCTATTACCGGCGGTCATGTATGGGCATCACTTTGAACCCATCGCCATTACCCTTGACCTGCACACCACCAGCATGGCGTTGGCTGGGCAATCGTCCTCTGCCATCGTCAATATTGAATTAGACGGGCAGACGCACGCCGCCCTGGTGCGCGAAAAACAGCGCAACTACATCAAGAACGAACTGATCCACATTGACTTTCAGATCGTTTCGCTGACCGAAAAGATTCGCACCGCCGTGAGACTCACCCTGACGGGCGTTTCTGCCGCCGTGCGTGATGATAACGCCGTGATGATGCACAGCCTGAGCCAGGTGGAAGTAGAAGCCCTGCCCGGTGACTTGCCCGAGCATATCTCCGTCAGCATTGACAACCTGGCGAAGGTGGGCGATGCCATTTATGTACGTGACCTGGTCGTCCCTGCGGGTGTGGAAATCCTCACCCCGGCAGAGGAAATGGTCGCGGTGGTCACCAGCGCTGCCAAGGAAGAAGAAGTGGTCGAAGCTGAACCCGTTATCGAGCCTGAAGTCATCGAACGCGGCAAGAAACCCGAAGAAGAAGCCGAGTAAGAACTTTTCTCTATGGATAAAAAAAGAGACTGGCTTGCCAGTCTCTTTTTTATCGGTAGAATGTCAACTTAAAGCGTGGATTAATTCCACCACCAGGCGACCCGTCACCCCCCAAATGACTTCGCCGTCATAGGGTTGATAGAATACCACCTGCTCGGGCTGCCCCAGGCGATTGGTCATCAGGCGTTCTTCGTAGTGGGCGGGGTCCGCCAGCCAGAGCAGCGGCACGGTGAAAATGCGGCTGACTTCCTCCGGTGAGGGGCGGTAGGTGAGTCCCCAGGGGAGGATGCCCACCACCGGCGTGATGCGGTAGGCGGTGTTGGTTTCAAAGATAGGCAGTACGCCCAATATCTGCGCGTTTTCGGGCAGCAAGCCAATTTCCTCATAGGCTTCGCGCAAGGCAGTTTGCTGCGGGGTCAGGTCTTCCGGTTCTGCACTGCCGCCGGGGAAGGACACCTGCCCTTTGTGATTTTGCACCGTCTGCGTGCGCCGGGTGAACAAGAGATGCCACTCTGCCCCATCCAATAAGAGGGGGACGAGTACCGCCGCAGCGCGCAGCGGGGCAGCTTGCCCTTCCGGGCGTGATTCCAGGCGCAGGGGCGTGCCGGGGCGCAAAGCCAACCGGTCAGCAATTTCATCCGCAGTGAGCGTTTTCAGAGCATTCCCTCCCATGTTTTCATGAAAAACGGTTCAAACATTCGCTATCCGTGTTGCGGCGCGCACCAGGGGTATGCAAATTCCTTGGTTACTCCTCAGTGTCCCCCGTCCGCGGAGTATCTTCCGCCCGGAAGCCACTCCGCAGACAAGAATGCCTGTCGAATCCTGGGCGTGTGCAGTGTTCCGCGGACAGGGATACCGGAGCAGTTATCGAGAAAGATTATATCCTGTTTTGATGCTCTCCCCTGCTTTACAACTTTCTAATTATGCTCTGCATTGTCTTATCCCCAAAAAGGACATGATATAATAAGGGGGATGAACGATCATCCCAAAAAGAGGAAGAAATGTGGGAGCAAGCGTAAAATACTGTTTCCATAAAGTTCCGCTATTGGCAAGGATCTTGCATAGCAACGCCTTATGAATTACGAACGTCTGGGAGGAACCACACCATTTATGGGTCGCAGTAAGCAAATTAATATTCTCATCATCGAAGACGATGAAATGGTCGCCAAGACGGTCGAAAAATGCTTGCGAGATAGCAAAAATCGAGTGCGGATTGCGTTTAGCGGGGTAGAAGGTTTGCAGGCGGCGCGGCGTGAGATGCCCGACCTGGTGATTTTGGATGTGGTGCTGCCCGGCATGGATGGCTTTACCGTCTGCCGTGAAATGCGCGCCGACCCTTCTTTCGCGGAGGTGCCGATTTTATTTCTGACCGCCAAAGCGCGGGATGAAGACAAAATTGCCGGTCTGGCAGCAGGCGCGGACGATTATCTTTCCAAGCCGTTTAATATTGACGAACTATTGCTGCGGGTGCGCGCTATTTTACGCCGCACCACCCGTGAACCTAGGGCTGCCCCGGCGGCTGAGGAATCGGCAGAAGGACAATCTGCGGATGCGCCCACCCCTACGCCGGACGCGCCCAAAGCAGAATCACACGTCCTGCGGGTGGGGTTATATAAGCTCTATACGCGCACCTACCATTTTTCCGGTCCAGATACGGGCAAAATCCGCCTGACGCCGGTACAATATGACCTGCTCTATCACCTAATGAGCCACCCGGGCGAGGTGTTCACCCCCAACCGCCTGCTGGATGAAGTGTGGGACTATCCATCCGATGCAGGCAGCCCCGACTTGGTGCGGGTGCATATTAAAAAACTGCGCGAGCGGATTGAAAAAGACCCGCACAACCCGGTATTTATCAAAACGGTGGCTGGTTTTGGCTACACCATTGAGCTAGACGAGGATGAGGAAGATTAAGCATGTCGTCCTCCCCCTCTGCCGATCACGCCGCGCCGCAAAATGCGCCGCCGGATGGTGCGATTATGCCTGCGCTTGAAACCGCCGAGACGCTCTACACCCTGCTGTTTGAGGTGGAGCCGTTTGAAGAAGCCCTGCGCCAGGGGTTGATCTGTCTGCTGGAATATATGCGCGCCCAGCAGCCTGCTGCCCAAATCGGCGGCGCGTTGTATTTGGGCGATGTTTCGCTGCTGCCTGCCTTATCCTGGACGGTGGTAGACGTTCCCGCTGCCTGGCATCCCCTGCTGAATGACCCGCACAGTTTGATCTACAAGCGCATGTTCCGCGCACTGAAAACGGGCGCATCCTTTGGGGGCGACCCGGCGTTCCAAATTGGCGCAATTTTCCCGCTCATGTATAAGAATACCCACCTGGGCGCGTTGCTGGTATCGGGTAAACCGATTCCACCCCAGCAATACCCCGCCTGGCAGCATTTGCTGGACGTATTGGCGCGCGCCCTCACCGCTCGCCTTTCCATGATGAAGGTGGCGGAACATGAACGCGAAATTTCCTCGCTGAAGGTCATCACCACCACCCAGCAAGCCCCCGAAGATACGCAGAAGAATCAGGTGCGCATGGTGCGCGGCATTCAGAAGGTCTTTGAAGCTCAAGAAGCCCTGCTTTTCCTGCTGGATGAGAGCAGTCCGTACCTGGCGTTGCGCAAACGCCTGATTGCGGAGGAAGATTGGGAAGAGCAGACCAGCCTGCACGTGGAAGATGGCGTGGCGGCGGAAGCCATGCGCTCGCAAAGCTGCATTTCGCTGGGCAATGCCTATGCGGATGACCGCTTTTTGCCAGGGGTGGATGCCTGCCCCGAGACGCCTGTACAGCGTTACCTGTGCGCCTCGATGATCTCCAACGGGCAGGTATTGGGCGCGCTTGCCCTGATTAACCCCCATTCCGCCCTGCTGGATAAGGATCGCCTGAACCTGTTTCAAATTCTAACCAATGCGGTCGGCAATACCATTTACAGCTCGCGCCTGTTTTTGCAGCTGAAAGTCTCGAACGCCGACCTGGAAGCCAACCGCTGGGAGCTGCTCAATTCGCGCAACACCCTGCGCGCCCTGTTCGACAGTCTGCCTTCTTCCATTTATATTGTGGATAGCCAGTACAGCGTGATCGCCATCAACAAAGGTCGCGCAAACCGCGCCCATCAAGAACCCAAGGACCTGGTCGGCAAAAAGTGTTATGAGCGGCTCTTTGGGCGGGATATACCCTGTACAGATTGCAAAGTGGCGGAAACGCTGGCGAAGGGTCAATCTACCAGCCGCTTGCTGCGTGAATGGCCCACCAGCGATATGTATATTGACTGGGCGATCACCACCCATGCTATTTTGGGATATGACGCCCGCCCCATGCAGGTGATTGTGATTGACCAGGACGTGACCCAGGAGCGGCGCATCGAAGCCGACATGATCCAGTCGGAAAAGATGATTGCAGTGGGGCAGTTGGCGGCGGGCGTGGCGCATGAGATCAACAACCCCCTGACGGCGATCATTGCCAACGCCCAAATGCTGCAGCGTCAGAAGAAACGCTGGAATCAAGACTGGGAGGACTCGCTGCGCCTGATTGAATCGGCAGGGATTCGCGCCTCCGAGGTGGTCAGCAGTTTGTTAAGCGTAGCGCGCAAGGAAAAGTTGGATTACGCCGCCCTGGATTTAAATAAGACCATCGAACATGCCCTTTCCCTGCTGCATCACGAGATTTTGCAGCGCCACGCGCAGATCGAAACCCATTTCCAAGCGCCCATGCCGCCCATTTATGCCAACCGCGATCAAGTGCAGGGGGTGTGGGTAAATTTGATCAAAAACGCCCTGGACGCGCTGGATAAACCAGAAGGGCTGGTGCGCATCACCACCCAATATGATGCCGGGCAATTTCGGGTGGTGATTAGCGATAACGGCAAGGGCATCTCTGAGGAAAAGGCGGCGCACATCTTTGAGCCGTTCTTCACCACCAAGGCTGCCGGGCAGGGGACGGGGCTGGGGCTGGCGATTTCGCTGCGGATGATTAAGCAGCATGGCGGCAGCATCACCGTGGAAAGTCAGCCAGAAGTGGGCGCAACGTTTATCATCACCCTGCCGGAAACGCCCAGCGCGCTGTTGGCGGGGGAAGATGAGTAAGTTAAAACAAAATAAGCTGTGAAAAAACGACGAGTCGTTTTTTCACAGCTTATTTTTAATTTAAACTTCCGGCGTGCTTGCCAAAATCTCTTGGAGAGCCTCTAACAGCCTTTCGCGCCACGCCTCGCCGGGCGGGGCTGCCAGCCAATAGGCATTCTTGCCAGAGCGCAGCGGCGCGCCGCCATCGATATAGATATTCGGCAGTCTGCGGGTGATCCCTTCTGGCAAGGGGGGGTAGCGCAGGACGATTTGCTCCCCTTCCATGGTGACGGATGCCAGGGCGGCAAGCTCGGCGCGCAGTTTGACGCGCATCTGGTAAAACAGGTTCGCCACCGACTCAGGCAGTGCTCCAAAGCGATCCACAAATTCAGCCTGCATTTTCTCCAAATCCTCCTCATCCAACACATCCGCCAGGCGGCGATAGAGCTGCAAGCGCATATTTTGATCGGCAATATATTCGGCGGGAATGCCTATGCCCAGCGGCAAGTCCACGCTGACGGGGATGCGGCTTTCCTTCACCAGTATGGCGGATTCTTCCGGCGCGCTCATGCCCGTCAGTCTGCGAATCTGCCGGACGGCGTGCGAGAGCATGCGGGTGTACAGGTGAAAGCCAACCGAGGCAATTGCCCCGGATTGGCGCGTGCCGAGCAGTTCGCCCGCGCCGCGCATTTCCAGGTCGCGCATGGCGATGGAGTAGCCCGCCCCCAGCTGCGTATTTTCGGCGATGACTTCCAGGCGTTCCTGCCCCTCCTCGGTCGGCGGCTTTTTGCGGTGCCGGAAGAAGTAGGCATAGGCTCGCTGTGCGCCGCGCCCCACCCTGCCGCGCAGTTGATAGAGCTGCGCCAAGCCGAACGTATCGCCGCGATCCACAATGAGCGTGTTGGCGTTGGGGATGTCTAAGCCCGATTCGATGATGGATGTACACAGCAGGATGTCAATATCCACCTGGGTAAAGTGAGTCATCACCTGCGAGAGTTCATCTTCGCGCATCTGACCATGCGCCACGCCCACGCGGGCTTCTGGCACCAGGTTATGCAGGTGGCGTTCCATGGCGCGGATGGTCTGCACGCGGTTATGGACGAAGAAAATCTGCCCGCCGCGTTCCAGTTCGCGCAAAATTGCCTGCCGCACCAGGCGCGGGGCGTAGGGTCCCACGTGAGTAATGACCGGCAGACGTTCGGCGGGGGGCGTGTTGATCTGCGAAATGTCGCGCACGCCGGTGAGCGCCATATACAGGGTGCGCGGGATGGGGGTCGCCGTCATAGTCAGAACGTCCACCTCGGTGCGCAGGCGTTTGAAAAATTCCTTGTGAGTCACCCCAAAGCGCTGCTCTTCGTCAATAATCACCAGCCCCAGGTCTTTGAAGGTGATGTCCGGTTGGATGAGGCGGTGCGTGCCGACAACAATATCCACGCTGCCTTCGGCTAGCTGGCGCAGGATGGCGTCCTGCTGGCGCGGGGTGCGGAAGCGCGAGAGCATTTCCACCGTGACGGGGAAGGGTGACAGGCGTTGGCGGAAGGTTTCGTAATGCTGCTGCGCCAAAACGGTGGTCGGCACAAGAATCGCCACCTGTTTGCCGCCAGTGACGGCTTTGAACGCGGCGCGCAGGGCAACTTCCGTCTTGCCATAGCCCACGTCTCCGCACAGCAGGCGATCCATCGGGCGGGCGGATTCCATGTCGCGCTTCACGTCATGGATGGCGTGCAGCTGGTCTTCCGTTTCCACATACGGAAAGGAGGCTTCCAGGTCTTGCTGCCAGGTGGAATCGGGCGGGTAGGCGAAGCCGGTGACGACCTGACGGCGGGCGTACAGGTCGAGCAGTTCTTTCGCCACCTGCTGCACCGATTCACGCACGCGCTGCTTGGCAACGCTCCATTCGCCAGAACCGAGGCGGGTGGGGGAGGGCGTTTCGCCGCCGGGTCCGATATAACGGCTGAGGCGATCTGCTTGATACACCGGCACGAAGATTTGGTCGCCGCTGTCATATTCCACCGCCAAAAATTCGCGGTCCGCCCCATCCAGGCTGCGGCGGACGAGACCCAGGTATTTGCCGATGCCAAAGTCAATATGCACCACCCAATCGCCGGTCTTGAGGTCGGTATATTGCGATTCGGGGGCGGCGGTGTTGACCTGATGCCCACGCCGCGGCAGCGGGCGATCCCAGCCGAAGATTTCGCTGTCGGTCAGGACGTGCAGCAGTTTATGGTCGGGCAAAGCCAGCCGCCAGCCGTCCGTCAGTGTGCCTTCCACCATTTGGGGTTGGGTAGTGGTACGGGCAGCCTCTTCGCGCTCTGACCAGAGTTCTTGAATGCGCTTCACCTGCCGCGAAACGAGGATTTGGCGTTCGTCTTTGAGGGCATTTTCGCCCAGATAATCCATGAAGGCTTTTAGCTTGCCGCCAAAGCGCGGTTCGGGCTGGAAGGCTTCCGCCAGGGGGGAAGGCTCGGCGGCGGTGGAGCGACCGAGTTCCAGCCAGGGATGCCCGGCGAGCGAATCTTGCAGCTCAGACCAGGTGAGGTAGGGTACGGGGAAATCGGCGGGCAGCGTGCCTTCGCTGATACTCTCTGAACGCAGCCGGACCGCCTGTTCTTCCAGTTCGCCTGCCACCGTTTGCATCATATCCAGGTCATCCACCAGCACCAGCGAGGCGGGGGGCAGGTAATCGAGCAGGCTGGCGTGCTGTGAATGCAGGAGGGGCAGGAAAAACTCATCCACCTCGCCTTTGTGGGCTTCCTCTAATAGCAGACTGCCCACGGCGGGCAGGGTGACGCTGCCGAGCTTGTTCATCAACACTTCGCGCGCGGGGGTGACGACCAGGCTGGTGAGGGTGCGGGCGGTGCGTTGGGTGGCGGGGTTGAAGGCGCGGATGGTGTCAATTTCATCGCCGAAGAAATCCAGGCGGCAGGGTTCAGGGTCGGCGGGCGTCCAAATATCCAAAATGCCGCCGCGATGCGAAAATTGACCGGGTTCCAGCACGGTATCGGCGCGTTCGTAGCCGAGTTCCACCCAGGCGCGCTGCAATGCCTCTGGCGCAACGGTTTGCCCTACCTTCAGGACTTTGGTGGCGCGGATAAATTCACGGCGCGGCAGGGTGCGGGTCATCAACGCGCGCACGGTGGCAACCAGCACCGGCGGATGCTCTGGCTTGGCAATGCCCGGCAGGTGATAGCTTGCCAGCAGGGTGAGGGATTGCAGGCGGTCGCGCCGCGTCAGGCTTCCCCAGGCGGCTTGCTCGTAAAAGAGCGGGTTGGGTTCAGGGAAGAGCTGCACGCGCGCCTGCGGCAGCCAGAAAGCGAGTTCATCTTGCAGGGTAAGGGCGCGATCCGCGCGGTCGGTCAGCAGCAAGAGGGGGCGGTTCAGGTCACCATATAGGGCAGCCAATACTGGCAGGCGGGCGGCGCGCAGCAAGGCAAGCCCAGGCAGCAATATCCCCGCCGATACGTCCGCCAGCGTGCGTTGATAGGAATCGAGCGCGCGAATTTCTTCAAAAATCAAAAGATGCCTCACAATCAATCGTCTATTTTTGAGGAATGCTCTTCATCAAAAATAGAATAGCTATTTCTCTACTGGACCATTAAAATTGTTCATCGCCGCCTGAATGCCCTGGCGAATAAAGAGCTTGACCGCCGCCAGGGTGTGATCCAGCAGCACATCCAGGGTGATGAGTTCATCCCTGGCGAAGGTTTGCAGCACGTAGGCGGAGGGGTCCATCTGCCCAGGGGGGCGACCAATGCCCACCCGCAGGCGGGCAAATTCCTGACTGCCCAGCTGCTGAATGATAGACGCCATGCCCTTTTGCCCGGCGGAGCCGCCATCTGGGCGCAGGCGCAGCGTGCCAAAAGGCAAATCTAGGTCATCATGGGCAACGAGCAGGTGGGCAACAGGCACTTTGTAGAAGCGCATCAACCCGCTGACCGCTTGCCCCGACAGGTTCATAAACGTTTGCGGCTTGGCGATAATCAACCGGCTGCCTTCCACCTGCCCCATGCCGATCAACGCCTTGGCTTGCACCTTGCCAATGGGGATGCCGCTGCTTTTGCTGATACGATCAATGACCATAAAGCCCACGTTGTGACGGGTTTCGCGGTATTCGCGTCCTGGGTTGCCCAGTCCTACCAATAAATAGGGTGCTTCTTGCTCAGTCATAAAGAATCCTTGATGATGATCTTTTTATTTTTTCCACAATGATTTTACCCCCATATAGGCGGCGATGAGGGCGAGAACCGCCAAGCCCGCCAGCGCACCGAAAGTGAGGGCGGATTGCCAATCCTGCGCGGTGACGGTGACTGGGTTGGCAGCGGATGCGGGTGTGTGCAGTGCTGTGCGTGGCACAAAGCTGGGCAACGGGGTAGGCGTGGGGGTGAGCGTGGGCGGCAGGGATGTGCCGGGGGATAAGGGGATGGCTGCCTGGGTGGGCGCGGGGGTGCTCGTCTCAACGGGTGAATAGTTGCGCACGCGAACCCCTTCCAGGATGGATTCGCGCACTTCACCGCCCTGCAGAAAGACTTGCATCCGCAGCCGGTACGTCCCATCCGTGATGGTGGTTGTATCCCAGTGGGCAAGGGGCGCGTGCGTGATGGGGTGATCCACGCTTGCCAGCCAAAACCAGGTGCCGGTCGGGTCATCGGCATAGGCAAAGCTGATTTCCGCCGAGAGGAAGCCGCCTGCCGGTAAGCTGCCCTGAATGCTGACGACCCCCTGCAAGGCTTCTCCGCCAGTGGGGGAATCAATCAGCGCGGCGGGCGGGAGCGTCAGAGGCGTGGCAGCCAGGGGGGTGGGGGTAGCGTCCACCCGTTGAAAGGCAGGCGAAGAGAGCGGCGGGTGCATTAACACCCCTGCCATCATCCCCACTGTCAGCCATTGACGCAGTCCGGTCATCCTCTTTTTTATAACATGGATAGCAGAATCGCGCAAATGAGGGATGCGAGGAAGATCACCCCAGCCCTGGCGAGAAAAGCACTCGCCTTGCCCTCCTCGTGTCGAGCAAAGACCGCTTAAGAACCCCACCCCTAACCCCTCCCCGAAGATCAGGGAGGGGAATAAGAGGGAAACAAGAAACGAAGTATTTTCTTCTCCCTCCCTGATCTTCGGGGAGGGACAGGCGAGCGTTCTTTGCTCGCCAGGGTGGGGTGATCTTCTCGCCGAGGGTGGGGTATGCCAAAGAACCTCATCCTTGACCAGGGGCACTCGGCGCAAACTCTGAATGCCACAGCCGCCGGGTGGAAATATTTGCGCTATACTTAACCCTAACGAGGTGAACAATGCGACCAGAAGCACAGGAATTGTTATTGGCAGTTCAGAGTGGCGCGCTTGAACGGGTGGAGCAGCTTCTTGATGCGCACCCAGAGCTGGTCAACGCGATGGCAGGGCATCAAGTGCCGTTTGTTTTAATGGCGTTATATTATAGTCGTCCGGAAATTGCTGAGGTGTTTGCGCAGCGCGGGGCGGTCTTGGATGTGTTTAGCGCGGCTGCCCTGGGCAAAGTAGACCGCCTGAAGCAGATTTTAAAAGAAGACCCTTCTCAGGTGAATGTGGTTGCCGGGGATGGATTTCATCCCTTGGGCTTGGCGGCATTTTTTGGGCAGGCGGAGGCGGTGAAGGTGTTGATTAACGAATGTGCGTGGATCAATACGCCCTCCCAAAACCCCATGCAGGTAACGGCGCTGCACTCGGCGGTGGCGGGGCAATATATGGAAGTGGCGTGCGCGCTGCTGGAAGAAGGCGCTGACCCCAACGTCCGCCAGGGGGATGGGTCTACCCCGCTGATGGCTGCCGCCCAAAACGGTCAGCCGGAACTCATCCGCCTGCTGCTGCAATATCAAGCGGATCCATCTCTCGCTCTGCCAAATGGCGTCACCGCGCTGCAATTGGCGGAGCAGAGCGGGAATGCCGAGGCGGTGGCGCTGTTAAGAATGTAAGTGGCATCCAATCAATACCTTCGCCAAAAAAGATTCCTAGATTCCTGAAGGGATAGGGCTTGCCCCTACCCTATATCCGGCGGGGAATCATTCCTCCGGCAATTCCTCGTCATCGGTTTCGGCGTCCGCGCGGCGTTGATCGAGGGCGGTACGCACCATGGCGCGCAGCAGTTCCCCCATGGCGGCAAAGCTCTTGCCCATGTTAGGCGCATCCGTAGGGACGCCCTGCCAGGTGTGGATTCCGGCGGGAGTTAACACTGCCAGGCGGGCTTGATCGGCGGGGATGGGGTCATCCGGGTGATCGTCCTCCGGCTCGCCAAAGATCACGGCTTCGCGCACGGCGGTCAGCACGCGCGGAGTAACGTCCTCATCCAGCCTGTCCCACACGATCATGCCGCCCTGGTGGTTGATATAGCGGGCGGTGCCATCCGCGTAGGCAGCCAGAATATCGGAGCTTTCGGCATAAGGGACTTCGATAATGACGCCCAACACCTGACGAGCGAGGTCGGGCGAGGGGAATTTGCCCAGCTGACGCAAGTTGTGCCATGCCCACAGGCGCACGCGGGCTTCGGTGGCGATGAGGGTGACGGCGCGCAGCAGACGGCCCGCCTCGGCAAGCTCATTCATCTTAATTTTCACATCCGCAGCAGCCAGCAGCACCCAGGGATAACGCTCAATCTCTTTGGAGAGCCATTCCTCGGCTTCGTCCAGCTGCCCGGTTTGAATAGAAGCCACCACCAGCGAGAAATCATCCTCGCGGTTGGGGTCAACATTGCCTAACAGGCTTTCGAGTTCCCAATCAGGGAATAACAGGGAGCGCAAAGCGTTCATGCTCACAGGGGTTTGTCCTCTTCAGGGGGAATTTAGGGGTCATTACGGAAAGTATACCCACAAAGGGGGGCGGCGTCAAACAGGAGAGATCACCCCACCCTGGCGAGTGATTTTCTCGCCAGGGTGGGGTTCTTCTATTCCTTACTAAAAATCTTAGCGATGCGGGGCATATCGAACTTGGAGGAGCGGTCGTAGTTGTAGATGCCGTTCTGCTCCTGCTCTACGTCCGTTAGCTGCGTATAGCAATAACCGGCGATGTGCGGCAAGCCGATCATCACGTCCATCATGCCTTCCAGGCGGGCGTAAAATTCGTCCAGGCTGCGCGGACCTTCGCCGTAGCCCCAGGAATCAGAGGCAAACGGGCGATGTTCCGGCATGATCCACTTGATGCCGCCAAATTCATCCACCAGATAGGGCTGACCTTCGTAGTCGGCTTCGCGGTCGGGGAAGTTGCGGAAGGGCGCGCCACTCTGCGGGGTGAGCTGTTCGCGCAGTTTGGCGGGGTCTTGCTCATAGGTATGCACCGTCCACAGGTCGGTGCGGGCGTGGGCATAGCCGGATGCGTCATTCACCGGACGGGTGGGGTCTAGCGCGCGGGCGAGTTCGTAAGCGTCTATGTGCAGGCGGTTGTGCTGACGGCGGTCGCCCGTATCCCAGGTTTCGTTGAGGGGCGTCCAGGCGATAATGGAGGGGTGATTGCGGTCACGGACGATAATTTCAGCCCATTCGGAGAGGAAATTGCGCGCGCTGACCACGTCTTTCACGTCTATGCCCCAGGAGGAGGCTTCGCCCCAGGTCAGGTAGCCGAGTTTATCCGCCCAATAGTGGAAGCGTTCTTCAAAGACCTTCTGATGCAGACGCGCGCCGTTGAAGCCCGCTTGCATCGAAAGCTCAATGTCGTGGCGCAGGGCATCATCCGAGGGAGCCGTCCAGATGCCATCCGGGTAAAAGCCCTGATCCAGCACCAGGCGCAGGAAGTAAGGCTGGTTATTCAGGTAAACGCGCCCATCCTGGGTGTGAACTTTACGCAGTCCGGCATAGGAGGTGACGGCATCCACCTGTTCGCCGTTTTCATCCAATACTTCCAGCTCAACGCCATACAGGAAGGGCGATTCCGGCGACCAGGCGCGCGGCTCGTCCATGGGCAAAATCAGGCTGACCCCATCCGCGGCAGGGGCGGATTCGTGGGCGACAATTTTACCCTCCGCCCCCAATCCGGCGCGCAGGGTGGCGTGCAGGCTGTATCCGCGCTGCTGACTGAAATAGCTGGGGGTGACGAGGAAGCGCGCGCCGTCCAGGTCGGGCGTAATTTGAACGGACTTCAGCCCGCGCTGGGGAGCCGCTTCCAGCCAGACCGTCTGCCAGATGCCGGTGGTGCGGGTGTACATGCAGCCATAGGAGGTGGCGCGTTCGCACTGCTTGCCGCCGGGCTGCTGACCGCTGCGCACTTCATCGCGCACATACAGCGTAAGGGTGTGTTCACTGCCGGGCTTGACCAGGCGGGTGACTTCAAAAGTGAAGGAGACCATCCCGCCCCAATGCCGCCCTGCGCTCACGCCATCCACAAAGGCTTCACATTCGTAATCGACGCCGCCAAAGTGCAGGAGGACGCGCTGCCCAGCCCACTCGGCGGGGATGCTGATTTTGCGCTGATACCACATACATTCGATGAAGTCGGTGTGCGCCACGCCCGAAAGCGCGCTTTCGGGGCAGAACGGCACCGTGATGAGGCTTTCAAACGGCTCGGGGTTGGATTGCCAGCCGCGCTGCATCCCCGATTTGCCGGGGTCCAGGCGGTACGTCCATGCCCCGTTGAGATTAATCCAGGCAGGGCGGTAAAATTGCGGTCGTGGGTGTTCAGGGCGGGGGAGAGGCGCAGTCATGGGGAAATCTCCTAAATGGAAAAGGTTAGGAGGGTATTATAAACGGAAATCCGCCGCGCACAGAGCCATTTTGAAGAGAGAGCCGCTTGCTTTATTCCCCCCTTACGCGATCCCCTTTTTATTTGTCGTCATCATCCAAGAACAGCAGATAATCATCAATTGCCTCATCCTCGCTCTGGTCTTGGTCTTGTTGGAACAGATGCTTGTTTTTGAAAAAGTATATGGAAAGCCAGAATAGAAAGATGGCAAGTAGAAAATACGAACCGACACAAAGTATATTGATAAGCATACAAAATCCCCCTTCAGAGATTGTCCCCCCTCATTGTTCTAGCACGCCGTCAATGAGTCGTGGAGGGTGCAACTATGACTATTGCAGATGCTGTTACGACCCTTACCACGCTGTTTCAGTACTCTCAACGAGTCGTGGGGGGGTGCAACACTCCGAAAGCGGATTATATAACAGGATGAAGGAGAAGTTTCAGTACTCTCAACGAGTCGTGGGGGGTGCAACACCAAACATCCAAGGCGTTATCTACGATAAATTCTGGTTTCAGTACTCTCAACGAGTCGTGGGGGGGTGCAACTGCTCGGCGCGTCCTACGAAATCTGGGCGGATAAAATGTTTCAGTACTCTCAACGAGTCGTGGGGGGGTGCAACAAAGCCACCCCGATTAGCGTTGAGACGGAAACCCACTAAGTTTCAGTACTCTCAACGAGTCGTGGGGGGGTGCAACTCAGGGCAGGTCGCCCGTGTAGCTGAAACCTCAACGCGTTTCAGTACTCTCAACGAGTCGTGGGTAGGTGCAACTTCCCCTGCACCACCAGGCTATGCAGATTCTGAAAGGTTTCAGTACTCTCAACGAGTCGTGGGTAGGTGCAACGTAATCCCTGCCAGCATTATGGACTATATGGGAATCGGTTTCAGTACTCTCAACGAGTCGTGGGTAGGTGCAACCGTGTTTGGGGAAGGTTCAACTTTCACGGGTTGTGATGTTTCAGTACTCTCAACGAGTCGTGGGTAGGTGCAACTTTGGAATTAGCCGCCTAATCCGTTCCTCCATCTTAGCCGTTTCAGTACTCTCAACGAGTCGTGGGTAGGTGCAACATATTGCCCTGTATCAGGCGAAGGCGGTGGAACAACGTTTCAGTACTCTCAACGAGTCGTGGGTAGGTGCAACATAAAGCCGGTGATCTTCTAACGTCCAGTCATCGTGGGTTTCAGTACTCTCAACGAGTCGTGGGTAGGTGCAACACTTACAGAGAACATCGAAGAATGTCTTGCGGAGTTTATGTTTCAGTACTCTCAACGAGTCGTGGGTAGGTGCAACAGTGACCTGCAGGTACTCGCTGCCGCCGTAGAACAAGTTTCAGTACTCTCAACGAGTCGTGGGTAGGTGCAACTTTTATGCCCATCCACCGCCCCCGCTTTGGGTTTGTTTCAGTACTCTCAACGAGTCGTGGGTAGGTGCAACTCAGGCGCAGTCACCACGCCCAACATCCCCTCTTCCAGGTTTCAGTACTCTCAACGAGTCGTGGGTAGGTGCAACCTGCAGCCCCTGCGTGTCGCCCACCTGATCGAGAATCGTTTCAGTACTCTCAACGAGTCGTGGGTAGGTGCAACACAACCCGTGGGTGACGGGGATCGAAAACAGTATGGTTTCAGTACTCTCAACGAGTCGTGGGTAGGTGCAACTGGTTCATCGTCTCGGCGATGGTGCGGGTTGCCGTACGTTTCAGTACTCTCAACGAGTCGTGGGTAGGTGCAACAAAGATGCTATCCTGGCGGTCTACCAAACCAAAACAGTTTCAGTACTCTCAACGAGTCGTGGGTAGGTGCAACAAATTTCCGCAATTTGCCCGAACATGATCTTATGTTGTTTCAGTACTCTCAACGAGTCGTGGGTAGGTGCAACAAAAATAATGAGACATGCTCAGTATGCCAGAACTGGGTTTCAGTACTCTCAACGAGTCGTGGGTAGGTGCAACATCCCGATAAAATGGCTCTTGTAATTGCTTGTAGCATGTTTCAGTACTCTCAACGAGTCGTGGGTAGGTGCAACCGCCCGTATTTTCTAGCCTGCTGAGGTCATTTTTGACCTGTGCGCCCGTTTTTTTCGCGCTGGGGGCTTGTAGTGGCTGCATATATTCTACACTGCTTTCTCTTTTTTGACTAGACCCACTTTTTTTTCGCAAATCGGTTTTTGCTGAAAAAAGGGGGGGGATTTGCGAAGGTATTAGCCGCCAGCGGATTTGCGCGCGCTGTGCAGGCGGATGCGCTCGATGAGGTGGCTGGGGTCGATTGGCTTGACCAGGAAGTCATCTGCGCCCGAGCGGATTGCCTGCTGGATAATTTCGGGGAACGCCATGCCAGACAGGACGATGACCGCCGGACGCGCCAGCAGCCCTTCGCGCCGCAGGGTGCGCAGCAGCTCCAGAGCGTTGACGCCGGGCAGGTGCAGGTCAATCAGCAGGGCGGTGGGGGTGGGCAGGCTCAGCAGATGGGCGCGCGCCTGGGTAGGGACTTCGATAAATTGCGGGTCGTAGCCGCTGCGCCGCAGCGAAAGGGTCAGCAGTTCACGCAGCATAGGTTCATATTCCAGCAGGAGGATGGGCGCGGGCGGGGATGTCTGCATCCTTCTATTGTACCTGAGGTTTGCAGAGAATGAATTGGGTCTGTAGGGCGGTTTTGCGGAAAGCAGGGTATTTTTGTGATTTTGGGTGATCTTCTCGCCGCGGGTGGGGTTGTAGAAATTTACTACGCCGATCCGCGCAGGACGAGGTGGGCGGGCAGTTCCACCGCGGATTGCGCCAGGGATTGATCTTTGACGAGGTTGATCAGCATGCGCGTAGCCATCTCCACCAGCTCCTCCGAAGGTTGGTGGACGGTGGTCAGCCCGGGCCAAATATTCTTGGAGAACGCCAGGTCGTCATAACCACACACCGCCAGGTCAGCGGGCAGGCGCAGGGCGCGTTCTTGGGCGGCGTAGATCACCCCATAGGCGGCTTCGTCATTGGAGGCAAAGATGGCATCCGGGCGCAGGGCGGGGGGCAGGTCGAGCAGCTCGCGCGCGCGGGTCAGTCCGCCGTCAAACGTCCACTCGGAGGCGCGCACCAGGGCATCCTCAAAGGGGATGGAATGGGCTTGCAGGGCGCGGCAGTATCCGCTGAACCGATCCGCCTGCGAGCGCATGTTGCGCGGACCCGTCAGGAAGGCAATCCGCCGCCGTCCCTGGCGGATGAGATATTCAGTCATGGCAAACGCGCCGCCCAGGTCATCCCCAGCCACATACGGGATTTCTGCGCTGCGGTTCAGCGGGTTAATCTGCACCTGCCGCACCTTATAGGTGGTCAGCATATCCGCCACAAACACGTCCGCATCCAGGGGTGGAGTGGTGACCACCCCATCAATGCGGTGTTCGTAGATCAGGCTGACCAGTTTTTTGCGCGAGCGGGCATGGGTGGGGAAGTAGGGCTGGATGAGGATGTCGTAATCTTCCTCATAGCTGACGTCCATAATGCGTGAGAGCATTTCCGAGGCAGGTTGATAGAAGCCGGGGTAGAGCAGTACGCACAGCATGTAGGCTTTGTTCTGCACTAGGCGGCGCGCCGAAATATTGGGCGCATACCCCACCGCGCGTACGGCAGTCAGTACCTTTTGGCGCGTCTCCTCGGTGACGTAAGGCTCTTGGTTCATCACCCTAGAGACGGTCTTGATGGAACATCCCGCCATGCGCGCAACGTCTTTGATGGTGGTTGGCAATGCAAACGCTCCTTTTTTCTGAATAGCCCTCTATCAAGCAGCTGGCGCAGATGAGATGCTTGGCAGTCCACAAACCTTAACGCCAGGCATCCAACGCCAGGCGCACCTGGGGGAATTGCAGGATCAGCAGGGAGAGGCAACGGCTCGCCTGGGATGCATCCCCGGCGGTGGCGTAGCGTTCCAACTGATGCGCCAGGAGCTGCATGCGCCGCGCCCCAAACTCCGCGCTTTGGGCGGAGAGGCGTTGGGCGGCGGCAGCGGTTTCGGTCAACCTGCCGTGCGCCAGCGCCTCTTCCAGGGCGGTCAGCTGTTTTTCGGTGGACTGGCAATATTGGGTCAGCAGCGAGGGCAGCAGGCCCGCGGCGCGCGCGCCCAGGCTGGCTTTCAGGCGTTGCAGCGTATCGCTATCCACAATATCCGCCGCGTGCGGGGGGACGCGCAGCAGGGCGTTGACGAGGTCTTCGATATGCACAGGCTTGCTCAGGTAGTCATCCATGCCCGCCGCCAGGCAATCTTCGCGGTCGCCCGGCATGGCGTGGGCGGTGACCGCAATGATGCGCGGGGCGGATTCCGCGGGCAACAGGGCGTGAATGCGGCGGGTGGCTTCCAACCCATCCACTTCCGGCATTTGCACATCCATCAACACCACCTGGTAGGTTTGCCTGCGCACCGCTTCCAAGGCTTCCAACCCATTATTCACGCGGTCGGCGGTGTACCCCAGGCGTTTGAGCAGCAGGATCATCATTTTCTGGTTGACCAGGTTGTCTTCGGCAAGCAAAATGCGCAGGGGGTGATATTCCGCCATAGAAGCGTCAAAAAAGCGGTTGGAGGCAGCGTCAAACTGCAAAATCCGCTGAATTTCCACCGAAAATAAGCCGATCAGGGCATTATATAGCGTGGAAGGCGGGTAAGGGCGCGGGACGATGGTTTGAAAGAGGGCGGAAGGGGGTTGAGGTTGGCTGGTGAGCAGCAGCATGGGCAGCATCCCTTGGGCGGCGGTCAGCAGCGGGGCAGCGGCGGCTTCAGGGTCAGCCTCCGCGTGCAGCAGGATCACGTCAAAATGCGCGCCACTGTACAGCAGGGATTGCGCTTCGGGCAGGGTTGCGGTCTGCGCCAACATGCCCCATGCGCTGATTTGCTCAGCGGCAAGGTCGGTGATGGCATTCTCTGCGCCCACGATCAGCACGCGCTTGCGCGTAAGCAGTTCAAACGCATCCCGCAGGGCGGTTGGGGAACTGCTTTCGCGTTCGCCCTGGCGTTCAGCGCGGGATGTAGCGGTGGGGGCATCTGCGGCTGGGGCAGTTAGGATGTCGGGCGGCAGGCGTTCTGGCAGGAGCAGGTCAAAGCCGCTGGTTTGCGCTTGCGCCTGCGTTGCAGTCAGGAACGAGAATTGACCGCCCATCCGTTCGATCAGCGCGCGCGTTAGGGCAAGGGTGGACTCCTCTTTATATTGCAGATCGTAGATCACCGTTCCGGGGGGAGCGGTGATCTTAAAGGAAAGCTGCGCTGCGCCAAAGGTCGCTGCCGCTGTGGGGACGGTTTGCCGATCTACCCGCAGGGTGATGACCCCGCGCGCGGCGGTGCGGGTAATCACGGTGATCAGGTTGACCAGGATGCGCTCCAGGCGCGCGCTGTCGGCGATGATTTGGGCAGGCAGGTCAGGCGCGAGGGTAATTTCCAGGTGGTGATTGCTCTCCGGCAGGCTTTTTTGCAATGGGGCGAGCGCGCCGAGCAGATGTTCCGCCAGGGGAAAGGGCTGCTCTTGCAGGCTGAAGGTCTGCAATTGCAGAGCGTGTTCATCGAGCAAATTATCCATTTCGATGAGCATGGTCTGGCTGGAGCGGTGCAGTAGGGTGAGGTATTCTGCCTGGAGGGGGGAGAGGGGTGTTTCTGCCATCAGGTTCAGCAGCCCGATCACCGCGCCGAGGGGTGAGCGCAGGTCGTGATTCAACCGGCGCAGCAGCGAGTCCGCCTGTTGCGCGCGGCGTTCCGCCGATGAATCGGGGGGTAGGATGGGTAAATCAAAGGGCATAAGATTAAGTATAGCGCAATTTGTTGAATATAGTGATCGAGAAAAATTGCGCCAGCAATTTTTCTCGATCACTATATTCAATCATCCAGCAGGCGGCTGGCGGGGAATAAGCCCACCTGTTCGGCGGCTTGGCAGAACCAGTAGGGATCGGTGAAGGATTTACTGCGGGTGTAGGTGTAGAGCGGGCAATGCCCCACGCAGGTTTGTTTAAAAGAACAGCGGCTGCACACACCTTGCAGCTGATGTGGCAGACGCGCGCGCAAATCCGTCAGCAGCGGGTGATTTGCCCATAGCTGCGCGATGGATGCCTCCCCGCTCACTCTGCCCAGATGCAGTTCGGGGAAGGGTGCGATGGTCTCGCAGAGGGAAATTTGCCCATCTGGCAGGACGCTGAGCGAGTTGAGCAGGGTGCAATGATCCGCGCCATCGCTGGAGGTGTAGGTTTGCAAGCCGCGGAAAGCCTGGGGCTGATCAAAATACAGGGGCAGGCGGGTTTCTACGCCGTAATTACGTTCAATCCGGCGACCGAGGGCGATGATTTCGGCAATATACAGGTCGCTGTGTTCTGTTTCAGACTGTGATTCGGCAGCGGGCTGCGCCAGTTGAAAGCGCACGCTGCGCGCGCCAAGCGATTCGCTCAGGCGGATCATCTCAGGCAGTAAGGCGATATTTTGGCGGCACAGGGTGAAGACCGTCTGCACTGGCAGCCCCGCTTTAGAGAGTAATGTGACGGTTTGCACTGCTGATTTAAAGACTTGCAGCTGGGCGGGGTGATCTTCGTCCTGGGTGAAGGGGTCTGGGAAGGCTAATCCAACCGAAAGGGAGGGCGGGCGGGGCAAGGCAGCGAGCCGCGCGGCGCGTTCAGGTCTGAGGGGGGAGCCGTTGGTCTGGATGGCAAGCGCAACCGGCAGGGCGGAGAGTCGCTCGAGCAGCGTGTCCCATTCAGGGGCGCAAAAAGGCTCGCCGCCGGTCAATACCACTGTGCGCAACCCCAATGGCAGACTTTCGCGCACCGCCTGTTCTGCCTGATCCACCGCCAGGCAGGGCGATGGGTCACACTGCCCGGCAGGCGTTGGATGCGTAGCCAAACACGACCGGGCCGCTGTACTGCTGCCTTCGTTCAGGTGTAAATTTAACTGCGTAAGAGGGGCGACTGCGCTGTTCATCTGTCGTCCATTTTACGGGCAAACGCAGTCTTTTTAGTTAATAATTCCTTTAGGTGACTTTGCGAAAGTGTAAGGTGAGAAAAATTCTTCTATTCAAAAAAATAGCAAAGCCATTTTTTGAATAGAAGAATCAATTAATTTACGCATACAACTGGCGATGCACCGCGCTGAGGGCGCGCACCTGCTCGCCGGCGTGGTAGGAGGAGCGCACCAGGGGACCACTTTCGACCCACTGAAAGCCGATCCTCAAGCCAAATTCCTTTAATTCCTGAAATTCTTCCAGGGTGTAATAGCGTGAGATGGCGATATGCTGGCGCGAGGGCTGCAAATATTGCCCAATGGTCAAAATATCCACCCCCCAGCTGCGCAGATCGGTCATCACCCCCTTGACCTCGTCCATTTCTTCGCCTAAGCCCAGCATGATGCCCGATTTGGTGAGGACTTCGGGTTCAATTTGCTTGGCGTGGCTGAGGGTGGCATGCGCCCATTCGTAGCGATCTTGCGGCTGCACCTGCTTAAATAGGCGCGGCACCGTCTCTACGTTGTGGTTGAGGATTTCGGGGCGGGCTGCCATGACAATCCGCAAGGCTTCCGCGCTGCCTTTAAAGTCAGGGATGAGGACTTCGATGGAACAGCCGGGCTGCAGGGCGCGGATGCGCTCGATGACCATAGCGAAAATGGGCGCGCCGCCATCTTTGCGGTCATCGCGGTTGACGGAGGTGATGACGGCGTGGCGCAGGTTCATGGCATGCACCGCTTGCGCCACCCGCTCTGGCTCCAAAAAGTCCATCACGGCTGGGCGACCGCGCTTGATGTCACAAAAGGCGCAGGTGCGGGTGCAAACATCCCCTAACATTAAAAAGGTAGCCGTGCCAGCTCCCCAACATTCGCCCAGGTTGGGGCAGCCCGCTTCTTCGCAGACGGTGTGCAGCGACTTCTGACGCATCAGGCTTTGCAGCCACTCGTAGGTTTCGCCAGAAGGCGCGCGCACCCGAATCCAGGATGGGCGGCGCAGGGGCGTGGTGTTTTGCTGCTGCGGATCAACACGATCTCGCGTTGGTTGCATGAAACAATCTCCTGTAAGAAATGATAATAAATCTGTTGCTGCTTAATCACCTAAGTCCGTGTAGTGGCGCACTGCGTGCGCCCAAGCATATCACAAGTTATTTTCTGATTACCCACGATTCCCTTAATTCTCCAATGGGCGCACGCAGTGCGCCGCTACACGAACTTAGGCGACTACGTTTTCCCTTATTGCTGCTGATTGTACTCTATTTTGGCGGCGTGTCAAAATAGAATAGAACCTATATCGATCAAAATTAGCTCAATAACAGACTCTCAGGGTCTTCCAGCAATTCCTTGATGCGCACCAGGAATTGCACGGCTTCGCGACCATCCACAATGCGGTGATCATACGAGAGGGCAACGTACATCATCGGGCGGATGACAATTTCGCCCTTCACCACCACCGCGCGGTCTTGGATGCGGTGCATGCCCAAAATGGCGACCTGGGGCGGGTTGAGAATGGGGGTAGAGAGCAGTGAGCCGAACACGCCGCCGTTGGTGATGGTAAACGTGCCGCCGCGCAGGTCTTCCAGGGTGAGCGAGAGGTTTTTTGCCTTCTCGGAAAACTGGCGGATGGCTTTTTCAATTTGGGCAAAGCTCATCTGATCCGCCGAACGCAGGACGGGGACGACCAGCCCTTCTTCCGCGCCAACCGCAATGCCAATGTCGTAATACTGTTTGAGAACGAATTCCTCGCCCTGGATTTCGGCATTGACGCGCGGGAAGGCTTTGAGCGCGCTGACGGAGGCGCGTACAAAGAAGGACATAAAGCCCAGGTCTACGCTAAAATGCTCCTTCATCCACTCGCGGCGGCGTTTGCGCAAATCCATAACGGCGGACAGGTCAATCTCGTTAAAGGTGGTGAGCATGGCGGCGGTGTGTTGGGCTTCGACCAGGCGGCGGGCGATGGTCTGGCGGCGGCGGCTGATGCGGATACGCTGCTCGCCGCGCGGGTCGGCTGGACTGCGCATAGCCAATGGGGAAGGCTGAGGAGTGGCATCCGCGGGCGTGGATGGGATGGGGGAAGCAGGGACGGTGGGCGCGACCCCTTCTTTACGCATAGCCACCTCGGTGGAGGGGGATACCGCAGGCGCGGCAGCGGCTTGTGCCTGATTCATACTGCGCAGGATGACGTGCGCCGGCGCATCTGCGGATAAAGGCTGGCTGGAAGGCAAATCCTCCTCTTCCTCTGCATTGCGCGAGTCAGGGTCAAGCTCGCTGGAGGTGTTCCGCCCAGATATGGCAGACCCTAAGCCCCCTTCCGGCGGCGTGGCGGGGATTTCTGGCAATTCATCCGATTGAGCAGCTTGCGCGGGATGTTTGAGCAGCCAGGTTTCCACATCCTGGCGGGTGATGCGCTCCCCGCGTGCCGGAGTCACCTGATGCAAATCCACGCCCTTTTCGTCCGCCAGGCGTTTGGCTACTGGCGTGACGCTGGTTTCGGTGAGGGGAGCATCGCCCAAAAAGAGGCTTTCGCCACTCGTAACGGCTTTCTGTTCCACTTCGGCGGCGGCTTGTGGGGTGGGCGGATTGCCTGGCGGCACGCCTTCTTCACGCAATACCCCTTCCAGAGGTTTATCAAGCTCGGTTTGCCGCGTGGATTGGACAGGCTGTGCGGAGGGTTGCGCTGCTTGCGCGGACTGCGCTTGCGTAGTAGGCGGCACGGCAGGCGGTTGAGGCATTGCCTGA
This sequence comes from Anaerolineales bacterium, assembly GCA_038206515.1. Taxonomy (GTDB): domain Bacteria; phylum Chloroflexota; class Anaerolineae; order Anaerolineales; family Anaerolineaceae; genus DSYU01. The sequence continues at coordinate 17,411 of JBBRAT010000033.1, read as the reverse complement.
CCGTCCTCAATGAGCGCCAAGACTTCGCCCACGCGCACCGTGTCCCCTGCCGGGTGGTCAATCCGCGCCAATTTGCCCGCCTGCTGCGCGCTGACTTCCAGCGTAATTTTGTCGGTTTCGAGTGCAACCAGGGCTTCGCCTGGGGTCACTTCATCGCCGACTTGCTTGAGCCAACGGCTTACGCTGGCTTCGATCACCGATTCGCCCATTTCAGGCACTTTCAGTTCAATGGTCATGGTCTTGGTTCTCCTTAATTACTCAATCAGGTGACTGCTCTTGACAGTGTCACATTAGCAATATCGCCATATTTCTTGCTTGCCCGCTCTGTCCCTCGGCTTCGCAGTATCCCTTTTCTCCCTTGGCGAACAATCTTACTCGCCGGGGAGACAAGGGCTGGGGTAAGAGGAAATCTCGGCAAACCACGTAATTAGCGCTCTGAAAGAATCGCTTTTACCAGGGATGAGGATTCTTCGTCACTTTGATGACGATCAACGCTTCCACAATATTCCTGATTTCCGCGATTACCGAATAAAAATCAGTACATATCTGATTGGCGCGGAAGTGAACGACTTTGAGACCGCGCGATTCCAGATATTCTCTTTCGCCTGAGTCAAAATCAGGTCGGTTGGTGAATGCGCCCTCATCCACCTGAATCACCAATTTCAGCGCATGCGTGTAGAAATCCGCAATGTATGGGGCGATAGGATGCTGCCTGCGAAATTTCACCCCACACATTCTTTTACAGCGTAAGGCTTGCCAGAGGCGATTCTCGGCGGGGGTCAACTGTTTGCGCATGATACGCGCATCCGAGGCAATCCAGCGTTTTATGCTTGCGGAAATGATGACTTCATCGTCTTCTGACATAATTCCTCAATCTACCCCATCACCCTTCTGAGCAGCGCATCCTGATGATAGGCATGTAGGGTGGCGCTGCCTTCGGCGGGGGCGGCGGAGCGGGCGCGCGCCACACAATGCACGGACAAATTCCCCGCGGCTTCTTGTAAATGAGCGCGGATTGCCTCCCACGCGCCCATGTTTTCCGGCTCTTCCTGCGCCCAGGTGATGCGCTGGGCGTTCGGGTATCGGCTGAGGACGGCGCGCAGCTCCTCCATCGGGAAGGGGGCGAGCTGTTCCAGGCGAATGACGGCAATTTCAGGATGGTTCACCGTTTCGGGATGGGTAAGCAGGTCAATGGTCACCTTGCCGGAGCCAATCACCAGGTGGGTGATGCCGCTTGCATCCGGCAGACTGGAATTTGGCGCGGCGCGGCGATCCATGACCGGCTGGAAGCGACCCGCGCTAAATTCTTGCGGCGCAGATGACACCAGCGGGTGGCGCAGCAGGCTTTTGGGCGTGAGGACCACCAGCGGCAGCGGGTCACGCTGGAGCAGCAACGCCTGACGGCGCAGCAAGTGAAAATATTGCGCGGCGGTGGTGCAATTTGCCACGCGCAGGTTATTATCCACTGCCAGGTTGAGGAAGCGTTCCGGACGGGCGGAGGAATGGTCGGGTCCTTGCCCTTCTGAGCCGTGTGGCAGCAGCAGCACCAACCCCGGTCGCTGACCCCACTTGTCGCGCGCGGTGGCGATAAATTCATCTACCATCGTCTGAGCGTTATTAATGAAGTCCCCATACTGCGCTTCCCAAATCACCAGGCAGGGCGGCGTGCGTCCGGCGGATTGCAGATCATAGCCGAATTCAAATCCCAGGGCGGCGGCTTCGGATAGCGGCGAATTGTAGACGGCAAAGGCTGCCCGCGCCTCGGGGATGGATTGCAGCGGGGTATAGGTCTGCCCAGTGACGGCATCATGCAGGACGGCGTGACGGTGGCTGAACGTGCCGCGCTGCGCATCTTGCCCCGTCAGGCGGATAGCGATGCCCTCTGCCAGCAGCGAGGCAAACGCAAGCTCTTCCGCAGCGGACCAATCCACCGAGGGCCAGGTGGGTTCATCCAGCTGGGCGGGGCGTTTGCTGCGCACCCGTGCTAACCTGGGATGCAGGCTGAATCCGGCGGGCAAGGCGATGAGGGCGGCGTTCAGGGCGCGCAGCGTCTCCAGTGAGACGGCGGTTTCGGCGTGACGGGCTGCCCCGGACGGCGCGGGTTTGGCAACCGGCAGGCGCAGATCCTCCGGGTTGAGCGTTTCTAAGGTATGCTGCAGGGCGCGCATGGCGTCATCATACAGGTTTTGGGCATGTTCGGGGGTCACTTGGGCGCGGGTTTGCAGTTCGGTTGCCCATAATTGGCGGGCGGTGGGGTGCGCGGCAATTTGGGCGTACATTGCGGGCTGGGTGAAGGCAGGTTCATCCCCTTCGTTATGCCCGTAGCGCCGATAGCCGATCAGGTCAATGAGAAAATCGCGCCGGAAGGTTTGGCGGAAGGCAAACGCCAACCGCACCGCCATCAGGCAGCCTTCGGGGTCATCCGCGTTGACGTGCAGGATGGGGATGCGGAAGCCCTTTGCCAGGTCAGAGGCAAACAGGGTGCTGCGCGATTCCAGCGGGTCGGTGGTAAAGCCGACCTGATTGTTGGCGATGATATGCAGGCTGCCGCCCGTCCAGTAACCCGGCAGTGAGTAGAGGTTGAGGGTTTCGCTGACCACACCCTGCGCCGGAAATGCCGCGTCCCCGTGAATGAGGATGGGCAGGGTGACGCCTGGGTTAAACTTGGGCAGCCCGCGCGCGGAAAGCACATCTCCGGCGGCGCGCGCCATGCCTAAGATGACCGGATTCACCGCTTCCAGGTGACTGGGGTTGGGCGTCAGGGTCAGGCGCAAGCCGCGCTCCGCGTTGGATGCCAGGGTGGTGAGCGCGCCCGCGTGATATTTCACATCCCCCGTCCAGCCGCTGGGTTCGTTTTCCTTCATGGCGCGCAGGAGCGGGTCTTTAAATTCCGCCAAAATCTGGCTATAGGGCGTGCCGAGCAAGTGGGTGAGGACGTTCAGCCGCCCGCGGTGTGCCATGCCCAGCAGCGCGCTGCGGATGCCCGCGTTCGCCGCCATGCCGAGGATGGCATCCAGCATGGGGACGAGTATATCCAATCCCTCAATACTGAAGCGGGTTTTGGCGGTGAAGGCGCGCTGCAGGAAATGTTCAAACGTTTCCACCTGGGTCAGGCGATTCAGCAGAGCTTCGGCATCGGCGGGCGGCAGGGTTTGCTCAAAGCGGCGGCTTTCCACCGCTTCGCGCAGCCAATTCCGCTCGGCGGGGGTGCGGATTTGCAAATAATCATGCCCCACCCGCGCGGAATACAGCGACCGCAGGCGGCGGATGGCTTCCAGCGCGTTGGCTGCGCCCTCTGCCTGCACTCCGCCCACCAACGAGGCGGGTTGCGATGCCAGCATTGCCTCCGTCAGCCCGTAGGTCGCCAGTTCCAGGGAAGGGTCGCCAGGGGGCGGACTGCCGAGTGGGTCTAGCTGCGCGGCGAAATGCCCATACCGGCGGATGGCTTCGGCAAGGTCATGCACCTGGGGCAGCAACGGAGTGGCGGGGGATGCGGGCGGGATGGGCACAGGCAAAGGAATGCCTCCGGCAGATGCCTGCTCAAAGAATGCGCGCAGCTCCGCCGTCACCGAGGCAGGGTCACGCAAATATCGTTCGTATTGCTCTTCCAGATAGGCGGCGTTGGCTCCGGTAAAGCCTGAATCCAGTTGCATAATTGTCCTCCCTAGGCATAAGTGTAGCATATTTATCCAGGTAGGCGCAAATGGAGCTTGCCCTCTCCTTTACTTCCCCCCCTCCCCCGCATATAATGGAAACGCTCGATTTTGCGCTTTTCAGGGATTTTCTTCATGATTTTTACCGCCCTCAATGTTCTTTTTTTCGTGGCAGTGTTCACCGGCATCGGCTTGCTCTTGCCCATCCGAATAGAAAGCCGCATTAGCAGCCTGTTCGCTTGCTTTTGGACGGGGTGGCTGGTGGCGATAGGCATTTTGCAGGTCTTTCATCTGTTCTTTGCAGTGCAGCTGGGCGCGTTGATTTTGCTGATGATCCTCAGCGCGTTGGGCTGGGGGTTGCGCCGCGCGGGGGTGATCGCCATTGTGCGCGCACAAGACCGCCGAACCGCCTTCCTGTTCGCCGCGCTCGCCCTCTTGCCGCTGGGGATGCTGGTCAACACGGTGCTGTTTTCCGCGCCAAACTCGGATTATGCCCTGTATCACCTGCAAACGGTGAAGTGGTTCTCTGCCTATGCGATTGTGCCGGGGCTGGGCAATTTATTCAGTCCGCTGGCAAACAACAGCGCGAGCTTCTTGCTTTCGGCGGTGCTGAACGCGGGCTGGCTGGCGGGGCGCGGCTACTGGCTTTCGAACACCATCCCGGCATATGTGCTGATGCTCCAATGTTTTGCGGGGATGTTATCGCTTTTGCGCGGCGAGGGCGACAGGCGCGTGGCGTTCTTTTGGGCGGTGATGACCCCGGTCGTGCTTTTAGAGGTCAGCACGGCGTATATTGTGGCGTATTCGCCCGATCCGCTGGTGTTTTTCTTGCAGATCGTGCTGGGCGCGGGGATTTTGCGCCTGTTTGACCCCAGCCTGACGCGCGAGCAGTTCCTGGCGCACGCCGCGCAAATGGTGATCTTGTTCGCGGGCGGGGCGTGCGTTAAGCTCAGTTTTGGCGTATTCGGGGCGGCGGGCGCGTTGGCGATGGCGGGCGTGAGCGTTGGACGGTTTGGGATGATCCCCTGGCGGAGATCAAAAGAGCAGCCGCAAATGGGGCAGATTCGCGCCTGGCTGGGGTGGCTGGGGATTACCGCCGCCTTCCTGATTCCCTGGATGCTGCGCAGCGTGATTTTCACCGGTTACCTGGCGTACCCCAACCTGACGGTGTCTTTCCCGGTGGCGTGGAAAATCCCGGATGCGCTTGCGCTGGGGTCGTATCAGGTGATCGCGGTCTGGGCGCGCACGGTGGATGCCTCCATCCCGTATACCGCTGATTTCGTCTGGCTGGCGCGTTGGTGGAACACCTTCCCCTCTGATACGCGCCAGGCGTTTTATTTTGCGGCGGCGCTTTGGCTGGCGCAGGGCGCGGTCTGGGCAGTCTTGCGCCAATGGGGACGCAGCCGCCTACGGATGGATGCGGGCGCGCTGGCTTTGGCGTTGGTCAGCGGGCTGGCGTTGGCTGCCTGGTTTAATTTAGCCCCTTCGTTTCGCTTTGCCGGAGCATTATTTTGGATCTTGCTCGCCTCTGCGCTGCTGAATGCGCTGCGCATGGCGGAAAGCAGCGGATTGCGGCGGGCAGACCTGCTTGCCCTGGCGGTGGTGATCGCCGTCTCGTTGTGGATTTCGCCCAATCATTTTTCCAATAACCTCAGCCGGAAATTGCTCTGGCTGCCGCCGGTGGAATACTCCTTGCCGGAGCAGGCGCGCAGCCACGCGGCAGTGACCGAAAAACAAACCGCCAGCGGCTTGCGGGTGTACCTCCCCACCCAGGGGCAAGAATGTTGGGATGCGCCCCTGCCGTGTACCACCACCGCCAATTTCTCAACCCGTTTGCGCCAATTAGAGCCAGGGAATTTGCAGGGCGGGTTCGCCAGAGAGACGCGGTAAGAAAAGTCGGTTTATCCCACCCAATAAAACAGGGACCAGGCGGCAAAAAAGAGGATTTGCATGGCGAAGAACACCCCCAGCAGGATTTGGTAGAGGCGGGTGGGGAGTTTATCCGCCAGGAGCAGGAAAACCGGGAAGATGACGAGCAAGAATCGCCCCACCGAGACGAGCGAGCCGGTGGCGATGGGCATCAGGCACAGCCCCAGGGCATACGCGCCCAGCAGTTTGAGGCGCGGCGGGCATTTTGCTATCAGCCAGAGGGCGCAGATCACAAACAGGATCAGCAGCACGGCATCCGTTTTGAAGACGTCCAGGGATGCGCCTGCCAGCTGCGCCAGGATGCCCGCCAGCGGTCCTTGCGTGCCGCGTCCCCAGGCGTATTGCGCCAGATAGGGGGCGAGGAATGAGCCGGTCAGCGGATAGAGGGAGAGCAGGTGCGCCAGCAGGGCGACCCCCGGCAGCGCGAACCAGAGGATATTCAGGCGGATGCGGCGGATTTGCCAACCGCAGGCAGCCAGGTAGACGAACGGCAGCACGGCGGCGACCATCAGCCCCTGATTGCGGGTGAGGACGGCCGCGGCGGCTGCCAGGCTTGCCAACCACCAGCGCTGGTCAAATGCCAGCCAGAATGCCAGCGCGGAGAGGGCAAAAAACAGGCTTTCGGTGTAAAAACTGCCAAAGAAGAAGCTGGTGGGGAAGGCAAAGAGCAACAGCAGGGCGCGCCGCGCGGTTTGGTCGGGTAAGGCAAGCTGCCGGGTGGCGATGCGATACACCATTAACACGCCGATCAAAAAACACAGGTTGGAAAACAAGATGCCGATGAATAACACGGCGGAATCAGGCAGATGAACGCCCAACCAGCCCACGCTGCGCACCAGGTACGGGTAGAGCGGGAAAAATGCCAGGGCGGTGTACCGTTGGGTGAAATCCGCGCTGGGCTGATAGCCCTGCTGGGCAATGGCAAGGTAATATTTCGCGTCCCAATGGGCGAAAATATCCAGCCAAAAGATGCGGGTCAGGAAGCCGCCGCGCTTGAAATAATCGAGGTAGGTGACGTTGGGGGCGAGCGTTCCCCAGGCGAGCGCGCCAGTCAGCAGCCAGGCGAGGCGGGTGATGAGGAACGGCAGGGCGATGGCATCCTTCCACCAGGCGGAGGCGCGGGAGGCGGGTTGTGGGTCAGCGGGGATGAGCGGCGCAGTGTGTGAATTCATAAGATGCCTTGAAAGAAAATAATAATTGTTCAGGCAACCCTACTCGCAGAGAGAAGATCACCCCACCCTGGCGAGAAGACCGCTCGCCTGTCCCTCCCCGTAGAACAGGGAGGGTAAGACACTGCCTTTTTCCTATTCTTCTGCCCGTAAGCAGAGAGGGTAAGACACTGCCCTTTCCTTATCCCCCTCCCTGTTCTACGGGGAGGGACAGGCGAGTGATCTTCTCGCCAGGGTGGGGTGATCTCCGGCACGCCTCTCGCAAACTCATGGCAGGGTCTGGGGATGCCAAATCCGCGTTGACGGGCGCATCCGGGGTGATTTCTATCTGCTGGGCGCGGGCGGAAGCTGCGGGCAAGCCGAAGGTTGCCAGGGCGCGCTGAACGGCGGCAAAATCGGGGTCAGTGGCGGGCAGGTCGGGCGTCCAATACAGGGGCGTGCCTCGTTGGATCAGCTGGGCTTGCAGGGCGCGCAGATGAGCGGGCTGGCTGCGTACCTGGGCGGGCGCGCAGGCATTTGCCAGGCAGTAGGCAGCCAGGTCAGCGGCGGCTTCGCCCATCGCCCATTCGGTGGGATGCAGGCGATACGCTCCGTTGGTCAGGTGGGTGGTGGCGGCGCACTTGCCCGCGGCGATCAGGTTGCTGACGGTGGGCGAGAGCATCATCCCCAGCGGAATTTGATAGGGCAGGCTGACGGGCAAATCCGGCTTGATGCCACCGTCATTCACGCAGCGGTGCAAATCCAGCGGATAGTAGCCCAAGCCGACCGAATCGGGGAAGAATGGAGCGCGGGCAGTCTGGGGTGATTCAAGCGGGGCGATGACTTGCTGCTCGGTGACGCGGGTGAGTCCGATCAGGCGGCGGCTTTCGCGGATGTAAGGGTACTGCGCCAAGCCGTCAGGGGTGCCGAGGGCATCCGTCAACAGGCGCATGCCGGGGAACCCGCAGCCCTGATCATCGTCATGGGGCGCTTCGGTTTGCAGCCAATACAGGAAGGCGAGCGACAGGTCACGCGCGGATTGCAGGGCGCGGGTCACTTCTGCAGCGGGCTGATCCAGCAAGCCAAGGTCGTGATAGTCGTTTGAATCCCAGTTGATGAGGGCAACGTCAAAGGGGCGGGCAGGGTCGGCGAATTGGGCGGCGTGATACAGGCGGCGGTATTCCCAAAAAGGCAGGTCGCCATCAAAGACGGGGAAGCGTTTGCGTCCGCCGCCGCGCAGGGTGAGGATGAGGGAGAAGGGCTGACGGTCGCGCCACTGCGCATAGCCACTGGGCGGATGCGGGAGGGTATGGTCTTCGCCGGGGCGGTATTCCACCAGGAAGCAGTGGGTGAAGCCCTGCACGCGCTCCAGGTGGGCTCCATCGGTGGGCGCGTCTGGCTCGTGGGTATCCTCAAAGCTCTCCGCGCCGGTGACGTAGGGCGCGCCGACCAGGGGCAGCAGGTCGCCGAGTTCGGTGGCGTCTACAAAATAGGGGGCGAAGAGAGGGCACGGTTCCGCGCCCAGGCGGTGGACGGTGACGGAGTGGATTTGCCCGGCGCGTACCTCTGCCTGGGTGGGGACGCAGCGCAGCCAGAGGGTCAGCTGACCAGTCTGTTGATAAGGCTTGAGCCACTCTTGCAGGATTTTTAATCCCACGCGCGGCTCAAAGCATAGGCGGGATACCCAGCCGTTGCCGGGGTTGGTTACGCCGCCATACGCCGCGCGCACCGCCTGGCGGAACTGGGTGTAGAGGGCTGTGCCGCCGAACGTTTCGATATATTCGTGTTCATCCAGCGCGGAAACGGCTTGCGCGGTGATTTGCCCGCCGATCCAGTCGGTGGGTTCCGCCAAAAAGACGCGCAAGCCGCGCTGTAACGCCACCAGCGCAGCCGATACGCCCGCCAGTCCGCCGCCAAAGATCGCCAGGTCAAATTCAAGCGCAGGGGTCATGGGTTAATTGGTTGCACCGGAGGAATAATCACAAAAACCATGCCTGGAGAACTGGGTGGAGGCGCGCACCACTTCGCTGCCCAAAAGCATCAGTAGACGTTGGATCTGCTCGTCACGGGCTTGCCCCTGTTCATCAAAGGCTTCCCAGGCGCGGGTGATGGGCATAACCAGGGGGACTGCCCAGCCACGCAGGGCGCGCACGCAAAATTCCATGGTGTTGATGGCTTGCAAGCCCTGAATACCGCCGGCAGTGCTGATGAGTCCGATGATTTTATCCGCCAGGAAGGGCGGGTCAACATTGCGGAGTAAATCCAGCCAGTCCACCGCGTTTTTGAAGGAGCCGCTCACGGTGCCGTGATAAAGCGGGGAGGACCAGATCATGCCCTGGGCGCGCTGTACCGCATCCGCCAGCTCTTGCGCGGCGGGAGGAATGGCAATGCCGGGGTAGTAGAGGGGCAGGTCGAGGGTACGAATATCAAACAGGGTGACGCGCGCGCCAGCGTCTTCTGCGCCGCGCAGGGCGATTTTTAAGGCTGCCAGGCTGCTAGAATCATGCGCCAGCGAGCCGCCTAAGCCAACAATTTCAATGGGCTGCAAAGAATTTTGCGTCAATACGTCTCCAATACAAGTAAAAAAGAATAATTTAGAGGCTTTGAGAAGTAGGGTGGTGTTATTCGAGTTGCAGCTTTACCGCAACTCGAATAACACCACCCTAATTTACTTTACATCCAGGTGGTCTTTTCCTCAAACGAAGGACGCTCCGGGGCAGGGGTGGGTTGCTGCGGATAGCCAACATAGACTACCGCCACGATGGGCTGCTCTGGGAGTAGTCCCAAAGCAGCGTGGACTTCGGGTTCATAGCTGCCAGAGCCGGTGGTGCGCCATTTTGCGCCCAAGCCCAGGGCGTGCGCCGCCAACAGCAGATTTTGGACGGCCGCTCCGGCAGCCAGGACGTTTTCAAACTCTAAAACGCGCGGCTCGCTGGGCAAATCCGCAGCGATGACGATCACCAGCGGGGCGCGGTAGGCTTTTTGCGCTTCTTTTTCCAGGGCTTCGGCGGCGGCGGCAGGGTTGCGGCGCGCAAAGGCAGCCGCGAGCGCATCCGCTAATGTGCGGCGCGCGTCCCCTTCCAGGACGATAAACCGCCACGGGCGCACGCGGAAATGGTTGGGGGCTTGCGCGGCGGCTGCCAGCAGCTGCTCGGTCAGCGCGCGCGGAATTGGGTCAGGGCGCAGCGCATCCACCGAATGACGTTGAAAGATTGCCTCGAAGATGTCCATGCAAACCTCTATAAATCTGACACGCGGCTGGTGCGATTGCCGCGCATCTTGCCTGAACGGGAGAGGTGCAGCAAGGTGCGGATGGCCACCCCACCCTGCAATACCGAAAATGCCAGCACCGCCCACAGGATGCCCTGCGATACCACTGTCCCGAAAGATGCCGGGCTGCTCAGGTGCAGCATAAAGGTTGTGATCCCAAACAGCGCCATAAAGAGCGAGTAATACACCCCTTGTTGTTGGTGACGCGCCAATGCTATCAACCCCCATAAGGCAATGGGGATCAGCAGCGCGCTGACGAGCAAGAACAGGTCTATCGTCAGGGGGAGTTGGGTAATTTGCCATTCCTGGCGATACGCCGCGTCCAGTTCGTGCAACAGGATCAGGGTCAGATTTATCCAGTAAAGGTTGCGATTGCGCAAGAGGCTTGAGAGCATATCTGTAAATGCCTTCCTATAATACTTTTTGCACGGTCTCGAATATCTGGGCGGATTCGAGGGCTTCGGCAGAGCCAAGGGCGGCGATGGCAGATTGTGATTGCATCCGCTCGAGGGCTGCGCCAAAGGCGTGGAAGTCTTCAAGATGGACAGAGAGGACTTCGTCACGCAGGCGTTGGCGTTCCGCATCGGTGGTGCCGAGCAGGGTGAAGCGCAGGGCGGTGTAACCCTTGGCGTCTGGCAGCTGATAAGCGTCCAGGTCGCCAATCGTGCCGATGATGGACTTGACCATCTCGCCATCACTGAGGTCAATGGATTGGAGGTAGGCGGCGGTCTCGTCAAAGGCGTTCAGGGTGGCGGTGATGTTCGGGTCACGGTACGAAAGGAAGGTCAGCACGCCAGATTGGCTATCGAAGGAGCAGAACGCGCCATACGCGCCGCCCTGCACGCGGATTTTATCCCACAGCCACGCGCCGTACAGGTAGTTGATGATGACGAAGGCGGAGCCATTCAGCTCGTAGCCCAGGTGGAACAGATTCGCGCCTTTGCCCACGTAATTCACCTGACTGGGGACGGCTAACCCTTCCGAGGCGGGCAGCGGGGTGATCTGCCATTCGGCGCGGGCGGGCGTACCTTGCGGCAGCTCGGCGAGGAATTGGCTGATTTGGGGCTGCAGGGCAGCAAAGTTGGCGGCATCCAGGGTGACGTTGGCAATCGCGTTGGCGCGGGTGAACAGCGTGCTGCGGATGCGCTCGAAGGCAGCTTGAATGGACTGCCAATCCGAGTCGATACGCGCCGTCAGGTCACGCAGGAAGGCGTAATAGGAAACGCCGCCCATCTGCTCGGATGCCCAGGCGGATTCGTCAAAGTGGGCGCGCAGGCGGGTGTTGACAAAGACATGCCCCGCGCTGGATAGGTGCGCCTCCATCGAGGCTTTTTCTTCTAACGCCATTTGCTTGATGCGCTCGCGGTCATCCAGGTGCGCGCTGGTCAGCACATCCCGCAAAATCGTCAGCAGGTCGCCGGTTTGGGGGGTCATGGCTTTGGCGCGCAGGATGAAATATGCCACGCTTTTGGCTTTCAGGCGCGCGGCGGAAACCAGGGTGTTGGGACGGATGCCGCCGGTGTTTTGACCGATGCGCTGCAAGAGCTGCACAAAGTTTTGCTCGCCCGCGCCGGTTTCAATCAATGCGCGCCCAAACAGCGGCATGTAGGGCAGCAGATCCGCCGATAAGGTGTGCATATCAAAGGCTAAATCCAGATAGAGGATGCCATTGGTGAACAGGTCATGGAAGAGGATGCCTGCGCCGCCTTCCTGCTCCATCCACTGGCTGGGGAGGGCGCGGATTTGCGGGTCGAGGTCATCGCGCCCAAGCATGGGGATGGTGGCGAGGGCTTCGGTGGTATCGGGCGTTTCCTGGCGGCGGTGCAGGGTGCGCGCGTTTTCGATAATCGCCAGGCGTTGACCTTCAGAGAGGGCGGCTTGGGCTTTTGCCAGGGCTTCGGCTTCGGCGGCGGCGCGGCGTTCTGCCAGGGCAGCATCCGGCTTGAGCAACACGGTGGTGCGGTGGGTGTTGTTCACCAAATAGGCTTCGATCAGATGCTCAAAGTAGGGTTCGCCGCTCTCTAAGCGGGCGCGGATGGATTGCAGGGGAGCTTCAAACGCCAGCGGGGCGAGTGGGTCGCCGTCATATAACCAGGTTTCCAGCGCGCGGATCATCAATGCCAGCCCGCGTGGGAAGCCGCCGGTGTTGTTCTCGCGCAGGTGAAATTCCACCGTGTTGAGGGCAGCCAGCAGGTTAGCGCGGTCTAACCCTTCCATGGCGAGTTTTTGCAGGGTTTGGGTGATGAGGGCTTCCACGTCTTGCGCTTTGCCTGCTTGCACGCCGCGCAGGCCGGTGGAGAAGAACATCTGACGCAGGTCGGTAGAAAGTCCACTGCCCGCCAGGTCGGTGCCAAGCCCGGAATCAATCAACGCGCGGCGCAGTTCACTGCCGGGCGTGCCGATGAGGGCTTGCTCCAGCACGGTCAGCCCCAGGGCAAGTTCGGGGTCTTTATTTTCAGGCAGCAGCCAGTTGACCGTCACAAATTCTTGGGCGTTCTGCTGTCCCTCTTCCACTTCGTAAGCGGCTTCCACATGACGTGGGGCATCAAAGACGGGTTGCAGCGGAATTTGAGAGGGTACGCTGACGGCTTGGAACGCGGAAAGGGCGGCATCCATCAATTCCAGACGTTTGTCGGGGTTGTCATCCCCATAGAAGAAAATGCGCGCGTTGGAGGGGTGATAATACAGCTCATGGAAGGCTTTGAACGTCTCGTAGGTGAGGGTGGGGATGACCGCCGGGTCGCCGCCGCTATCGAAAGCATACAGCGTATCCGGGAACAGCGAGCGTTGAATCTGGTCCGAGAGAACCCCATCCGGCTGGGAATACGCGCCCTTCATCTCGTTAAAGACCACGCCCTTATACGAAACTGTGCCCTGTGGGTCTTCCAGTTCGTAATGCCAGCCTTCCTGATCGAGGGTATAGGGCGAAAGCAGCGGATAAAAGACCGCGTCCAGGTAGACATCAATCAGGTTATAGAAATCTTGCAGGTTTTGACTGGCGACCGGGTAGCAGGTTTTATCCGGGTAGGTGAAGGCGTTCAGGAAGGTATTGAGCGAGCCTTTGATGAGTTCGACAAAGGGTTCTTTGACGGGGTATTTGCGCGAGCCGCACAGGACAGAATGTTCCATAATGTGCGCCACGCCCGAAGAATCAGGCGGAGGAGTGCGGAAGGTGACGCCAAAGACTTTGTTTTCGTCCTCGTTGATGAGGGAAAGCAGCTCCGCGCCGGTTTTGACGTGGCGATAGATGCGCGCCAGGGTGTTGAGTTCTGCGATGCGTTCTTCGCGCAGCAGGGTAAAGCCATGCAGTTCGGTCATAGGTTGCTCCTTTGTTCGTTCCCCCTATAAGGGATATGATGGTTCTATTGTATCAAAAAACAAAGGAATTTTTGTAACGGTTACGTCTCTTCTTCCTCATCGCCCTGTAAGGTGGAGGGGTCATAATCGCCCCATTTGCCATTAAAGGAAGAGGCAAACAGGATGGCGCTGGTCGTATCGGACTTTTCGGCTGCTTTGCGTTCCACTTCTTCACGGCGCTTGGAATGGTCGGCGGGGGTGGCGCGCCATTCCGGCAGCACTGCCAGAATCCGCACACGCACCCAGTCGCCCGCCTGATAGGTGACGGTATCGCCCGCGCTGTGTCCTAAAATTGCCTTTGCCAGAGCAGTGGACTCGCCTAAGAAGGCATTGTCAAAGTCGGCAAACGCATCAGGGACGACATCCAGGGAGAGGGTTTCCCTTTCGCCGGACTCGTAGCGCAGTTCCAGCTCCACGTGCCGCCCAGGGAATACTTTTAAAAGGATTTCGCTCATCTTGCCCTCCTGCAGGATATTGTACCCCATTTGTGAAGGTGAAATTTTGCCCAATCCGCGTAGTGGCGCACGGCGTGCGCCCAGGCAGTTGATACGAGTTATTTCCTGGCGGAAACGCGATTCTCCTGAATTGTGACAGGCGCACGCAGTGCGCCGCTACGCGGACTTGGGAGGTTGAGAAGTATCTGTTTCGGGGCGTATGAGTCATTAAAAACGCCTCCCCACTCGGCAGAGAAGCGGGGAGGCGAAGGGGTCGTTTAGGGAGGGAAGTTAAGAGTTAGGGGAGGGGGCTGGCGCTGTTAGTGTAGGTGACGTTGGCACGGGCGTTGGCGGTATTGGACATGAGGGTCTTTTCGGTGGTGCGCCAGGCATCCCGCAGTTCACGCATGGCAGACAGGGCGGAGGCGTAATCGCCTTTGCGGATGGCATCCAGGCACCACTGATAGACGCGGAACAAGCCTAGCGAGACTTCAGGGTAGTCAAAATCAAGCGCATCCCGCAAAACAGAGATGGTTTTGACGGCTTTTTCGAAGTTTTCTTGCTCACATGCCAAAATGGCTAAGTCGTAAGCCATCACCACCAGGTGCAGGGGGCTGGCGCCCATCACTTCTTGTTGCCGGTATTGTGAGCGGTAAGCAGCTTGGTACATGTGAACTCCTCTAAGCGAACAACGAATTTGAGTGACTATAAATAAAGTATCGGCTGCGCCGGGCAAAACTTGAGGGCGGCAGGGCGTGCAATCCGCCGTTAGGCCAGCAGTTTAATTAGGTCGCCCGCGCGCAGATTGTTGACTTCGCTGGGCGGGATGCTGCGCAGCACTTTGCGCGTGGACTTATCTACCACGTAAATGGTGACGTTGTTTTTATCGTCCACCATGAATTTCAGCATCACGTTGGCTTCATTCATGGGTTGGGTGACGGGCAAGTCGGCGGGTTTTTCCGGCTTGGCGGGCTGCTGAGACGCGGGCTGGTCAGCAGTCTTTTGGGATTGCTGCACATCGGCGGCTTCGGCGGCGGCGCGGCGGGTCATCACTGCCTCGCTGCTGTGATACTGCATCATCATCTGATAAACGGCTTCCGTGCGCGATTTATCGCCTTCCACTGCTCCAATGGGGGTAATTACACTGTCTGCCATAGCTCAATACTTCCCTTCTGTAAAAATTCGTTCCTGCTTAGGCGTTCCAGTCCGTATAGTGGCTTCCGGCAGGAAGCCTGGTGGCGGTCAGGAAATTTTCCGTGCAAAATAAAAATTGGCTGATGATGGTTGGGCTTCCTGCCGGAAGCCACTACGCGACTGAGACATCCCTGCGAATATGGAGATGGCTTAGCCGGACCAAAAATTCTCTTCTTAATAACTCTGGTCAATGTTGAAGCCGTAGGACTGCGCCTGGCTGCCCAGGTTGGCAAGCTCGCTCTGCATGGTCAGGTACTCGTTAATCAACGACTTCTTGCGCGAGTCCAGGGTCTTTTGATAGCTGGTCATGCGCTGGGTGAAGTTTTTGGTTTGGGTATCCATCGAAGACAGGTTGCGCTGCAAGCTGCCGGTGCCGCCGGTGAAGGAAGAGAGGGTGGTGTTGAATTTGCCCATGACCGTATCCAGCAGGGCGGAAAGGTCGCTGGCGTGGTTGGTGAGCGCGTCTTGCAGTTTGGTATTGTCCACCGTCATCACCAGGTTTTTATCAAAGCTGATGCCAATGTCACTCAGGCGCTTGAACGAGCCGGCGTTATCGGCGCGCGCGCTCATCGTGGAAAGCATCTTGGAGCGCAGGGTGCGGAAGACGTCATCCCCTGCCAGCCCGCCGCGCGTATAGGTCGTCTTGTTGGTGGTGGGATCTACCTTGCTGGTGGATGCCATCTTATCGGTCAAATATTTGAAGGTGGCGTTGAAGTTCTTCACAAAGTTCTGCACGCCCCCCGCGGATTTGGCATTATCCGCCGCTACACTGAGCAGCGCAGATTTGTTTTCGGAATCCGCCGCCAGGCTCAGCGTTACGCCATCCGCCACATCCGTCAGGTTGTTGTTGGAGGAACGGGTGAGGTGCAAGCCGTTGACGGTGAGGTCAGCGTCTGCGGCAGCTTGCAGGTCGGTATTGGTAAAGCCCAATCCGCCGTTGCTGGTGCCATCGGTGTAGATCATGGTGTGATTGAGACCGGTAGAGGCGGCGGCAAATACCAGCTGGTTGCCGATGATGCTGGCTTTCATCTCGCGCCCTTCGGGTTGGCTGGCGGCGTTGATGGCGTTGACGATGGTGCGCATGGTGTCGGTGGCGTTGATGGAAACAGACACGCCCTTGGCAACGTAGTTGACGGCAGTGCTGCCGGGGGCGGCGTTTGAATTCAAATCAAAGGTCATCCCGCGACCCGTGTTGTAGGTGCTGCTGGCAGCCGAGACGCTCTGCCAGTTGGTAGTGAAGGTGTTATCTCCAGCGGTGGAGGCAACCGAGACGGTCTGCCCATCGGCGTTGACCATGCGGAACTGCTTGACGCCGTTCAGGTCGCGGATTTGGACGGAATAAGCGCCCGTTCCCAGTTCGCGCTGACCGGTGGCAACGGCGCTGACGCCCGCGGCGGCGACATTGGGGTCAGCCGGGGCAACGGTAGCGGTCTGCGTGCTGCCATCCCCGCCCAGCCAGATCAATCCACTTTTGCCGAGGGCAATTTCCGGGCTGATAAACGGGATGGAGACGCGGGTTTGCGCCTTAGCCAGGTGGTTGACGGTGATGTTGTAATCGGCGTAGGACGCGCTGGTCCCCATCGTGGCGGAAAGCACGGTCGCGCCGGTGACGCCAGGGGTAACGGTCATTTTGGGGGTGGGTTTCAGCAAGAAGGTGTCATCCGTGCTGATTAGCGCCTTCATGGAGGCTTGCAGGGTATCCAGGCTGGTCTTGATGTCGGTGTACATCCCTTTGCGGATGGCGAGGGCGTCTTTGGCTGCCTGCGCGTCCTTGATCGGCTGGCTTTCCGTATCCAGAATGGTGGAAATGGCAGTCTGGAAGGTAGGCGCTAACCCTTTCAGGTCGGGGTCTGTGGTCATGCCGAGGGAATTGCTGAGGGAATTGAGCATGGTACACCTGCTTTCTAATGTATTTTTCGTCATGGTTCTGCCAAAGTGCAGCAAAACCATGACGAAAAGAGGAAAATATTGTTGATCTTGCTGCAGGAAGGGGGATGAAAGCCGTTGCTCTCATCCCCCTGTTGAACTACTTACGGTCTAGCGGAACAGCGAGAGTAAGAACTGAGGAGCCTGGTTCGCTTGGGCTAACATTGCGGTCGCCGTCTGCTGCAGGATTTGATGCTTGGAAGAGTTCACCTGTTCTTCAGCCATGTTCGCGTTCATAATGCGGCTGTAGGAGGCTTCCACGCTGATGCGGGCAGAAGAGGTCTGGTCTTCCTTGGAAGAAAGACGTTTCATCAAAGCGCCCAGGTCAGACATGGCTGCGGTAACTTTGTCAAGCGCGGTGCTGACGGTGGTCATGTACTTGCCGGCTTTGGTGGCGTCCGAGACGTCTACCGAGTAAGCATTGACGCCCTTGAAGTCAAAGGTTGCCTGGCTGGCGGGGGTAGCGCCATTTGCCACATTGATGTTCGCGAAGGTGCCGC
>JBBRAT010000032.1:0-46782 GCA_038206515.1 Anaerolineales bacterium | reverse complement strand
CTGCCGTTATATTGTGCCAGCACACCCCGCCCAGTGCGGGCTTCGAAGTGTTCGGCAGGTGGAATCTTGCCCACCATTTCAGCCTCAGAAAGAATCGACCGCGCCAGAGGATGCTCAGAACCCGCTTCAACGATCGCCGCCCAGCCCAGGACAGAAGTTTGATCCTGAGTCCATCTTCCATCCACGGCAAATGCACCAGGAAGAGTGCTGCTGCCAAATGGAATAATATCGGTTAAACGAGGTTTCCCTTGCGTCAATGTCCCGGTCTTATCCAGCGCCAGGGCAGAAATTTTCCCGGCATTCTCCAGGTATTCCCCTCCTTTAATCAGAATCCCTCTTTTCGCGGCACGACCGATGCCTGCCACAACCGAGACGGGCGTGGAGATAACCAACGCTCCTGGGCAGCCGATCACAAGCAAGGTAAGAGCCAGTTCAATATTGCGGCTGATCAGGTAAGCCAAAACACTCAGTCCGATGATAAAGGGCGTGTACCATTTGGCAAAACGCTCGATGAAACGCTGAGTAGGCGCTTTTTCGTCCTGGGCTTCTTCTACACGATGGATAATGCGCGCAAGGGTAGTATCCCCGCCGATTCCAGTGGCATGCACCCTGAGCAGTCCACCCTGATTGACCGTTCCGGCAAAAACAGAGGTGCCTATCTCCTTTTCTTTGGGCATCGACTCACCCGTAATCGCACTCTCATCCACGGTTGACCTGCCGTCGACAACATCGCCATCCACAGGGATTTTCGTGCCCGGTTTGACCAGTACAATTTCGTCCGGCTCCACCTCATAGGGCAGCACCTCCACCTGCACGCCATCCCGCATCACAATGGCAGTGGATGGCGCCAGGTCGAGTAAGCCGCTTAATATTTTGCGGGTCTGCCCGAGCGTGCGGGCTTCCAGGTAGGCTCCAAAAGTGAACAGGAAGGTCACCGCCGCGGCTTCCCAATATTCGCCAATCCAAATTGCCCCCAGCGTGGCAATCGTAACCAGCAGTTCAATGCTCACATAACGGTTGCGCAGACTGGTGACCGCATGCAGTGCAATTTCCCACCCGGCGATGATTGCCGCTGCCACCATGAACAGGTCGTAAACCATTTTCCAATGGAAGAAATAATCTACCGCAAAGGCCGCGGCAATCAGTCCGCCGGCAACCATCGCCACAATTTTTCGGCGCTGCTGCAAATTTGCAAATAATTGCTTGAATTTCATCATTTTTTCCTTCGCGTTGAACCCATGCCACGTCACTACAATAAAAAGAGAGCGCTGATCGCCCGGACAGAGAAATCCCTCCGAACAGGTCCGCGCTCTCCGTAAGCAAGCGCAGAATATCTTAGAAAGCCGCTACACGGGCTTCATATCCAACAGACTTAACGGCTTTCACCAAATCTTCTTCCTTGGCAACCTGCGGGTCGTGCTGGATTTCAATCTTCCCCGTGTTGAAATACACTTTGACATCGGTAACGCCATTAATGACTTTAAGAGCGGCTTCAATTTTGGCAACACAAGAAGGGCAAGTAAGTTCCTGGCTGCGCAATAAGGTCTTTTTCATCGTTCGTCTCCTGTTTATGACTCGATTTGAGTTGATAGGTTTAGTATACCGTTCCATTAAATACTCTTCCATGATCTGCATCATTTAAGTGCAGAACAAATAATAAGGGCGGGTTTGCATCTACCCTCGAAGCCACAAAGTGCAATATTGTCAAATATCCCGCCCCGCTATCCCTTCCAGCGAGACCTGGTCAATGATCGCCACCCATTGCCTTCCGGTTCGGATCAACCCATCCTTCTGGAACTGGCTCATCACGCGGCTGGCTGTTTCAGGGGTCGTGCCGGTCATCGCAGCCACATCATCGCGCCCCAATGGCACCTGGATCAATAACCCAACCTCGCTCGGTTTGCCAAATTTTGCACTCAAGACCAGGAGCAGATTGGCAATCCGCCCCTCGACCGGTAAAGCACTCAACTGCTGAACGCGCTCGTTTGCCGCTTGCAGCCGCGCGGCGGTAATATCCAGCACTTTCAATACCACCTGGGGATGTTTTTCAAGAATGTGGTGGAAGTCTTGGATGCTGATCCACAACACACAGGCTTGGGTGAGCGCCTCAGCCGTATCAGGATAAACTTCGTTGCTCTGGGTGGAAAATGAACCAAAGAACTCGCCGGGCGTTAATATGTCGAGCAGGACATCTTTTCCGGAAAGGGAATGGCGCATCAGCTTGACGCGCCCGTCCGCCACGACCATTAGATGCTTGACCGGGTCGCCAGCAAAATAAATCGTCTCATTCGGTCCGTATCCATGCTCGTGGAAGAGGATATTCACCTGTTCAAGGTCAGCCTGGGATAACCCGCCAAAAAACGGCACCTGCCCCAAAACTTGCATTCGCAGATTAACGGAACACATCTGCGATTCGGTGACTTCGATTTCGAGTGGGGATTTTCTGCGTCCAGTCATTTACTGATCCTTGTCTTGCAATATTTTAATGGATTGTGGCTCAAGCTGCCCTGATTCGTCTCCAGGACTGAAGCGCAAATAACCCGGCAGCCACCCCTTCAAGCAGCCGTCCGACTGCCAGCCATTGCCCTGGCAGGTTCAACCACCCGACAAGTGTGATCGTCCAGATTCCTATGTTGAGCAGGCAAACCGCTACCCAGAATGCGGTGGTGTTGCCGCGCGAACCGCCGCGATAGCGCGGAAGGATCCAGTACGCGATTCCAATGGCAAGCTGGATGACAAACCCGAACAGCAGAATATCCATATGCGCTGAGAGCAGGTTCCAAACCCAGGGAGCAAACGGGATGCCCTTGTTGGCAAGCATCAACGCCCCCAGTGTAAACCCAAGGAGAAGATAAAGCAGGGAAAGGCGGACTGCCCAAGCGCTTAATCGGGGCATATCATTTTATTTTGACCCGTCTCCAGGCGTTGACCACAAACAGCAGCCCTGCCAACCACTGCAAGACCGCCGAAAAAACCAGCATCCATCCCCAGGTTGTCCCGGGGAAGCGGTCATTTAAGGGTTCACTAAAAACGCGCACCAGCAAGCCGGCATTCAAGAGGATATAGGTTGCCCAGGAGAATGCTTCAACACCGCGCGGTTTTTCCATGCTGTACTTGGGCAGCATCCAAAGAGCCACGCCCAAAATAAATTGCGTTACCCAACCGACCATCAGCAGGTGAAAATAGACCGGGGTCAAGTTGATTGGAAGAAAAGGGAACAAACTTCTCAGGTTTTGCACCAAACCAACCAAAAGCGCCAGTACGAACATCACCAGCGCAGTTCTCAGATACCAACGCACGATAACTGGCATTAGCTTTTCAACCCGACCCTCTTCCGCGACTGGGTGCGAAGAGTGATCACCAAGATTGTCAGAAACAACAGGATGCTGATCTCGTTGAGCAGCCCGCCCCATTGGCGCAGACGATACCAGCCGCCCAGGTCACCGGCAATTCGTAGGAAGAGCGAAGCGTGCAAAAGAATCAGGCTCAGGTAAAAAGAAGGATGATAGGGCAGCATGCGATTGAGGATAGCCGGGAGGATGATCGGGGCATGTCCAAAGATCATTGAGATCGTAAAGCCGACAAAGATGCTGTGCAGCACGGCATCATAAGGTGGCCCGGCAGAAACAGCGCCGTACCACAGGCTTAATATGCCCGCAAACCCCAGCCAGAAATAGCCGACATATAAACAGCGGGCAATATAACGGGTCAAGGGAATGCGATGGCGCAGGTTGCGGCGAGCCAGGTCAAACCAGAGCAGCCAGAGCGCTAATCCCAGCATCCCCAGCCCTGCCAAGCGCGCCCCCACCTGGCTAGCAAACATGCTCAGGATAATCCCTGCTAAAAATAATCCGGCGCTAAGAAGGAACAGGATTTGCTTCATCCGGGTCATACGCAGCACGCGGCTGAGTTCGAGGCGTTCTCCGACAATGGTCAAGACCAGAAAAGCAGCCCACCACAACACAATCCGAGAAACGCCAAGCCCTGAAAACCACAATACGTTGCCAACAAACCAGCATAAGGTGCCAACGCCAATCACGATTGTGTGGATGGCAGGTTCACGCCGAATCATAATCCCCAGGATGACGACCAAACCCAGGCTGCCAATTGTGATCAACAATGAACCCAAGGCAGTTCCAGGAAATGCCAGACTGACCACCCAACCCAGCCCCGTGAATAGTGGCACGGCGAACATCCAATTCTTTTTTAGCGCCACAACTCGTTCCAAGGCAATGATCGTTCCCAGGAAACCCGAAACCATCAAAAGCCCATGTGCCGGAGAAAGGTTGATCTGGATGTCCGGCAGCGACCAGCCCATGCGCAGAAGACCTGCCCATAATCCAGCCAGCAAAGCCATAAGGGCAAGAAAGAGGACAATTGGAAGGAGAGGAAATATTTTTTTCATTCGGATACCAACCCGTTATTCATTCAAGAAATCCAAAAGAGTTTGATTTCGGTTCATTCCGAAATCTTCCTGAAAAGAAATTATTGTAACCGAAATCGTCTGGGGTAACGAAAAACTGGAGATGGTATAGTGGTCAAGATTTTTCGACAGAGAATCGGAATTATTTAAAGGGTAATTCTGCTTTCAAGACTCCTTACGGTTGTGGGGATCTTCGTCACAAACGGCGGCGAAGGGAGGACGGTATGCGAGGGACGGGCGAGGTCACTCCTGATTACGCCGCTTAGCGCTTATCGGCGTACGGATGGAGTAAACCCTCTTGCGCCATTGCCATAAATTCCTGCACGACCCTGGCATCAAAATGCTTGCCTGCCTGTTCGCGGATATAGCGCAAGGCGTCCGTTTCGCTCCAGGCAAAACGGTAGGGACGGTCATGGGTGAGGGCATCCCAAACATCAATCACCGCGAAGATGCGCGCGGAAAGCATGATTTCTTCTCCCTTCAACCCCTGCGGATACCCCGACCCATCCCATTTTTCATGATGGCCAAAAGGGATTTCCAGGGCTGGAGCGAGAAATTCGATGGGGTAAAGCAGGTCGGCGGCAAATATGGGATGCCGGCGCATGATTTCCCATTCTTCTGGGGTCAGCTTGCCGGGTTTGAGCAGAATCCGATCTGGAATGCCCATCTTGCCAATATCATGCAGCTTGGCTCCCCGGCGAATATGCACCAATTGCTCTTCCGGGACGTTCATCCGGCGGGCAAGTTCCATGGTGAGGTCGGTAACCCGTTCGGAGTGACCCTCTGTCTCTTTATCCCGCAGGTCTAACGCCCGCGACCAGCCATCAATCGTATCTTCGTACGCTTTTGTCAGGCGCGTATTGGTTTGCTCCTGATCCTTGAAAAGCAGTGCGCTGTTGATGGCAATAGCAGCTTGATCGGACAATGTCTCCAGAAAACCCATCCAATCCCGATCCGGTTTCAAAGGCGAGCGGTGGAAAATTTGCAGGACACCTTTCAGTTCTCCTCTGGCTAGCAAAGGCACAGCCAGGTAGCTGACGAATTTCTCTCCGATCCGATCCAGCTTTTGCGTCAGCCCATCATCCATCTGGCTTAAATCTGGGAGGAACTGAATTTGCAGGCTTAAGGCTGCTCTGCCCGCATGGGTTTCCCGCAAATCCTGGCTGGCATCCCAGATGAACTCAGAGTGAAGTCCCCGCCTAGCAGCGATCGTCAATATCTGACGTTTGGGTTGATACAGCAGGAAATTTGCCGCGTCTACCTGAAGCAGCCCTGTGATTTTCTCCAGCAGCACCTCTAGCGTATGTTCCAGGTCGAGGCGAGAGAGGATGGACTGGTCAATGGCTCTTAATGCCGTCAGACGCTCCAATTGGCGCTGGGTTTGGGTGTGAAGCTCAATGCGGTGCAGCGCGCCGGCTAAAGCATCCGTTATTGTGATCGCCAGGTGAACATCCAGAGGGAGAAAATCTGTATTGCGCCCCAGGTAGAGCAACCCGTGCGTCTGTCCATCCACGATCAATGCCAGGCACAACAACGCCTTGAGCGGAGGACTTGCATCGGGCCAGCGCAGTCTGGGGTCTGAGCGGAGCTTATTGTTGAGATAATAATGCTGCGATGAGGCAACTTGCTTGCTGATAATGCCTTCGCCTCGGATTAAATGAGACTCTTTGGCAAGCGCCCAATCCCCCTTGCCGACTTCCAGCCCTAGTTCGCCCGTGATGGGGTCCATGAGGATAATTCCGGCTCCCTGCAGAGCCATCACTTTCATCACCCGTTCCAAGACGGATTGAAGAACCTCATTTTTGTCTTCCTCGATGCGCAGTACAGCCGAGATCTGCTCAATTGCTTCCAACTCGTTGCGCCGGTTTTGCTCTTCCTGCAGGAGGTGGATCTTTTCTAAAGCGGTGCCTAGCTCGCTCGCAATGGCGATCACCAGGCGTTCATCCGCCTCGGTAAAGCTGCCCAGGGTTGTATTTTCCAGATTGATGACCCCAATGACCCGGCGACCAATCATCAAAGGCACGCAAAGTTCCGAAAGAGTATCAGAACTGCCTTCTAGATAATCTGGATCGAGGCGCACATCCCCCACTCGCTGCGGAAGCCCGGTTCGCACTGTCCGACCGATAATCCCGTGGCTCACAGGAATGGGATAAGCTGCCTGAAGTGGATTTTGAACAAAGGAAGTGTGCAGGGTCAACACCTGATTTTGGTCATCCAGAAAAGACACCCCAAAATGATCTGGATATAATTCCTCGCGAATAATCTTCGCCACGCGATCCAACAACTCATCGGGGGATGTCGCTTCCATGCCCGCCAGCGCAACGGCATGCAGCGCCTCAATCTCAATGATCCGCCGCCGGAGATCGAGTTCGGACCGTTTGCGCTCGGTAATATCCAGTCCATAGATGTTGAGATACGCTTCGCCCGGAATAGGCACCAGGGATAGGGAGAAAACCTTGTCTCCGAACGTAAATTCAACCTCTTTGGTTTGCCCGCTCTCAAACACAGGTATGGCGTATTCCCACCAGAGGGTCGACAGCGTTCCCCCAATCTGGTCCCCTAACGCTGCCAGCATCGGAGTGGCAATCCGATTAGCAAAAAGGAGCACACCCTCCCGATTGATGCGCGCCACGGGGTAAGGATTTTCTTCCGGGAACCTTGCCAGGTCACGAATTTTTTCTTCGGCTTGCTTTTTTTGCGTGGTATCTTCAATCAGTCCTTCAAAATAGAGCAGACGGTTGTCGGCATCCATTACCGGATGAAGATGCAGGGTACCGGGGAAGGGGCTGCCGTCTTTGTGCTGATAAAGATTCTCAAAGGAATGGAGATCCGGGTTTTCTGCCACCATCCGGGTAATCTCTGCCCGGCGGTTTGGATCGAAGAAAATATCCGTGGCGACGTTCTTCACGGTAGCCATGACCTCTTCAGACGAATCGTATCCAAACATGTGCGCAAAAGCGGGGTTGACAGCCAATACTTTCCCTTGCGGGCTCGACTGGAAGATCCCCAGCAAACTATCTTCAAACAGACGCCGGTAGCGTTCTTCGCTTTCCCGCAGGGCATCCTCAGCGATTTTCTTGGTGGTGATGTCTTGGAAAAACACCGCCATGCGCGATGGACCGGTTTGGAAGGCTTGGATTTCGTAGACCCCCTGGATCTGCTCATCCTGGTAGGCGCTCTGTTCGCAGAAATACGGTTCGCCATCCTGCGCCACTTGCCGGTAAATGGCAGGGATCGCTGTTTGGCGGAGGGTTGGGAAGGCATCTTCAATCGCTAAACCTATTAACGTTTGATGGTCAAGCCCCAGGATGCGATCCGCGGCGGGATTCGCCCCGCTAAAGATTAGCCGCCCATCCGCGAGCAGCTCATATTGGTGCAATCCCAGGGGAGCCGCCTCAATCAAAGACTTCAGGTGCTGTTCGCTTTGCTGAATTGCCCGGCGGTCGCTCCCAAGGAGGTAATCGGCAACTGGGTTCGCCCCGGAAAAGAGGAATGTTCCGGAAGGACGCAGATTGTACTGGTGAAGACCCAGGGGGATGATATCCAATACCCCATATACCCGCTCCGGATACTTTCGCCCTCCTGGTTGATGCCACTTGCGAGGGATCCTCTTCCCGAATTTATTCATGCAAAGGGTCTCACTTTCTCATCAGACCGCTTCAGAGGGGTCGCGGGATGGCACTCAGAGGTAAATAAAATGATTCATCCAGTAGCGCATCCCCCGATGATCAGAGATAATTCCGTCTGAGGCATTGGAGGATGAATCTGAATTTACTTGATTATTCTGTACATCTAATCATACTACTAATTTGAGCCTTTTCCTGTAAATTGACTTCCCTACAGATCTGACAGGCAGGTCAGAAGGATAGCGCGTAGTGAAGTTGACCAGATCACCCCCTATGGAAGGCGGCAATCTATGCTCCATGCGGGATGGAGCAATCATCAGGCAATTTCGATGACTGTTCCCGCCTCTAAGTTGTAACGCATCCCGACCACCTTCAGTTTTCCTGATAAAACAGGCTCGCTGAAGCAAGGTTCGCGTAATAAGGCTGCCACCATTTCCTGGATATTGGCATCCACCGCGTTGGCGACTGCATCACCAGGGTTATTCTTAATTTTTTCCACCGCCGGGCGAATCCGGCTCATAATGCTCCCCAGGTGTCCCTGCGCTGGCGCGTTCTTCACGGTAGCGGTTACGGCTCCACAGCTTTCGTGCCCCAGCACAACCACCAATTGCGTCCCAAGATGTTCAACTGCATATTCAATACTTCCCAGCACCACATCGTCCACCACATTGCCCGCATTGCGGATCACAAATAAGTCGCCGAGGCGTTTGTCAAATAAAATTTCAGGCGGGACGCGTGAATCCGAACAGCATAGGATCGCGGCAAAGGGATGCTGACCGGTCTGCAATTCTTTGCGTCTTCCCAAATCTTCGTTCCGATGAGGTCCCTTGTTGCGAAAACGTTCATTGCCCTCGTAAAGTAAATTTAACGCGGCGTCCAAATGGATTGGGGGATCTTGATTCGTCATTCCAACTCCTATGAAATGAGGGCGGAGGCTGCATGCCGCCTCCGCCCCACTTATTGATGCTGATTAGTGAATTTTACCTTCTCGACCCGTTTGTGCCATTCGGACGGCTCGCATTCAACGCGAGCGGGGCAGATGCGGTCCGTGCGGTCCGCGCGGCAGGTTTGGCGGACTGAGGCTGGGCAGTCTCGGTGAGCTTGAACTGCGCCACGATCTGACGCAGATCCTCAGCCATTTCCGCCAGAGAATTCGCCGAGGCAGTGACTTCTTCCACCTGGGCGCTCATTTCTTCCGCTGAGGCGGATACTTCTTCGACCGATGCGCTGTTTTCTTCGCCCACGCTGGCAATATTCTCGATGGCTGCGCTGACCTCACTGGAACTGGCGCTCATCTGCTCGGTGGCAGCCGTGTTTTCTTCGACCACTGCGCTCACCGAATCGGTGGCAGCCACTAGTTGATTGGATAGGGTGGTCATCTGGTCCGCTGCAGTGGCAATTTCACTCACCTGATGGTTAACGAGTTTGGCTGCGCTGAGGATCTCGCTCAGCGCCTTGCCAGCCAGGTTCGCCTGCTCTACCCCGCGCTCTACTTCGGTGGAACCCTCTTTCATCGCCGCCACCGCATCACTCACCGTGCGCTGGATATCCTTCACCAGCCCGCCGATTTCACGCGTGGCGGTAGCTGACTTTTCCGCCAGCTTGCGCACTTCATCTGCCACTACTGCAAAGCCCTTGCCATGCTCGCCAGCCCGCGCCGCTTCAATGGCTGCGTTCAGCGCCAGCAGGTTGGTCTGGCTGGCGATATCCTCGATGGTTTCCACGATCACCCCGATTTGCTCGGAGCGGTGCCCCATTTCCTGCACCTTTTGCGCCGAAAGGTTCACTTTCGCCTGGATCATCTGGATACCCTTGATTGTGGCGGACACGGTTTGCGCCCCGCCTTCAGCCACTTCCGCCGCTTTGCCGGAGCCAATCGCTCCTGCCTTGGCATTGGTGGAGATTTGTTGAACAGCAGCTGTGATTTGATTCGTAATTTCGGCTGCCCGGTTGACTGCCTGTGATTGATCCTGCGCGCCCTTAGCCACCCCTTCGATCGCCCGGCTCATCTGATCTACCGAGGAGACGGTGCGCGTGACCGATTCGGTCTGCTGCGAGGTACCCTGCGCCACCTGCTGAATGGTGACGGCAATCTGGCTGGTGGCTTCCCCGGCTTGATCTGCGGCGCTAGAAAGTTGGGCTGCCGCGGAACCCACGCTGGCGGCGCTTTCAGCCACCTGTCCCACCGAATTGCGCAGGCTGGTGACCATCTGGGCAAAGGCATGCCCCAGCTCGTCTTTCTCGCTCTTGGTGGTCACGATCACCGTCAGGTCACCATCCGCAATCTTGAGAGCCACATCGGCCATCTCCCGCAGGTAACGCCCGGTCTGGGCTTCGGCTTTGCCTGCCATGCCGATTTCATCCCCCCGTTCGGTCATCACGCGCCGCTTTTCGTCCGTCATACCCCGATTCAAATCCCCATGCTGCAAGTTTTGTAACGCCTCAGTCAGGATAGACAAAGGATTCGTGATGGAGCGAGCGAGAGAGATGCCTATGGCTAAGGCTAAAATAACCCCGATTGCTCCCACGATTAAAGAAATATTTGCATTCGCTGCACGGGAACTGTCAAATGTTTGATCTCCAACATTATTTTCAGCCTCAAGCGCAGCTGCAAATTGATCGGTTGGCGTCTTCATGGCTGTGATTAATACGTCCATGTCGGCATCCATTTTAAGGGTTTCCGGCGTGGAGGCATTTGCTTTCTGTAGGGCGGGCAGCATCTTGCCTTCAAATGTTTGCACAATCTGGTTATAGGCATCGCTTGCCTGTTTTACCCACTGTTTCTCTTCGGTTGTACTCGCCACCAGCGTTAAATCCGCTAAATCTTTGGCTGCCATTGTTTTCGCGGCTGTCCAATCAATTTGCGTTGTCTTAAAATCGAGATTTAATTCAGCATTGGCAATGACTTTATACATTTCATCGGCGTCGCCAGATGCCTGGGTTGCCAGGATAGCATCCCGCCCTCTCCGACTGCCGGCATCCTGTAATGTTCCCAGGACTTGAATTTCTAAATAGTTATATCCGACGAATGCAACGATGATCAGCGCGATCATTATGAACCCACCGAGGAGTTTTGTGCTGACCTTAAGATTGTTTAACCATCTTGATACCATACCTGCCTCCATTTGAACGACTGAAACCGATGAGTTATTGAAAGGAACTGATCCAGACCCCACTCGAGTACGATACATTCCTTTTCCATAATATTGTATGGACAACCGGTGGATTGAAGAAGAAGATTTATGTGAATCTTCAGTAAAATTTTCATTAATTTTGGTTTTGTTTGCTCTAATTAAATGTTACTGCTCAGTCACCTCAAGCCGAGTAATGGCTGAGATGCCTGAGCAGTTTCTTATTCCCAACAAAATTCCATTCCCTGAGCGGCGTTGCTAACCGTACAAATGGCAGCGCACCAGGACGTTTTCTACCATCAAATCCGCGGGGATTTGGGTCTTGCATTTTTCCATCGCCACCGGGCAGCGACCGGCAAACTTGCAGCCGGAGCGCAGGTATTCGTCTTGTTCCAGCTCCGTCAGGGTGACGTTGTCGTCCCAGGTCTTCTTGGGGTCTGCCTGAGGGATGGAATCGCGCAGCAGTTTGGTGTAGGGGTGGCGCGGGTGCATCAGCACGTCTTCCACCGTTCCCATTTCGATAATATTGCCGCGGAACATGATCGCAATCCGGTCGCTAACGTAGTAGGCGGTCGCCAGGTCGTGGGTGATATACAGCACGCTGACGCCCAGGTCATCGCGCAGCTTTTTGAACAAATTGACGATGGACATGCGCAGCGAGGCATCCACCATCGAGACGGGTTCATCGGCGATGAGCAATTTTGGGTTGGTCATCAGCGCGCGGGCGATGGAAATGCGCTGCAGCTGCCCGCCGGAGAACTCGTTGGGGTATTTTCCGGCAAATTCTGGGTACGAAAGCCCCACCGCCTTTAGCTTTTGATTGATATATTCGATGGTGGCTCCTTTTCCAACCGCCAGCCGGTAATTTCGGACGGTGTCGAAGAAGTACGAATCCACGGTGCGCAGGGGGTTAAAGGTGCTGAACGGGTCTTGAAAGATCGCCTGCACGCCTTCGGTGATCCACACTTTTTCCTTTTTGGTGGTCACTTTGCCGTTGTGGGTGATGATGCCAGAGGTGGCTTCTTCAAACCCGAGGACAACCTTGGCGGTGGTGGTTTTGCCGCAGCCGCTTTCGCCTGCCAGGGTGAAAATTTCGGCGGGCTTCATATAGAAGCTAACGTGGTCGGCGGCGGTCAGCTGGGTGCGTGCGATCAGGCTGCCAAGGTAATATTGTTTGGTCATGTCATTGACATCAAGCAGCTTTTCCATGTCCGGCTCCTTCTCCGAGTAACCAGCAAGCGACCTTATGATTGGCGTTGGGGCGGGTAAAGCCGGGCATCTGCTTTGTGCAGATTTCCATCACTTGCGGGCAGCGCGGATGGAAGGGGCAGCCGCCGGGCAAATCCGCCAGGGAGGGCGGGCTGCCAGGTACACTGCCGCGAATGTTTTTATCGCCAAACTTCGGCAGCGAATTGATCAGGAATTGGGTGTACGGGTGCAGCGGTGACTCATAGATTTGATCCGTGGTTGCCTCTTCCACGATCTTGCCGGCGTACATAATTCCAATCCGGTTCGCCATGTTGGCATGTACGCCCATGTCGTGCGTCACGATAACGATGGTATTCTGCAGCTTCTTCTGAATTTCCTTCAGCATTTGGATCACCCCACGCTGCACAACCACATCCAGGGCGGTAGTGGGTTCATCACCGATCATAATGCGCGGCTTGAACAGGGCAGCCAGGGCAATGGTCACGCGCTGGCGCATGCCGCCAGAAAGCTGATGCGGGTAGGCTTCCAGAATATTCTTCGGCAAGCCTAGCTCAATCACCTGATTACGCGCCTGGGTGAAGATTTCCTCGCTGTTTTTGCCGCTCACGTGGCTGGCGATGAAGTCCTGATAGGTCCCCTTCAACTTCAGCACCGGATTGAAGACGCTCATCGAGCCTTGCGGGATGTAAGAGATAAATTCCATGCGCAGCTTACGCATTTCCTCATGGCTCAACGTGGTCACATCCACCGCCTGACCCATGGGGTAGTAACAGATACTGCCGCCGATCAGCCGGAGGGGTGGTTCGATGGCATTAAATAACGCCTTTAGCAGGGTGGATTTGCCGCAGCCGCTTTCGCCCGCGATGCCATAAATCTCATTGGTGCGGATTTCCAGGTCAACTTCGTTGACCGCTTTGACGATCTTCTGCTTGCCTGCCACGTCTAACACGTAGAAGGCTTTGAGTTGCTCGGTGCTGAGGATGGTTTCGTATTGATTGTACATAATGGTCACCTATGCCCCCACCCGCTGAATGCGCGTGCGCGGGTCAAGGTATTCGCTGATGCTGACCGACATCCAGTACAGGGCGATGAACAGCAAAACGGATAGAATCACCGGCGTGCCGATCCAATTCCACCGCCCCAGCAGGAAGGATTGGTAATTGATTGCCCAGTTGAGCATGGTGCCCAGGGTGGGGACTGCCAGATTGACCAAGCCAAGGATTGCCAGGGTCATTTCCAAGCCAATCGCCCAGGACATGTTATTAATGAAGGTGGAGAAGATCAGCGGCATGGTGAACGGCAAATATTCGTTTAACACCAATTGAACGGTGCCCGTGCCTGAAAGGATGGCGGTATTGGTAAATTCGCGTTCGCGCAGGCTGAGGATGACAGAGCGGATCAGGCGCGCATCCCACGCCCAGCCAAAGAAAGAGAGCATCAGACCCAGCATCACCAGACTCATAAATTGGCGCACTAACATGGAAAGCATGACCATGATGAGGAACAGAGGGATGACCAGCAGCGTATCAGCGAGGAACATGAGGACGCGGTCAATCATGCCGCCGCGGAAGCCCGCCACCATGCCCACCACGATGGCGATAATGCGCGAGATGACGCCCGCGATAAGCGAGATCACCAATGAATTGCGCACGGCAAAGGTCGCATTCCAGAAAATATCCTGCCCATTGGAATCGGTGCCAAGCCAGTATTGGGCAGAGGGCGACAGGTCACGCGGAACTGCGCCCATCAGGGTAGGGTCATACGGAGAAAAGAAAGACATCATCGCAATAATGAGCAGAAACACTAAAACAATCGCGCTCACCACGAAACGGTAATCTTTAAAGAGATCTTTCAAAACATTCACAGGGAAACTCCTCCTAATTATACCGAACTCGTGGATCGAATAACGGATAAAGCAGGTCAACGACCAGGATGGCGCTGGTGATACCAACGATGGAGAACAGGGTGATGCCCATAATCAGGTTGTAATCCCCGTTGACGATGGCGCGATAGAGCAATGAGCCGATGCCTGGGTAGGTGAAGACAATCTCGGTGATGAGCGCGCCGCTGAAGATTGTCCCCAGCGAAAGCGCCAGACCGGTGATTTGCGGCAGCAGGGCGTTGCGGATCACGTATTTCGCAACGATGCGATCCTCGGTGACACCGCCCATTTTGGCGTATTGGACAAAACTTTCGGAATTGACGTTTTGGACGACCAATTTCATGGTTTGGAACCAGACTGCGCCGCCCAGCAACGCCAATGAAAGCCCAGGCAGCATGGAATGCCAGAGAATATCTTTGACCAATTCCCAGTTAAAATCCATCGTGCGCCCAATTTCGGTGCCGCCCGCCACCGGGAACCAGTTGATCACCACGGTAAACAAGAGGAGTAAGGCAAATGAAAAAATATAATATGGCTGCGGGCGAATAATCATGGCGATGGCGTCCAGCGCCTTCGACCAGGTTTTGCGCGAATAGTACCCCGCCACCCCCCCGATGATATTCCCGAATACCCACGAGAGAACGGTGGTGGTGAGCAGCAGCCCCATCGTCCAGGGCAGGGAAGTCATAATCAGGTCGCTCACTTTGGTGGGAAATTGGAAGAACGAGACGCCAAAGTCACCGCGGAACAGCCTGTTCCAAAAGGAGATATACTGCTCGCCCCACGAGCCGCCCAGACCGTACATTTCGGTCATATCTTTCATCATTTGATCCATCGAACCCGGGTCCAGGTACGTGCCGCGCGCGCGCATTTCCCCCAAGGTGCGCTGGACGGGGTCATTGGGCGTGAGGCGCGGGATAAAGAATACAGCCGTGACCCCCAGGAAAATGACCAGGACGAATTGGATCAGCCTTGGAATGAGATAACGTTTCACGAAGTTCAATGCGGGTACCTTACCTCTTGATGATCTTAGTATGGGTCTGAATGAGGAGGTTTTGTGGAAAATACGCCACAAAACCTCCCCAAATTTCGCTTAAAGTAAAAAAGGAGACGAAACGAACCGACTTACTACCCGGCGACCTTCAGGGAAGAAAGCATGACCTTGAACGGTCCCCAGTGCGCGTACGGCTGGGTATAGGGGTTCTCGCTGCCGGGCCAGTTGGTCCAATACGTGGTATCCCAGCCAATAAAGCCGATGTAGCCATAGGTGGGGGTGCCGGGCATTTGGGTGACGAGTTCCTTGAGCGCATCGATGCCTACGGCGACCACGGCGTCATACTTGGCGGGGTCGGTTTCGCGCAGCCGTTTGATGATCTCATCCATATTCTTGCTCGACCAGCGCGAGTTGTGACCGTTGTTGGGGGTGCCAACCGGCTTCACATAGGCAGAGTTGAACGAGTCCATAACGCGATAGAGGTCAGCGCCAGCGCCCCAGGGTTCGGTAGCGGGCCAGTTGCCTGAAACATCATAGTCGCCCACCTGCTGCAGGTTCGCCTGGGCTTCGGAAGGATACTGAACGGCGTCAATGCCGAATTTCTTCCACTGCGAGACGGCTGCCATGCCATTGTGGAAGTCGTGGTTAGACTGTTCAGTGCCGGTCAGGAAAGCGATCTTCCAGGGCTTGCCTTCCGGGGTTAGCCACTTCTTATCCGCATCGCGCTTGTAGCCGTTTTTAATCAGCAGTTTTTCGGCAATTTCGGGCGCGAACTTGTACCAGCCCAGCCCAAAGGTCTTCTTGATGCTGTCCGCGTCCTCAGGGAAGGTGTAGCCACGGCTCTTGGCGCGGTCTACCAGCTTTTGGATCACGCCCTGATCGTAGGGTTGGAATTTCTCGCCGTTGCCCAGGTCAAGGGTGAAGGCTTTCAGCCATTCCTGCATGGGTTCGATGTAATCTTTGGGGTATGGACCAAGGTGCGGGATATGGACAGGGCTGAGCGTGCCGGTGCCATCCACTGCCAAGCCGGTGTATTCAACAATGTCAATCGCCAGGGTCAACGCCCAACGGATTTCGGGGTTGTCAAAGGGTTTGCGGACGGTGTTATAGCAGATGCCGGTGATGCAGGGGTCGTTATTGACCACCCAGGGGAAGGTGGGCTGGTAGGCGCGCGAGGTCTTCGATTGCGCCAAGAGGGCTTTGAGACCGTCCGCCGAGAGGTTCAGGTAGTCCGCTTTGTGGGTGATCTGCGCCAAAATCTTCGAGCCTTCATTGGCGAAGTTCTGATAGACCACATATTTCACCTTTGGCTCGCCATAGAGCATACCGGTGGGGCTTTTTGCCCAATCATCGCGCTTTTCCCAAATGGTCCACATCCCTTGCGGGTCAAAACTATGCAGTTTGTAAGGACCGGAGCCAACGAACGGGTTGAATTCAAACTTCACCGGGTCGGTGGCTTTTTCAAAGATGTGCTTGGGCATGATCCAGGTGCAGCCCCAGCGATCGAGGAAGTGGGTGTGGAAGCGTGAGTTGGCGTGCAGCAGTTCAAAGTGGACGGTGTTGTCATCCGTGGCAGTCACTGCCTTGACGTTATCTTTGAAGAAGCTGTGATCGTTGAAGCCTTCATACTTAATCAGGGTTTCAATGGTGAAGACCACGTCCGCGGCGGTATACGGCTGACCATCGGACCAGGTAGTGCCTTTGCGCAGGGGAATATCCAGTGCGGTGAAATCGGCGTTGTATTTCGGGTCGCCCTCGGCGGAAGCGTTGATAATTTTGCCGGTGGCAAAATCAACCACCCAAAATGGCTCATTGGCAAGGGTCTGCATGCCACGGTCGCGGTTTTTCCAACCAACCCACTCGTTGAAGTTAGCGGGGCTGCCCACGCGCCCGCTCAGAATATCGGCAATGAGGGTTTCATTGCGGGGCAGTGTGCCAAGTACCTTTTCGCCAGGCACTCTGGTAGGCACCGGCACAGGGGTGGTGGTAATGACCTGAACTTCTGGCTTGCCTTGCACTTCGACCATGCGGGTGACTTCAACCTGTTTTTCAATCACTTGCGCGGTGGGCGCAGGACCGGCAACAGGGGCGGCTGGCGAACAGGCAGTGATAATCGCCCCAGCTGCGCTGGTGGTCGACAATAACAAGAATCTACGGCGGTTCATTTTCTTCGACATGTTCTTCTCCTGAAAGAGTAGATGAATGGGTAGGTAGGGTTACAGACCGCAAACAATAGGGGAACAATGAGCGTATGGTTTCTTCTCTGCCTCCTTCGTGCTTCGGAAAACTGGTTGGAAAATTACGAAAAGGCATCCAACCCCGTATGCAGTAGTCTTTTATTCAGCTTATGGGGGAACAGGAATCGCGGATGACAAGTTGGGTTTTGATGACGTGAAGCATGGCAGGCAAAGGTTCGCCTTTGATGAGCTTCACAATCATATCCGTGGCTACCGCGCCCATTTCTTTCATAAACTGGTCGACTGTTGTCAAAGCTGGGACGATAAAAGAAGATTCGTGCAGGTTGTCAAACCCGACTACCGATAAATCTGTGGGGATATGGAGTCCCGCCTCTTTGGCGGCTGCATATACCCCGAAGGCTGTGTCGTCACTTGCTGCAAAGATCGCCGTGGGTCTATTTTCCATCGCTAAAAGTTTTCGGGCGCTTGCGGCGGCAGCTTGTGATCTGTAATCGCCAAATTCAATGAGTGTTTCATCCAGGGGGATGCCTGCGGCGCACAGACTATCCTTATAGGCTTGCAATCGCTGGTTGCTGCTGACCAGTTCCATGCGCCCGGTGATGTGCGCGATGCGGCGATGCCCCAAGCCAATCAGATAATTCATAGCAGAGCATACCCCATCGTAATTGGTGGAAATGACCCCGGGCAGCTCAGGGCTTTCATGGTTAGGGTCTACCACGACCACCGGGGCGGAACTGGCGAAGCTGGAAGCGGTGGGGGCAACCACGATGACGCCATCCGTAATGCCCCCGTTGAGCAGAGCCACAAAAGCGCGTTCCGATACAGCTGCGCTTTCACGGCTTGGGTCACAATCGGTATAAATAATGAGATCGTAATGAATTTGGGCGATAATGCGATTGACGCCGCGCATAATTTCAAAACAATAAGCAGAGCCAACTTCTGGCATGACCAAACCAATTACATTCGTCCGCTGACTGCGCATCCCGCGCGCTGCCAGGCTGGAGACGTAGCCCATTTGCTGGATGACGGACTGTACTTTTTCTGCTGTTTCGGGGGCGACATCGTCTTTCTTATTGAGTACGCGCGAAACGGTAGAGACCGACACTCCTGCAGCACGGGCAACATACTGAATGGTAATGGACTTGCCATTGTGGCTCATAATTGCCTTGTAGGGAAAACCTGGTATTGATACCGGAAACGTTATCAGGATTGTAGCAAATGCCCATAGCGATGTCAATAGGGAGTTTTGGCGTTTGTTCGCCATTTTGTTACTGCTCAGGCATCTCCATCCGCGTAGTGGCTTCCGGCAGGAAGCCCAATTCTCATCAGCTCATTTCTGGTTCGCTTCGACTGCGAACAGGCTTCCTGCCGGAAGCCACTACGCAGACTGGGATGCCTGAGCAGGAACCGCCATCGGTACGGGTAGCAGGGTTTGCCCTACCCGTACAAGAATCTTTTTTGGCGAAAATATTTCTACAGATAAAAAACGAAAAACCGGAGGGATGGCGCGCCTCTGGTTCTCTTTTTTAATGTTTTTCTTAATCATGACATATAAAATAAAATTAGTAAATTATTAAAATTCTCGGCAACCCAACCAGGAGGTCACTCTTATGGATCCACAGGTCGAAATTGGTGATTATCTCATTCAACAGATGCTGGCGCGCGGCGTCCGGCACGTGTTTGGCGTCCCAGGCGATTATGTGCTCAGTTTCTTTCGGAAAATGAGCGATAGCGCGCTGACGCTGGTGAATACCTGTGACGAACAAGGCGCCGGGTTCGCGGCAGATGCCTACGCCCGCCTCACCGGGCTGGGGGTTTGCTGCGTGACGTATGGGGTAGGGGGATTAAAGGTCGCCAATACCACCGCGGAAGCCTACGCCGAAAAGGTGCCGGTTCTCATTATCAGCGGCGCGCCGGGCACGCAGGAAAAGACCAAGAATCAGATGCTGCATCATAAATCGAGCGAATTTGAGACCCAGCGCAAAATATTTGAGCATATCACAGTCGCATCCGCCGAGATTAACGACCCCCACACGGCATTTCAGGAGATTGACCGGGTGATTGCGGCAATTTTGCGGTATAAACGCCCTGGCTATATCGAATTGCAGCGGGATATGGTCTTTACGCCCGGCATCGCTCACCCGCATAAGCCTCTTCCCATCGAGTTCAAGAGCGAGCCAGAAGTATTAGAAGAAGCGTTGAGCGAAGCCAGCGCGAAAATCAATCATGCGCAGCACCCTGTCATCCTGGTTGGCGAGGAATGTTACCGGTTTCAACTGCAAGATTTGGCGATTCAACTGGCGGAAAAAGCCAATATCCCCCTGGCGGTCTCCTTCCTGGGCAAATCGGCAGTGCCTGAAACGCATCCGCTGTATATGGGGGTGTACGCCGGCGCATTGGGCGATGAGGCGATCCGTAACGCGGTGGAAACCAGCGACTGCCTGATCTTAATGGGCGTGCTGCTGACCGATATGAACCTGGGGGTGTACAGCGCGCGTTTGGATCAAAACCGCATGATTTATATCTCCAATGAGCGGATTGCGATTGGTCATCATACCTTTGAAGAAGTGACCGCCCACGACTTTTTGGAAGGCATTCTGAAGCAATCTATCCATGCCTGTGATTTTGCCTGGGAGAAGCGCCAACCGCTGCCCGCCAATTTCCAACCCATCCCCGGCGAGAAAGTGACCATCCAACGCCTGTTTCAACAAATCAACGCCTTCCTGGAATGCAATATGGTGGTGGTTGCTGACGTGGGGGATGCGCTGTTCGGCGCGATTGACCTGGTCACCTGCCGGGTGGCGCAGTTCTTATCTCCGGCGTATTACACTTCGCTGGGGTTTGGCGTTCCCGCCAGCATTGGGGTGCAGATGAGCGACCGCAGCCTGCTCCCGCTGGTGCTGGTGGGGGATGGCGCATTCCAGATGACCGGCATGGAGCTTTCCACGGCTGCCCGCTTTGGACTTAACCCCATTATCGTGCTGCTGAATAACGGCGGCTATGGCACCGAACGCCCTATTGTGGACGGACCGTTTAACGATATCCTGCCCTGGAACTATAGCAAGCTGCCGGAATTGCTGGGCTGCGGGGTGGGGTACGCCGTTGAGACGGAAGATCAGCTGCACGCTGCGCTCCTCTCAGCGCGTGATCATACCGAGACGTTCACCATTTTGGATGTGAAATTAGATCCCCACGATATTTCGCCCGCGCTCCAGCGGCTCACCAGTGGGCTGGCTCAAAGAACCAGGTAACGCGCCTCCCCTACCCCGCCAGGAAATTGCGCAAAATCTGCATCCCTGGCTGCGTCAGAATAGACTCGGGGTGGAATTGCACGCCAAAAATGGGGTACTGGCGGTGGCGCAGCCCCATCAACTCGCCCTCCTGGGTGCAGGCAGTGGACTGAAGCGCGGCGGGCAGCGGCTCGGCAACGATCAGCGAATGATAGCGGGCATTCTCGCCTGCGATCTGTTGGCGCTGGATGATATTTCGGCTTGCCTCTTTTGAGCCTCATTTTACTCACCCGCCACAGCTTATAGCGGTAAACATACGTCCGGCTGTGGCGGTAAACATTACCCGACTATTGACATCTTGATTAAATATGAGTGACATTTATCCTTTGATTAGAAGATTATTAAAGAATATACTTACTCCACTTATAAAATTACATCATCATAACAATGGGGGACCGATGAACATCTCAAAACTTGAATGCCCGAGCTGTGGCGCCGCGATTAAAGAAGTGAATGGGAAAGCATATTGTGAATATTGCGGTCGTGAGGCAATTATCGAGTCAAAAGTAATTGAAGAAATCGGTAAAACGGTCGGTAACACAATTGAACAATCTGGCGTTGTGACTCAGGAAGCTATTAAATCTGGCAGCGAAAACACCCAGATCGAGCTGCGGCGTCTACAAATGAGCCAGGAACTTTCAACGCTTCAGATGCAACTATCAAATCTTCGCAGTGAAAAGCGCAGTTTAAGCTTAGTACAAAAGAAAACGAGGACCCATAAAAAGCAGTTACAGGAGATTGATGAAGAAGAAAGAAATATCCTGTCTCACATCAACCTGATCCAATCCACGTTTTATCCTCAGCAGAATCAATCCAAAGGGAATTATTCGGTTAGTATATCAAAACCTGGGAAGCCAAGGTCTCAATCAGTTGCGATACTCCTTGCTTTTTTCCTGGGCATGTTTGGTGTTCACCGGTTCTATACCGGACATAAAACACTTGGCTTTCTCTATCTATTTACAGCAGGTGTTGGGGGCATTGGTTGGGCAATTGACATTTTATTGCTTTTATTGAATGCTTATAAAGACGCGGATGGAAGACCTCTCACCCCAATGAGACCGATTGTATTCAAAATATTCGCCTTTATCATTCTTGCAACATTCATTCAAATTATCTGGATTGCAAGTAATCCGAATGCACAACCATCTGCAATGCTAGCTTCTTATGTAATTTCATTGATTATTGTGAACCTAAAATCAATATGGATCTTCGCATCGAAGAAACTTAAAAAGTCTGACCAAGTCTCCGGTTAACAGAAACGACTGGGCTGAAGATGGACAAGTTCGATGGTCATGAGTTTGCGCGTTTGTTCAAGAGGAAGCGGTTACGCGATTACCCCAAGTTAGAAACAGCATCCGCTAAAGCAGTCTATTGAGCAAATGCTCCCTGGGGATACAATTGACTTTGATTTTTATACCCTCCTGCAATCTGCGCCGATCCCGCCAGAGGGGATTGAGGAAGTGATTGAACTGTTGAAGGATGCGCAGGAGAAACGCAAAAAGGGGAATTAAAAACCGCAGTTTGCGAATCTCTTTGCATCCCGCCCCCTACCCCGCCAGGAAATTGCGCAAAATCTGCATCCCTGGCTGCGTCAAAATGGACTCGGGGTGGAATTGCACGCCAAAGATGGGGTACTGGCGGTGGCGCAGCCCCATCAACTCGCCCTCCTGGGTACAGGCAGTGGACTGAAGCGCGGCGGGCAGCGGCTCGGCAACGATCAGCGAATGATAGCGGGTGGCGTCAAACGGGCTGGGGATGCCGGCGAACAGTCCGCTGCCGTCATGGTACACCGCGGACGTTTTGCCGTGCATCAGCCGCCCTGCGCGGATCACCTGCCCGCCGAACACCTCGCCAATGCACTGATGCCCCAGGCACACCCCCAGCACCGGCGTGGATACCCCCATTTGGCGGATCACTTCGGACGAGATGCCCGCCTCGCCTGGCGCGCCCGGTCCTGGCGAGATGACCACATGGCTGGGGTTCACCTGCCGCAGCTGCTCCACGCTGATCTCGTCATTGCGGAAAACGCGCACCTCCGCCCCCAATTCGCCAAAATACTGCACCAGGTTATACGTAAAGGAATCATAATTATCAATCACCGCAATCATTTCCGGCTCCCTTCGCCCTTCTCCGCCATCTCCACCGCCAACGCCAAGGCGCGCGCTTTATTCAACGTCTCTTGATATTCATTTTCCGGCAAGGAATCTGCCACAATGCCCGCCCCGGCTTGCACGCTGACGGTTTGCCCGCGCATGACCATGGTGCGAATCGTGATGCAGGTATCCATCGAGCCATCCCAGCCCAAATAGCCCACCAACCCGGCATAGGGTCCGCGTTGGGCAGCTTCTAATTGATGAATAATCTGCATCGCGCGGATTTTGGGCGCGCCGCTGACCGTCCCCGCGGGGAAGGTGGCGCGCACCAGGTCGAAAGCGTCTAATTCGGGGCGCAGCAAGCCTTCCACCTGCGAAACAATGTGCATCACGTGCGAATACCGCTCCACCGCCATCTGTTCTGGCACGCGGATACTGCCAAACTGGCATACCCTGCCCAGGTCATTGCGCGCAAGGTCAACCAACATCACATGCTCGGCGCGCTCTTTGGGGTCTGCTAACAGCTCGCGTTCCAGGGTCGCATCCTCAACGGAGGATTTCCCGCGCGGGCGGGTGCCAGCGATGGGGCGCAAGGTGGCGCGCTTGCCCTCCTGCTTGCCCACAAGTTCATTCTCCAGCCGCACGTGCATTTCGGGCGATGCGCCAATCAGGTAAAAGCCGTCCTCGCCCGCCAGCGCATCAAAATCAAAGAAGAACATATACGGCGAAGGGTTCAGGCGGCGCAGGGCGCGGTAAATGTCAAACGCAGACGCAGAAGTGACCCGGCTGAGGCGCTGCGAAAGCACCACCTGGAAAATATCGCCCGCGGCGATATGCTCACGCGCTGCGCGCACCGCCTGGAGGAACGTCTCATGGGCAACATTCGAGGAAAACGGTTGCGGGGCGGTCGCCTGTGGCGCGGTCACCTCTGGCGCGGTGGCGTCATTTAAGGGCGCAGGGCAGCGCAGCAAGGCTTCCACTTCATCCAGGCGCGCCTGGGTGCCGGCGGGGGTCTCATCGGCGCGCGGCGTGGCAATCAGCAGCATCTTGCCAAACGCATGGTCAAACGCAATGACCATATCCGCCAGGAGAAAAATGCCGTCTGGCAGCCCACGATCGGCGGACAGCCCAGCGGGTTGCTCTGAGGGAAGCGTAACCGGCACGGATGGCTCAAAAAAGCGGATCATCTCATAGCCCAAAAATCCCGCCAATCCGCCGGAGAAACGGGGCAGCAGATCGCCTTCTGTTTGGCTATGCGCAGAACCTGACGCGGCATGTAACGCCGCGCGCAAGGCTGCCAACGGGTCAGGCGCGGGCGTACAACGTACAGGCGCAGCGCCATCACCCGCCGGCAAAACGTGCGTCTGCATCTTGCCGCCCCGCAAAACATACGCCTCTGCCGGGCGCACCCCAATAAACGAATAGCGCGCCAGCTGCTCGCCGCCGGTGATGCTCTCCAATAAGAAAGACGGTCCGCGCCCGGCGACCTTCAAATACACCGAAACCGGCGTCTCCAGGTCAGCGGGCAGTTCACGCACCAGCGGCACAATATTCGTGTTGATCCATTCCGTCTGAGCAGTCATCTTTCCTCCAAGTCATCCCAAAAAATCATCACTGCCATCTGTCCCCGTCCGTGTAGTGGCTTCCGGCCGGAAGCCTGTGGTTAATCGAGTAATTCTCTCTGCGCAACATAAATTGCCTGTTGATCGCTAGGCTTCCTGCCGGAAGCCACTACCGGATTAAGACGCCACTACCACCCAAGAACGCCTCAGCAGTTCCCACAAATAAAAGAATCCCATCCGTCCCACTTTGGCAGAACGCCTCTAGCGCAATGCCTGGGACGGGAAAGGATTCCCGCGGTGCCACCCGGCTTAGGCAAGCTCTGTATACAAAAAACCCCATCGTGATGACGACGGGGTTAAAAAGCCAGCCTCACTCATCGGGTACGCCAACCGCGCTGCGGCTCGCGCCATGCGGTTGTGAATACCCTATGCCCTGATAACGGTGGCAGCTCCGGCACAGGCTAATAGCTGATTCAGCGTTCGCCCGGCAGCTCAGAGAACCATTCAACGCGGGCGTGTGGGCGGGTTTCTCATCAGGAAGAACTTGCTTCAAGCTCTTCGCCGCTCTCTGGACCACCGTTTCAGCGTTTACTCTTTCTCATCTTAGCCGTTTCGGTATTAAGTTGTACTGAAATACTACAACCGGTAGAGCACAAATAGCCCTACGTTTGGATCTGGTGATCGATGCGAGCAGATCGAAGTGTCTTAACCAAGGCATCCGCATCGGTCACGTAGATCACATCGAACTGCCAACGCCGCAACACGTCCGCGAACGGCATTGTTTCGGCAGAAAGGGCAGTCCGAGGCTCTCGCGAGACAAACTCATTCGTTGGTATCTGCTCGAAACCTGCTCGGTCGAAGGTGAAGATCGTTGGAGAAAACGACTCGATCAAGTTGCGATCCGCTTCTAATGCAAAAATGAGCGCCTGCGAACCACCCGCCCAGGAGAACCCCAAATTCTTGAGCCGTGCACATCTTTCGTCAGAGTCAAGCCACACGCGCAATCGCCAGACCTTCGGCAACAAATGGATGTTGACCTCCTCGAAGCTCCCCACATACAGGACCGATTCTTCCCGGAGGTCAGTACGTTCATACTCGCTGCTGAATGACCAATCTTCGGTTATCCAAAACCGTTGCGGCTGGAACGTCCAGTCGTCCCTGGGCTTGGTGACCTTGTACAGAAGTTCAGATTTCTGCATGCGTAACCCTTTCAGAACTGTGCATAACTGTTTATAACAAATCCCAACCGGTTTGTCAACGGGAATGCAAGGCTCTACCCCTCATCCAAAAGGGTGACCCACACATTCACCCATTTGAACGATTGCCGCCCGCCCTCAACGCGCGTATACTAAGCGCAAGTAAGAACAAAGAAATGGAAGTCAGGCGAGCGCCACGCAGCCAGGGGGTTTTACGGAAGACATGGCGTTTCGCGAATCAGTTGGAAGCGCCATATTACCTGTGGCGGCACGCTCCCTGATAAGCACCCGCTTGCAGCTCGTTGTTCAGCAAAGGATGGGGGAGAAGCTGAACGCCAGCATTAGGGTTATGCAAACGCTCGCGACTGCCTTTTACTCGTCTGGCTCCTTTGCCGGGCGAGTTTTGCTTTAAATCCCCCTATTTTAACCATTCCCGCAACCAACGCACCTGCCCCACCCACTGTTCAACGGTCGTTTCCATCATCATTTTGCTGATCCCGTGGATCAGTTCGCTGATATTCGTTGTCCGTTGGTTTGCCAACACAATCCCTGCGTGAAAGGGATGCTTTTGCGATAAATTCACAAAATCTTTGATGTTGAAGGTGAACAAGATGCGCTGATGAGAGGTAGCCCATAGAAGCTGAAATTCATCACTGGCATCTTCGTGAACCTCTAAATTCGGGGTTCGGGTAACATCTAACCCTCTCTCTAATAAGGCTTTGTACAAATCGCGGCGAGAGGCGTCCATATCCAAATGCAGTTTCGGCTTAGTCATGGGGATTGTCTGCATCTGCCCGGTCGTTTTCTTGAATAAGAGCATCTACCGCGTTTTTATGAGCAGCGTAAAATGCCAGAGCCTCTTCAACCACCTTTTTCGGGAGGTCATATTGCTCAGAAATCTCAGCGGCGGTTTCATGCCACTCTTGCGCGGCAATCACGATCGTTTGCACCCGAATCCCCTTTCCCCTCACAACCGGCACAAGCTGGTAGGTGGTATCCGGTTTATAGGTAATCGAAGGAAAATCAGGATCATCTATTTTGCTCTTTAACGAAGTAACTTTTTCCGTTAGGGACCAAAGGATGAGCTGGTTCAGCGAAATTCCTTGTCGTTCCGCCACTTGCTCGGCTTCCTGTTTTAAATCAATGGGCAAATTTAGGGAATATCGTCCGCTCATAATCCACTCCTGAAAAGATGTGTCCTATCATGTATTATGATACATCTTTCCAGGAGTTTGTCAATTAGATTCTTTTGCGAACCGCCGTCAGCAAGGGTGAGCTAAACTCGGCGCGGCCTTTTTCCATATCGGGCGCGCTATAGCGATACGCCAGCTGCGCGATTGCCTGCGCCAGCTCGCCGCGCTCTTTTGCCATGATCAGGGGCTTGCCGTAG
Organism: Anaerolineales bacterium; assembly: GCA_038206515.1. Lineage (GTDB taxonomy): Bacteria > Chloroflexota > Anaerolineae > Anaerolineales > Anaerolineaceae > DSYU01. Next base: position 19,788 of record JBBRAT010000032.1, on the reverse strand, counting down.
TTGATGGCTTGCATGCAGCTGGCGGGGTCAGGCGGCAGGGTGACTTCAATCTTGCGTCCCAGTGCGCCCTCCATCTTTTTCAGCAGCGTGCCAGCATCCGCCATGCCAAACAGGTTATTGGCGATGATGGAAATCTTCTGACTGGGGATGTTGATTTGCTCAAACACCTTCAACGCATCCAACGCGGATTTAATCGAGAGGAATTCCGGCGCGATCAGCAGCAAAATGCGATCCGAATTTTCCAGCGCGGTCAATACTGCCTCGGTGAACTGACTGCCCGCGTCCACCACCAGGTAAGAGGCATGGCTCACCAGGTAGGGCCAGACCAAATCCACCGCCTTGGGGTTCATCTGCTCGGCTTCCAGCGGAGAACTGGGCGCAGCCAGCAAACGTACCCCCGATTCGTGCGCCGTGAACAGCTTTTCAATCAGCTCGCCTTCGGGGATACCGTCTTTCCAGTCGTTGAAATACGCCAGGGTGTAGGCGGGTTTCACGTTCAGCATCAAGCCGCAGTGCGCGCGGGTGAACGCCAAATCGAGCAGGGGAACTTGCAGATTCCACAACTGCGCCAACGCTGCCGCCAGGTTGACCGCCAGGTTGGTCGTCCCCACCCCACCGCGCAGGCTGAACACAGTGAAAACCTTCGCCTTCAGCTGCAAACTCTCATCCGCCTGCGCATGGGAACGCGCCAACAACGCCTTCACCCGCAGCTCCAGCTCTGCCGCGCTGACATTTTTGCCCACATAATCATCCGCGCCGGCTTCTAAGCCCGCCACCTTGTCGCTGATATCGGTGTGGCTGGTGAGCAGCATGATCGGAATGCGCGCGGTGACTTTGGATTGCTTCAACTGCCGGATCAGGTCGTAGCCGCTCATCCCCGGCATTTCCACGTCCGAAAGGATGAGGTCCGGCAGATTGCCCGCCGCCAGCCATTCCAGCGCGCCCGCCGGGTTGCTAAACGTTACCGGCTGATAGCCCAGTTTGATTAAAATTGCCTTCAAGCGAAAAAGAATCAGGTCGCTGTCGTCTACGAGCAAAATTTGAGATGTCATGAATTTATCCCTTTTCCAAAACCAACTTCACCCGCTCAAATTCGCGTTCCACCCGGTTGATTAACGCCTCCGCCCCTTCAGTGGACTCACCCTCGGCTAATTTTTGGAGCTGCAAGCACAACTCCGAGAGGGCAGTTGCCCCGATGGTGGCGCTGTTGCCCTTGAGGGTATGTGCGGCGCGGCGCAGCAGGGGCGTATCACTGCCCAGCCCGGCGCGCATGTCGGCGATGAGCGTAACGGTGTTCTCCAGGAACATGCTGATCAGCTCCGCCACCATCTGATGCCCGTCATCGCCCATCATCTCTTCAAATTCGCGCAGGATGCGGTAATCAATCACCGATTCGGCAGGTTCAACAAGGTCATTTCCTGCAAGGGTTGGCGCGCTCGCCAGAGCGGCAGGGGCTGGCATCGCCTCCTCCAGCGGCACAGTGAATATGCCTTCATGCGACACGCTTTCGTATGCGGCGGGCATTTCTTGCCCAACCGGCATTTCTTGCCTGCTGGGTGATTCTTGCAGGGCGCGCACCAGCTCTGGCACGCGGATCGGCTTGGCAACGTAATCATCCATGCCCAGGTTCAGGTATCGCTCGCGGTCGCCCTGCACCGCATTGGCGGTCATGGCAACGATGCGCGGCTGATCTTCCACCTTCCACTGTCTGCGGATTTCGGCGGTGGCTTCTTCCCCGTCCATTTCGGGCATTTGCACATCCATCAGCACCAGGTCGTAAGGTTGGCGCTGCAGGGCTGCCAGCACCTCTAACCCGTTGGAGGCTACATCCGCGCGATACCCCAGGCGATCTAACAAACTGAGCGCAACCCGCTGGTTGATGACGTTATCCTCCGCCAGCAAAATCCGCAACGGATGGCGTTTGCCCAGCTCGTGATCAAACTGCGAAGTCTGCACAAAGCGTTGGCGGCGCGACTCGGCATGATGCGAAAGGACTTCCGTCAGGCTATTATACAACTGCGAAGACTTGACCGGCTTGGTGAGGTATGCCGCCAGACGCACATCCTGCTGGGTATCCGCTTCGCGATAGCCGAGCGAGGTAAGCATGACGAGGGGCAGTTCGCGGGTGCGCACATCTGCCTGAAGCTCCGCCGCCAGCTGCATCCCGTCCATGCCGGGCATTTGCATATCCAAAATGATCAGGTCTGGCAAGGGCGCATCCGATTGCAGCTGATCCAGGGCAGATTGCCCGCTGGCCGCGTCCGCCGCCTGCATCCGCCAGGATGCCACCTGATGCAGCAAAATCTTGCGGTTGGTGGCGTTATCATCCACAATGAGGATGCGCTTGCCCTCCAACGATGCGTCCGCCGGGTCTATGGGCGCGTGGATGGCGTTGGGCGCGGATTGTACCTGCGCGGTGAAGTGGAAGGTAGACCCCTCGCCCGCTACACCGCTGGAGGTGACCCACATTTTGCCGCCCATCATCTCTGACAGGCGTTTCGAGATTGCCAGTCCCAGCCCTGTGCCGCCATATTTGCGGGTGGTGGAATCATCCACCTGGCTGAACGACTTGAACAGGCGGCTCTGCCGCTCAGGCGGAATGCCCAAGCCCGTATCACGCACCGAAAAATGCAGCTGATAATGCCCTTCTTCGCGCAGCTGCCCTTCCACCTGCACCACTACTTCGCCGCGCTCGGTGAACTTGACGGCGTTGGTCAGCAAATTGACCAGCACCTGGCGCACGCGGGTAACGTCACCCAAAATAGTCTGCGGCAGGTCATCTTCAATCTGATAGGCAAGCTCAAGGTGTTTTTCGGCAGCGCGCGCCACCACCAGGTCTAAGGCTTCTTCCACGCAGCAATGCAGCTCAAAAGGCGCGCGCTCCAGCTCCATCTTATCCGCTTCAATTTTGGAAAAATCGAGAATATCGTTAATTAAGGAAAGAAGCACATCCCCAGAGGAGCGCACCGTTTCTACGTATTCGGCTTGCTCGCGGTTGAGGGGGGTATCCAGCAGCAGGCTGGTCATGCCGATCATGGCATTCAGCGGGGTGCGGATTTCGTGGCTCATGGATGCCAGGAATTTGCTTTTGGATTTATCGGCGGATTCGGCGGCGGCTTTCGCGCTCAACAGGTCTTGTTCCACCTCTTTGCGCCAGGTAATATCGCGGGCAATCATCACCACTGCCGCGCGGGTGTTAATCTTTACCCCCAACGGCGCGGTGCGGGCTTCAAAAACGCGCTTACCCGCCTGCACGTCCAGCGTATATTCCACCGATTGCGACTGCCCGCTGCGCACCGTGTCGGTGATGACCTTATGCAGCGTCTGGGCGATTTCGGCGGGCAGGGTATCCTCTAACCGCGTGCCCTTCATGCTGTCCGCGTCCACAGTCAGCAAGTCCGCGCTGGAAGTGAGGACTTCGATATAATAGCCGTACTCGTCATACACAAAGGTCAGGTCAGGCGAAGCGGCGGTGATGGCTTGCAGGCGCGCAACGGTGGCGGAGAGGGCGTGCTCAATGCGTTTGCGCTCGGTCACATCTACTTCATTCGCCAGATAATGAGTCACCTGCCCTGCGCTATCAAAAATGGGCGAAAACGAAGCATCCGCCCAATATAATTCGCCGTTTTTCTTGCGATTCATCAGCTCACCCTTCCAGACTTTGCCCTGGGAGAGGTGCGCCCACAAATCCGCGTAGGTTTCTGGGTCTACCATGCCCGATTTTAAGATGCGCGGGTTCTGCCCAATGGCTTCGGCGGAAGCATAGCCGGTGAGGTCGGTAAAGCATGGGTTAACGTACTGGATGCAGCCGGTGGTATCGGTGATGACCACTGCAATGGGGCTTTGCTCCACCGCGCGCGAGAGCTTGCGCAGCTCGGCTTGGGCATGCTTGACGCCGGAAATATCGCGCAGAATCGCCAAAATCATAGGTTGAGAGGCTATCTCGTAATAGCTGAGGTTCACGTCCGCGGTAAATTCGGTGCCATTTTTGCGCCGCGCCAGCCATTCCTGCCCAGGTCCAATGGGACGGTCGGAGATTTCAGTGGAAGGCTGCACGGTGGTTGGGTCAAGCAAGCCAGGGATGAGCATTTCCACCGGCGCGCCGCGCAGCTCGTCCCGCGGGTAGCCAAATAGCCGGTCTGCCTCGCGGTTCATCATGCGGATGATGCCCTTATCGTCAAAGGCGACCATGCCTTCTGGGGCAAATTCCAGCAGGCTGGCGGTATTTTCCATCGAGCGGCTCAGTTCGGCGGTGCGCTGCTTCACCTGCTCTTCGAGGTGGATTTGGTGATTATGCAGGTCATCGGCGTTGTTTTGCAGCAGGAGCGCGGTCTTTTGCAAGGCAGATTGGATACTGCTGAGGATCAGAGTCAACCCAATGCTGAGGAGAACGGCAATCGCGCCATACATTGCCCACGAAACGGGGGCATACAACGCCATGATCGGATCAATGAGGGGGGGCAGGCGCAGCGTTAAGGTCAACGCGGCACTGGCGGCAATGGTCAGCCCTGAAAGCAGCACCACCCACAGCCCGGCGCGCAGCCCGTAAAAAGCCGCCGTCAACACCGTGAGGGTCAGGAAAAATTCAAAACCGGGTCCACTCAGCCCACGCGTCAGCAGGTCGCTAAAGCCCAGTGACCAGATCAGCCCCAGCAGAATCAGGGTGCGCGTGCGGTAAAGCAGCGTCTTGCGCAGCAGCACGGTTGCCACCAACAGCAAAAACGCGCCAATGTAATAATATTCCAGCGAACCAAAGCCCACCTCGGTGGCGCGGAGCAAATCGGCAATCAGAGTGAACAGCGCAAAACAAGCCGCCGCTATCAACGAGCCATTCACCAACCGGTCGCGCACGGTAGGCAGAGAATAGGAGGGAGGTACTTTCATAATATTCCTTCAGAAGAAATGAATGCAGAATATGCCTGATTCCGTTTGATTGTACCTGAAATAAGGCGTTTGTCCGTAAAAATCGCATAGAAAAGGATTACAGTCCCTCAACGCGTGGTTGAATCGCCCCGATTCAACCACGCGTTGATTGCATCTCATGCCCCTCCGTGATACGCTAAAGGCACATTCGCGAATGATTTTCTTGTCTGAAAGGACACTCTTTTATGATTGACCCACGAAAAACCGGAGCGTATATCAGCCAGCTGCGCCGCGCCAAAGATTGGACTCAGCTGCAAATGGCGGAGCAGCTCAACGTCACCCACCAGGCTGTCTCGCGTTGGGAAACGGGCGACTCGTTCCCTGACCTCACCCTGCTGGCGCACCTGGCGCAGCTGTTTGACGTGCGCGTGGATGATTTGCTGCAAGGGCATGCCCCCGTTGCGCCCACCGTCACGAATGCCGCCGCCCACGCAATCCAACCGCCGCAAGGCATTGGCGATGCGCTGGCTGCCGGGCAGCCCGCTGAAGTGGCGGACCTGGTGCGCGCAGACCCGCAAAAGATGGATGCGGTCATCGAGGCTGCCCCCATCACCCCACCCAGTTTAATGAAAGGAATTATGACCGAAATGCAAAACTTCGCCTTTTCTCAAGAACAAATTGGCGCGTTAGCCCCCTTCCTGGACGCGGATACCCTGCGCCTGCTGGTCGAGGGCTTATCTCAGGAAGAAATTGAAGGCAATATGCTCAACCAGCTTGCCCCCTTCCTCGATCAACCTACCCTGGATGCCCTGGCGGATCGCGCCCTGCAAGGCGAAATCAGCATGAATCAGCTGACCGGCCTCGCGCCCTTCCTCTCGCAAGAGGCGTTGGACCGCCTGGCAATGCACACCGGCGATGGCGAGCTGCCCGGTTATCAATTGACCGCCCTCGCGCCCTTCCTCTCGCAAGAAACCCTCGGCGTACTGCTCGACCGCGCCATCACCGGCGAGGTAGACCTGCGCCTGCTCCAATCCCTTGCGCCGTTTGTGGATGGCAACCGCCTGGGCGAACTGGTGGAAGCCCACGCCGGCGAACACTTCGGCTTGTCAGAAATCAACAGCCTGGCGCCCTTCCTGCCGCAAGAAAGTTTGCAGCGGCTGCTTATGCGCTCTGCCCAGGGCGAACTGGACGCGCAATACCTGGCTGCCCTTGCTCCCTTTGTGGATAGCGCCTTCCTCGGTCAGCTCATCCGCCAACGCATGGGGAAGTAAGAAGAAATAATAGTGAGCTCTATTTTCTCCTTCGGAAAAATAGAGCTCACTATTTATGATTATTCTTTATCTTCACTTACGCATTTTGATCACTCTTGCCGGGTTCCCCCCAACAACCGAATAAGGAGGGACATCTTTTGTCACCACCGCGCAGGCGCCCACAATCGCGCCTTGCCCAATCCGAACCCCCGGCAATAGCGTGGCGCGCCGGCCTATCCATACATCATCTTCGATCACGACCGGCTTAAACGGCATGGATCCCTGCGTTAGCATTGGAATATCAACCCGATCCGTCCGGTGATTGAGTGTAAGAATAGCAACCTCTGGTCCCATCATGACATAATTTCCAATGGTTACATAAGCCTGCACCCAGCAATCTACCCCGATTGAGCTGTGATCCCCAATCTCAATCGTTCTTCCATCTCCAAAATTAGCCCCATGTTCAACATTCACGTTGACGCCACATTTCTTAAACAAAACCAAAGCACATAGCTGCCTAATTTTTTTGAAGTATTTTCCAACGAATCGTGTACTGGTTAATGGTAGGTTCTTTGCAATCGCAATATAGAAAATGTATGATAAACGCCTGATAATAGACATACTCACCCCGCTTCCCATGAATGATCCCATACTGGTGGTATAAAAAACTTGTGACTGCTCAGTCACCAAAAAATCACAGCCTTGGCGATCTTATCCCCCATTCCCCTTCGGCTTCAAATAATGGTTGCGATAATGCATCAGCGAGAGCAGCACGATGAACTGAAACAGGGTGAAAGCGATTGCGCCGAACTGATCTAAATAAAAAGTAATCAGATTAATCCCCGTCAGCCAGACGACCAGGGTAAGGATGGCGATATTGGCGGCGGGGCGTTCTTTGCCGGTGGAAAGCAGCCCCCCAGCGGTGATGAGCAGCAGCCCTACCGCCCCCTCTAAACCGGTGCGGATGAGAAACCACAGGGCATCTTGCGCATCATGCAAAGCGCCTTTGTTCACCAGCGGGCGCAGGAACACTTCCACCATCGGACCCGGCGCGGGGATGGCTGCCAGCAGCAGCACAAATTGAAAGAGCGCCATCACTCCCAATACCGCCAGAGCAATCACCAAAAACCATTTCAGTTTGCGGCGGGTGATGATCCAGCTGGCATACGGGCTGACGCGCTTTTGGATGCGGCGCGCCAGCGTGGGCTTGTCATCCGCCAGACGCAGGGTATCGTTATCAATGTAACTGTGCAGCGCGTCCACCAGGGCGTGAATATTCTGATCAGTGGTCTGGTCATGGATGGCGGTCAACTTCACATCCATGCGGTTGCGCTCGGTCGAATCCAGGTCAGAATCCAGCACCTCGGTGATTTCTTCCAGCACGTGATACATCTGCGTGCGCGGTGAACTTCCCTTGGGCGGGCGGCGAATTTCCATATACACAAACACGGTGATGAGGAAGAAGGCGTAGATGATGGGCGCGGCGCCGGGGAAGAAGTAGTCGTTGTTCATGGTGATGAATTTGCCCACTTCGTCAATGAATAGCCCCACCCCCAACCCACTGAGGACGGCTGCGGTGGTCAACGCCCAGCGGTTTGCCAGAATCAGCGGCAGCAGCGCGGCGATAAACAGCAGCAGCCCACCCCACAGCACATGCGCAATGTGAAATTGTCCACTGCCCAGCTTCGGGTAATGGGTGAGTTGCAGGTACAATCGCGTGAGGATGACCGACCCGGCAAAGCTGACCAGCGAGATCAGCAAATATTTTTGCGAAGCAGCCCGTTTGACGGCTGTACGAACCGGATGAGTGACCATAGATTGTGACCTTTCTCTATTTTTTATAAAATCGTTCAGTGGTAAAGTAAATTCAGGCACAAAAGAGGGCAAAAATAAGTCGAAAAGAACGATGCGAAAATATTACCCCGCCGAACAAAAAGCAAAGATCGTCATAGCGATGCTGGCAGAGACGAAGACCACCGCGCAGCTATCGGAGGATGAGGGGGTACATCCGGATCAACTATATCACTGGAAAGCGCAAATGGCAGAAGGGATTCCCAATCTATTTGGGAAAGGCGAAAAGGCAGAGTGAGAAAAACAGGCGGCACACGAGGAGGCGTTCTTGAAAGGGGAATTACCCCTTAAGTAACCCTGATTCTCTTCCGAAAAACCTTGCCAACATAGTATAATTAATTCCAACGGAATTTCGGTTGGTGTAAGAATACAAATAGTCTGGCTATCTGAGGAGAAAACCGTGCATCTTTCTATACTAAACGATAAGCAAGCTGACTTCCTGCGAAATGAGAAAGAAACTTTAGCGGATATTCGCCTTGCGCTGACCCAGCTGGACGTCCCACGCGATGCACTGGTGACTTTGCAAGAGGCAATTTTGCAGCTGGATGAGCTGTTTCTAATCGTTGTTGTGGGTGAATTCAATGCCGGAAAGAGTGCATTCGTCAATGCGCTGCTGGGTGAGACTGTTCTGCGTGAAGGTGCAACACCCACCACCACCCGCGTGACCTTGGTAAAGTGGGGCGCGCAAGCCGCAGAACAAGTAAGGGATGAGGGCTATGCAATTTATACCTATCCTTTACCCCTTCTAAAAGAGCTCAATATCGTTGACACTCCAGGAACCAATGCCGTTATTCGACAGCACGAACGCCTGACAGATGAATTCATCCCTCGGAGTGACCTGGTTCTTTTCATTACATCCGCTGATCGCCCAATGACTGAAAGTGAGCGCCAGTTCTTGAAGCGCATCCTCACCTGGGGGAAAAAAATCGTCTTCGTGCTCAATAAAATCGATATCCTCGAAAATGAAGCTGCCTTGCGCGAAGTCAAAGCCTTTATACTCCAACAAGCCACAACCATTTTAGGAGCCCCACCGGTGTTCTTTACGGTATCAGCCCGGCAGGCGAAACGTGCCTGGTCCGAACTGGACCCTGATCAAAGTCGCATTCTGCGCGCTAGCAGCCAATTTGACCCGCTGGAAGAGTACATTTCCGCCTCCCTGGATCCATCCACCCGGCTCCAGCTCAAGTTTAACAATCCTCTGGGTGTGGCGGATCATCTAGTGACTCAAGCGGAAGAAGCTTTGCGGGATCAGAATGAGAATTTAGAGGAAGACAGAGAGACCGTCTCCTCCTTGGAGTCTACCCTCAGCTCTTATGAGCAAGATCTCAAGAGCGAACTCGCCCCGCGCCTGGCTGAGGTTGAGAACATTCTGCATAGGATGGAACAACGCGGTCTTGATTTCTTTGATACTACCTTGCGCCTGACGAATATTCAGCAGCTGATCCGTGGGGATAAAGTACGGGCGCAATTTGAAAAGCAGGTGCTGGCGAACGTACCTCAGCAAATTGAAGAACAAGTCCAGCGTATCATTGACTGGTGGGTCCAAAAAGACCTTCATGAATGGCAGCAAGTGATGAACTACCTTCAGCGGCGGAGAGCGCTCAATATCAATCATGTTGTTGGCGAAGGCGGAGGCCCGCGGGAGACCCACCGGCGCGAATTAATCGACACAGTGGGCAAAACGGCTCAGGCTATCGTAGAAACCTATGACCGCAACAAGGAAGCCAGCGAATTGGCGTCCAGTGTTGAGATGGGCTTGGCTCAAATGGCGCTGCTTGAAGTAGGCGCGGTGGGGTTGGGTGCGCTCCTGACTGCCGTAGTGCTTTCCTCCGCCCTGGACCTCACCGGAATCTTGGCGGCTGGGACGATGGCTATCCTTGGACTATTTGTGATCCCATACAAGCGCAAACAAGCCAAGGATAAGTTCAAAGAAAAAATGGTGACGTTGCGAGAAAAGCTGATGGATGCCCTGACCGCCCAATTCACCAACGAGTGCACAAGCTCGGTTAACCGCCTGAAGGAGGGCATAGCGCCATACACCCACTATGTTCGTGCAGAGCGCGAGCGTATCAACCAGGCAGAGTCCGCGCTGGAAGAAATACGTCAGAAGCTCTCAGCCCTCCACGCACAGAGCGAGATTGTAATGAAAAAATGAAGCGTCTAAGAGGAAAACCTCGGGGGCGAGAACGTCTGCCTTCGCCAACTTCTTAACGCTTTTTCTCTCAGGGCAAGCGCACCGGCATTCTCTGCGGCTCAGTTACGAGATTTCTTTCTTATTCTTCTGCATCGCGTCAGTCTGGGCGGCGTGGAAGGGCGGGGTGGCATCTGGCACGGCATCCGCGCCGGCGGCAAAGGCTTCCGCGATGCCCGCCGCGATCTCATCCCAATATTCACGCGCGGCGGACCATTTGTCCTGCTGAAAACGCGCCACCCACTCCGCCAAAACGGGGTCATTCAAGCCTTTCGCCGCCCATTCTTCCAAATACGTCTGGATCAAATCCACACTGCGCTCACTGCCCACGTAGCGCGCCAGCCCCCCCTCGCGCTCGTAGATGGCTTTCGCCAGGGCAAACTGGTGGGCTTTGTAATCCACCACAAAGTCGTAATGCGCTTCTATAATCTCATCCACAATTGCCTCTACCCACTTGCGATGGAAGCGGCACACCCCACTATTTTCGCTGAACAGCTCCGCCACCATGCGATACACATTGCGGCGACCCAACTCACGCGGGGGCAAAAATTCCATGCCGTAATAGACAAAATATTTGCCCATCATCGGCATGGGGCTGGCGATCATGCCCGGCACCCAGTATTGATTGGGGGTCATGCAGCCGGTATCGCCATGCGCCAGGAACACCGCGCGGTCCAGCGTGCGCGTACCCGGCTGAGTGAGGGAGAGCCGTTCATCCAGCTGACGGGCGGCTTCGCGGATGCCCTGACGGAACAGCTCGCCCGCAGGCTCAAACAGGATCATATTGACCACCGCCTGAGCGTAATCAGCGTTGCGGCGCGAATCTGCCGTCACATCAAACTGATCGGCGCGCGAGGCAAACCGGAACGCAATGGCAGAGGCGGGTGGCAGGCGATACTCCGCCGGGTCGATCATCCCATCGCGGATCAATTCCATGATCCACGAGACCGTCCCGCCCGTCTGGATGGCATCTAAACCCATCGCATCCACAAAATGATTGAGGTCTTCGGCGGCGCGTTGATCAAAGATGCCGCACAGCGGACCCAACGCCTGATAGGGTTCGTAATCCTTCTTAAATTGGCGGTCAAACTTCTTGCACGCCACCGAGCAAGGCTCGCCGCAGTGCGCAAAGCTCTTGGGGAGGATGATTTCTTCGTTAAACTGCTTCAGGTAGTGGTTGGCGATAAAGCCTTCCTGCTGCTCCAGGCGTTCGTCCGGCGTGGCGTGGATGGAGGTGTAATTAAAGGAAAGCAGCTTATCTTCCACCGTGTGCATATTCACGCCAAAGGTGCCGCCGGTATGAAAGTTGGGCGCATAGCGGTATTTTTCGGTCGCGCCCAAATCTACGCGGATCATCGAATCGCCGTAGTATTGCTGAAAATAGCTGTCAATCTCCTTAGAATCCTTCAGGTCGGGGTCTTCCCAGTCGCCGCCAAACACGCACGCGGCAATCCGGTGAGCTTGCAAGAGGCGCGAGCCTAACCCACCCCGCCCCGCCCAATCTTCAATGACCGAAATTTGCCCGCGGTGGACGTGATTGCTGCCGATGATGCCCTGATTGGTGTTGCGCGCCGCCGGTCCCACCGCAAAGATGCGCACGTTATCGCCCTCATATTCGCCGTGATAGCGGTCATACACGGCTTGCTGCAAGGCGTAAAAGCCATAAAGAGGCTCGCCCGCCGGATCAGCGTATGCCGTCCACAGCACATCCGGGTTGATTGGCTCGAGGCGGGCGGTGAGTTCGCCGTTGCGGTGATTGAGGATGAGGACGGAATCTTCGGGGGCTGCGCCGCGCAGGCAGAAAAAATCCACCCCCACGCGGTGCGAAGTAAAGGCGGCTCCGCCCAGGGTGGAATCATAGAAGCCTTGCCAGAGCGGGGAATAGGCGCAGAACACCATCCGGCGCGTGCCAGGGATGCGCGAACCAGCCAGCGGTCCCCCGCCAAAGGTGAAAACCAGCGGATCCACGCGCCCTTCGGCAGCCGCCGCCTCTGAAAAGCGCACCCAGCCATAATCCACGGGACCAATAATGCGCTCGTGGGTGACCGGGTTAATTTGATGCTCGCCGGTCGCCAGGTCAATGACCAGTTCACGCTGCTTCAGTTCATGCGTCATGGATAAATCTCCAAATAAAAGATAAAAAGAAAGATACCTCTCATTTTATCCTATCTGGTACGCCTGCGTCAATTTGCGTATGGCTTTTGCCAGGGTGGGTGTAACGGGGCGCAGGGAAATCCCTACAAGCGCTGCGGGATTCTTACGGTTTTCAAAACCGCCTGCTTTGCATAGGATATATTAAGAAAGGAGTAATCCATGGCAAAACGAGCGACCTGGAAACCGTATGAGCAAAAAGGGCAACTGGATACGAAAGAGCGGGATGAGATTCCCGCCAGTGCATTTGCTTTCCCCAAGCAGCGCAAAGAGCCGCTGACGAACGCAACCCATGTGCGCAATGCCCTCACGCGCTTTGATCAGGTGCAAGAAGTCTCTGATGAAGAGCGCGAACAGGCGTTTAAAAACATCCAAAAAGCCGCAAAGCATTTTGGTATTGAGATCGAAGAAAAAGATTGGCGAGATTTGGGGAAAAAGCCGAAGAAATAACCCTGTGACAGGTTAAAGCAGAACGCAGCAGAACTCAGAACGGGTTTCTGCTGCGTTTATTGTTTAATTAACCACTCCATGGCTTCTTCACGGGTATTGAAGGCATAGAAGTCGCGCCCGGCAAACTTGCTGAGGGTGGCCATCGCCAGTTTCAGCAAGCCCGCCACGCCCACCACCGCCGCAGCCTTGATATAGGACGTATTGGCGCGGGTGAAGTCCTTCATGGCTTTCAGCACATCCGAGTTGAACAAGACGCCAGTGGTGTCAAAGCACGCCAGGACGGAATTTTGCGGCTGGCTGGCAATGATCCCCTGCGCCTGTTTCAGTTGAGCAAAAAAGTCAGGTCCAAATTTCATGTTGCTGAAATCTTCGATTAATATTTTTTTATTTTTGTAGGTGGTGAAGTAGATTTTTTCCATAGTGGATTGTATTTTAACCGCTTAGGGCAGTCTGGTCAAGAGGAGAAGGGAGTAAAAAAGGGGTAAAATTTGTTACTGCTCAGACATGCCCCTATTCGCAGCGGTGACCCAATCCGTGTAGTGGCTTCCGGCAGGAAGCCTGATAATGATCAGGTAATTTCGGTTACGCAGAGAGAATTACGCCACGAACCCCAGGCTTCCTGCCGGAAGCCACTACACAGACTAGAGTGACGGAGCAGCAACGAAAATTCCTCTGTCACAAAATCCCTTTCGGCGGTGTTTGATAGATGAGGACAGGCTGCAAAGCACGCGCTCAACCGCCCACGAAAGGGGTTCTCTGCACGATGGAGCAAGCAAAAAGAATGTTTCCGCGCATCACCCTGTTCGCCGGTCGCCCCACCTTAGAGGATGCCGCCCTGGAGCGCATCTTCCACGAATATTATCCGCGCATCTATGCGGTGATCTTTCGCATGCTGGGGGATGCTGCCGCGGCGGATGACCTGACGGCGGAAACGTTCCTGCGCCTGTGGCAATCCCCGCCCGCCGCAGCGCAGGGCGAAGGAGAAAACCTGGGCGGCTGGCTGTATCGGGTGGCTACGCGCATCGCCTATAACGCCCTGCGCTCTGCCAAACGGCGGCACGTCTACGAAACCCAGTCCGCCCAAAGCCTGCTGCTCACCAGCCCCACGCCTGACCCGGCAACCGAGGCGGAAGCCCGCGAAGCCCGTCAGCGCGTCCGACAGGTGTTTGCCAAAATGACCGAACGCGAAGCGCAGCTGCTGGTCTTGCGCCACTCTGGGCTGGCGTATCAAGAAATTGCCCAGGCGGTGGGCGTCAAGCCTGGATCAGTGGGCAGCCTGCTCACCCGCGCCGAAGCAAAGTTTGAAGCGTTGTACTCGAAGGGAGAATCCGATGCACCTGAACGATAACACCTTACGCGCCTATCTCGATCAAGAACTCAACCCCGCGCAGACTTTGCAGGCACAGGCGCACGTTTCAGGCTGCGCGGATTGCCAGCAACGCCTCGGTCGCCTCAGCAGTCAAACCCTGCGGGTGCAGACGCGCCTTCACCGCGTGGTTGTTCCCCCGCTGCGCTCTTCTCAGGCAGCCTATCGTCAATTCCAACTGTATCGAAAGGATCAAAAACCAACCATGAACAAAAAACGTACTCTCTTTGCGGCAATTGCCGCCCTGACCGTGCTGGTCTTATTCTTCACCCTCACCCCGGCAAGCGCGTGGGCGAGCAACTTCTTAGGCATGTTCCGCGTCCAAAAAGTGACGGTGCTGTCCTTCGACCCCAACGCCGTCCAAAAATCACGGGATGTAATGGCTGGGCAGCAAAATGAGATTCAAAGCCTGCTCCGCAACCAGCTGACCGTTACCACCAGCGGCAAGGCGCAAGAAGCCGCTTCCCCTGCCGCCGCCGCGCAACTGGCAGGCTTCACCCCGCGCCTGCTGAATCAGTCCGGCAAACTGGTCGTCAAGCCCGCCATGCACGCCGAGCTGACCATCAAACAGCCTGAATTCCAGGCATTGCTGGATGCCGCCAACATCAAAGCCCAAATCCCCGCCGAAGTGGACGGCAAAATTGTCAAGCTAGACGTGCCTACCTCGGTTATCGCCACCTATGGCGACTGCCCCGCCATCGTCAACACGATGGATGAGGTCACTCAGGGCGGCAAGGATACCAGCATCGTCACCGCCAAAGCGAACGCGATCACCAAGGCAGAAGCCGCCGCGCAGATGAAATCCTTTGGCGATTGCACCACCCTGATGCAGCTCGCCAGCCCCACCGTGGACGCTCCCCAGGGCTTAGATATTCCCAAGTTGGGCGCCGCCATGTTCCAGTTCCTCGGACTGCCCGAAGATCAGGCAACCCAGCTCGCCAATAACATTGACTGGACTACTACCCTGGTGCTGCCCATCCCACAAGGCGAAGGCGTCAGCTATCAGGAAATGAGCGTAGATGGCGTCACCGGCACCCTCTTACTGATCGATCAGACCACCGCTAGCCCGCATTACGCCCTCATCTGGACCAAAAACGGCATGCTCTACTCCCTCACCGGCGCAGGCAGCCTTGACCAGGTACAGAAGACCGTCAGCACGCTGCAATAAGCGGTAATTTTCACGAATCAAAAAGAGACGCTCCCGTGAGAGCGTCTCTTTTTTGAGTCACATTTATGTTATCATGCTCTTTATGGAGCTTTATAGTCTGTATATTCACGTCCCCTTCTGCCGCCACCGGTGCAGTTACTGTGATTTCAACACCTATGCGCATCAAGAAGGGCTGATCGGGCGCTACGGGCAGGCGGTTTGCGCGGAACTGGGGGCGGTGGCTGCGGCTGCCCCGAATGCGGCGGGCGAAAAAATCAGCGTGCATACCGTCTTTTTTGGCGGTGGAACGCCCTCTTTGCTGCCTTTAGCGGTATTTTCAGCCATTTTCCAGACCATCCGCCAGAAGTATACCCTGGTGGGCGCAGAAGGCGGCAGCGGCGAGCCAGAAATCAGCGTGGAAGCCAACCCCGGCACCGTCACGCTGGAGTATCTGCGCGGACTGCGCGATCTGGGCGTCAACCGTCTCAGCCTGGGGATGCAGTCCGCCCATCCAGACGACCTGCGCCTGTTGGAGCGTCAGCACGACTTTTTTGACGTCTCTCAAGCCGTCCGTTGGGCGCGCGCTGCCGGATTTGAAAACCTCTCGCTTGATCTGATGTTCGCCCTGCCCGGTCAGCCGTTGGAACGCTGGCAAAATACGCTGGATGCCGCCATTGGCTTGCAGCCTGAGCATCTTTCCTTATATAACCTGGGGATTGAACCCGGCACACCGCTTGAAAAACGCTTCCGGCGCGGTCTCATCCCCCTGGTGGAGGACGACCTGGCGGCGGATCAATACGAAGCTGCCATCGCTCGTTTAGCCAATGCTGGCTATGCGCAGTATGAAATCTCGAATTGGACGAAGCCCGGGCGAGCCTGCATCCATAATCTGCAATACTGGCGCAACCTGCCCTACCTGGGGATTGGCGCCGGGGCGCACGGGTCAGCGGCTGGGGTGCGCACCGCCAACGTGGGCGGCATCCGCCCTTATATCGAACGCTGCGAGGCAGGCAAGCCAGAAGGCAAGTCCGCTGCCTTCCCCACCAGTCCCGCCACCCGCCGCTGCCTGACGATTAGTCGCCGCACCGAAATGCAAGAGACGATGATGGTCGGCTTGCGCCTGACGCAGGAAGGCATAAATGCTGACCGTTTCGCCGTGCGCTTCCAAATCCGCCCGGAAGAAGCCTTCCCCAAAGAGGTCAATTATCTGCTAAAAGTGGGTTTGCTGGAATGGCACGCGGATTGCCTGCGCCTTACCCCGCGCGGGGTGCTGATGGGCAATCAGGTATTTTTGCAATTTGTGGGGGAATGAAAATATCCTCTTATTCCACCGCGCCGCGATCTTCCAATAGATTCACAGCAGCAAACCGGTCATAGCGGCGCGCCAGGTCAAGCGGCGTTTCGCCCTCGCGGTCCCTCATCCGATAATTTGCGCCATGATCCAGCAGGAGGGTCATCACGTCCAGAAACCCCGCCGCAGCGGCATAATGCAGCGCAGTGCGTCCTTTTGGACCGCCCAGCGCGTTCACCTGCGCGTGATGTTCCAGCAGCAGCCTGATTTTCTCCGGCTGTTCGCCTTTATCCGCCCGGCAGAGATAGATCAGCGGAGAAAAGCCGTTTTCGCCCTTGTGCGTGACGGATGCGCCATGCTCCAGGAAGTAACGCATGATTTCCAGATCATAAGTATTTGAAAAATAGGCTTCCCCCAAGGCAGGCATCTGGGCGTGATGTTCCATGAGCAGGTCGAGAATATCTTTGCGCCCCGCTTTGGCAGCCAGGCTGAGCAATTGAATGCTATAGGGCGCAACCACCGCCCCCTGATCGAGCAGAAACGCAATCATCTCCATCCGTCCACCCGCCACGGCAAAGGACAAGAGGGGGACGTAATAGATATTATCTTGCGGGTCTTCAGCGTTGATCAAATCCGCGTGGGCGGCAAGTTCGCGCGTCACCGCCTCAACATTCCCCAGGTAAGCCGCGCGAAAAATATCTTCCTGCGCGCCATGCGCGCGCAAATATTCGGCAACCTCCAACCGGTGATAATAAATTGCGGCGCAGTAAGGGGTCAGCAGGACAAAGCTCTCGCCGTTGTAACGACCGGCTCCATTCACGTCAGCGCCCTGTGCGATCAACCATTCTATCGCGGGCAGCTTTCCGCGCCGGACGGCTTCCCATAGCAACGTCCGCCCGTGAGAGCCGCTTTTATTGAGCCATTCCGGGTTGCGCGCAAGCAGCTCAGCCAGCCCCTCAATATCCCCCTTGCCAGCCAGCTCCAAAACCTTATTCGATGCCCGCTGCTTGCGAATGCCCGTCAGGAAATCCAACGAGCGTACCATGCGCTGCGGGACGAGATTACTCGAAAGAGTGTCTTTGTCCATCCTTACGCCACCTCTCCAGGAGTGGGGTGATAGAAATTCCATGCCTGAGCGGTAATGCTTCCGCTATTTTACAACCACCAGCGTCCCATAACCGTTGGTTTCCACCTTGTTTGGCTCACAGATGGGGGTTGCCCAGCGATAAATCCACAAGGCTTCTTCGGTACGCATATTCACGCAGCCATGACTCATGGGCGTTCCCCAGTTGGTATGCCAATAGGTGCCATGGAACGCCACCCCATTTTGGGCGAAAAAGGTCGTCCACGGCACGCCGGGCAGCTCGTAAGCCTCAATATCAGCGGTCAAATTGCCATCCCCCATGTGCTTGGAAGGCATTTTGGAATACACGTGGAACTCGCCACGCGGGGTATCGGTGCGGATTAGCCCCGGGACGCGGCGCGTATCGGGTAAACCGGTCGCCACGCTGGCTTTGAACACCTCTTTGCCGTTTTCAAAAGCGCGCACCTCCTGCCGGGCGATGGAAACCTCGATCCGCTTCTCCCAAGGTTCCACCGTGGAAGGCAGCGGGGCGTATTCCTCCGGCTGGACAAAGCGGAAGTGCGGCGCGGGCGCCAAATATTCCACCTCGTTCAGTTCGTCATGCACAATATAATGCGGGCTGCCGTCCGGTCCGCTCTGCACGCCCGCAATCCAATGATTCGAGCCATAATACAGGCGATAGAGCGGCTGCCACTCTTTGGCATAGCCAATGTAGCGTACGGTTTGGGTGTATGGCACCGTCACCTGGGCAAGCTGAAAGCCCTTCTCAGGCAATTTCGTCTCCACCGGGTTCAGGCGTACCTTCACCCGCTCCAGATGCGCGCTGTGAATGTACCCACGCCAGACGCGATACCACAGTGGATTATAGCCCGGTCCATCCGGCGAGACGACTTCGTAATAAATATTGACCAAATCATCACGGTTGCGTTGGTAAAGAATGGTGCTTTTATCGGATGGGCGGCTGTATACGCTGACGTTGGTGGTTGCCACGCGCGCCACATCGCCGGTTGGACCCTCATCAAACGGTAAAAAGGCGGAAGAAAAGTCAAGCGGACGCATTGCCAGCATCCCCAAGCCACCCATGGTCAGCAAGGAGGTGCGCAAAAACGTTCGCCGGTTCAGTTTGTTTGTCATAGGATCATTATACCAAATAAGATCGGCATTCGTACACTTCCAAAATTTATTCCATAATGAATAAGAATGATATACTTAACCCAACAACAGGAGGCAATCCATGACTGAAACGATTCAATGCCCCTCGTGCGGGGGAACTCTGACCGTAAGCGTAGATCAAGAAAAAGTGGTGTGCAGTTTTTGTGGCACCGAGTTTGCCGTTCACCCTGGCGATGCTGGCGTTGACCTGACCGTCCAGGCGCAGCCCGCCCCGCAGGTGGATCTATTAAGGAAGAAAGCCGAAGGCACGCTGAGTGAGGTGACCGATGCGGCAGCCCAGACCGCTGACATGAGCGCGGCGGATTCGAGCCTGACGCAAGAGCCGCTCATCAGCAGCGATGCCAGCAATTCTACGGATATTTCCGCCACTAGCGCGGGGATGGAAGAAACTGCGCCCATCCCGCCCAATTTGGACGATGTGAACCTGCCCTGGGCGGGTACGATCCCCAGCTTTGCGCCTTCCTCCAGCACTGCCGACCGCGAGGACGTCACCGGCGAGGCGCAAGCCTATCCCCCACCACCCCCCTTCACGGATGCCGTCCAGGATGCAGGTTCTGCCTGGCAGCCGCCGGTTGCGCCCTACATGCCTGCGGATACGCCCCCACCCATGCCGCGCAAAAATAACACCTGGCTGATAGTCGCCATTGCCGTGATTGTGGTCATCTGCCTGGCGTGCGCTTGCATCGTCGGCGCATCCCTGCTGTTTGCCAACAGTGGGGGCGGCGGGTATTAAGTTTCTTTAGGGAATTGCAGGAAACAAAAAAACAGGGTAATTGAATAAATAGATGACGATATCATCTATTTATTCAAATACCCTGTTAAAAATTGCTTTTTAGGAAAAAGAAAAAGCCTCTTGGCAACGACCTACTCTCCCGGGAAGTCGCCCTCCGAGTACCATCGGCGCTAACAGCCTTAACGACCAGGTTCGAGATGTGTCTGGGTGTACCACTGTCGCTCAAATCACCAAGAGA
>JBBRAT010000031.1:0-48296 GCA_038206515.1 Anaerolineales bacterium | reverse complement strand
GGCTTTGCGAATTACCATATGTTTATGACGATTTTAGCACAAATTTTTCAAAATTGCCCCAGATTGCGCCTTCGGCCCACCCGTCTTTCATCCGCGAAGCTGAAGACTTCGCGGTTTTCAGTCGGTTCTTCTTATAAAAAGTGAGGTTTCTATTTGAACAGGCGCGCCCATTCAAATAGAAACCTCACTTACAAGCACAACAGAGAAAAGTTACTTCGCGTATTCGACAGCGCGAGTTTCGCGGATCACGGTCACTTTGATCTGACCGGGGTACTGCATGGTTTCTTCGATCTTCTTGGCAATATCACGCGAAAGGCGCGTAGCAGCCAGGTCATCGATATCTTCAGGGCGGACGATGATGCGAACTTCGCGTCCCGCCTGAATGGCATAGCTCTGGTTGACGCCGGTAAAGGAATTGGCAATCTCTTCCAGGGCGCGCAGACGTTTGATATATAGCTCCAGGTCTTCACGGCGAGCGCCAGGGCGCGCACCAGAGATGGCATCGGCGGCTTCTACGATAACCGCTTCGACCGATTCCTGCTCTACTTCATGATGATGAGAAGCAATGGAGTTCACCACCTTCAGGTTGACCCCATGACGGCGGGCAAATTCCGCGCCAATCATGGCGTGCGTGCCTTCGGTGTTATGATCCATCGCCTTGCCCAGGTCGTGGAGCAACGCGCCAGCTTTGCAGACTTCCAAATCTGCATGGAGTTCAGAGGCGATCACCGCCGCTAATTTTGAAACTTCCACTGCGTGCGCCAGTTGATTCTGACCGTAAGAGGTGCGATATTTGAGACGACCCAAGATGCGCAGAACTTCGGGGTGCAAGCCGGGGACGTTGGCATCAAACGCAGCCTGTTCGCCTGCTTGCTCAATGTCTTTATCCACCTGACGCTGCTCCTCACTGAGGATTTTTTCAATATAGGCTGGATGAATACGACCATCCAGGATGAGGCGAGCGAGGGCGCGGCGAGCGACTTCACGGCGCACCGGGTCAAAGCAGGAGACAGTAACGGCTTCGGGGGTATCATCCACAATAACGTCCACCCCAGCTACCTGTTCAAAGGCACGAATATTGCGCCCATTGCGACCAACAATACGACCCTTCATTTCTTCGTTTGGCAGGGTGACTAAAGAAGTGGTCACTTCAGAAACATGGTCAGAGGCGACCCGCTGGATGGCATCCGCGATGATTTCGCGGGCGCGTTTTTCGCCTTCGGAGCGGGCTTCCGCTTCGATTTGGCGAATAATGCGCGACATATCCGCGCGACCTTCTTTTTCGGCTTCCGCCAAGACCACCACGCGGGCTTCTTCAACGGTCATCTGGCTGATGCGTTGCAATTCAGCCATTTGTTGGGTGTACATCTTTTCAACATCATTGGCGCGGCGGTCTAAGGTACTCTGACGCTTGTTAATCAACGCCTCACGCTGTTCCATGCGCTCCAGGCGGTGATCTAATTCCTCGCGACGCTTCTGCAAATGAGTATCCTCTTTGGTAGCTTCAGAGCGGCGGCGGGCAACTTCCGCGTCCGATTCTTGCAGAACTTTCAGCGCCTTATCTCTTGCCTCAATTTCAACGGCATGCGCCTTATCGGTAGCTACCTGGATAATATTATCCGCACGAGCTTCTTGCTCGAGGCGATATTTATTGACCCGTGTATTAACGGCGTAATAGCTCACCCCAACGACAGCCGCCAGGATGACCAAAACAACAACAATTGCAACGATCCATTCGATCCCCATATTACCCATCCTCATTCTGAGTCAGATTAGAGCCGTCTTCTGATCGGGTTTCTTCCCAAACCTGACGAAGGAGAGGGTTGACCGTTCCGTAAGAGAAGCCACGGCGCATAAGATACGCGCCCAGCCGTTTGCGAAACGTTTCCCAATCCACTCCTGACAAACGATGGGCATATTTCAGCGCCGTCTGATAAGCCAGAGAGTCTTCGTCTGCGGTTTCAGTCAAGACTTGCTCGATTACCTCATCCTCTATCCCTTTTTGGCGCAATTCTACCGCCAGCATCCGCTTACTACGCGGGCGAAACGCATTCCTGCTTTCCACCCAGCCGCGAGCGAACTGTTCATCGCTCACATACCCGTTGTCTTTCAGGCGCTGTGTGGTTGCGTCCATCACCGCTTGCGAATAGCCTTGTTCATTTAATTTGCGAAGGACTTCTCCTACAGATCGCGGGCGGTAACTGAGGAAATGCAGCGCCCTTTGATAGGCGACCTCATACGTGTCTTGCTCACGCAATCGTAGAATATCTTCATCGGAGAGGCGTTGACCAATGGTCAGCCAAGCCGCTACGATACGCGCCAACCCAAAAGAAAATTCCCCATCCAGGAAAACGCTGATCCGTTCAGGGTTTTTAACTTGAGCTTTAAGCGCCGTAATTTCTTTATCCATCGTTACTCAAACAAACAGCCGTAGCACTGACCGAGCAGCGTTACGGCGAAAAGGGCGATTGATTTCTGAGGAGCAGACTCGTTGTTCTATAAGCAAACGAGCCTTCAACGGACCTATGAGGTGGGAGAAAGACCTACCATAAGGATATGAGAGTTTATCTCTGTAGGGAAGGACTTACAAGATGAATACCGTGCCAATTTTGTAGAACGGTCATCTTTCCTTCTCTTCCTTACCAATCTCACTCAACGAACGATCAAAAACCTGCAAAAGCCGGAAAGGCTCTGCAAGAAAACTTTTCTCAGAAATAGCATCGCACTTCTCAACCATAGCACTGCCCATGATTCAGGGCAGAGAAAATTAATAATACTTAATACATTATACAATAGTTTTTTCTTTTCGCCTATAAAATCTGCTCATCTGTAAGGGAGAAACCAGGGTTTTGTTCGGACAATTCGGTCAAAATCGCTAAAACAGGCAACCTGTAACCTCGAAGAGCCGCCAAACGTTCTTTTTTTCACAAATAGAAGGGGATAGAATGAACATAAATACTCGCTATTTATTTTTAAGAGGAAAAAATGATACCCATTACTCGTGAAGAGGCGTTGAACTATCACCGCATGAACGGCAAGCCGGGCAAAATCTCGGTAGTGCCAACCAAACCACTGCAAGATCAGCGTGACCTAAGCCTGGCATACACGCCGGGGGTCGCTTACCCGGTGTTAGAGATTGAGAAAGACGCGGATATGGCTTATGAATACACCAGCCGCGCCAACTTGGTGGGGGTGATCTCTAATGGTACGGCAATTTTAGGGTTGGGGGATCGCGGCGCGCTGGCATCGAAACCAGTGATGGAAGGCAAGGGGGTGCTATTTAAACGCTTTGCGGATATTGACGTATTCGATATTGAGGTTAATGAACATGACCCGGATGCGCTGATTAAGATCGTGGCGGCAATTGCGCCTACCTTTGGCGGGATCAACTTGGAAGATATTCGCTCACCAGAATGCTTTGCGGTGGAGCGTCAATTACAAGCCATGCTCGACATCCCAGTGTTTCACGATGACCAACATGGCACCGCTATCATTTTAGGAGCTGCCCTGCTCAATTCGCTGGAATTGGTGGGCAAACGATTAGATGAAGTGCGGATCGTGTTCTCGGGCGGGGGCGCAGCGGGGGTATCTTGCGCCACGCATTTGGTGAAAATTGGGGCGCGCCGTGAAAATATCTTCATCTGTGACCGGTTCGGATTGGTGTATGCCGGGCGCAAAGAAGAAATGTTCCCCGAAAAGGATATATTTGCCCAAGGCGAACGCCCGGCTACCCTGCTGCAATCGCTGGAAGGGGCGGATGTACTCATTGGGCTGTCAGCGGCAAACGTGGTGGATTGTGAAATGCTGGCGCGGATGGGGCGTGACCCGATCATCTTTGCAATGGCAAACCCTGACCCCGAAATCCCCTACGACCTGGCATGCGCCGCCCGCCCAGATGCAATTGTGGCGACGGGACGCTCGGATTTTCCCAATCAGATTAATAACGTGCTGGGCTTTCCGTTCATTTTCCGCGGGGCGTTGGACGTGCGCGCCAGGGCAATCAATGACGCGATGAAGGTCGCCGCCTCACAAGCGTTAGCGCAACTGGCAAAAGAACCGGTGCCGCAGGACGTGTTAGAAGCCTACCACATTGATCACCTGGAATTTGGGCGCGATTATATCGTCCCAAAACCGTTGGATCAGCGGGTATGCTTCTGGGAAGCGCCGGCGGTGGCGATGGCTGCCATGCGCACCGGCGCCGCTCGCCTGACGTTGGATATCGACTGCTACCGCGAAAGCCTGATCGAGCGCATGAAAAATTGTTGATGAAAGTTATAGAATTTGATCTTTTCTAAATACTTTCGTGCTACAATAAACGCATGAACCCAAGACAAGTTGCTCCCCTCAGCGCTCCGCAAGCAACGCCGCTGGAAGAACATCGGCGGCAGATGCTATGGCAAATTTGGGCGCCGCTGGCGCTCGGTTTGCTCATCTTTTTCGCATTGATGGTGTTAACCCTGATCGGCGCTGCCCGACAAAGCAGCTTGGTCGAAAAATGGGGGAATCTATCTGCCATTTACTTACTGATTCCGGTTTTATTCATTGCGCTGATCGTTTTGGCGATTTTAGGGGGCTGCATCTATGGCTTGATGAAGCTGCTCAAGAACATGCCCGGTTGGATGCTGACCGCGCGGATTCAAATTTTGCGAGTTGCTTTGCTTTTGCGGCGCGGGATGGACGCAGTGACCAAACCGGTCTTTGTCGTCAATGAAACGATGGCGCGCGCAGAAGGGCTAAAACGCTCTTTGGGGAAAAACCGGAACACAAACCGCTCTTCATAACCTCATCTCTGTAGGGGAGAATATCATTATGGACTGGAAAAAGAAAACAATGATCATTGGCGCCCTGGTTGGCTTGATTGCAGGGTTAGTTGGCGCATACATGGTAATTCAACGCGCAGAGCGTGAAATGACAACGCCCAAGATCACCGCAGGGGATGGCGTGAAAATTGGGCTGGGCGTGCTGGGCGTGCTGCGCCTGGTTTCAGACATCGCTGACCGCGATTAATTATTCTACACTGATTATCCATCAAACTTAACAGGTAGGTAATCAAGGAAATTTGATTACCTACCTGTTGAGCGCTTACCAATTCCATAAATTATCTCTCTCCTTAAACCATGAGTTATACCCCTAACTTGCATTATCTCTTAGCTGGTACACTCCGGCGAAATTACCTGCTTACCCCACAGGGCAAGGCGGCGCTGGATGTACCCGGCGGGTCACTGCTCTATTCTGCCGCAGGGTTAGCCATCTGGGAGCAGGGGATTGGGTTGATCGGGCGAGTGGGTGAAACATATCCGCAGGAATGGCTGAAGGAGATAGATCAACGTGGGATTGACCGGCGCGGGATTCGCACCCTGACCGAAGAGATTGACCTGCGATATTTTGCCGCCTACCCTGACCCAGAAACCCGCGAGCTGGATAACCCGGTTTCGCATTTTGCGCGATTAGGGCTGCCATTCCCGAAGACGCTATTGGGCTACCCCTCTCCCACTCCGCAAATGGACTCAAGGCAACGCGCCACGCCGCTGACCATCCGGCAAAATGATTTTCCAGCGGAATACCTGAACGCCACCGCTGCGCATCTATGCCCGCTGGATTTCCTCAGCCACACGCTGCTGCCATCCGCGCTGCGTCAGGGACATGTGCGCACCATCACCCTGGACCCCAGCGAGAGTTATTTCAACCCAGTCTTTTGGGATGATGTCCCTGTCCTGATGAATGGGCTGTCGGCTTTTCTGTGTTCGGAAGAAAAATTAAACAATTTCTTTCAGGGGCGGGTAACTGACCTATGGGAGATGGCTGAAACGTTGGCAGGGTATGGCTGTGACATCATCGTCATTAAACGCGGCAGTCGCGGACAATACGTATATGACGGTGCAAATCATACTCGCTGGGTCATTCCGGCATATCCGGTGCAAGCGCTTGACCCAACCGGCGCGGGAGATGCGTTCTGCGGGGGCTTTCTGGCGGGCTACCATGACCATTTTGACCCGCTATTGGCTGCGCTGATGGGCAATATTTCTGCCTCCATGATCTTAGAAGGCATTCATCCTTTTTATTCTTTAGATGCGCTGCCTGGGCTGGCAAAAGCACGCCTGGAAGCCTTGCAAGATCGGGTACATAAAGCATGAATTCTGTCACCTCTCCTGAAGCCCAATCTATTCTGCAACTTGCCTGCGCCTTGCAGCAAATCGCCTCGCCGACCTTTCACGAAGAGCCACGGGCTGCATTTATGGCGGCTTCTTTCCGTGAACTGGATTTATGTAACGTGCAAATTGATTCCACAGGCAACGCATTGGCGCGGCTGCCAGGGACGGACGCACAGGCGAGACCGGTGGTCATCAGCGCGCATCTGGATACGGTGCATCCCCTGGGCAGCGAACTCTCGCTGGAAAGTGGGGAGGGACGCATCACCGGACGCGCCATTGGAGATAATTCGCTGGGGCTAGCCGCGCTGATCGGTTTGGTGACGCTGCTCAAAGCGCGTCAGGCGCAACTGCCGGGCGACCTTTGGCTGGTAGCCAACACCTGTGAAGAGGGGTTGGGCGACTTGCGCGGAATGCGCGCAGTAGTAGATCGCTTTGGCGCGGATCCGCTGGCATATTTGGTGCTGGAAGGCATGGGATTGGGTGGCGTGCTGCATCGCGGGTTAGGCGTGGAACGCTACCGGATTACGGTGCAGACCCCTGGCGGGCATTCCTGGACGAATTATGGTGATCCATCTGCTATTCATGAGTTAGCCAGCTTGATCACGCAGCTAGCGGAACTCCCCTTACCCAAAACTCCCGCTACTTCACTGAATGTAGGGACGATCCAAGGCGGCAATTCGATCAACAGCATTGCCGCGCAAGCCAGCTGCGAATTAGATTTACGCTCTGAAGATGAGGCAACCCTGCAAAAGCTAGTGCGGCAGGTAACGAAAATTACCTCTGGGATCAACCGCGAAAAAGTCACCTGCACATTGGAACAAATAGGCAAACGTCAGGCAGGGGCAATTGAGGCAACCCACCCGCTCATCACTCTGGCGCAAGAAGTATTAGCGGAATGTGGTGTGCAATCCAGGCTGGAAATTGGCTCTACGGACGCCAATCTGCCCCTTAGCCAGGGGTATGCGGCGGTTTGTGTGGGAATCACATATGGCGATCATGCGCATACCGCCCAGGAATATATTGTCACCGAGCCGATTGCCCTGGGCATGACCCAAGTGTATGAGATCGTTACGCGAATTTGGGATCGGGTCAAATAATGGATAAGGAGTTTCAAGGATGAGTCTTCAAGCAAGCGCCCAGAAAGTGCAGGACGCGCTCCGCCAATTAGGGTTTACGGGTGACGTATTAGAATTGTCTGAAAGTACGCGCACGGCTGCGGAAGCTGCCCAGGCGGCGAATTGTGAGCTTGGACAAATTGTAAAATCGCTGGTTTTTCGGATTGGCGAAGGCGGCGAGGCGGTGTTGGTATTGGTCAGTGGGGCGAACCGCGTGCATGAAAAGCGGCTCGGTCGTCTGATTGGCGGTACGCTGGTGCGCGCGGATGCGGATTACGTGCGCGAAGTGACGGGCTACGCCATTGGCGGTATCCCTCCGGTGGGGCACAAAACTGCGCTGAAGACGTATATTGATGAAGATTTGCTGCAATATGCGCAAATTTGGGCAGCCGCTGGAACGCCCAATGCCATTTTTTCCCTGACGCCCACAGAATTGGTCAACCTTTCGGGCGGGCAGGTGTTGTGCGTGAAGTAAGAACCTAAACAAGCAATAAAAAAGTTGGGATCACTCCCAACTTTTTTATTGCTTGTTTAGAGAGGCAAACGCCGCGAATTACGTACCGGATTCCCAGGAATTGAGGTAAAGGGACTGTTCGGCGGTGAGAGTATCAATATTCACGTGCATGGCATCCAGTTTGAGACGGGCGATTTCGCGGTCAATGTCCATTGGCACGCTGTAGACCTTCTTTTCCAGACTGCTGGCGTTGCGCAGAATGTATTCCGCGCTGAGAGCCTGGTTGGCGAAGGACATATCCATCACGCTGGCGGGGTGACCTTCCGCCGCGGCAAGGTTAATCAGGCGACCTTCGCCGAGCAGGAAGATGTGACGACCATCCTTCATGATGTATTCATCCACGAAGGGGCGCACCTGACGCTTGGAAACAGACATTTCTTCCAGAGCAGGGATGTTGATTTCCACGTTGAAGTGACCCGAGTTCGAGATGATCGTGCCATCTTTCATGGACTCAAAGTGCTGACGATCGAGGATATTGAGGTCACCGGTGACAGTGCAGAAGATGTCGCCTTCTTTGGCAGCTTGATCCATCGGCATGACGCGGAAGCCATCCATGACGGCTTCGAGGGCGGGCAAGGGGTCCACTTCGGTGACGATGACACTGGCGCCCATGCCGCGCGCGCGGCTGGCTAACCCACGTCCGCACCAGCCATAACCGGCGACCACGAAGGTCTTGCCAGCCAGGAGGACGTTGGTGGCGCGGATAATGCCATCCAGGGTGGATTGACCGGTGCCATAGCGGTTATCAAACAGATGCTTGGTGTTGGCGTCATTGACGGCAATAATCGGGAAGTCAAGGGCTTTATCGGCAGCCATCGCACGCAGGCGGATCACGCCCGTAGTGGTCTCTTCAGTGCCGCCCACGATGCCCTGGAGCAGCTCGCGGCGTTCTTTGTGGAGGGTGCTAACCAAATCAGCGCCATCATCCATCGTCATGTTGGGCTGATGATCCAACGCGGCACGCAGATGTTTGTAATAGGTGACGTTGTCTTCGCCCTTGATGGCAAAGACGGGGATTTCGTAGATATTGACCAGAGCAGCCGCCACGTCATCCTGAGTGGAGAGGGGGTTAGAAGCGGTCAACACCACGTCTGCGCCACCCGCCTGAAGCGTGCGCATCAGGTTAGCGGTTTCAGTGGTCACGTGCAAGCAGGCGGAAATGCGCACGCCTTGCAGCGGGCGTTCCTTGGTGAAACGTTCGCGGATGAGGCGAAGGACGGGCATTTCGCGTTCAGCCCATTCGATACGCAGCCGGCCACCTTCAGCCAATTTCGCGTCTTTAATATCAAAACTTGCCATAGAAATATCCTCCAAAGAAAATCAACGGATCAAATCAAAAAACCAACCAAAAAAGGTTAACCTTTTTCTGGGCGGGTATTCACCAAAATATCCAACGCGCCCTGATCGTCAAAGAATTGGCGATAGCGCGCCATAAACGCGGCGAGGGTGTAATGATGTTCCTGGGGACCGCGCGTTTCCAGGCAGTAGGTTGCTGCGAGAGAACCTATCTGTCCACAGGTTTGCCAATCCAGCCCCAGGCGCAAACCGCGCACAAATCCGCCGCGGAAAGCATCGCCCACGCCAGTGGGGTCTAAAATCTGGATGGGCGGCACAGCGGGAATCAGATATTGCTGATCATCGGCATAAATGCGCGCGCCCTTCTCGCCCAGGGTGACGACCATAAACCCGACACACTTGAGCAAGTCTTGCTCGGTGAGACCGGTATGACGCTGCAAAAGCTCATACTCATATTCATTGACGAACAGGCTGTATGCGCCTTCCGCACCGCGCCGCAGTTCAGAAGGATCAGAGCGGACGACCTGCTGACCAGGGTCGTATAGGTAAGGGATGCCCTGTTCGCGACATTCTACTACATATTTATCCATCGCGGACGGGTCATTTGGGGAGATAATCACCAAGTCAGGCTTGGGCTGCAAGCTAGCGACCGAAAGGCTGGACGCGCGGCTCATTGCGCCGGTATAGAAGCTGGCAATCTGGTTATTGGATAAATCCGTATTGGCAAAGAAGGAAGCGGTAAACAAGCCAGGAATGACCTGCGCGAAAGTGGTATCCACCCCTTGCGCATCCAACCAGGCGCGATATTCGCCAAAATCCTCGCCCACCGTACCCATCAGGTATGGGCGCTCGCCAAGCAACGCCAGGGTATAGGCAATGTTGGGAGCGGTGCCGCCGCGCTGGCGAATCATGCTATCCACCAAAAACGATAAACTAATCTTTTCCAAATGGTCAGGCAAGATATGATCACGAAAATGACCGGGGAAGGACATTAAGTAATCATACGCAATCGAACCCGTGCAAATAACCGTCATGCAAAACTCCTCAACCGTCTTAATATACCATTCAGCATGGAGAAAGCGCAAAAGCGTTACACTTTTGCCAACGCCAGGCGCAAATTTTCATTAAAAGGAGGGTAAATGACACCCTTTTCCGTCACCCAGGCTGTGACCAGGGCATGCGGCGTGACGTCAAACGCCGGGTTACGCGCCTGCGCTCCGGCTGGCATCACCGCTTCCCCCTTGATTTGAATATCCAGAACCTCGTGCGGGTCACGCTCTTCAATCGGGATCAGATCACCGGTAGGCAACGAGAGGTCAATCGTCGAGCTGGGCATGACCGGATAAACGGGGACGCCGTTCGCGTGCGCTGCTAATGCCAACATATACGAGCCAATCTTGTTGGCAACATCCCCGTTGGCAGCCACACGATCCGCGCCAAAGAGGACTTTTTGCGCCTGTCCGGTGCGCAGCATATACCCGGCAGCGCCATCCACGATGATCTCGTAGGGAATGCCGTATTGCTCCAACTCCCAGGCAGTCAGGCGCGCGCCTTGTAAACGCGGGCGGGTTTCATCCACCAGGACGTGAACACGCTTGCCCATTTCATGCGCCATGCGGATCACGCCCAGGGCAGTTCCCCAATCCACCGCAGCCAATGCGCCTGTGTTACAATGATGGAGAATGGTATCGCCATCCGCCAGGAGGACTGCGCCGTTGAGTGCCATACGGCGGTTGATTTCTACGTCTTCATCCGCCATTTGCTGGGCAGCCTCTACTAGACGATCACGCAGTTCGTGAACGCTCAGGGCGGGCTGTTCGATGAGAGCGTGCATCCGCGCCAACGCCCATGCCAGGTTAACAGCGGTCGGGCGGGAAGCTAAAAGCATCTGTTCGGAGAGCAGGAGTTCAGCGCGGAACTCGCTCAGGTCGGCGGCATGGGCATAACAGGCGGCTAACGCCATGCCAAATGCCGCGCTGACCCCAATGGCGGGCGCGCCACGCACCACCATATCGCGGATGGCATTGGCAACCTGGCTGAAATGGGTATAGCTGACCACCTCCAGCCGCCCTGGCAACAGGCGCTGGTCAATCATCTTGACCTGACAATGTAGCCGATCCCATTCAACAGTACGCATATTTTCACCAAAAAGACGCTCATGGAGAGCGCCTGGGGTTTCCTGGTTGAGTTTAACATAGCTTTGCAGGCTTGTCAAAACATTGATAAGGGAAGTATCCTTGGGTATAAGACAAAACGTATGAAAAAACAATCCATTTTTGCAATTTTGCTCATTTGCACCCTGGTAAGTTGTAATTTTCCGCTGAATGTAAAAATCAGCGTCTTTCCAACGGCTACGCCCAGCGCAACGCTGACGCCCAATGCCACTGCCACCCTCACCCCCACCCCGCGCCCATCCCCCACGCCCACCATTCCCCCGGCAGTGGAAGTGAAATCCGCGGAAATCTCACTCTTTTTGGGGGATTATGAAGCGGCGCGGCGCGACTTTCAGGCGGTGATGGCAGCAACCTCTGACGCAGACCTGAAGGCTTCTGCCATGCTAGGGCTGGGGCGAGCCTTATACGCGCAAAATAACGCCCCGGCAGCCACCCAGGCGCTGCAAGACTTTCTGAGCGCATACCCCACAGACTCACGCGCGGCGGTAGCCTACTTCATCATCGCCAGTATCCAGGACGCCAATAAAGACTATGCACACGCTGCCGAGTCCTATAACCAATACCTGAAACTTAACCCTGGCGTAATAGATGACTTTATCCAGGAGCGCATCGGGGATGCCTACAGCAACGCGGGCATTCCGGCTTCTGCTACAAATGCATATCAGGCTGCGATTGCCGCCTCGCAAGATTCCAACAATGCGTTGTGGCTGGAAATCAAACTCGGGCAGACGTATACGATCGCTGGCGACTATGCTAAAGCGATCAAGGCTTACCTGGATGTATATACGCGCACCGATAACGAATACCTCAAATCTCACACCAACTTTTTACTGGGGCAATCCTATTTAGCCATCGGGCAGCCCGAGCAGGCGTATTCACGCTTTCAGGATTCCGTCACCAACTACCCTTCTTATTATGAAACCTACTCTGGGCTGGTGGAACTGGTCAACGCTGGGCTGACGGTGGACGATATGCAGCGCGGCTTGGTGGATTATTATGCCGGAAAATACGGGCTGGCAATTGACTCTTTTAATCGCTACATCTCGAAGGTGGCGGACGCCGGACCAACGGTCTATTATTACCGCGCCCTCAGTCACCAGGGGTTGAACGAACCCGGCAATACCCTGACGGACCTCGATTACATTTTGGAACATTTCACGGATGAAACATACCTGGCGAAAGCCGCGGATGAGAAATCTACTATTCTGTGGGCGCAGTTCCAAAAATACGATGATGCAGCCCAATTGCTGCTGGATTTTGTCAAAAAATATCCGAAATCGCCTGAAGCAGCCACGTTTTTGAATGACGCCGCCCAAATTCAGGAGCGCAATAACGCGCTCAGTGATGCGGCTGCTACGTGGGAAAGACTAATCACGGAATACCCCGCCGCGCCCATCAGCCCGCGAGCGTTATTCATGGCGGGGATTACGCGCTATCGCAATAACGAATTCGACAAAGCTTTGCTGCTTTTTCAACGGTATTTGGTGCTTTCTTCTGCGCCGGATGAACAAGCTGCTGCGTATTTATGGGTTGGGAAGGCACAAAAAGGGGTTGGCAACCTGGACGCGATGCGCAAAGCCTGGACGCAAGCCGCCCAGATTGACCCTACCGGATATTACAGCGAGCGCGCCAGTGAACTCTTGAATGATCGCCAGCCGTTCAGCCTGCATAACCCCACTGATTATGGCTATGACCTCGCCGCCGAACGTCCGCAGGCGGAAACCTGGATGCGCACGACCTTCCATTTACCTGCTGACGCCGAGTTTTCCTCGCCGGGCGATTTGGCTTCTAATCTGCATTTCAAACGCGGGACTGCTTTGTGGGAGCTGGGCTTATACGATGACGCGCGCACCGAATTTGAAACGCTGCGGGTATCCTTGAAGGACAAACCGCAGGAATTGTATCGATTGATGAATACGCTCCTAGAGAAAGGCATATATCGCTCGGCAATCCTCGCCAGCAGGCAGATTTTAGACCTGGCGAGCCTCTCGGATGCGGATACGCTGCGCGCGCCGGTGTATTTCAATCACATTCGCTTTGGCATTTATTACAAAGATCAGATTTTTGCCTCCGCCAAAACGGAAAATATAAACCCAATGTTCCTGTTGAGCGTGATGCGCCAGGAAAGCCTGTTTGAAGGCTTCGCCATATCCAGCGCAGGCGCGCGTGGGTTGATGCAGATTATGCCCGCGACCGGCAAGGAAATTTCTTCTGGTATGAAGTGGCCTACGGATTACACGGATGACGACCTCTACCGCCCCATCATCAGCGTGCCGATGGGAGCGCGCTACCTGGCTCGTCAGCGTGATTATTTTCAGAACAGCCTGTACGCCGCACTCTCAGCGTATAACGGTGGACCAGGCAACACCATCCAGTGGAGTCAGATGGCTGGCGATGACCCCGACCTGCTGCTGGAAGTGATCCGTGCAGAGCAAACCCGCACCTACATCATGCGTATTTATGAGAATTTCAACCTGTATCGCCTGATTTACGAGCGTGGGGGATAGGCGATTAAATAAAAATAGGGAGGCGTGCCTCCCTATTTTTATTTAACCATCCATACAAAACAACAAAAGAAGGTTAGAGCATCAACCGCATGGGTTCTTCGAGGTATGCTGCCAGGGCTTGCATAAAGCGAGCCGCCTCTGCGCCATCCGAAATGCGATGATCGGCGGAGATGGTGGCTTTCATGCGTTGACCGATCTTAATCTGACCGTCTTCAACCACCGGTACCTGCTTGGCAGAACCAACCGCCAAAATTGCAGCTTCGGGCGGGTTGATGATGGCGACAAATTCTTCCACGTCAAACATGCCCAGATTGCTGATGGAGAAGGTAGAGCCTTCAATATCCTCTGTGCGGACTTTGCCAGAGCGAGCGCGCAACGCCATTTCACGCACTTCGGCGGAAATAAGGCGCAGAGGTTTCTGATCAGCATCTTTGCAGACAATAGTCAGCAAACCAGCTTCCACAGCGACTGCTACGCCCATGTTGATATGACCATAGCGGATGATTTCATCGCCCTTAATGGCAGCATTCAGGTTGCGGAAGTCGCGCAAGGACATGGCAGCGGCTTTGACCACAAAGTCATTGACCGTCAGTTTCTGATGATCGGGCAAATAGGAATTGAGCTGACTGCGGAGTTCCATCACCTTTTCCATCTTGTAGGTATGGGTGACGTAGAAATGGGGCAGCTGTTGTTTTGATTCCGCCATGCGCCGACCAATCGCTGCGCGTAAGCGGTTGATCTTGATCGGCTCATCCTGCGGAGCAGAGACCGCGCCAGACCAGACCGGCACCGGCGGAGCGGTGACAGCAGGCTTGGCGGCAGGTTGAGCGGCGGCTTGCGACGCAGCTACCGGGGCAGCCACAGGCGCAGTCATTACCGGAGCGGCAGCCGGAGCTGGAGCAGCGGATTCGACATCCACGCGCATAATGCGCCCACCGGGACCTGTGCCTTTGACACGCGCCAGGTCAATCCCACGATCCGCAGCAATGCGGCGCGCGAGAGGAGAGGCTTTGATGCGCCCAGAAACGTTGACTTCGCCTTCTTCGCCTGCGGGGGCAATCTCTTCCACCGGCTTTTGCGCCGCGCTGGCGACTTCTGCTTCCGTTTTGTTCGCGGCAGGGGCTTGCACTGCCTGACCGGGGGTCTCAGCAGCAGCTGATTCACCGCCGCCTAAAGAGGGCGCGCGGTTTTTATCACCGGCTTCGGGTTCTTTGGCAGGGGCAGGTTCGCCTTCTAGTTTTTCGCCAGGTTGGGTGATAATAGCAATCGGCATCCCTACGGGGACAATTGCGCCTTTTTCCACCATCTGACGCGCCACAATCCCTGAATGGCTAGATTCGACTTCTACCGTGGCTTTATCCGTCTCAATTTCCGCCAGCACTTCGCCCTTGTTGACGGCATCACCCTCTGCCTTCACCCAGCGCACCAGAGTACCTTCCGCCATATCAAAGCCCAATTTAGGCATCGTCACTGTTTCAGCCATGAACGACCTCCTTCACTGCGGCGATCACATCCTCAATCTGAGGCAGCGCCAATTGTTCCAGGGTGCGGTTATAGGGCAAGGGGACTTCCACCTGCGCCACGCGCTTGATGGGGGCATCCACGTAGTCAAAGGCTTCCTCGTAAATGCGCGCGGATACCTCTGCGCCCACTCCGTAAGACTTCCAGCCTTCTTCGACAATGACCGCGCGGTTGGTCTTTTTGAACGACTCAATCACGGGGCCCATATCCAACGGACGCAGCGAACGCAAGTCGACCACTTCCGCCTCAATGCCTGCTTTCGAAAGCTGTTCCGCCGCCTTGAGGGAAATATCGAGCATCTTGCTATAGGTGACAATCGTCACCGCATCGCCTTCGCGCTGCACCTTGGATTGACCCAAAGGGACAAGATATTCACCATCCGGCACTTCACCGCGCATCTGGTACAGGGTGGAATGCTCAATAAATAGCACCGGGTCATCGCAACGGATGGCGGCTTTGAGCATGCCCTTCGCGTCCGCCG
This sequence comes from Anaerolineales bacterium, assembly GCA_038206515.1. Classification (GTDB taxonomy): domain Bacteria; phylum Chloroflexota; class Anaerolineae; order Anaerolineales; family Anaerolineaceae; genus DSYU01. The sequence continues at coordinate 32,536 of JBBRAT010000031.1, read as the reverse complement.
GAGTGCCTGGGGCAACCACGCGCAAACCGGGGAAGTGCGCAAAGATAACATCGGGGGTTTGCGAATGGGTAGCGCCTAGCTGACGTCCGCCGCCGCCAGTGGTGCGGATGACCATTGGCAGCACCATTTGACCGCCAAACATATAATGCAGCTTGGCAGCCTGGTTGACGATGTGATCCATTGCCGAAAAAGCAAAGTTGATGGTCATCAACTCGGCGACCGGGCGCAAACCCGTTAGGGCAGAGCCAATGGCTGCGCCAATAATGCCCGCTTCGGCGATAGGCGTATCCAGCACGCGCTCGCCGCCAAAATGATCGTAAAAACCGCGCGTGACAGCATACGTGCCACCCCAGACGCCCACTTCCTCGCCCAGGATGAACACTTTCGGGTCACGCTCCATTTCCTCCCACAAAGCCTGAGAGATGGCTTCACGCATGGTAATTCGCGCCATAAAGTCCTCGCTTTAGCACTGCTCGCAAGCGTAGATGTTCTCGTAAAGTTCTTCAGGAGCAGGCTCGGGGCTGCTCTCCGCAAACTGGACGGCTTCTTCGATGGTCTTAACGCCGGCTTCATCCAGAGCGTTTAGTTCTTCATCACTGGCAAGGTTTTGGCTGACCAGGAAACGGCGGTAAATACCGATGGGATCATTTTCCTGCCACTTATGCACTTCTTCCGGCTTGCGGTAGCGTTCAGGGTCGCCCATCGAATGCCCACGGAAGCGGTAAGTCATCGCTTCCAGGAACATAGGACCGCCACCATTGCGGGTCGCTTCGATCATTTCCGCCGCCTTAGCGTGAACCGCCATTACGTCCATGCCGTCCACGCGGGCATTGGGTATGCTGTAGCCTTCCGCCTTTTGGATCATTTCAGAGACGGCAGAAGCGCGCTCAATGGTCGTTCCCATGCCATATTGGTTATTTTCCACCACCCACAGCACGGGCAACTTCCAAACTTTCGACATATTCAAGGCTTCGTGGAAATAACCGATATTGGTAGCGCCATCGCCGAACATGCAAATGGTGACGCGCGCGTTCTTCTGGTACTTATCGCCCAACGCCAAACCGGTGGCAATGGGCAAATGCGCGCCAACAATGGCATGCCCGCCAAAATAATTCTTGCTGACGTCGGCAAGGTGCATCGAGCCGCCTTTGCCTTTCGATGTGCCAGTGCGCTTGCCGAGCAATTCCGCCATGATGATATTCGCAGGGATGCCACAGTTAAGCGCCACGCCATGATCGCGGTAAGCAGTGATGACCCGATCTTCGGGGCGGCGGGCAGAAATCAACCCGGTTGAAACCGCCTCTTGACCGATATAGAGATGCAAAAAGCCGCCAATCTTACCTTCCTGGTAGAGTTCAGCAGCCCGCTCCTCCATCCGGCGAATCACCACCATCTGCGTATACAAATCCAGATGCTGATTCTTGTCCATGAATTTCATTTCCTCCCTTTCCTTATTGATCCCCATGCTTTGATGGTGTTTCTATTTTTATAAGATAAGCGAGCTTGCTCTCTATCTTATAAAAAAAACACACGATCCATGTTATATAGGAAGATCGCAGGTGAAATATGCAGTTTTCGATGGTAATTATATCAGAGATCAATCTGTGATTGTGCAAGATGTAGAGCCAATCCCTCTTTTAACAGTAAAATAGGTGATAAATAGACCATAGGAGAAAAATGACGACTTCTATTGCGCTTCTTATTCTTTTCGGCTTGACCTTGTTGATTACCCTTTTGGGATTTTGGAAGCTGACGTATTTTGTCAGCATTGGGTATGCGTTCAGCGTAGTGGCGATGGCAGTCGCTGCGCCCTTGCTCTTTCCGGAGCATTTGGGGAAATTCGCCCTGCTTCAAATCATTCTGCTGATTGGGTGGGGGCTGCGGCTGGGGATTTTCCTGGTCATCCGCGAGCGGCAATCTTCGTTTCGCAAGCAAGCCGTCAGCATCAATGACCAGTATTCCGGGGTGAACTTGCTGCGAAAATTCCTTATTTGGGCAGGGGTATCTGTGTTGTATGTGGCAATGGTGGCGCCAGCGCTGTTTCATGCGCAAGGATATTTGGCAACGAGTCATACGCGCTTTTTAATTGCTGATGCCATCGGGGCGGGCGTGATGGCAGCCGGGTTGTTAATCGAAACCCTGGCGGATGCACAAAAATCCGCATTCAAAGCGGAAAACCCATCCGCCTTTTGCAATGTGGGCTTATATGCCTGGGTACGCTGCCCTAATTACTTGGGGGAAATTTTGTTTTGGGCGGGCAGTTGGGCAATGGGTATTCCTTTTTATACCTCGCCCGTTCGGTGGGGGATCAGCCTGGCAGGAGTGGTTATTCTGATCTTGATTATGTTCGGTTCAACGCGGCGGCTGGAAGGCGCGCAAGAACGGCGCTATGGACACATACCCGAATATCAGGCACATATTCGCCGCGTGCCAGTTCTCTTTCCGTTTGTTCCACTGTACAGTTTGAAGAATGTGAAAGTTTATCTGGAGTAAATCATAGTCACAAAAAAGAAGCGGCGAACCGCTTCTTTTTTGTGACTATGATTGTGAAATCGTCTCGCCATCCATTTTTTCAGGATGCGGGCGACCGTAACCCAGGGCGCGCATGCCCACATACCAGGCGATGCCCAGCCCGAAAAGAATAGCGCACGAGAGAAGCGCAGGCAGGATTATTCCCCCCGAGTAGAGCGCGTTTGCGATAATCCAGCCAGCAAAGCACAACACCGAGATCGCGCCCGTCACGGTGATGATGGGCATGGAGCCAATTTTCATGCGTGCGAAACCGGCGGCATTTTTGAACCAATCCCGTTGGAGGAAGGGGAGGAGCGTGACGGCTAGTAAGGGCAGCAACTGACTAATGACCATGCCCAGCAGGAAGGTCGCCCGATTGGTAATAATGCCGCCCTGCGAAGCGTCAATGACCCCAAATTCAGCCAGGATGCAAACCACCAACACGGCAATCAACGGACTGTGCAAGCCGGGATGGATCATACCAAACATCTCAGGGGATTGATGATCCGCTGCCCATGCCAGGAGAATGCGGCTGCAATAATATAGGTACGCCAGCGCCATGCAGAACAGGCTAGCAACCCATCCCAGGCAAAGGAAGGTAAGCAGCGGTAAGCTGGGCAATGCAGCGGTGGCGTAGGCTTGAATCCAGGGAAGGGCAGTGGTATTCACCCCCTGCGCATGATATAAGAAGCTTTCAGCGGAGAGCCACTCCGCAGGGACGAGGCGCAGCAGCAACCCTGAAACGCCCAAGAACAACACGGCGGCAACGGCTAAGGCGGCTGCGCTGCCTCGAATAAGATTATGCTCGGGGCGTTGAACATCACCAGCAAAGAACGTGGCAATAAAAGAGCCAAAGAACAGCCACCCTACGAGCAATACGCCACCCAATAAGAGCAACGTAAGACTGGTGGGCTGCGTTTTCATGCCCATTTGGATTGCCTGATTGAAATGGCTGGCATACGTGCCTGGTCCAACCAGACGATTCCAGCCCACTTGAAAGCCCTGAATCGGCGCGGAAGCCAGTTGGTATGCAATGACCAACCAGGAAAGGATGCTAAGGACAACCCCCCCGGTTAATACACGGAAAATCGTTCGGGAAGGCAATAGCATCAATAAGAAAATTGCGATAACCAGAATCGTGCTAATGAGCGAGATATTTTCGGCGCCACGCATGGAGTCAATTGCGCCAACGGGAAGGAGAGAGGATGGTCCCGACAATGCGGTAAAAAGCTGGAGAAAAGCAGGCAGCACTGTATGGGTAATTTCGGTCAGGAGCGCGCCTGCTGCCAGGGCGCTGAGAATCACAAAAGTCCAGCTGGAAGCAAACGCCAGGGGCTTATTGAGGACGCGGCTGCCGATCACATAATCTGCGCCCATGCGTGGGGCAAACGTCCCCATTGCCGCATAAGTATATACGACAAACAATGAGAGCAAGATCGCGGTCAACAGCACAAGGGGTAAATTAACCCCGGGCCAGATGCCGGCAAAGATTTGCCATGGAATCTGTCCAGAAAATGCCAAACCGATACCACTAACGCCGAAAACGAGAACAGCCAGAAAACCAAAGGGTTTGCCGACCCCAAGAGGGGCATTTTCAGCATTGTTTTGAGAGCTTTCGCCCGGAGTAGCCAATTGCGCCATGCAACTTCTCCTTGCAGATCAAGAAAGAGGAATCTGGATAGGTAATCTTATACCAATATCCAACCTTATTATACCCACCACATTCAAAAAAAGTCATAAATAGCGCGTGAACTTAATAGATAATGATTGAGGGATTCTCATTCTAAAAATGAGAATCCCTCAATCATTATTGGAAATTATGTTTTTTGACAAAATCAAACACCCATGCGAATTTGCATGGGTGTTTGAAAACATCCGAAAAAAGGAGGTTACTTGGCGTGCTTGACAGCAGCCTGAGCAGCAGCCAGGCGAGCCACAGGAACGCGGAACGGCGAGCAGCTTACGTAGTTGTTGCCGATGATGTGGCAGAATTCGATGGACTCAGGATCGCCACCGTGTTCACCGCAGATGCCAACTTCCAGGGTGGGGCGGATCTTGCGACCATCCTCCACAGCCATGCGCATCAGCTTGCCAACGCCATCACGATCAATGGTCTGGAAGGGGTTCTTGGGCAGGATGCCCTCTTCCACGTATTGAACGAGGAAGTTGCGTTCGGCGTCATCACGGCTGTAGCCAAAGGTCATTTGGGTGAGGTCGTTGGTGCCGAAGGAGAAGAACTCAGCCAGCTTGGCAATTTCGCCAGCGGTAACGGCGGCGCGCGGGATTTCGATCATGGTGCCAAACTTGTAGGTAAAGTTGACAGCCTTTTCTTCCATCACAGCCTTGGCAATGCGCACCAGGCGGGGCTGAATCCATTCCAGCTCTTTGACGGTGCCGGTCAAGGGGATCATCACTTCGGGATGAACCACAACACCCTTGAGGGTGCAGTCAGCGGCGGCTTCAAAGATGGCGCGAACCTGCATTTCCACGATTTCGGGCATGTAGATGCTAAGGCGCACACCGCGCAAGCCCATCATGGGGTTGGATTCGTGCATGGCGCGGATGGAAGCCAGCAGTTTTTCCTTGGCGGGCAGACCATCGGTTTCGCCCTTGGTGCGCATGACAATCACTTCTTCGAAGAGTTTTTCTTCATCGGGCATGAATTCATGCAGGGGCGGGTCAATCAGACGGATAATGACGGGTAAGCCGTCCATCGCGTCAAACAAACCAGCGAAGTCAGCGCGCTGATAAGGCAGCAGTTCATCCAGGGCAGCCTTGCGGTCTTCGTGATTTTCAGCCAAAATCATGCGCTGCACGATAGGCAGGCGTTCGGTCTCGAAGAACATGTGCTCGGTGCGGCACAGACCAATGCCCTTGGCGCCGTAGGTGCGGGCGCGACGAGCATCCTTCGGGTAATCCGCGTTCGCCCAAACCTGAAGGCGAGCAATTTCATCCGCCCAGGTCAAGAGGGTCATCAGTTCTTTTTGTTCTTCGATGTTCGGGACGGTCAGTTCGATCTTGCCAATGAATACGTCGCCATCACCACCATCAACCGAAATCCATTCGCCTTCTTTGACGATAATCTCGCCGCATTTCATCTGGCGAGTATTGAGGTCAATACGAACGGCAGAGGCGCCGACTACACAGGGGACGCCAAATTGGCGGGCGACCACAGCCGCGTGAGAGGTAGCGCCACCTTCGGAGGTGAGGATGCCCTTGGCAGCGAGCATGCCGTGAACATCATCAGGCTTGGTGAAGGGGCGAACCATAATGACAGCCTGACCGTGTTCCTTCGCCATGCGTTCGGCGGTGTCAGCATCAAAGTAAATCTGACCAACCGCGGCGCCGGGGGAGGCATTCACGCCATTGGCAAAGAAGCGGCCTTCCTTCTTGGCGATCTTCTTGTTGGCATCATTGAACTGCGGATGCAGCAGCGCATCCACCTGTTTGGGGGTTACGCGTGTAATAGCTTCTTGCTTGCTGATGAGACCCTCGCCCACCATATCCACCGCAATCTTGATGGCGGCGGCAGCGGTACGCTTGCCATTGCGGGTCTGGAGCATCCACAGTTTGCGGTTCTCAACCGTGAATTCCACATCCTGCATATCATGGTAGTGTTTTTCGAGGACAGCGGTGACTTCCATAAACTGCTTGTAGGCTTCGGGAAGTTTTTCGCCCATCTTTTCAATCGGTTCCGTGTTGCGGATACCGGCAACGACATCTTCGCCCTGAGCATTGAGCAGATATTCACCGTACATCTTGTTATCGCCGTTGGCAGGGTTGCGGGTAAAGGCTACGCCCGTGCCAGATTCCCAACCAGTGTTGCCGAAGACCATCGTCACAATATTGACGGCGGTTCCCAGATCATCAGGGATCGCTTCAGCGCGGCGGTAGTCAATGGCACGTTTGCCCATCCAGGAGCCGAACACGGCTTCGGTGGCAAGTTTCAGTTGTTCAATCGGATCCTGTGGGAAGGGGCGACCCATCTTCTTGACAACGACATCTTTGAAGCGGACGACCAATTCTTTCAAGCCGTCAGCATTCAGGTCGGTATCCGCCTTGACGCCCTTTTCCTTCTTGAAGGCTTCTAGCGGATCTTCAAAGGCTTCATCATCCATGCCCATAACGACCGAACCGAACATCTGGATCAGGCGGCGGTAAGAGTCATAGGCAAAGCGGGGGTTGCCCGTCAATTTCGCCATGCCTTCAACGGTGGAATCGTTCAAGCCGATATTCAGAACGGTGTCCATCATGCCAGGCATAGAGAATTTCGCGCCAGAACGGCAGGAGACCAACAGCGGGTTAGAAGCATCCCCGAAAGTTTTGCCAGACGCTTTTTCAATTACTTTCAGGGATTCTAGTTCCTGCTCCCAAATACCAGGAGCGAATTTATTACCTGCCGCAACGTAGGCATTGCAGGCTTCGGTGGTAACGGTGAAGAAGGGAGGAACCGGCAAACCAATGCGGTTCATCTCAGCCAAGTTAGCGCCTTTGCCGCCCAACAGACCACGTACCTTGTCCCAGTCGCCACCCATATAGGTTTCAGCCTGAGCCAACTCATTGAACAAATACACCCATTTCTTTTCAACCATACGAACATCCTCCTAGAATTTGAACCCCAAACAGCAGGGATGACCTTTGTTTGTAGAAAGCTTAGTTATTTTACCACAAAGCCCAAATTTCAAAAAGAAATGTATTTCGTCTGCTTGAGTTTATGTTAACAGTCTATTTTCTGAACGGAAGCATTTGGTTAACTCTTCTACAAATTGGTTTGTAAACAAGTTGAAAGGTAATTTTCCCCTAACCTGGAAGATAATGAATGCACAGAAAAATAAATCGGGAGGAAACTGACCAGATGAAGCAAGCCAAAATTTTAGTGATAGATGATGACGAAGGCATGACCGAGCTGCTCGAACTGCTCCTATTGCCCATTTCTTCCTGTATCCTGGTTGCCAATACTGGCGCAGAGGGGGTGGAACTGGCGCGCACGGCTGCCCCTAACCTAATTATTTTGGATTTGATGCTGCCAGGCATGAATGGCTGGGAAATTTCGCGCGCGGTACGATCCTTTAGCACATGCCCCATTCTCATTCTGTCTGCAATTGATTCGCCTGACATTGTCGCCCGCGCGTTGGATGCTGGCGCAGATGATTACCTGGTGAAACCCGTCTCTTCCAATACGCTCATCGCGCGATTAAATAACCTGCTGCGCCGCCCGCAAGCTGCGACTGGTCCCCTTCCACTGCTCAATCAATTTTATTAAGGGTCTGTTCTTTATCCTCTCCGGCTGTTCACAAGGGTGGGTAGCTGCTTTATTTGACTTTACCAGCTGGGTAAGGGTAAAATGGAGCGAAAGAAAAATTTAATTCTCTTTCAGGGAGGAAACGAAACGATGCAAACCTGTTCACGCTGCAACACCGAATCCGCTGATACGATCATCACCTGCCCGAAATGCCAGGCAGATTTACGCGAATTTTCAAATACGGCGGTCGCCCTCAAGCACTTTCAGGAGAATCCGCGGGTCACCTCGATTACCTTGGTGGTACATGAATCTTGCTGCCCCGCCTGCCAGGAAATTCAGGGGACGTATTCCAAAGACAAAGCGCCTCAGTTACCTGTGGAAGGCTGTTCGCATGAAAAAGGTTGCCGCTGCTTTTATCAGCCGATGATTGAGCAAGTTTTTCCATAAAACAAGATTTTCATTATGAAAAGAGGAATGGCATAACCATTCCTCTTTTCATAATGAAACTGTAGTGAAAAATAGTCAATTACAGTTTTCGTTCCACAAAAAACAAAGGGTCAGCGCGATATGCGGCAAGTGCAGCTACCCACATATCAGCAGATTCAAGCAAAAAGCAATCTGCTTGTAAGATTTTCCCCTTCTGTATGCCCGTTTTCATCACCCCTTCGATCCGATCATAACGTTGTTCCCAGCCTTGAAAGGAATGTCTGCGGATGCGCATGGGAATAACGCTGCCATCTGCGAGTGAAATGGTATAGTCCAGCGGGTCGGCATACAAATAAGACGGCTCAATGTGTTCTTCAATGGCGTGCATACTGGTATTCGGTCTGAGTCCACAACCTATAAAAAGAATCTGCCCATTTGCCTGGGGCAGGCGCGCAAAAACGGAATGAGAGCCGCAAGGAGTGGTATCCAGTTGATGGTCAGCCAGAAGAGAATCCACTAACCGACCCACCCCGCACACGGAATGGGTTGGATGTACCGAGCGAAGCGTGCCTGGACGGGTGCGAAAATACTCTGGCAACGCGCCAACACATACTGGAGTAGTCAATACATTAAAGGCGGGGTTGGCAGGGCGGACAAATTCATAGCTTAAGCCTGGCAGGAACAACGTCCCTTGCGAACCAAGCGCCTCCAGCAAGCCAGCGATCACGCATTCAGCGCGGTTCGGGTGGCTAGGCGGCAGTCCGAGGGAGCGTAAAGAGGCATGAACCAGCAATACGCCGCCTTCGCGCACGCCAAGCACATGGCAATCATCGGCAATTTGGTGCACAGAGGTCGCCTCTGAAAAGATCACGCTCAATCTGCCTTTTCTGCTTTGTGATTTTGGGCAGCACGCTGCAAGAGTGGGCGCAACGCCTCTGCTACCTGTTGTGGTTCTTCCAACATAGGTACATGACCTGTGCCAGCAATTTCCACGCCCCAGCTCATCGGCAAAAGCTGCGCCATCGTGCGGGCTTGCTCTAGGGGGATGATCTGATCATCCGTCCCGGCAATCACGACGGATGGGACGGCAATTTGCGCCAGGGCATCGGTCATATCCGCGCGTTCCGCCATGCCTTTCAGCGCGCCCACCACTGCCACCGGAGCGGAACGCATCATCATTGTTCGCAAACCAGGGATCACAGCTTCGCGCGTGGTGAGCTTAAGTAACATGCCTTCTACCAACTTTTTTATGCCATATCGTTTGACGGAAGCCGCGCTTTTTAGTCTGCTCTGACGTTTCTCAGATAGATCCGCTGCAGATTGGGTGGATACTAACGCCAAGCCACTCAGGCGGGAAAGATAAGCATGGGCAAACGCCAGGCTAATATACCCTCCCATGGAATGACCCACCAGGACTGCCTTTTCAATCCCAAGGCGATCCATCAGGCGGACGACATCTTCAGCCATATCACGCATGGAGTAAACGCCCTCTGGCACAGGCGATTGCCCTGCCCCACGCAAATCAGGGAGGAGGAGGCGCGCTTCTTTTTGCAAAAGAGGCACCAGCGGCTGCCACAAGGTATGGTCAAAAGGGAAACCATGCAAAAAGATTACCGGCGTTCCCTGTCCAAATTCTTCATGATAAAGCTCCACGCTATTTAAGGTCATTTTTTCTCCTTACCTGGTACAGCATGATCCTGTAGCAGCCATTGTTTGGCATAATCAATGGCTTGTTCGCGGCTGGTAATGTCGCCGACCGCCTGCGCTTCACGAATAGCATCCAACAACTGCCCAATTTGATAACCGGGCTGCATGTCAAAGAGGGTAATCAAGTCTTTGCCGGTCAGCAAATGGGGTGGGGAAACAACCGTCTCTTTTTGTTCCCAAAAGGCTTCAAAAAGGGCGCGGCAAATATCTAATTCCGCCAACCATATTTCCTGGGTTAAGGTAATGCCATACACGCCGCGCACGTCCGCCAAAGCCAGCAGACCCAGGTCAATGCCGGTATCGCCTGTTTGGCGAAAGTAACGGTAAATGGAGCGGCGTGAGGGCAACCGGTTATGCGCGCTGAGGTCATTGGTGAAAAAGTGAATGCGCATGTGTTGGCGCACTAGCTTATCCAGGTAGTTGGTTTCCGCGCTGCTCAACGCCAGGGACTGCGCGCGCAATCGCATGATTTCCGCTCCATCCTCAGGATGATCGAGGAAATGAACTTTGCCATCCTCGCCCTGGGTGCGGGTGGTAGGTTTGGCAACATCGTGATAGAGCGCCGCCAGAAAGAGCAGAGCGCGTGGTGAGCGTTCCGTGGTGGGGTTGGCGTAAAAATGCTGCTTGAGGTGATCGCGGAAACGCCCGAGGCGCATGACCGCCAAGCCCGTCATCACGTCCGCACCGCTGGATTCTTCCTCATAATCGCCTACTAGCACATGAAGGAGACGCTCCAACTGGCTGATAACATCCAGGGTATGCTCCCACACATCATAGACGTGCGGGGCGGTTTGGGTAATGCCGCGCATGGCGAGCAATTCCGGCATGATCTGTGCCAATACGCCAATCCGCTCTAAAATGCGGATGGTATTTGCCACGTGCGCGCCATCGAACATGCGAAAGAGTTCATCGCGCTGGCGTTCAGCGGAAACGCGAGCTAACCCAGGCACTGCGGCGCGCATCTGGCGCAGGGTATCTGGGTCAATGCGATATTGCAATTTTACCGAGATGCGCACAGCACGCAGTACCCGCAGCGGATCATCTTGCAGACTCGTCTCAGAACATGCCCGCACAATTTTTGCGCGCAAATCCGCCAACCCGCCGGTGGGATCAATCAGATGGTCAGGCTGGGTAACGTCAAACGCCATCGCGTTGAGGGTGAAATCACGCGCACGCAAATCCGCTTCCAGGGTATCAGCGCGGAGGGAGGCAAAGTCGAGCAGCAGGCGTTGCCCTTGTGTGTCCGTCAGCACCACGCGGGTGGTATCGCGTTCCTCATCCATCACGTAAAAAGCGCCACCCAGGTGGTTCGCAACCGATTTTGCCAATGCGCGGGTTGGTCCTTGCACAGCAAAATCCAGATCGTGACCGTCTCGTCCCAGCAGCAGGTCACGCACCGCGCCGCCCACCAGGTAAACCGGTCTGGGAGGGTCAGAGCGGGACTGCACTGCGGCGATAACGGAGGCGTAGAGACTGTTTTGCAAAGGTTTCCTACTCTTTCTCGATAGGCTTGGGGTGCAGGGCTTCGTATTTGGGTAAATCTACTACCCCAATAAAAGGCAGATTGCGGTAGAGATCGTCAATATCCAGCCCATAGCCAAAGACGAATTTATTGGAGATAGTAAAGCCGCGATACCGCACCGGAATAGGCACTTCGCGGCGCTCGGCTTTATCCAGCAAAGCGCATACCACCAGACTGCGCGGATGACGAGTGGAGAGCATATCCAGCACCGAGGCAATGGTGTGACCGCTATCCACAATATCTTCCACCAAAATCACGTCACGCTCAGCAATATCCGTGTTCAGGTCTAAGGTAATGCGCACCTGACCGGTTGATTCGCGTCCGCCGATGCCATAAGACGAAACCGCCATAAATTCAATGGCGTGCGGGGTATCAATCTTGCGCATGAGGTCCGTCAGGAACATGACACCGCCGCGCAGGATGCAAATGAGCAATAGGTTTTTGCCAGCATAATCATGGGTGATTTCTGCGCCCATTTCAGCAATGCGGGTTTGCAACTGCTCTTCTGAAATTAACACTTCCCCTAAAAAATCGCGGTAATCCACCATGATTGGTTTCCTCGTATTCCTTGGTTAACGCGGAACTTCGTGATGCTGACGGCAACGCGCTTCATAGATTTCAGATGCGCCAACAATGACAATAGGGTCATCATAACGGGCAGGACTGCCGTTCACCAAGCGTTGACTGCGGCAGGCGGGTTCCCCGCACACCATACAAATGGCTTGCAGCTTATCCACCCGCTCGGCGACTGCCATAAAGTTTGGCATGCACCCAAACGGCTCACCGCGGAAGTCCATATCCAGCCCCGCCACAATCACCCGAATATTCTGGGCAGCCAGACGTTGGGCAATGGCGACAATGCCATCATCAAAAAACTGGGCTTCATCAATGCCTACCACTGAAGTATCCGGCTGAAGCGCCTGTAAAATATCCTCAGAGCAGCGCACCGGCAGCGCATCAAAGGCAGTGCCTGCGTGCGACATGACTTTATCCACCGCAAAACGGCTGTCTATGGTAGGCTTAAACACCTGTACTTTTTGGCGGGCAATCGTTGCCCGGCGCAGCCGGCGGATCATTTCATCCGTTTTGCCGCTGAACATAGACCCTGTAACCACCTCAATCAACCCGGCATGATGCTTCATTCGTTGCGTTTCCTCAATTCGTATTCTTGTTTCAAAGCGTCCTTAAACATTGCCAGCGTATCTTCTGGCGCCGTTTCTTCCTGATACGCCATTGCCAGATAAAGCCCAACGTAATCCCCATAGTGTAACAGAGAAAACTGCTGCGCCAGGCGAGATTTTCCGCGCGCCGTCAGGGCATCGGTATTGACTCCAGAGGTCATATACACCTGACGGGTGGCTTCTAGGCGCAGCGTATTGTGCGGGGAATTGGCAGGAGCCTGCAAAAAGAGCGCCATTATCTGTTCCAACAAGCCATCTGGGTGATACAAACCCGCCAGAGCGGCATGATCGGCATCTGGCAAGACTTCAAATTGAGCAGGCGCGCCCGCCATGCCGTTGATCTGCCCTTTCCAGTGGCGGGCGACTGGCGCGAGCAGGTCAGAAGCAAAAATGACGCCCCACCGCCCCATCAGCTGACCCGCCATGCGCTTGGCAGGGTTGCGCGTGACAGGCGTTTCGGGCAAAAAGCTCTGCTGCTGCGCTTCCAACACCTGCACCGCCTCGTGAATTTCCGCGGAGCAATCAGGGAGGAGTTGAAGCCGCGACCAGGCAGCCAGCAGCAATGCCGCAAAAGCCGCCATGCTCTCGTGATCCATCCGCCACCAGGCAGCGTGGAACTGCGCCATGCGGCTCTGCACCTGCCCGCCTGCGCTAATCCCCAGCAGGGTACAGCCTCGGTTGGCAGCCTCATCGAGGGCAGAGAGAACTTCTTCCGTGTTACCGGAAAAAGAAAGCCCAATCACCAGCGTTTCCGGTCCGTGCGCCCAGGCAGGTAAGCCATAATCACGCCAAATAACCACCGGCAGCGGGCAAAATGGCTCGGCATAAGCGGCGGCGATTTCCGCGCCAACCGCTGACCCACCCATGCCTGCCACAATCACATGCTGAAGCGGCTGGCGAAGCACAGGAAGGGGGAAGCCTTGCCCTGCCTGCCACGCCGCAAGCAGCTGCTTGGGCAGATCGGCGATCGTTTGTGCTTTCTTCTGCACCGATGGTCTATTAAACCAGTCGCGTTCGTCTAAATCCATGTTCTACTCCCAAAATAATTATTCAAGATCACGCAGCGCGGATTTCAGGTCTTGCAATTTACGATAGACCAGCTTGCGCTGCCAGCCGGATTGTTCTGCCACAGCGGCTGCCAGTTGAGCTGCACTCAGGTCACCTTGCATGCCCGCTTGAAGCGCCTCTATCACCTGATCTTCGCTCCAGGGCATATTTGTATCCCCAGCCCCGGCAGGGCATCCGCCAATGACGAGGGTAAATTCACCGCGCGGCTCTTTCTGATGAAAGGCATCCAAGGCATCTTGCAGCGAGCCGCGGAAGACCTCTTCGTGCAGTTTGGTTAATTCCCGCGCGACCGCCACCGGGCGATTGCCGAGTACGCCGAGCAAATCCTCCAGCGCATCCAGCAGGCGGTGGGGCGTTTCAAGGAAGATTAGCGTATAGGGCAGCTTGACCACCTCCTTCAGCCGCGCGCGCCGTTCAGAAGACTTGCGCGGCAGATAGCCCAGGTAAAGAAAAGCGTCACTCGGCAAGGTGGAAAGCACCAACGCCGTCAGCGGCGCAGATGCCCCAGGCACAACCGTTACCGGAACTTGCGCCTGCACCGCGGCCTGCACCAATTCGTACCCGGGGTCATTGATGCCCGGCATGCCAGCGTCCGAGACGAGCGCAACATCGCCCTCAGCTAAAGCGGATAGGATCATATCCAGGCGGGCAAGTTTGTTATGTTCATGATAGCTTATTGCGCGCGTAGGGATGGCGTAATGCTGCAAGAGTTTTTGCGTCTGGCGAGTATCTTCGGCGGCGATTAAAGAGACCTCCTTGAGCACACGCAGCGCGCGCAAGGTAATATCTTCTAAATTTCCAATTGGCGTAGCAACCAGATAAAGCGTTCCCATTATCACCTGTTTCAGAGATTCTTAAAACGTATAGCAACGATTCTACCAAAGAAAAGCCACAACTGCTCAGACATTCATAAGAGTCATTGGGGATTGGGGGATAGTCGTTGAGAGAGATGATCATCTCTCTCAACGACTATCCCCCAATCCCCAATGAACGGTTTACAACATTCAAAAAGCTGCTCAAAGCGCGGGAACACATAGATTATCGATATACTTTGAGGATGTTTTTCATTACAAAACCATTGCTATACTCAAATAAAGTTGCGTTTTTCAAAGATATCGTATATCCTATAAAAAATGCAGGGATTAATCGCTGCTTTATTTTCAAGTGTTCGCGCAAATATTTAGATGAGAAAAGAAAGAAAAAAAAATGGGAACGAATCCTCCGATGGAGGTTGAAAATTTATTTCAACAAGGCATTGAAGCAGCTCAAATTGGGCAAATTGATCAAGCTGCGTATTTCTTCCACCAGGCAGAATCAGCGTGCCGCCAGAATAAGGATATGCGAAGACTGGCAACAGCGTTTATCCACCTGGCAATGCGGGTATTCTTTATTCGTGGAGAATTTTCGACCTGCATTACCCACTTGAATGAAGCCATCTTCTTAACTGAAAACGATGGGGAAACGAACTGGCTGGCGCGTCACTTTTTGACAATCCTTTATTTTTTGACGAATGATCTGCCGAATTATACGCAGCAGGTGAAGTTTTTGAATGAAAATCTGCAAGACACTTCCCCCGTTTCTGCCAATCATTTGCTATTTTTAGCTACCACCGGCATAGATAGAGGGGAGCTACCGGCGGCGGAGGAGTTTTTAAACCAAAGCCTACGCGCGGCGTATCAATTTAGTAACCCTGAAGTCATTTACATGATTCAGCTGGAGTTCAGCAGACTGTATCGTCAGTTGAACCGTCCGCAGGAAGCCCTTAGCTGGGCATACGATATTTTCAGGTATGGCAATTTACCTCATTTTCTGCAAGGCGTGGCGCAGATTGAGCTGGCGCTGGTAAAGCGTCAGTTAAAAGACATGAATGGCGCACAGGCGGAGATGCAACGGGCGATCCAAACCTTGACGGTCACTGATGCGCGTTATGAATTGGCGCGCGCCTTTCTTTTTCAAGCGTTGTGGGATTTTACGGATCAGTCGCCTGATGCCACCGAAAGCTGGCTACGGGCTGCCCAAGCTATTCAGCGAGGGGGATTTGGGAATTTATTACAACGCGAGCAAGATCTGGGCGCATTTGTGTTGCTTGGCTTCTATTTGCGCAGCGAAAATGAAGAAGCCGCGCTTGCCGCTGACGAACTGGCGCACATTTTGGAAGGCGTGCCAGCCCCTCCGCTGCAAATTATTACGCTTGGAAGGTTTGCACTTGCCAAAAAGCACGTTGTCATCCCAGATAAAGCCTGGACACGCCGGAAAGCCGCTGAGTTGTTACGCTTTCTGCTCATCCAAAATGGTCATACTGCTATGCGAGATGTTATTATCGAAGCCTTATGGCCCGATAAAATGCCTGCCAACGCGGATGATAGCTTGCATCAGCTTACCTCTACCATCCGGCGAGTGTTAGAACCAGATTTGCCAGATCGCTTCCCGTCACGCTATCTAAAGGTCGAAGAGGAATCAATCACCCTTACCCTTCCACCTGGATCAGTGGTAGACTATGAAGCGTTTGATACCACTTTCTACAAAGCGCGCAAATACAAGAAAATCAATCGGCTTGAAGCGGCTCGCCAGCTCTATACAGGTGACTTGTTTCCGGCTGATCTTTACCGTGACTGGAGCGCAGAGAAACGCGCCGCTCTCCAACAAGAGTATAAGATATGCCTGCTGTTGATTGCTGATGTTTATCTGGCTGAAAAACAGTATGCGCTTGCCATAGACGCCATCGAAACGCTACTGCCGCTTGATCCGCTGGATCAGGAAGCGGTATTAATTGCCATGCAAGCCTACGCCGCCAGTGACAAAGTTATACATGCAGTCCGCATGTATCGCAAGCTGGAGCAGCAGCTTTGGGCAGAGTTTAAAGAAAAACCAGAAGAGGAATTACGGGCATTGGCTCGCCAATTGTCTCAGGATCGTTCTTCCTTATGAGGATTTACGGCATCAACACAGAGGGAAATTACGTTATGAACCGGTCTCGTTTTACCAACAGGATGGGTCTATGAGAAAAAAGCGGAATTTCATGCTTACCATGTTCAAAGCAGACAGCCTATCTTCCGCCTTTTGTGGGCAAATTAAAATGATCGAGACAGGAAAGGTCTTCTCTTTTCGCTCGATGAAAGAACTTCAGGAGATTATCGCTACCCAAATGAGCGAACATACGATTGCCGAACAACGAGCGGCATATCACACAGGGGCAGATGAGCCAGAAGATGATGAGTGATCCTCTGGCGTAGGGATTGCCGTGCTTAAAAAGGATGGGAATATCTTGTGTGAAGTCAACACACAAGATATTCCCATCCTTTTTAAAATTCGCTTTATTCCCGTTTTACTTCTTGAGACCCTTTACCAGTTCAAGGAACTCATCCCATTCTTCCTTAAAAAAGTGTAGGGTGACATTGTTTAATTCCAGGTGGAAGGTGGTTTCACCATCCGGTTCATCGGCGCTCCAGACCATGTAATTGTCCGTTTCGGCAATGGTCTGAGTCATGGGATCGTTCTCTTTATTCGTTGCCATATCTTTTTCCTCTTTCTATGTTGAATAAATAAGGGTCTCTGGGATTCTCTGCGGTGTTAGTCGAGAACATGCTGTGCGCGTTCTCGACTAACACCACGCCAATTCCGAAAGAGCCATCCATAAGGTTCTATTCTAACAGGCTAATGCAGCCATGGAAAACGCCGTTTAGAGACTCGCAAGCGAATCTCTTGAATTTCTTTCTGCATATCGGTGCGGAGCGCTTCGGGATGAAGGGTACGCAGGGGGCGCGCCGGAGCGAACGTTTGCAGATTGAGCCAGGGGTTTTGATCGGTCAACTTGCTGAGGATGTAGTTAAAAAACAACTGCACGGTTGCCAACACCGGGGCAGCCAGAACCACCCCAATAATGCCCAGCAAATTTACGCCAATCAGCGCGGAAACCATCACCGTGGCAGGGTGAACGCGCAGCGCCTGAGCCATAATGCGCGGGGAGAACAGGTTATCAATCAGCAAATCGGTAAACCACGCGCTGCCCACCACCAGGGCGACATAGCCCAGAGGGGGTAAGCCGAATATCGTAGTCCCCTGGAAGTATGCCACTAATCCGTAGGTTGTCCAGGCAATGGCGGGACCCACAAAAGGCACAAAGCGAGACATCCCCGCCAGCAAAGCAAGACCATAGAAGAAATGTACGCCCTCCGCGCCCAACAGAAAGATATAAATGAGGATCACAATCAGCACAATGGTCAGCTGCCCACGCAGGAAAGCGTTCCAAATGCGGCTTAACTCCTTGCTCAGACGCAGCATATCCTCGGTATAGCCTGGGAGGCTAAGGCTGGTGAGCAAGTTGGGGAAATGCCTGCTTTCTGCCAGAATAAAGTAAGAGATCAGCAGGATAAACACCCCCCAGGCAAGCGCGCCAGCTGCCCCCGTAGCAAAAGAGCCTACCAACGTTCCGGCAGTGGTCAGGGTGGGCTGCACCACGCCCATCACCTGTTGAACGATGGTGTTGACATCCATATTCAAGGCGTTGAGCTTAAACGCAAATGGTCCCACGGCGAATGGGGTTGTCAACAGGGATTGAACGGTTGCCGGTAAATCCGTGACTGTCTTTTCCAGGAAGCTAATGAGACTTTGAATCTGTTGGACAATGGCGACCCCGCCAGCAGTCAGCGAGCCAAGCATGATGATCACCAGAATCAAATATAACAAAGTGACCGCCAGCCGCCAGGGGAGGTGAGTATACTTGCGCAGCGTCTCCGCTACTGGGTGGAAGATATACGCCAGAATAAACGCCAACACCAGCGGCCCGACAATATCAAGAAAACGGAATAACAAAAACAGGCTGACTGCAACAATGCTCAAGCCAATCACCAGCTTGGTGATGGAACTCCAGGTGGGGGAGGTGGGCACCACAACCCCAGGCAAAGCCTCCGCGCCGAGAGGCACAAACGACTCCTCAAGCAAAGGGTCCGGAACAGGCAGACGTGGCAAATTCTCGTCATCCATGTTGGTTTACGGGCAAGCTCCTGTGGGCCAAACAGGGAATAAGCACCAAAATTCTTTGGGGGCGAAGAACAAGAATAGGGAAACGCAAATACACAGCAATACCAGAATGATGGCGATGATTAACCACCTGCTCGGGTTACGCTTGGGGGCAACAGGTTCTGCCGGATACGCACCTGGCATCGGACTGGTATATACCGGCGCAGAAGAGGGTGGCGTATAGCTGACCGGCGGGGGAGCATATACCGGCTCCTGCGAGATGGGCTGCTGCATAACAGGCACGGGGGGCAGCTGCGTCTCGGTGGGGCGAACAGGGTATGCCGCGCGCGCCGCTGGTCCAACCTGAGTGGCATCGGTATCCGCTTCGGTGATCTCTACCACCATGCTTAACCGCTCTCCAAAGGTAATCGTATCCCCCTGGCGCAGCAAGCTGCCGCCCATCAGGCGTTGACCATTGACGAATGTGCCATTGGTGGAGCCTAAATCTTCCAACACATACCCATTGCCCTGAGTATACAGGCGTGCATGGCGGCGTGAAACTTCGGCGTCATTAATGACGACCTCATTGTTCAAGTCACGGCCAATGAACATTTCAGCCTTGTCTAACGGATATACCTTGCCAACAGATGGGCCTGAGCGCATCACCAGCCGGTACGTGGATTGCATACATTCCTCCTTGGTTTCAGTCTCCACTGATTAGTGTAGTATGTTTATAACGATGTGTCAAACTTTTAAGTTCCACTATCTTTGGAACGTTGACAAGTTTGTTTGCCGCCCTATCCAGATTATACTCCATGCACTGCATTCGCGTTATTGACGATCTTCCGATAGAATACTAATGAAAATACAATAATCACTCGTTATCCTATACATAGGTTTAGACAAACTTTATATAGGATGCAAGTTTTAAACCAGAAATTCATTAGAGGAGAAATACATGAACCTGGATCGGTATACTCAAAAAGCACAGGAAGCCTTAATGCAAGCACAGCAGCTGGCCCAGGATGATAACCACCCGTCCATTGAGCCAGCGCATGTGTTGCTGGCTTTGCTTAATCAGGAAGATGGGGTCGTGCCGGCGGTCGTTACCAAAGTAGCGGGCAGCGTCACTGCCCTGAAGGATGAGCTGACTCGTGACCTGCAAACGCGCGCCAAAGTGTATGGCAGCAACATGCAGGTCGCCCTCGCACGCGCAACTAGTGACCTACTTAGCGCGGCGGAACGCTTTGCCAAAGGGATGCAGGATGAATATGTGTCTACAGAGCATATTCTCTTGGCATTGACTGAGAGCGTGGAAGCGCACCGCATGGAACAGTATGGGCTGACCAAAGATGCTATCCTCAAATCGTTGGTAGGGGTACGTGGATCGCAGCGGGTGACCTCCCAAAATCCGGAAGGCACGTATCAATCGTTACAAAAATATGGGCGAGACCTGACTGCCATCGCCCGCCAGGGCAAGCTGGACCCCGTCATCGGGCGGGATGAAGAAATCCGCCGCACAGTACAGATTCTTTCACGGCGTACCAAGAATAACCCTGCCCTGATCGGCGAGCCCGGCGTGGGCAAAACCGCCATTGTGGAAGGATTGGCGCAGCGGATCGTCAGCGGCGATGTGCCGGAGGGACTCAAGCACAAACGTCTGATTCAGCTGGATATGGGCGCGCTGATAGCCGGGGCGAAATATCGCGGGGAGTTCGAGGAACGTCTGAAAGCTGTCCTCAAAGAAATCACCGAATCGGCGGGGGAAGTGATTCTGTTCATTGATGAAATGCACACAGTGGTCGGCGCGGGCGCAGCCGAGGGCGCAATGGACGCAAGCAACATGCTCAAGCCCATGCTGGCGCGCGGCGAATTGCACCTGATTGGCGCAACCACGATTGATGAATATCGCAAATACATTGAAAAAGATCCCGCCCTGGAGCGCCGCTTCCAACCCGTGTTGGTGCAAGAGCCATCTGTGGAGGACACCATTAGCATTTTGCGCGGGTTGAAGTCGCGCTATGAAATTCATCACAGCGTGCGCATTACTGATCCGGCGGTGATTGCAGCGGCGACTCTTTCCAACCGCTACATCACCGACCGCCACCTGCCAGATAAAGCCATTGACCTGATTGACGAGGCTGCCGCCCGTCTGCGCACTGAAATTGATTCCAAGCCGCAAGCATTGGATCAGGTGGATCGGCAGGTAATGCAATTGGAAATTGAACGCCAGGCGCTGCAAAAAGAGAAGGATAAGGCATCCCAGGAGCGATTGGTAAAGCTGGAACAAGAGCTGGCTGACCTGCGCGAGCAATCTACCCAGTTAGCGACTCGTTGGCAGACGGAAAAAGATGCCATTAGCGAGTTGCGCTCAGTGAAAGAGCAAATAGATCAAACCCAAGTGGCGATGGATCAGGCGGAACGCAGCGCAGACCTGGAAAAAGCGGCTCGATTACGCTATGGAACGCTGCGCGAACTGGAGCAAAAACGTATCCAGGCAGAAGCTCGCCTGCAAGAATTACAAAAAGAAGGCGGCTTGCTGAAAGAGGAAGTGGACGCGGAGGAAATCGCCCAAATTGTTGCGCGCTGGACGAATATTCCTGTTTCACGGCTGATGGAAGGCGAAATGCAAAAGCTGCTGCACATGGAAGACCGCCTGCATGAGCGCGTGGTTGGGCAGGAAGACGCGGTACGGGTCATTTCCAATGCCGTCCGCCGCGCGCGGGCTGGTTTGCAAGACCCTAACCGCCCGATTGGCTCCTTTATCTTCCTGGGTCCCACCGGCGTAGGCAAGACGGAGCTGGCTCGCTCCTTGGCGCATTTCCTGTTTGATGATGAGCGCGCCATGATCCGCATTGATATGTCGGAATACCAGGAAAAGCACACCGTCAGCCGGTTGGTTGGCGCGCCGCCTGGATACGTGGGCTATGAAGAAGGCGGGCAATTGACCGAAGCCGTCCGGCGGCGACCGTATGCGGTGGTGCTGTTTGATGAAATTGAAAAAGCGCACCCCGAGGTCTTTAACGTCCTGCTGCAGCTGCTGGATGACGGTCGTCTGACGGATGGGCAGGGGCGCACAGTGGATTTCCGCAATACGGTAGTCATTATGACCTCCAACCTGGGTCCAGAGCTATGGAGCGCGGGGCGAGAAGCCAGTCGGGGGGAAGTGTTGGCGGTATTACAGCGCAGCTTTAAGCCGGAATTTTTGAACCGGATTGATGAAATTGTGGTCTTCCACCCCCTCAGCAAGGCGGATTTGCGCGAGATTGTGGGTATTCAACTCCGCCACCTGGAAGACCTGATGCGCGAACGCGGCTTTACACTGCAAGTTACCCCTGCCGCGCTGGATTACCTGGCGGAAACCGGGTGGGATCCTGATTTTGGGGCACGCCCGCTCAAACGCGCTATTCAACGCGAAGTGCAAGACCCGTTATCCATCAAGGTATTGAGCGGGGAACTGGTGGCGGGGGATACGATCCGCGTGGATTATACCGAAGAGGGGTTACAATTTATCCCGGTCGCCTCCGCTGAACCTGTAGAAAAATAAACGAGACGCCTCAGAGTAAACAGCGTGTTGTTAGATTTGCAGCTTTGCTGCAAATCTAACAACACGCTGTTTACTCTTAATGGGTATACGTCAAAGACCGGCAAATAAATCGCGCTCTAAGGGGTCGCCAGCAGTAACGGGCGGATAGGAGCGCATGAAGGTCTCATACGACCCGACCAGGCGGCGCAACGTGGCAATGGGTCCAGAGACGATACCGCTGCCCTGGCTTTCATGGCAAGCGGAAGCCACCTCGCGCTCTTTGGCGACCGGGCGGTAATCAATGCGGGCGTGGATGGGGAAGCGCACTTCGGTAATGGAAACCAGGTCAATATCCTTATTTTTGCCCATTTTGCGCGGGTTCTGACCCATCAGCGGCATGAGCTTCACTGCCAGGCGCATCCAGTTGTGCGGCATGGTGTGAAAATACAGGCGGCTGGGTTGAAATGCGGGCAGATCGTCTGGCAAGTGGAAAGAAGCATCCGATGCCAGCTGGAAGGCGCGCACAGTGGCATTGTGAATAGCGATATGATCGGGGTGACGATAGCCGCCAATCGGATCAAAAGTAATGACCACCTGGGGCTTCAGAGTGCGGATATAATGCGTCACTTCAGCAGCCACCTGCTCCAACGGCTGCGCCACCAGTGCCTGCGGATGCTGGTTATCCGGCGAGCCAGGCATGCCTGAATCACGGTAATTGAGGAAGAAAACGCCCTTCAATCCCAAATTTTCCGCGGCGCAGCGCAGTTCTGATTCGCGGCGTTCGGCGATGGAAGAAAAGCCTTGCATAAATTTCGGGTCCATCTCGCCCACTTCGCCGCGCGTGGCGCACACCAAGTATACCTCCACCCCGCGCCGGGCATACAATGCTAACGTACCGCCCATCCCAAAGGTTTCATCGTCTGGATGAGCCAAAACCGCCAATAATCGTTGTGTTTCCGCCATTTCTATCTCCTCCCTTGAATTAGACCGTTTCATTCTCGTTCGCTTGTCTCGTTTGTCCGCCTAGCCGCCGCCGGTTGCTGCTGTACTCGCCCGCAGCTGCCCAAATGCCACTGACCCGTTGCTAGTCAGGTTCTCCTTCGCCGCCCCTTCGATGCGCTTCACAACTGATTCCATTGCATCGCGCACCGGCCAAAACACCTCGTCTCGCGGGCTTGTCATTCGGTCAAAATTGCCAATCACTTCGTCAAACCCTTCAATCGTCACTTTCATCGTTTTGCCTCTTGAACCCGCTCATCCCTCGTGCTATAATAAATCTGACGTTAGTGTAATCAACCTACGCACATTCATGTTTTGCTAACGACAAAAACGCAGGCTGAAGCGTAATCTTCAGGTGAAAGATTGAGGGGTGGTTGCCCTCATACGTCAAAGGACACTCTTTTGAAAAGAGTGTTTCTTTTTTAAGACGCTTCATCTAACTTATCCACATCTTTTTTCTCTTTCAAATAGATCGTTTTCAAATACCCGCTGGTGGGTGACACTGGACCAATCAGGTAATGCTCGCTGTCATAATTGCAGCACACTGCCAATTAATAACGTCTGACGCGGCTATCTACCTGTTCTGACCAGGCGTTGACGCCACCGCGCAGCGAAACAACATCCACAAAGCCTGCCGATTGCAAAAGGCTTACGGCTTGCGCAGAACGAACCCCGGTGCGGCAGAAAGCCACAATCGGGGCATTGTGAGGCAATTCCGTTAGGCGGGCGGACAGTTCGCCAAGGGGAATATTCACCGCGCCGGGCAGCGCAGAAACCTGCAACTCGACCGGTTCGCGCACATCCAACAGGGTCAGCGGCTGCGATCCCGAAATGCGCTCCGCTAACGCGGCAGGGCTAATTTCCTGCTCCTCTGGGAGGGTGTGAAGCTGCCCCAGCGCCGGTATGCCGCAAAACTGTTCGTAATCCACCAATTCCGTCACTTCTGGGTGGCTGCCGCACAGTTTGCAATGCGGGTTTTTGCGGAGATTCACAGTCTGAACGGTCATTTCCAGAGCATCATAGATCAATAAACGACCGATCAATGGCTGCCCGATGCCTAAAATGAGCTTGATGGCTTCTGTGGCTTGCATGGTGCCAATCGTGCCGGGCAATACCCCAAATACCCCGCCTTCCGCACAGGTGGGAACAGAGCCCGGCGGGGGCGGTTCGGGGAAGAGGCAACGGTAGCAGGGTCCGCGCTGCGCATCAAAGACGCTGACCTGACCTTCAAAGCGAAAAATAGAGCCATAGATATAAGGCTTGCCGGTCAGCGCAGCCAAATCGTTCATCAGGTAGCGGGTGGGGAAATTATCACTGCCATCGAGGAAGAGATCATAGTCAGCGGCAATGGAACGGGCGTTATCAGCGGTCAGCACAGCATTGATTGCATCCACCTGAATAAATGGGTTCAGGGAAAGCATCCGCGCGCGGGCCGATTCCACTTTCGGCTGATCCACTGCTTCAGTAGAGTGGATCACCTGACGCTGCAAGTTGGATTCATCCACCAGGTCATAATCCACCAGTCCAATATGCCCAACCCCTGCCGCAGCCAGATATAATGCCGCCGGTGAACCTAACCCACCTGTGCCGACAATCAACACAGAAGCCTCGCGTAGTTTACGCTGCCCCTCCAACCCGACTTCAGGGATCAGCAAATGACGCGAATAGCGCAGCAATTCAGCCTGTGAAAGGTCAGCAGAAGATGGATTCAGCATGGGCCTCCTTGTTTTCTCCCCTCCCCTGATTATGCCATAAGCAGAGGCGGAGTTCCAGCTGAAAAAGAAGGTTCTGGGATCAACATTTCCTCATGCACTTGAAGGGTTTGCGTTTTTGAAAGGAAAATAAGGGAAAAAACATCCGAATTATCATTCCTGTTAAGACCAAAGGGCAACATCTTTGGTACTATCTATAGGACGACGAAAGACAAGCCGATTGTCATTCTTCTTCTCCTCCTTGATAAAGGTACTCTGTCTGTGGCGGGCAGAGTACCTTTTGATTCAATGAGTATGCCCCTTACCAACGGTTTCTTCGGTTGGATGGGCTAATGAGAATCCGAAACGGAAGGAAGAAGATATTAAAGGGCAATAGCAATAAGCTCAACAAACAGCAACCTGGGCTAGAAGGTTCAATCCGTACTGGTGACATTTCCTTTACTCCTTTATGATAGAAACGACATTCCGCACCACCCCCCTTTGACACCTAACATTATAATAAAATGTATATAAAGAAAGTGTCCTATTCCAAAGAAAATCCCTATTTTGCCTGGATAGAGCTCCTGCGCCTACCATCAATCCGTATTACACTTTATTTATCTACTTTGCCAATTGAGTTGTGCTTAAAAATCGGCGCGGCTCAGCGTGGGGGGAACGCTCAATTTCTACAAAGTGGTTTTCAATGCCTGATGAACAGGCATTCACCACGTCCGAAAGCGTCCTATCATACCCATTGTTCCTAATCAGGAGGACATACCCATGATTAGGCAAGAAGTTCTTACCAGCATGAACAACCAAATCATGCACGAATTGTATTCAGCCTACTTTTATCTTTCCATGTCTGCTCACTGCCAGGCGGCGAATCTGCCCAGCATGGCTGCCTGGCTTAATGTTCAGGCGCAAGAAGAGCAGGGTCATGCCATGAAATTCTATCAATATATTCTGGATCGCGGCGGGAAGGTTTCTTTGCAGGCCATTGCCCAGCCGCCAGTGGACTTTGCTTCTCCGGTAGCGATCTTCCAGCAGGTGTATGAACATGAGCAGAAAGTAACTGCGCTCATCAACGCTATTTATGATGTTGCGGTTGCGCAAAAAGATGTCGCCAGCCAGATTTTCCTGCAATGGTTCATTACCGAGCAGGTAGAGGAAGAAAAGAATGCCTCTGAAATTCTGGATACGCTCAACAAGATCGGTGCGAGCGTTGGCAGCCGGTATCAGCTGGATCATAACTTAGGCAAACGCGGCAGACAAGGCTAAATTTTCCGTTTACCTGTTGATCGCATAGATCATTGAAAAGTCTTGGCTATGCGCATAATATGAAAACACAAAGGTTTCGGGTGTTTCTCTACGCTCGAAACCTTTGTGTTTTTGATCGGAAAAACTGCCTACACGCGCGTATTTTAGACGGAGGCTATACTTAGACCGACGGATACGGGCTCGGAATTTCCACCTCTAGTACCAATCCGCCATCATCAGGGGATTGCACATGCATAGAGCCGCCGAACAATGCCGCTCGTTCGCTAATCCCCAGTAAACCAAAATGATTATTCGCAGACAGGCTAGCTAAATCGGAAGAAGCGGTTATTCCAGTGCCATCATCCACCAGGCGGATCAGCAAATTATCTTTGGCAGTACGGGAAATACTTAATTCTACATTTTTTGCCTGGGCATGTTTACGAACATTATTCAAGCCTTCCTGAACAATGCGGAAGACAGAAAGCTCAATGGTCTCTGGCAAACGCCCCAGGTCAGGGTCAATTTGCAAGTGAAGGGTAATATTGTTGCGTTCTGACCATTCCTGGGTGAGGGAACGAATGGCGGAAGGCAAGCCGTGATTATCAATCGTTGGGGGGCGCAAATCCTGGCAGATTTGGCGAAGATCGCTCACCAAATGACGGATGCTGACGCGAATGGCGGTGAGTTCTTCACAAACCGGCTCATCTTCCAGCCCTCCCTGCGCTTCCTCCAAGGAATAATTAATGCTCAGCAAGTCTTGAATGATCTGGTCATGCAGGTCACGGGCAACAGATTTACGTTCTTCTTCGCGTTCCGTCATCAAACGGCGCTGCGCTTCTTGCAAAGCAGCATTCAACGTATCCAACGCCTTGACCTGGTCACTCAATTGCCTGACCAACTGACGATTCAGCGAGTCACGCGCTTCCAGGCTGTTATGCAAGGCTGCCTGAGCGTGATACAACTCTTCTGTTTGACGTTGGGCAGCATGAAAACTTTCTAACGCCCAAATAATGGGGGTGATTTGCTCACGCGAGCTGGTGCCAACGATTAACTCAACAATATCCCGCTGAGTACATTCAGCGGTAATGCGGTCTGCAATTAAATGCCCCTCATATAGCACCAAAATCCGATTGGTAATACTAAATTGGTGTTTTAGATTATCGCTGCTGATAATCACACTTGTCCCCTGTGCGGATACCTGCTTAATATGCTCTAGCAACAGCTGTTGACGCTGATAACTAAGGGACTCCATGCAATCATCAAGCAAAAGAAGGCGAGGCGAACCACATAACGCCCGTGCAATGGAAACCACCTGGCGCTGCTCATCTGAAAGGTTGATTGAGCGACCATACAAGAGGCTCACAGGCAGGTCAAAGGAAATCAGTAAGGACTTGGCACGCTGATACATTTGGTCAAAATCCGGCAAGCCAATTTTGGGAGGGGAACAAATTTCACGTCCCAAAAAGATATTATGAACGACATCTAACTGCTCTACAATGTAGGGAGATTGCTGCACCAATTCGATGCCAACTGCGTGCGCCTGGCGAGGGGAAGAAAAGCTCACTTTTTTATTGCGGAAAAAGATTTCACCACTGCTGGCAGCAGAAACGCCAGCGATAATGTGCAACAGGCTGCTCTTCCCCGCCCCACGTCGCCCAACTAACCCGATTACTTCCCCACTTTGCATGGAAAAGTTGATATTATCCAATACACATAAACCACCATAATATTTAAAAAGAGAATTGATCCGCAATACGCTTTCAGAAATCATTCAATCCTCAAATCTACGAAAAAGGGGGGAGAAAAAAGCGAGCCATCCTTGTGCTTTTTTTCAATAAGGACAAATACGCTCTTACTTCGCTCAAAGTATAACACGAAGGGGGAATGCCTGGAAATGAGCATGGTATTCATAAAGCTGAATTAAAAAGTGGTATAAATACGCCTATGGAAAAAGTGCGTGTTCTCTTGGCTGACGATCATGCGGTGGTGCGCGCGGGCATTCGTAAAGTGGTGGAAGAACTTGCGAATATTGAAGTGGTTGCAGAAATTGGCACGGGACCTGATTTATTCGCCAGTTTAGATCAGTTTACGGTTGACTGCCTGCTCATGGACGTTCGTATGCCCGATTTTGACCCGATTCCTGCCATTCGACAAATTCGTGCGCGCTTTCCTGAGATTAAAATATTGGTAGTCAGCGCGCATAATGACGAAGTGTACGTGCATGGGTTATTTGGGGCGGGCGTGAATGGGTATCACTTGAAGGATCAGCCGTTAAGTGACCTGAAATTAGCTTTGCAGCGCGTCATTTTGGGGGAACGGTGGATTTCCAGTTCGCTCATCCCTAAGTTGATTATGCCTGTCGCAACCCCTGGCGCTTCTTTCTTGACGACCCGCCAAAAAGATATATTGCACAGGCTATACGAAGGGCATGATAATCAGGGCATGGCTGAAGACATGGGATTAAGTATTAAGACGGTGGAAAATCACCTAACGCGGCTGTATAAGCAACTGGGTGTGCAAAGCCGGTTAGAAGCCGTCAATTACGTGAATCAACACCCTGAAGTTCTCAGTATTACCGGACAAGAAGCAAATCAAGAGCCAACCGAGCGGAATTATCAGAAGGAAATTTCCATCTTATTGGTAGATGATAACCTGCGATATTTAAAACAATTGCAGCGGGTATTAGGGAAAGTCTATCCGCAAGCTATTTTATATGCCGCCGAGGATATTCAAAGCGCAGTGCAAATTGCAGAACGAGTATCACCGCGCCTGGTTTTTGTGGATGTCGTCTTGGGCGAAGAGGATGGCATTCGCTGCGCGCGCCGCATAAAAGCCATCTCGCCCCAATCACGGATCATTACCATCAGCGCATACCCTGACCGTGAATTTCATCGCCTCAGCCTCGAAGCGGGCGCAGTGGCGTTTTTGGATAAAAAAGACCTTGACGCCGTCACGTTGCGTCAGGTCATTGAAGATATTATTACCTAAACAGAATCCTTTCACAGAAAAGTGGATTTCAAAAGAGAAAATACCCTCTTGAAATCCACTTTTCGTTTGGAGGAGAAAATCGCCGAGAAACTTATTTTCCGCGTGCGCGGGTGGCTACATCAAAGATCACGGCTGCCGCCAACACTGCGCCTCTAACGATATATTGCAACGAAATATCAATCCCCATCAGGTTCATGCCACTGGTCAAAGACATCATCACCAGCGCGCCAATGATTGAACCAATCACCTTCCCCACGCCACCCGCTGCGGAGACGCCACCCACGTAGGCAGCGGCAATTGCATCCATTTCAAACAAAGAGCCAGCAGTGGTGGTAGCCGATTGCAAACGCGAAGCAAACAAAATGCCCGACAGCGCAGCTAACATGCCCATTGAACCAAATACAACGAATACCATGCGCTTTACACTGATACCACTCAATTCCGCCGCTTCAGGGTTGCCGCCCACTGCGTAAATATGGCGCCCTAAAACGGTGTTTGTAGTAATAAAGTGATAGATAGCCACAACGATCAACACGACCACCAGCGTCCAGGACATGCCGCGGTAGCCTGCCAGCACCCAGGTGATATATCCGATCAGCGCAGAGACAAAGAACAATTTAAGAACAAACATATCCATCGGCAGGACTTCAAAGTTATATGCCTGCTTCTTTTTACGTCCGTTCAATTCGCTGATGATAAAGAAGATCACTGCCAACAGACCCAGGAACAGCGTAATCTTGTGGATGCCTGGCAAAAATCCCATTTCAGGAAGATCGGGGATAAATCCATTGCCGATGGCGTTAAAGATTTTGTCAGGAATAACAATGGTGCCCGTTCCCATCGTGACGAGCAAAATCGCGCCACGATAAATCAGCCAGCCTGCCAGGGATGCCACGAACGAGGGAATTCCCAGTTGAGCAACGGGGAAAGCAGTGATGCACCCAGCGATGATGCCCAATAGTAAGACCATAGGGATGACAATATACACTGGCAGATGCCAGAATACCATTGCGATAGCTGCCACTGCGCCTAAGAACCCTGCCAGGAAACCGACCGAAAGGTCAATATGGCGAATAACAATCACCAAAGTCATGCCCACCGCCAACACAGCAATATAGCCGGTCTGGTTAACCAGGTTGCTGATGTTGCGTGAGGAGATGAAAATACCTTTGGTGGTGATGGTGAAAATGGTCATAATAAAGAACAAAGCAATATACATACCATATTCACGGATATTCTGTCGTAAAACAGTCTGGGCATGATCGAGAAACGAAGCACTTTCTGGTTTTGAAGTCGTGATGGTTGACATAAAATCACCTCCTTAGTTTGTTGCCAATTCCATGATTTTTTCCTGGGTCGCTTCCGCGATGGGCAGTTCACCGGCAATCTTCCCAGAAGATACGATAAAGACACGATCGCTCATGCCTAAAATTTCAGGCAATTCAGAAGAGATCATAATGATGCTCATACCTTGCTGCACCAATCGATTCATGATCTGATATATTTCGTATTTTGCGCCCACATCAATGCCGCGCGTAGGTTCATCCAAAATCAGAATATCCGGTTTGACAAACAACCATTTACCCAAAGACACTTTTTGTTGATTACCACCGCTCAGGTTCTGCACTTTCTGTTCTACGTTAGGCGTCTTGATATTAAGAGACGTCTTGTATTCATTGCCAACTTGCACTTCCAGGTTACTATCCACCACGCCGTTTTTTGAAATGGCATTGAGGTTGGCAAGGGTGATGTTTTGCTTCACATCCTGCATTAAGATCAACCCATCTCCCTTGCGATCTTCAGTAACGTATGCCAGCCCTGCTTTAATCGCCTGCGAAGGATGGGTGAAATGGACGCGCTTGCCTTTCAACTTCATTCCACCTACAATTCGATAATGGTCAGGGTTGCCAAACAGGCTCAAGGCTAATTCCGTGCGTCCCGATCCCATCAATCCAGCAAAGCCTACAATTTCGCCCTTGCGCAGGGTGAAATGGATATTTTTCAGGATCGTTCTGCCTAAAGCGGGGTTATATGCGGACCAATCACTCACCTCTAGCACCACTTCCCCAATCTGGCGATTTTCACGCTTTGGGTAGATGTTATCAATTTCACGACCCACCATGTTTTTAATTAACAGCCCCTCACTGACTGCCCTGTTTTGGGCTGCCAGGGTGCAAATCGTCTGCCCATCCCGCAGGACAGTGATGGTATCGGCAATCTCGATCACTTCTTTTAGTTTGTGCGAGATCAAAATAGAAGTGACGCCCTGATCTCTCAGACCGCGCAGCAGGTTGAGTAAATTTTTACTGTCATCTTCATTTAAAGCAGAAGTAGGCTCATCTAAAATGAGCAATTTAACATTGCGGCTGAGGGCTTTGGCAATTTCAATCAGCTGCTGTTTGCCTACGCCCAAATCTTTTACCTTGGTTGCCGGATTCACATCCAGGCGAACTTTTTTAATGGCTTCGCTCGCGCGCTTAATGGTCTCGTTCCAGTCCACGGTAATGCCATTGGTAATTTCGTTGCCCAAGAAAATGTTCTCATAGACAGACATTTCAGGGACGAGCGCCAATTCCTGATAAATAATGGCAATCCCTGCCTTGTCACTGTCGCTGATGCTATGAAATTTCTGCACCTCACCATTAAAAAGAATATCGCCAGAGTAATCTCCATACGGATAAACGCCGCTCAAGACTTTCATTAATGTAGACTTGCCGGCGCCATTTTCGCCGACCAGACAATGAATCTCGTTAGCAGCCACCCGAAAACTGACGTTATTCAGCGCCTTTACACCAGGGAACTCCTTGGTGATATTCTTCATTTCCAGAATAGGCAAACTCATAGGGTCTCCTTCAAAAAAAGAGAGCATTCTAAACAGAAAGAGCAAGAAAAAAAACGAAAAAGAGCAATGTATCTACTTTATGATAGGAAAAATGATAAAGCAAATTATGACACACGAATCATGAAAAGTCAAAAAAGGAAATCTATCGCTCTCTTCCATTTTAAACCACCAAATTAGCGGCGCACTACGCCTTATTCTGTGAGTCTCTCGCAGCCAACAGTCAACTTTGTGCACAAATCAATGAAGATATCATCCTCACAAGGAGGGGATGCGCCAGAAATTTGAACGGATTTCTGGCGCATCCCCCTGATTACTTCAAATTACTTGAGGTTGGTGAAATCCTCGGCTTTGTAATAGCCGGAGTCGATCAAGGCAGATTGAACGTTCTTCTTGTCAACAGTCACAACCGCAGACTGAATGGCGGGAACATCCACCTTACCATTGTTGTATGTGCCCTTGGCAGCAGGAGTTTGACCTTGCAGCAACGCTACAGCGGCGGCAATGGCATCCTTCACCAGGGTGCGGACATCTTTGAAGACAGTCATAGACTGCTTGCCATCAATCACGTATTGGACGGAGGCTTTTTCAGCATCCTGACCGGTGACGAGGTAGCTCTT
>JBBRAT010000030.1:0-50874 GCA_038206515.1 Anaerolineales bacterium | reverse complement strand
AGTGGCGCACTTCGTGCGCCCAGCGGTTTTAGCGCCACATTATGTTTTTTCCAGGAGACTCTGCGCATTCAGGCTGGGCGCACGCAGTGCGCCACTACACGGACGGGGCGCGTCTGATCCGTTACAAATCCTTTTTAATTTTCAATCTTCATGGAATCTTTCCCATTAATTTACGTTTGCTTTACAGGCTTTCCCTCATTCTTATGTTATCTTAATCATCAGCAAGTATTTTTCCCAAAATCGGGTGGCACGGGCATGCCAGAGGCGCGCCCACCGCTGCTTTTTTGGATCAATTCGGCACAATCGAGGTTGTATGACCATTTCCTTTGACATCAGCGCGGATGAACTGCCCATCTTTCTTTCTGAGGTGGATGAGCATTTGCAAACGTTGGATGAGATTTTAATTCACCTGGAACGCTTAAGCGACCCAGACGCGCTGCAAGCCGCTTTTCGTGCTGCCCACACCCTGAAGGGCATGGCAGGAGTGATCGGTCATACGCGCATGGTGGCGTTAACCCACGCGCTCGAAGCAGTCTTGGACGGGGTGCGTAAAAATCAACTGCAAATTAGCTCGCCGTTGATTGATTTATGCCTGGATGCGATTGATGGGCTGCGTCACCTGCGCGAAGAAGTGGTCACCGGCGAAGAATATGACCTGGAAGTGGAAGCCATGTCCAGGCGGTTTGATTCGTTCCTTTCGCCTGCCGCGGCGCAAAATGCGCAAGCTGCGCAGACGCTTGCTCAATCCGTTGCGCAAGCCGAGGCGTCCAGCGCGCCAACCGCTGCCCCAGAGGTGGACGAAACCTTGCCCCTGGTGCGCGTTCAGGTGGATATTGACCCACATTCGATTGCCTCCGCCGCGCGCGCTTTTCAGGTGATGCTGGCGTTGCAGGATGTGGGCGAGATTTTGGCGATGAAGCCCACTCAGGCGATGATTGAAACCGTTGCGCCCGTCAAGCAGCTGCTGGCAACCGTGCGCACCGGGCATCCGTGTGACGAAATCCGCCGCATCCTCTCGATTATCTCTGAAATTAACACCATTCAGGTGTATGAAGACCTGCCCTTGCCTATTGGCGAAGTGAGTGAAGCGGTGGAAGCCGGCGCGGAAGCTGCCACTCAGGCAGACCTGACCCCTGCCGGGCAGGCGACCGCCGCCAGCGTCCCTACCCCCAGCGGCAGTGGACGAATGGCGGAATTGCAGCCGACCGCCGCCAAAGAAACACCTAAAAAAGTGGATATGATGGTGCGTACCAGTGTGGAACGCCTGGACGTGCTGATGGGCTTGGTGGGCGAGTTGATTACCGACCGCAACCGCCTGTCGCAAATTCGCGGCAGTATGGAAAATGAGCGGCGCGGCGATGAACACGTTGATAACCTCTCGGATACCGTTACCCACCTCAGCCGCATCACCGACCAGCTGCAAGAAGAGATTATGCGCATCCGCATGCTGCCGATTGGCAACGTGTTTCACAAGTTCCCGCGCCTGGTGCGTGACCTGGCGCAGCGCACCGGCAAGAAGATTGACCTGGTGATGAACGGCGAAGATACCGAGCTAGACCGCTCCGTGATTGATGAAATCAACGACCCGCTCATTCACCTGCTGCGTAACTCGGTGGATCATGGCATTGAGACGCCTGAAGAACGCCTGGCGGCGGGCAAATCGGATCGCGGCACGATCACCCTCTCGGCGTGGCACGAGCAGGGGCGCATTTACGTAACGGTTGAAGACGATGGGCGCGGCATTAATTTGGATCGCCTCAAGCGCAGCGCGGTCTCGAAGGGATTAATCACCGAAGAGGAATCCAAGAATTATTCGGATGAAAAAGCGGTGGAGCTGATTTTCATGTCGGGTCTCTCGACTGCCGCCGCCGTGACGGATATTTCAGGGCGCGGGGTGGGCATGGATATTGTGCGCAACAACATCCAGCGCGTCAGCGGCACGATTACGGTCAACACCGCGCCCAACAAGGGGACGCAGTTTCAGGTGATTTTACCGCTTACTTTGGCAATTGTCCCCACCCTGCTGGTGAAAGTCTCTGGGCTAACCTTTGCTATTCCGCTGGTGATGGTGGCGGAAACCCTGCGTCTGCAAGACGCATCCATCAGCACGGTGCAGGGCAACCGCGTGACGGTGCTGCGCGGCAAGGTGCTGCCCCTCCTGCATGTGGCGGACGTGCTGCGCCTGGAGAAACAAAATGAACATGCCCAGTATACCTATGTGGTGGTCATCAATCACGGCAAGCAGCAGGTGGGCATCATGGTGGATGCGCTGATGGGCGAACAGGAAGTGGTGGTCAAGTCGTTAGGCAAGATTATTGGCGACGTGCCGGGACTTTCCAGCGCGGCAATCTTGGGCGATGGCGGCATTTCCCTCATTATTGACGTCACCGGTCTGCTGCGCCTTTCAAGCGTGCATTGGTAAAGCAATATATTCTCAAAAATAATGAGTTTGCTCATTATTTTTGAGAAGGTACTGCTCAGCCACCCCAGTCCGTGTAGTGACTTCCGGCAGGAAGCCTGATGGCAGTCAAGAAATTTTCCTTGCAGAACAGAATGGGCTGATGATTGCTGGGCTTCCTGCCGGAAGCCACTACACGGACTGGACACTGCTGCGAATATTGGAATACCTGAGCAGTAACTTTGAGAATGTAAAAACGGGATGAGCAATAAAATTAGTAAGGATAAAATGAACGAACAGCATACGGAATTTGATACCAAATTATTTAAAGCCTTGCAATCCATTGCCGAAGAGGGCATTCATAACGCCGTCAGCGGGTTCTCGGGCTTGCTGGGGCAAACCTTGCAAGTCTCACAGCCATCGGTTAAACTGGTACCATTAGCCAATATTCCTTATATTAATGGTGGACCAGAAAACGAGGCAATCGGCATTTATTTGCGCGCCGAAGGGGACATTTCGGGGCAGATTATGATGATTATCCCCTATGCCAAGGCGTTGGAACTGGTTGATCTGCTGTTGGAGCAGCCCCAAGGCACTACCCAAGAACTGGGCAGCCTGGAACGCTCTGCGCTGGCGGAGGTGGGCAACCAGACCGGTACATTCTTCCTCAATTCCCTCGCCAAGATGATCGGCGGCGAGGTTCGTCCTTCCCCCCCGGCGGTCATGGTGGATATGGTCGGCGCAATTCTCGATATTATTGTTGCCACCAATGGCGGCATCTCGGATACGGTGCTGCTGATGGAAGCGGATATGACCAACGGCGATGAATCCGTCGAAACCAATTTTTGGGTCATCCCAGACCCGGCTACACTGCATCGCATCGCGTCCATGGGGGGGTAAACAAGTATGGATCAGACGATTAGCGTTGGATTGGGCGAACAGGTGGTCAGCAAGGAAGCCGGAGTGATATTGGTAGCGTTCGGGCTGGGGTCTTGCCTGGGAATTGGCATGTACGATGCTGCGGCGCACGTTTCCGGGCTGCTGCACGCCGTCTTGCCAGCGCAGACGAACGGGGCAGACCGTTCGCCGAAGTATGTGGATACGGGCATTGAAAGCCTGCTGCAAGCCATGCTCAAAGCGGGCGCGGATCAGCGCCGGATTGTGACGCGGGTGGCGGGGGGGGCGAATATGCTCCTTTCGTCTTCTTTAAATAATACGTTTGATATTGGCACGCGCAATATCGAGGCGGCTCGCCGCACCTTTGCGCGTATGAACATCAAAGTTTACGCCGAACAAGTGGGTGGCAACACCGGGCGCACCGTGCGCCTCTATGTGGTAGATGGGCGCATGACCGTGCGCGTGGTCGGCGGCAAAGAACAAGACTTGTAATAAGGAGATCGGAAGATATGGCGACTGTACTCATTGTGGACGATGCTGAATTTCTGCGCGTACGTATTTCCAAGATGATTGCCGGAGACGGTATGAATGTATTGGAAGCTGAGAATGGACTGCGAGCGGTGAACCTGTATAAGGAACATCGCCCGGACGTAGTGCTGATGGATATTACCATGCCTGAAATGGATGGATTGACCGCCCTGAAGGAAATCCGCGGTTTTGACCCGAAAGCCAAGGTCATTATGCTCACAGCGCTTGGTCAG
The DNA here is from genome assembly GCA_038206515.1 of Anaerolineales bacterium. GTDB lineage: Bacteria > Chloroflexota > Anaerolineae > Anaerolineales > Anaerolineaceae > DSYU01. The sequence continues at coordinate 46,818 of JBBRAT010000030.1, read as the reverse complement.
GAATCGGTGGTGCTGGAAGCGGTGAAATCGGGCGCGCGTGATTTTATCGTCAAGCCGTTCGAGCGTGAACGGGTGATGAACGCTATTCAGAAGCTGCTGGCTTAAACAAGCATGACGCTGCCGCCTGCGCTGCCCGGAAACGAGCCTGCCGCCCCCCCTATACAACGGGTGAAGGTGCTGGTGGTGGATGATTCGGCGTTTATGCGCTATACCATCACCACCCGCCTCAAACTGCACCCTGAAATTGAGGTGGTCGGCAGCGCGAAAGACGGTCAGGAAGCCCTAGACTTGATTCCGCGCTTGCAGCCAGACGTGATTACGATGGATGTGGAAATGCCGCGCATGGACGGGTTGACGGCGCTGCGGCAGATTATGGCGCGCTTCCCCCGCCCAGTGATTATGCTCTCGAGCCTGACAAGCGAAGGCGCGGCAGAGACGATCACCGCGTTGACCCTGGGCGCGGTGGATTTTGTGGCAAAACCGGCGCAAAAGAGCAATATTCAGGCGGTGATGGACGAGGTGGTGGAGAAGATCATGCACTGCTCGCGGGTGCGGATGACGCCATTCACTCGCCCGCGCCCTGGCTCTCAGATGGCGCGCCCGGCAGTTAATCTCAACCCGCCAACGCCAACGCCCTCGGCAGTGCCAGCCAGCCTGTGGAGCGCGTCCGCTATCCAGAGCGCAAAGATAACCCATGCGCGAGGACGGAATACGCCCATTGTGCTAATTGGCTCGTCCACCGGCGGACCGCGCGCGCTCAACTCGGTGATTCCGCTGCTGCCCGCCAACCTGAACGCGGCGGTGGTGGTGGTGCAGCACATGCCCGCCCGTTTTACCCTGTCGCTTGCCGAGCGGCTCAATTCGCTCTCGCCGTTGCTAGTCAAAGAGGCGGAAGCCGGGGATATTCTGGAAGTGGGTAAGGTATTGCTCGCGCCGGGCGGCTATCACACCGTATTTGATGCCTCTGAGCGCGTTTCACTCACCCAAACCCCGCCGGTTCACGGCGTGCGCCCCGCTATTGACGTGACCCTCTCCTCGCTGGTGCAGCATTTCGGTCGCGCGGTGATTGCCGTCATCCTGACGGGCATGGGCAACGATGGCACCAATGGCTGCGCCCTGCTGCACAGCCAGAATGGCTGGGTCATCGCCGAGGATGAATCCACCTGCGTGGTGTGGGGCATGCCGCGCTCGGTGGTAGAGGCAAAAGCCGCCAGTCAGGTAGCGCCGCTGGATGACATCCCGCAAGCCATCCAACAGGCGGTGCAGGCGTATCATAAATTATAAGGAACCCCTCCCCTAGCGAGAAGATCACTCGCTTTCCCCTCCCCGTGTCGAGCAAAGATCGCTCGACTTGGCAGGGAGAGGAACAAGAAGAAGGTTTCTTCCCCTCCTCGAAGCAGGGAGAGGAACAAGAAAAAGAGGGTTTCTTACCCTCCCTGCTTGTGGGGAGGGACAGGCGAGCGATCTTCTCGCCAGGGTGGGGTGAACGAGCGGTACATCTATTAACAATTATAAGGAACGTAGAAAGACATTATTATGGAAACAGAAGTCTACACCCAGGTCGTCCGCACCGTCAAAAAAATTCTCAACATTGACCTCACCTATTACAAAGATGAGCAGATGAAGCGGCGGTTGGATTCGTGGCTGGTGCGCAACAATGCCCCGACCTGGGAATTTTACTTTCATTTTGTCTCCAACAATCCAGTGGAACTGCTGCGCTTCCGCAATTACCTGACGATTAACGTGACGGAATTTTTCCGCGACCCAGACCGCTGGCAGGCGCTCCGCACCCAAATTGTGCCGTACCTGCTGCGCGATGAGCAAAACCGTCCACGCAGCGGCTGCCTGAAGGTGTGGAGCGCGGGCTGCTCGATTGGCATTGAAGCCTACACCCTTTCCATTTTGCTTTCGGAGACGGTGCGCGGCATGAGCTATGCCATCACCGCAACCGATATTGACCGCGGCGCGTTGGATCAGGCGCGGGCGCGGGGTCCGTATCGCGCGGAAGAGGTGCGCACCTTAGCCCCCGAGATGCGCGCCAAATACCTGGATGAGCGCGAAAAGGGTTTTTTTGCCAAGGAATCTCTGCAAAAAACCATTACCTTTGCCGAGCAAGACCTGAATGCGGATCGCTTCGGCACAAGCTTCGACCTGATCGTTTGCCGGAATGTCATTATTTATTTTACGAATGAAGCCAAAAGCGTGCTGTACCGCAAATTTAACGCAGCCCTGCGTCCGGGCGGGGTGTTATTCTTGGGCGGCACCGAGATTATCCCCACTCCGAAAGAGATTGGGTTCCGCAGCGTAGCGACTTCGTTTTATGTAAAAGACGTGTAGCTTATCTTTATGGATAATAAGGAACTTTTGGTATCGCCTCAGTCCGTGTAGTGGTTTCCGCGTAGTGGCTTCCGGCAGGAAGCCTGACCCCGATCAGGGAATGGTTGTTTCGCAAAGAGAATGGCTGGAATGCCCGCAGGCTTCCTGCCGGAAGCCACTACACGGACGGGGATACGAGAGTAGTGATGGATTTTGACGCATGGCGAGCCGCATTGCCTCAGACATTGAGGGGCATACGGGAATATCGAAAAAGGTGGTAAACATGAATGTTAATTTTCTGAATCCGTTTATAGATGCAGCCATTGAAGTTCTGAAGGTGGAGGTGGGGGTCGCGGTGACGCGCGGCAACCTGGAGCTGCAAAAATCCGCGCTGACTACGGATGACATCACGGTGTTGATTCACCTGGTGGGGCAGGTGCATGGCGTGGTGCTGTATGGCATCCCCATGACCACTGGATTGAAGATGGTTTCTGCGATTTTGGGGCAGGAATTTACGGAATTCGACTCGCTGGCGCAGAGTGGCGTGGCGGAATTGGGCAATGTGATTACCGGGCGGGCAACCGTCAAGCTCTCGCAGGCGGGGTATCAGAGCAATATTTCGCCGCCCGCCCTCATTACCGGGCGCAATGTGCAAATTTCCACCCTGGATTTTCCGCGCATTGTGGTACCGCTGGATTCAGAGCTGGGAAATTTAACCATTCATCTGGCGCTGCGCGAATCTCAATCCGGTCAACAAACTCAGGCGGATGATTTTGTGCGTTTGACTATAGATCACAAAGACTAAGTTCTGAATTTCCCTCTTTCCATCGGATAGGCGAAACGCCGTTTTTCCTATAAAATGGATAGAGATGAAAATGAATGTTGGACGCAAGGAGCCTGCCCTGTGAATGTCAAATTCCTCAATCCATTTGTAGAAGCTGCCTACGAAGTGTTAAAAGTGGAGATCGGTCAAGAACTGACCCGCGGTGATTTGCAGTTGGAAAACGGGGCGTATAAAACCGATGACGTCACCGTGATTATTGCCCTGGTGGGCGCGGTGGAAGGGTCTGTGTTTTACAGCATGTCCGCGGAAACAGCCATTGCCATTGCCGGGCAGCTGATGGGCGATGACGAGCTAAAAGAGCTGGATGGACTGGCGCAGAGCGGCATCGCGGAACTGGGCAACGTCATTACCGGGCGGGCAAGCATGAAACTTTCGCAAGCCAGCCTGGAAGCCACCATTTCGCCGCCCTCGCTGGTGCTGGGCAGGGGCGCGCTGATTTCTACGTTAGACTGCCCGCGCCTGATCGTCCCTATCAATACTCGCCTCGGCACGGTGCTGATTCACCTCGCGTTGCGCACTGGGCGCGTGACCGGGAGTAAGACGGCGGATATTCCGGTGCCGCCTGCGCCGGGGTTTTAAGAAAATAGAGAACGATATAAAGTACGCCAGCCAAAAGGAAGGTTAATCGCATGGACCAATTTGTTGTATTTCGCCTTGGAACGGAAGACTACGGCGTAGGGATTGCCGAAGTGGAAAGCATCATCAAGCTGCAAGAAGTGACCAAGCTGCCGCGCGCCCCAGAATTCATTGATGGCATCATTAACCTGCGCGGGGCGATCATTCCGGTGATTAACATGCGCAAACGCTTTGGCTTTGACCTGCAAGAAGTCACCAACGACACGCGCATTGTAGTCGCCAACATGGGTGGGATTAAGGTTGGGTTGATTGTGGACGCGGTCAAGCAGGTAATTAACATCCCCCAAGATGCGATAGAGCCGCCGCCTCCCCTGGCGTTGACCATTGATTCGGCGTTCATCCGTGCCATTGCCCGCTACGAGCAGCAGCTGGTCATCCTGATTGACCTTAATCAGGTGCTTTCGACTGAAGAACGTGCTACCCTGGCGGCAATGTAAGGATCGGATTTCCCTTTCTTATTTTCCCGTTCTTTCATATAATAAAGCTATGCCGCATAACCGATGGTACAGCCAATGGACGACCGGCGAATTGAAATACTATCGCCAGATCCCTAAGGTGGATTTGCACCGCCACCTGGAGGGGTCTTTGCGTTTAGAAACGTTGTTTGAGGTGGCGCGCGAACATCAGATCACCGTACCGGTGACGCGCTTTCACACCCTGGTGCAGATGCAAAAGGAAGACCCGCTGACGGTGGATAACTTCCTCTCAAAATTTCAGATGCTGCGCCAATTTTACCGCTCGGCGGATGTGATTGCCCGCGTGACGCGCGAGGCAGTGATGGACGCTGCCGATGATAACGTAAAATACCTTGAGTTGCGCTTTACGCCCATTGCCCTGGGGCGGCTGCAAGGCTATTCGCTGGCGGAAGTGATGGATTGGGTCATTGAACATGCCAACCGCGCCGCCCAGGAACGCAATATTACCCTGCGGCTGATCGCTTCGGTCAACCGTCACGAGCCGGTAGAAGTCGCCGAACAGGTGATTGAGCTGGCAGCGGAACGGCAATCGCTGGGGATCACGGGGATTGACCTGGCGGGCAATGAGGTGACATCCCCTGCGACGGCGTTTGCGCCCTTGTTCCGCGATGCGCACGCGGCGGGATTGCACATCACCGTTCACGCCGGCGAGTGGGGCCCGGCTGAGAATATCCGTCAGGCAATTGAAGACCTGTACGCTGAGCGGATTGGGCATGGCGTGAGGGTGTTAGAGGATGAGAAAGTCATTGCGCTGGCAAAGGAACGCGGCACCGTGTTTGAAGTCTGCCCCACCTCCAATTATCAGAGCGGGGTGGTGAAGGATTTGGCAGCGCACCCCATCATGAAAATGATCGCCGCCGGGCTGGACGTGACCCTCAACACGGATGACCCTGGCATTTCAGGTATTTCGCTCAGTGATGAGTATCGTCTGGCGTTGGAAGACCTGGGCATGGGGCAAGATGTGCTGCGCGAATGTGTTTTGCGTGGGGCGCGGGCGGCTTTCTTGCCCGAAGAGGAGCGCGCCGCCCTGACGGAGAAGTTAAGCCCGTTGCTGCGCGCCCTGTTGGCATAAAGAATGAATTTCCATATCTCATTATTTTAGATGGACTACTGTCTATCTAAAATAATGAGATATTAAGTTATTTTCCCTTTTTGGAGTCTGATTGGCTAAATTATCCCCTGAAGTTGCAGAACCTGCGCGGTTGGAATTGGAAGCCGTCAGCGCTGGATATACCAACGTGCTGGCGTTGGATTCGGTTTCCTTTGAGGTGCCGCATGGGGCGCAGGTGGCGGTGGTTGGACCGAACGGTGCGGGTAAATCCACCCTGTTTAAGGTGCTGGTGGGGCTGCTGCCTATCCGCGCCGGTCAGGTATTTATTCACGGGCAGCCACTGGGCGCGCATACCGACTGCGTGGCGTATGTTCCGCAGCGCGAAGAGGTGGATTGGCGGTTTCCGGTGACGGTGCGCGATGTGGTGATGATGGGGCGATATGGCAAGCAAGGCTGGTTCCGCCGTCCCAATCAGGCAGACCGGGATTGGGTGGCGCGCAGCCTGGATCAGATGGGCATTGCCGCGCTCGCCAACCGCGCTATCGGCGACCTTTCCGGCGGGCAGCAGCAGCGCGTATTCCTGGCGCGCGCCCTTGCCCAAGAGCCGCACATTTTGTTGATGGACGAACCTTTTACCGGCGTAGATGCCTCCACCCAGGAAGCCACGCTGAGTTTACTCGAAGAATTGAAATCCCGGCATGTGACGGTGATGGTTTCTACCCACGACCTGACGATGGCGGCGCAGCGCTTTGAGCGCGTCCTGCTGCTTAATCACCGCCTGGTGGCGTATGGCGCGCCGGCGGACGTCTTTAAGCCTGAAAATTTGCGTCAGGCGTTCTCCGGTCAATTCCTAACGTTGGAAGGGCAGGGCGCGGTGGTGGTGGATGAGTGCTGCCCGCCCGGCGAGGAGCATTTGCACGATCACACAGGGCAAGGCGGTGAACATGCTTGAGTGGCTGCTGGAACCCTGGTCATTTGCGTTTATGCAGCACGGTCTGCTGGCGGCGTTGCTGGTGGGCATCCTCTGCGCGGTGATCGGCTGTTACGTGGTGCTGCGTTCCATGGCGTTTTTGGGGGATGCGCTGGCACACGCCATTCTGCCCGGGGTGGCGGTGGCGTATCTGCTGCAAGGCAATCTGACGGTGGGGGCGTTGGTGGCAGCGGTGGCGGTGGCAATTGGGATTGGCTTTTTCAGCCGCGAAGGGACGGTGAAGGAAGATACCGCCATTGGCATCCTCTTTTCGGCTGCGCTCAGTTTGGGGGTCGCGCTCATCTCTTCCATCCGCACTTCCGCTTCGGATTTGACCCATATTTTATTCGGCAACGTGCTGGGCGTCAGCAGCGGTGATTTGCTCTTCACTGCCCTGATGGCTGTGGGTATTTTAGGATTGGTGATGCTGCTCTACCGTCCCTTTTTGGTGATTTCATTTGATCCGGTCTTGGCGGCTACCTTGCGCCTGCCGGGGCAATTCCTGCGCTATCTAATGCTCATTTTGCTCGCGCTGACGGTGGTTGTCTCGATGCAGACGGTGGGGGTAGGCTTGGGCGCGGCGCTGCTGGTGACCCCGGCAGCCACTGCGTACCTGCTGACCCGGCGGTTGGCGCGCATGATGGCGATTTCCGCGGTGGTGGGCGCGGTTTCCAGCCTGATCGGGATGTATTTAAGCTACTATACCATTATTGCCCCCGGCGCAGCCATCGTGCTGGTTGCCACAGGCTTCTTCCTGCTGGCATTCGCGTGGAAGCGCGTGAGGGGCTAGGGGCGGAGGGGTTCTTTGCCGCGGCGCCCCACCCGCGGCGAGCAAAGAACGCTCGCCTTGCCCTCCCCACAGGGCAGGGAGGGGAAGAAAGAGCAAAGAGCTTCGTTCTTGTCCCCCTCCTTGCTTGCGAGGAGGCCAGGGTGGAGTTCTTCAGCGAGTAGGGGGAAGAAAGGGCTTCGTTTTTATTCCCCTCCTTGCTTGCGGGGAGGGCAAGGCGAGTGATCTCCTCGCCGCGGGTGGGGTGATCTCCTCGCCGCGGGTGGGGTGATCTTCTCGTCAGGGAGAGGAATAAAAACAACGTATTTTCTTATTCCCCTCCTTGCTTGCGAGGAGGGGCTAGGGGTGGAGTTTATAGGAGCGGATTATGTCTCTTTTAGTACAAGAAAAAGTGATCCAGGCGGTGGGAATTTTAAACGAACTCGACCTGGACGTATGGTTAACCTTTGTGCGCGAAACATCTGCCACGCCAGACCCGGTGCTGCCGCTGATTTACGGCGACAATACCCTCACGTGGCACAGCGCATTGCTCATCAGCCGCACAGGGGAGCGCATCGCCATTGTGGGGCGCATGGAAGAAGCTGCCGCGCGTGAAACCGGGGCGTATTCCCAGGTGCTGGTCTATGATCAGTCCATCCGCCCACTGCTGGTGGAAACCCTCACCCGCCTGGACGGGCAGAGCGTGGCGATCAACACCTCCCTTTCCAATGTGCTGGCGGACGGATTGACGCATGGCATGTACCGCAGTTTGCAGGCGATGATCGAAGGTACGCCTTTTGCTGGCAGACTGGTGAGCGCGGAAAGCGTGATTTCTGCCTTGCGCGGGCGCAAAACCCCCGCAGAGATCGCCCTCATCCGCGCAGCGATTGCCACGACCGAAGAAATTTACGCGGACGTGTTCGCCTCGCATCCGGTGGGGCAGACCGAACGCCAGATTGCCGTGCGGATGCACAATCAGATGAAGGCGCGGGGGGTGTTGCCTGCCTGGAGCGCGGACGGCTGCCCGATTGTCAACGCTGGCGCAGATTCCGCCATCGGTCATTCCAACCCAACCGATCGCAAGTTGGAGCCGGGGCAGATTTTGCACCTCGATTTTGGGGTGATGCAAGCCGGGTATTGCGCGGATATTCAGCGAGTGGCGTATTGCCGCAAGCCGAATGAGGTGGACGCGCCGGAAGCCGTGAAGCGCGCCTTCCGCACAGTGACGGAAGGCATCGCTGCCGCCGCCCGCGTCATGCGCATAGGCACGCCCGGCGTAGAGGTGGATGCCGCTGCCCGCAAAGTCATCACGGACGCAGGCTACCCGGAATACCCCTATGCCACCGGTCATCAGATGGGGCGGATAGCGCATGACGGCGGCGCGCTGCTCGGTCCTGCCTGGGATCGTTACGGCAGTTCCCCGCACGAAACGCTGGAAGTTGGGCAGGTGTATACCCTGGAGCCTGGCTTGATGGTGGAAGGGTACGGCTATATGGGCATTGAGGAAGATGTACTGCTGCAAGAGAGCGGCGTCACCTTCCTTTCCAAGCCGCAAACCGAGTTGATTTTGATGTAAATAATTTGTTGCTGCTCAGACGTCTCAGTTCGCGTAGTGGCGCACTGCGTGCGCCTGAGGTGCAGGGGAATGATTGCGCGTCCAACAGGAAAATACCCCGTCCGCGTAGCGGCGCACTGCGTGCGCCTGAGGTGCAGGGGAATGATCGTGCGTCCAGCAGGAAGATTCCCCGTATCGGTTAAGGCACACGCAGTGCGCCACTACGCGGACGGGGGATGTCACGACAAATACGAGGGTGCCTGAGCGGTAACAATAATTTTTAGGAATTGCTCCGGCGTACCTTTTCCGTGTATGGCTTGCCGCATCCGTGTAGTGGCTTCCGGCAGGAAGCCTGTTCGCAGTCGAAAATTACCCTTGCGAACCAGAAATGAGCGGATGCGGATTGGGCTTCCTGCCGGAAGCCACTACACAGATTGAGATGCCTGAATAATTACGAAATAAATGTGTCATAAGGAAAGAACAATGGAAGTAATGCGTGATGTACAAATCCAGGGGTGCGCCTGCTTTGGGGTGGATGCCGCCTCGCTGATGTCGCTGAATGGCAATGATGGCGCGGTGTATTTGGGACGCAAGGGCGACCGCGCCTATGTGCTGAAGTTTTTGCCACTGGAAAATGAGGCTGCCCTCACCCGTTTGCAGGAAAAGACGGCGTTTATGGCGTTCCTGGCGGAAAATGGGGTGGGCGTGATCGCTCCGCTGCCTTCGCAAGCAGGGCTGCGCGTGGAACGGGTGCAGGGTGCGGACGGGGCGCAGTTTGGGGTATCCCTGACGGCAAAGGTCAACGGCGTGCATGTCGAATCCAACCGCCCAGAGTGGGGCGCGGACTTCTTCCATTTATATGGGCGCACGATGGGCAGGATGCACGCCCTGGCGAAGCAATACCCTGCCTGGCGGCGCGATGAGCCGGACGAGGTCGCCTTCTGCACCCCCACGGATGCCCATTTATCCGATTGGCGGATGGAGTTCGCCAGTTTTGTGAAACTGTCCGCCGGAATGGATACGGCGGTGCAGCAGGCATGGCAGGATTTGCGCGCTCCATTTTCCGCCCTGCCCACCCCGCGCGAAGGGTATGGTCTTGTCCACAATGATTTACATTTGTGGAATATGCTCTATGAAGACGGGCAAATTCATATCCTCGATTTTGACTGCATGGCGTATCATTGGTATATGCAGGATATTGCCATCGCCGTCTTTCATCCGCTGATGCAGGACGGGCGCGCAAGTCAGGCGGAATACACTGCGTTTGCGCGCGGCTTCTTGCCTGCCTTCCGCAGCGGGTACGAGCAGGAAAATCAGCTGGGTTCGTTTTGGTGGGGGCAGTTGAATCTGTTTTTAAAGCACCACGCTGTGCTGCTGTATATTGCCATGTCCGCCAGTTGGTCCCAAGAGGAACGCAACCCCTGGCAGGAGCAATTTTTGGCGCGGCTGCGGCATGGCGCGTTGAGTAATCAGCCCATGTTGGCTGAAGAAATGCTGAGGGAATGATGAATTCTGCGTATTCTGTAGCTGCCCAGTTATATACCGTGCGCGATTTTTGCCAGACCGAAGCGGATTTTGCCGCCTCCATGCGCAAAATTAGCGCGATTGGCTACCGCGCCGTGCAAGTTTCGGGCATCGGTCCCATTTCAGATGCAGCGGTGCGGCGCATTTGTGATGAGAATGGCTTGAAAATTGTGATTACCCACATCAGCTGGGAGCGGTTGGTGGCTCAGCCTGCCCAGGTGATCGAGCAGCACCGCATTTTGGGCTGCCCAAACGTGGCGGTGGGCGCGATGCCCCTAGAATATCGCGCGGATGAAGCCGGCTATTTGCGCTTTGCCCGCGAGGCGGAACTGGTGGGGCGCAAGCTCTCTGAAGCCGGACTCAGCTTCAGCTATCACAATCACAGCTTTGAATTTGCCCATTTTGGCAAGAAAACCGGCTTGCAAATCCTCTATGAAGCCGCCGACCCCATGTACCTGATGGCGGAGCTGGATACCTACTGGATTCAGCATGGCGGCGCGGACCCGGTGGAGTGGATTCTTAAAATGAAGGGACGCATGCCCGTCATTCACCTGAAGGATATGCGCGTAACGGCGGACGGCTGGAACGTGACTCAGGTGATGGCAGAGGTGGGCGAAGGCAACCTCAACTGGCGCGACATTCTTTCCGCCTGCCGGGATGCCGGCGTCAGCTGGTACGCCGTGGAGCAAGATATTTGCCCCGGCGACCCGTTCCAAAGCCTGAAGATCAGCTATGAGCATTTGAAAAGCTGGGGATTGCACTAAACAGTCACCCCTACACATCATAAAAAATGTAGGGGCAAGCCTTGCCCCTACATTTGTTCCAACGAAATCAGCAAAGGGATGTTTTTGTGGATCATCACCGTTTTGCGTGACAAAGCGTAATGCTTAAAAATGGGAGGCATTGCTCAGGCATCCCGGTCCCGTGGAGTGGCTTCCTGCCGGAAGCCTGGTGTTCGTCGAGTCATTCTCTCTGCACAACCGAAATTGCCTGATCATTGCTGGGCTTCCTGCCGGAAGCCACTACGCGGATGGGAATTATTCCACGTGAGCAGCAGGCTATGAAGGTTTTGCTGGGCTTCCTGCCGGAAGCCAATCCACAGGCTGGGATGACACTGCGAATATGGGGGTGACTGAGCAGTAACTTTTGCGTTTGCTGCCCGCCTGAGTGATTCCCCTATACATTGATACTAGCTATCATAATAGCTTTTGCGAAAAATTATCCTTATAATAAAAAGTAGGAAGGCTCTTGTGGTCTGTCTGGCTGCCGGGGGGCAAGGCAGTGCGTTTCCCTCATGGTTGAGCATTGAAATGGGGACAAAATGTATTCTTTTATCGGTACTGTTGTGTCTGTATTTCGATTTGGTGGACGGGCAGGCATTGCGCTGCTCTGGATGGGCATGATGGCGATGGTGAGTGGTGGGGCGCAGCCGGTGAACGCCGCACGCCAGAGCTTCGCCAGCCAAACAGTCAGTGTCCTGACGGTGCCAGCAGGCGCGACCATTTCCCTGGGGAGCGACAGCCTGACGGTGACAGGTAGCCTGGTGATTGGCGCAGGGGCAACCCTGACCAGTGATGCGGGTGGGCAACTCTACTTTCAGGGTGACAGCGTGACGAATGACGGCGTGTTGGCGGTGCAGAGCGTGTATTTATACCAGCCGAACCGCCCGCTGTATGTTTCAGGAGCGGGCAGGTGGAGCGGTGCACTGATGGAAGTCTGGAATAGTACGGACGTTACTCTGCAATCCTCCATGACCTGGGCATATCCCTTTATCACCCTAAATGGGAATGACGCGCACATCAGCTTGGGGGACAATACCCTTCGCTTTGATGCCGTTAACTTGACCGTCTACGGCGCAGCCAGCAGCGTGCGCGCCAGCGGCGGTCAGCTTGCCCTGACCGGGCGCAGTTCGTTGGAGGCAATTGAGGGCAGCCTCATCAGCGCGCCGGTGGGGGTGGTAAGCGGCATCAGTGACCTTTCGGTGATGGATGCCAGCACGTTTGCGGATGTAACCGTGGCGAGCGGCGCGCAAATGTTGATTTTGCCTGGCACATTTTTGACGATGACCGGTAATTTACAGATGGATGGCAGCTTGACGGGCAGCGGTCCCTTCTATTTTAAAGGCAGCCAGTGGGCAGGCGCAGGGCAGAGCAATGTGGGGCAGTTAACCATGGACGCGCCAGCGGCATTGACGGGCGCAGGCGGGTTAACTGTGAGCAATGGGCTGACCTTGAATGCGAATTTGGCGGTGACGGATGGGGCGCGTTTAACTTTCAACCCCGCCGCAGCCATCACCGGCGCGGGCGAGGTGGTGGGCGCAGTGACGCGGATGGGTCCCTTTGCGCTGAATACGCCCTACGCGCTCAACAGCCCGGCAATGCAGGTAATTTTCACCGGCGGCACGCTGCCCTCGGAATTGCACGCCTCGCTGCAAAGGACTCTGCCCCAGGGGATTGACACGGCGGCCGCGCTGCCGCGAACCATGCAGATCAGCGCAGTGGGTGGGACAGACGCTCTTGCGCGCTTGCAACTGCCTTATCAAAAATCAGAATTGGGCGCGATCAATGAGAATCTGCTCACCGCCGCGCAGCTTGATCCGATGACCGCCAAATGGACGATCTATCCTGCGCAGGTGAACGCCGCCTCTTCGTGGGTGCAGGTAGACGCAGGAGCGCATTGGGCAGGCGCGTGGGGCTTGGCGACCGGTTGGTATGCCGCGCAACCGCCGCGCTTTTTCGCATTTTTGCCGCAGGTCAGGCGCTAGAGGACGGAGGATCAGGCTAGGGAAGGGTAGGGAACTAAGAATCGCTCACCATTAAAGTGAATGAGATGAGTGGGCGATTCTGCTGTCCACACTATGGTATAAATAGATTGGAAGAACTGTTTATCTGTGGAGATGTGACGTTGAAAACCATAGTGGATGAAAATACGAATACCTATAAGCAGGCGGACTTATTATCGATGCCCTTGGAAGGGGAAGAAAAGAAAAACGGGAAGAGAGTGCAAGGTGGAATTTCAACATCAAACCTTGTTCAATCAGCCTATGTTGCTGGCAATGCAGAAATCTTTCCGAGCATTCTTGATTTACACGTTCCGCAGGGAGTCGTAATTGCAGATGTCACGTATGGCACAGGTGTTTTTTGGAAGAATATTCCCGATCAAAAATATCAACTTCTTGCCACAGATATAAGCACGGGTGTAGATTGTAGGAATCTGCCTTATGAAGACTGCTCTATTGATTGCGTTGTGTTAGACCCGCCATACATGGAGGGGTTATTGCGCGATAACCCAATGCATAAAGCAGGGCAAGGAACATATATGGCGTTTCGAGACACCTATTCAAATGGCGACGAACAAAATAATGGTCCGAAATGGCATCAGGCAGTTACCGATCTCTACTTCAAGGCTGGCAAAGAGGCGCATCGCGTTTTAAAAAAGAAAGGCATTTTGATTGTGAAATGCCAGGATGAAGTAAGCGCAAATAAGCAATGGCTTACACATGTGGAAATTATTAATGAATATGAGAAGTTGGGGTTTTATACAAAGGATTTATTTGTGCTGGTTCGCGTGAATCATGCTAGTGTTAGTCGAATTAAGAAGCAGGTTCATGCGCGAAAGAACCATTCGTATTTTTTGGTGTTCGTCAAAGCGAAATAACTCCTTCGTTTCTTTCTTCAACCAAAATATCCAACAGATCAAATGGGTTTGCGGTAAAAGGCGGTTGGGGTGGCCAGGTGATTTTGATCGAGCTTGAAATCAGGTATTGCTGCTGTTCCTGGGTATATTTGCGAAAAGTTGATCTCGGAAGATCGCGATTAAGCGCAAAAGCAAAGTCCCATTTTTCTTGAAAGCTAAATAAGCTTACGGCGATCATATCGAACCCACCTACTAAGAGACAGGTTGTTTCCAGGCGACCGGATGGTAATATAATTGTGCGGCGGTCGCTGGCATCACATTGAAATGTTCCAGAAAACGGACGTTCTTCTTTGTCTTTAATGGAATTTGACTGAAGAGATTTAACTTCAATCCGAAATGAATGTCCCCTATACGTGATAATCAAGTCATATTTTTCATCACGGTTGTGATCCAGAGGTTTTTCGTAATGGGTAATACGTGGATCAGTACACAGTATTTCTCGCAATTGAAATTCCGCAATGTAACCAGACATTAACCCTTTTAGACTGGCATTTTCATCTACCAATAGAGTCAATTCTTCAATGGTGATGTTCCAGCGTTCCAAAATTGTTCTTGGGTCTATCTGCTTGGTTTGAGTCTTGCCAGAATGGTTGTTTATGATTTTTTTACTCATTTTATTGTCCGATAAAGTCATCGAAGTCAAAAAGTGCTTTAACCGAACAATCTAAGGCTTTGGCAATTTTTGCTAACGTTTCAAAAGAGGCGCCGTAAATGCCCCGTTCCAGATAACTAATAAACTCAACCGAAACCCCCACTTTTTCTGAGAGCTGTTCTTGGGTTAACCCCTTTTCTTTTCGTAGTTTGCACAGTTTTTTCCCGAAAAATTTGTTCAGGTCCGTCATAATTTAAGCCTGTAGAGAGTATTCTCAATAGAATACTCATATTTGCTTATGTTTTACACGAAGTTCAACTTCGTTTTTAATTTGAGAATTCAAATTTTTATTGAGTAAGCCTTGGATCATATTCGAGGATTGTCTTGGTGAAGGTCAAAAGCCCAAAATTTTGCTTATTCTCACTGCGCGCAAATTGAGTTATACTTTACGCGCTTATGACCGATCACATCCGCAACTTCTGTATTATTGCTCACGTTGACCATGGGAAATCTACCCTGGCTGACCGTATGCTGCAAATGACCGGCACCATTTCAGACCGTGAAATGACCGAGCAGGTGCTTGACTCAATGGATTTGGAACGCGAGAAAGGCGTGACGATCAAGGCTTCGGCGGTGCGGATGAAATACCGCGCTCAAGATGGCAACACGTATGAACTGAATCTAATTGATACCCCCGGTCACGTGGACTTTAACTACGAGGTCAGCCGCGCGTTGTTGGCGTGTGAGGGTGCGCTGTTGGTGGTGGATGCCACCCAGGGGATGCAGGCGCAGACCATTGCCAACCTTTACCTTGCCCTGGACGCCGGGCTGACGATTATCCCCGTGATTAACAAGATTGATCTGATCTCTGCCCGCCCGGATGAAATTGCCGATGATTTGAGTAACTTGCTCGGCATTCCGGCGGACGAGATTTTGCGCATCTCTGCCAAAGAGGGCAGTGGGGTCATTCCGGTGCTAGAGGCGGTGGTCAAGCAGGTTCCGCCGCCTGTAGGGATGGATGATGCCCCGCTCAAGGCGCTGATTTTCGACTCGCACTATGATTCCTATAAGGGCGTGGTGGCGTATGTGCGCGTGATGCAGGGGCAAATCCGCTCCAACGAGACCTTGCGCATGATGCAGACCATGTCGGACGTGCGTCCGGTGGAAATTGGCTGCTTTTCGCCAGGCATGACCCCCGTTGAGATGTTGAACGCCGGGGACGTGGGTTACGTGGCGACCGGATTCAAGACGGTGCGCGAGTGCCGCGTGGGCGATACCATCACCCACCCGTTGAATCCCGCTGCCGAGGCGCTGCCCGGATATCAGAAGCCCAAGTCGATGGTCTTCGCGGGCATTTACCCCGTGGAAGGCGAAGATTACGAGAATTTGCGCGAAGCCCTCGAAAAGCTGCAATTGAACGATGCTTCGCTCGATTTTCAGCCCGAAACGTCGCAGGCGCTCAACTTTGGCTTTCGCTGCGGCTTTTTGGGCTTGTTCCACATGGAAATCATCCAGGAACGCCTGGAACGCGAATATGACCTGGATATTGTGGTCACAGCGCCTTCGGTGGAGTATGAGGTGGTCATGGCGGACGGCGAGTTGATCCGCATTGATTCGCCTGCGCAGCTGCCGGATGAAGCCACCATTTCGGAAGTCCGCGAACCCTGGATGCTGCTGGAATTGTTCAGCCCGACCGAATATTACGGCACGCTGATGGAGCTTGCCACCAAACGGCGCGCCACCTTCAAGGGGCAGGAATACCCCGCGCCCAACCGCGTGCAGCTGAACTTTGAAATTCCCCTTTCTGAATTAATTATTGACTTTTTTGACGATATGAAGAGCCGTTCGCGCGGGTATGCTTCGATGGATTATCACATTTTGGAATATCGCGCGGGCAATCTGGTGAAGCTGGAAGTGCTGGTCAACGCCGAGCCGGTGGATGCGCTGGCTGCGATTGTCCACCGCGAAGAAGCCTATCACAAGGGGCAGGCGCTGGTGACCAAGCTGAAAGAAATCATCCCACGCCAACTGTTTGATGTGCCGATTCAGGCTTCGGCTGCCGGGCGGATCATTTCGCGCGCTACGATCAAAGCCATGCGCAAAGACGTGCTCGCCAAGTGCTACGGCGGCGACATCACCCGCAAAAAGAAGCTGCTCGAAAAGCAAAAGCGCGGCAAACGGCGCATGAAGATGGTCGGCATGGTGGAAATTCCGCAAGAGGCGTTCTTCGCGGTGCTGCGCCTGGAGGATGAGTGAGCGCAGCGGCGCAGCCAGAAGGACAGCCCGAGGCGCAGCAGCCGCAGTCCAATGCCGGTCGCGCCGGGCAGGGACTGGGTTGGCTGGTCGGCGTGTTGGTCACGCTGGGCGCGCTCTGGTTCTTGCTCCGTTCCATTAATTGGGCGGACTTCTGGCGCACGCTGACCGCGCTGCCCTTGGGGTCGCTGGCGTTGGTGGTAGTCATTTACCTGATCTCGATGCTGGCGCGCGTGCTTGCCTGGCAGACGCTCTTACAGCGCAAAGTCAGCGTGGGGCGGGCATTGCTGGCGTTGAACGAAGGGTACTTCATTAATAATGTCCTGCCGCTGCGTTTGGGGGAACTGGCGCGCGCCCTGCTTTTGGGGCGGCACAGTGGGCTGGGGATGTTCCAGGTGCTTTCGACCGTGGTAGTTGAACGCGCCTACGACCTGGCGTATGCCGCCGGGCTGCTGCTGGTGACCCTGCCGCTGGTGCTGCAAATGGAATGGGCGCGTCCGGTGGCAACCGCCTTGCTGGCAGTGATTGTTTTGGGGCTGGCGGCGTTGGTGCTGGCTGCGCGTTACCGCGTGTGGTTAGAGGCGCGCCTGATCGCCTGGTTTGGGCGTTGGGGATGGTTTCAGCGTTGGGTGATGCCGCAGATCAGCGCATTGCTGCAAGGCTTTAGCGTCCTCACCCGCCCGGATTTGTTTATCATCAGCTTCGCGCTGATGGGCGCAAGTTGGGGATTAGCCATCCTGCGCGACTGGGTGCTGCTGAACGCGCTGGTTCCGGGGGGTGCACCGGCGTGGTGGGCGGCTTTAGCCATAAGCGCATCCAATTTGGGCGGCGCGTTGCCTTCCGCGGCGGCATCGCTGGGCGTGTTTGAGGCGGCAGCGGTGGCGGCATTAGCGTTGGTGGGCGTCCCCAACGAAGCCGGACTGGCGTATGCCCTCATCGTCCACGTGGTGCATCTGATCAGCACCACCGTCATCGGCGGCGCGGCGCTCTCTCGTGAAGGCGAAAGCCTGGCGCAGATTTACGCCCGTCTGCGTTCGGTAAAGAAAACAGAATGATCATCTAAAATTTTTGTAGCTTTGTTACAAAAATTTTAGATTGTCTCAAGTCTATTTTTAAGGTTCTCATGCGCATTCTGATCGGTCTGACGTACTATCGCCCCCATTACTCTGGCTTAACCATCTACACCGAGCGGCTGGCGCGCGCTTTGGTAGAGGAGGGTCACGAAGTGACGGTGTTAACCTCACGCTTTGACCCCAGCCTGCCGGTGCGCGAGCTGCGGGATGGCGTGCAGATTGTGCGCCCAACTGTGCTGTTCCGCCTTAGCAAGGGGGTGGTGATGCCCACCATGCCATTGTGGGCGTGGCAGCTCATCCGCCAGGCGGACGTGGTGAATTTGCATCTGCCGCAGATGGACGCCAGTTATATGTCCTGGATGGCGCGCCTGCTGGGCAAGCCGGTGGTCACGACCTATCACTGCGACCTGCACCTGCCGCATGGCGTGGTGCATTGGATCGCGAACCAGGGGTCACATTGGGCGGGCAAGATCACCGCGCACGCCTCGGATGTGATTGTGCATAACTCGCGCGATTACGCCGAACATTCGCCCTTTTTGCAGCGCTATTTAACCAAATTGCGGGTCATCCCCCCACCGGTGGAACTGGCGGAGGTGACGCAGGCGCAAATTGACGAATTTGCGCGCAAAATGGACCTGCGCCCCGGTCAGCGGTTGATTGGCATGGTGGCGCGCATGGCAACCGAAAAGGGCGTGGAATATTTGATTGACGCCCTGCCGCACATTTTGCAGCGTCACCCCCAGGCGCGGGTGCTGTTCGTGGGACAGTATCAAAACGTTTTGGGCGAAGAGGAGTACGCCCGCAAACTTGCTCCGCTGATCGCTCAACTGGATGACCACTGGTCGTTTTTGGGCGTGCTATCCCCGCTGGAACTGGCGGCGTTTTTTCATTTGTGCGAAGTGACCGTGCTGCCCAGCCTGAACGCCACGGAATCGTTTGGCATGGTGCAGGTGGAAGCGATGACCTGTGGCACGCCGTCGGTTGCCTCAGACCTGCCTGGGGTGCGCGTAGCCATCCGCGAGACCGGCATGGGCAAGATCGTGCCGCCGCGTGATCCGCAAGCCTTGGGCGAAGCCATCAGCGCGGTGTTGGATGATCCGCAAGCCTATGCCGGGGATGCCGCCGCCGTGCGCGTGCAATACGCCTCGCAGACCGTTGCGCGCCATTACGAAGAAATTTTTAAGGAGTTGATCTCGAAACCATGAACGCAAAGCCATCCGAAGATATTTTATGGCGTCACCTGATGGATCTGCCGTATTTCCGCGCGATGGTGCGGGCGGTGGAACACAGTTTTTACGTGGGTCTTGACCTGCCCGGTCCCGTGTTGGATATGGGCTGCGGGGATGGGCATTTTGCGTCCGTAGTATTCGATCACCCCTTAGATGTGGGCGTTGACCCCTGGTGGACGGAGCTGCTTTCGGCGCGCAAGATGAAATCCTACCAGCATCTGGTCTGCTCGGATGGCGCAAAAGTGCCGTTCGCGGATGGCTCGTTCGGCAGCGCAGTCAGCAATTCGGTGCTGGAACACATCCCCCACGTGGATGAGGTGGTGGTGGAACTGGCGCGTCTGGTGAAATCCGGCGGGCGGTTTGTGTTCTGCGTGCCGAATGATCGCTTTCCAAAGCTGCTGCTTGGCACGCAAACCTTCCAATCCCTGGGGATGCAAGGCGCGGCGGACAGCTATTCGCGCTTCTTCAACCGCATTTCGCGCCATCGTCACTGCGATTCGTTCGAGACGTGGCAGGCGCGCCTGAAAATGGCGGGCTTTGAAGTGGAAAAACATTGGGATTACTTCCCCGCCAAGGCATTGCACCGCATGGAAATGGGTCATGCCTTTGGATTGCCCGCCCTGTTCTTCCGCAAGTTCACCGGTCACTGGGTGTTGGCGCGCAACCGCGCTAATTTGCGAATCCCCTGGCAGATTTCGCATGAGGTCTTTGAAAACCCCATCTCTGACGAGGGCGTCTATTCCTTTTATATTGCCCGCAGGGTGTAGCCGCTATGCAAGAGCCAAGCGTGTGGGATTACGTAAAGTCGAAGCTGGCATTTTGGCGTGAATCTACGCTGGAGCTGCCCGCTGGAAATCCATTTGCCGAGCCTGCGGCTGAAAACGCGCTGGCAGACCCTTCCCTGGCGAACGTTTCTGCCACGGACGCACCTGCGCCGGGCGTTACGCCTGTACCGCCGGCTGTCACCGCGGCTGCGGATATTCCAACCGATCCTCTGCGCCGGAAATTGCGCTTCCCCTGGCTGCCGCTGGGCGCATTGTTCCTGGCGCTGCTCGGTCAAGTGCTGCTCGAGCCGCCGGATCGCTCTATCCCCTGGGCGGTGATCTTTTACCTCATCGCCTCTGTGCTGATCCTGGTGGCGTATTGGCGCGGGGATGTGCAGCCGGTGCTGCCGCCTTCGGGCGCAGCCATGCCGGACAATATGCGCATCCACTGGGAGGGGTTGGCAATTGGCGCGCTGCTGATGCTGCTGACCTTTGCCACGTTTGGCGCGCCGGATGGTCAGGCGCACGACTTTAACTTCCTCAATACCGCCCTCTGGCTGCTCTCGATTGGCTATCTGGTATGGACGTTTGCCATTCCGCGCCGCAATTTGGGATGGGATCGCCTGAAGAATACCCTGCGCCAGCGCAAATGGAAAATCACCATCACCCGTTGGGGGCTGCTGCTGCTGGCGATCATCGGCATTGTGCTGGTGTATCGCTTCTATCACCTCAGCACGCTGCCCGCAGAAATGGTCAGCGACCACGCCGAGAAGCTATTAGACGTGCAGGATGTGTTAAGCGGGCAGCTGCACGTGTTCTTCCCACGCAACACCGGACGCGAATTTTTCCAATTCTACTGGACCGTGCTGATGATTAAGTTGTTCCAGATTCCGGTATCGTTCATGGCGTTAAAGGTCGGCACGGTGCTTGCCGGGCTGATTACCCTGGGGTATATCTACCGGCTGGGGCTGGAACTGGGCAATAAGTGGGTGGCGATGCTGGCGCTGGCGTTCTGCGGGGTCAGTTATTGGGCGAATATCATGTCGCGGATTGGACTGCGCTTTCCGCTGTATCCGCTGTTTACCGCGCCGCTGCTGTTTTACCTTTTCCGCGGCTTCCGCAACGCAAACCGCAACGATTTTATCAAAGCCGGGCTGGTGCTGGGTCTGGGCTTGCATGGCTATACTTCGTACCGGATTGTGCCGCTGTTGGTCGTGGTAGCGTTCGGTCTCTATATTCTGCATGAAAAATCCGGTGAGCTGCGCAAACGGGCGTTGATGGGGCTGGCAATCGTCAGCCTGATTTCGCTGGCGGTGTTTATGCCGCTCTTGCGCTATGCGGTGGATGACCCGACCATGTTCGGCTATCGCGCGCTGACGCGCATGAGCAGCCTGGAACGTCCGCTGCCAGGGTCGCCGGTGCAAATTTTCTTCAGCAACGTAGGCAACGCGCTTGCCATGTTCCAATACGATAATGGCGATGTGTGGGTGCATTCCGTCACCCATCGTCCTGCCCTGGATGTGGGGTCGGCAGCGTTGTTCTTCCTGGGTGCGGTGATTGTGCTGGCGCGTTACGTGCGGCGGCGGCATTGGTTAGATTTGTTCCTGCTGGTATCCATTCCCATCCTGCTGCTGCCGTCCATCCTCTCGCTGGCGTTCCCCAACGAGAATCCCAACCTGAATCGCACAGCCGCGGCGTATATTATCGTCTTCCTGATCTTGGCAATCTTCCTGGATGCGCTGCTGCGTGGGTTTAAATCCATGCTGCCGGGGCGCTTGGGGTTGATGTTGGGCGGCGTGGTGGCGTTAAGTCTGTTTGGTTGGGCGTGCTGGCAAAATTATGATCTGCTTTTCGTCCAATATGACGCCAGTTTCAGGCAGAGCGCGGGCAACGCCACCGAAATGGGCGCAGAAATCCGCGCATTTGAAGCGCTCACCCGCACCAGTGGCAGCGCATACGTAGTGGCTTTCCCTTATTGGGTGGATACGCGCCTCGTGGGGATTGAATCCGGTCACCCAGCCAGTGATTTAGCCATCCAACCGCCGGAATTAGACGGGACGATTGTGCAGCGTTCCGCCAAGCTGTTCCTGCTGAAGCCGGAAGACGGCGCGGATCTGAAGAAGCTGCAAGGGCTGTACCCTCAGGGGCGGTCGTGGCTGTTTACGTCCGTCACGCCGGGCAAGGATTTTATGGAATTTATGGTGCTGGCGGGGCAGTAAGCAGAAAATACCCCCTGCCCGCGCGGGCTGCGAGTGCCGCGCGGGTAGAGTGGATTAAAAGGAGCCGGAAACGTCCATGAGTGAGATGAACACAAACCCAAACACACACCGCGCCGCGCGATTCGGCTGGCTGTGGGATGCGCTGCTGATCCTCATTTTGCTGGCGGGGGCGGTGATGCGCTTTACCGGCATTAACTGGGATGATTATACCCACCTGCACCCGGACGAACGCTTCCTGACGATGGTCACATCGGCGCTGGAGCCGGTGAAGAGCATGGGCGATTATTTCAACACCGCCCAATCCAGCCTGAACCCGTACAACAAGGGCTATACCTTCTACGTGTATGGCGACCTGCCCATCATCATCACCCGCTACGTGGGCGAATGGCTGGCGCAGAGCGGTTATAACGAAGTTCACCTGGTGGGGCGGCAGCTTTCCGCGTTTGTGGATTTGCTGACGGTGCTGCTGGTGTATCTCATCGCCAACCGCCTGTATCGCAAGTCCGCGCTGAGCGTGCTGGCGGCGGCGTTTGCGGCGTTTGAGGTACTGCCCATCCAACAGGCGCATTTTTTCACCGTAGATACGTTTGCCAACTTCTTCGGCTTCCTGGCATTTTACTTTGCCGCGCGATTATTGCCAACCGTCTGGAAAAAGACGCGCGCCGTTGACGTTGTGGAGAATAATAATGAAGAACTGCCTGTACCAGAGGCGGAAACGCTCCTCTTGGACGAACCTGCCCTGGTGGAAACCGCCGCAGACGCTGTGGAAGGCGCAGAATCACGTCCGCTGACGCCCATCGAGCCGTTGGCGGCAGCCGAAGCCTTGTTCGAGCGCGGCACGGCGTTGGCGTTCAAAGAATGGGGCAGCGTCATCCCTTATGTGCTGTTTGGCGCGGCGCTGGGCATGGCGGTGGCATCCAAAATTAACGCGGCGGCGCTGGCGGTCTTACTCCCACTGGCTGCCCTCATCCGCTGGCTGAACCTGGATCAGGAGCAGCGCGAACGTTGGGCGATTGTGTATGCCCGTAACTTGATGATTGGTGGAATTGTCACCATCCTCTTTTTCCGCATCTGTCAGCCTTACGCCTTCACCGGACCCGGCTTTTTGGGCTTTACGCCGGATCCAAACTGGGTGAAGAGTATCAACGAGCAGCGCAATCAGGCGAATGGCGACATTGACTTCCCGCCTTCGCTGCAATGGGCGCGGCGGGCGTTTGTGCTGTTCCCCTTCCAAAATATGGTCGTGTGGGGATTGGGGCTGCCGCTGGGCATTCTAGCGGTCGGCGGTTTCTTCTGGATGCTCTGGCGCATGATCCGCGGCGACTGGCAGCGTCATGCCCTGGTCTGGGCGTGGACTGCGCTCTATTTTGCCTGGCAAGCCTCCTCCTGGAATCCCACCATGCGCTACCTGCTGCTGATCTACCCCAGCCTGGCGATCATTGCTGCCTGGGCGATTGTGGCTGCCTGGGAGCGTGGGCGCGACAGCCTATCCCGCTGGGCGCGTACTATCCGCTGGGGCGCGGTGACGGTGGGGGTTGTCTCGGTGGCGCTCACGGCTGCCTGGGCGCTGGCTTTCCTGCAAATTTACACCCATCCCCTCACCCGCGTAGAGGCTTCGCGCTGGATTTATCAGAATGTGCCGGGTCCCATCAACCTGTCCATCCAAACGGCGGATCAGGGCGTGGTGAATCAGCCGCTGGCGTTCCGCTCCGGCTTCAGCATTCAACCGCAAGCGCCGTTGACCCTGGCGTTTACCCCCAGGCTCTCCTCGCCGGTAATGAAAATCAGCTTTGACCACCTTGCCAGCCCAACCAACGCAGTGAAAAACCTGACGGCGACCATCAGCAGCACGGCAGATGGGGCGAAACCCCTGGGCGGCGCAGTCTTGTCGGATACCTTCAACCCCGAAGCAAACGGGGATGGGCGCGGCAAGGGCTATACCCTCACCTTTACCCAGCCGCCGCAGCTCAAGAGCGGGCAGACCTATTACCTGACCATCACCCTGCGCGCGGATGACCCGCTGGCGATGACTGGCGCGCTCTCCATCAGCTATTTCGGCGCAAATGGGACGGTGCAGCAGTATCTGCCGGAAGCGGTCAACGCCCTGACGGTGGGACAACGCTTTGCCAACGCCTTCCAGCTGCCCAAACCTTCCGGGCAGGATAGCGACAAGCCTTCCGCCATCCCAGACTGGCTGAATTTCTTGCAGCCCGCTGGCAACCCACCCGCCATTTTGCGCGGCGCGATCAGCAAAATCACGGTGGATCATTTGGTGGATTGGGAAGCCAACCCGGCAATCAAGACCGTTCAAATCTCATTGGTGGATCAGACCACCGGCGGCAAGATGATTGGCAAGGCGGAGCTGCGAAATGCCTTCCTGCCAACGACTGACCCGCGCGGCGGCAGTTACGTCTTCACCTTTAGCCCGGCGGTGGACGTGGAATACGGTCACACCTACGGCTTGTGGGTGGATTTCGTCCAGGGACCGGGACGGCTGGCGCTGTATGGCTCTAAGCAAGCCACCGAAACCTCCTGGGATGATGCCCTGCCTGTTTCGTTGGATGGCTATGACGCTTATGATTACTCGATGGGCATTTATCGCTCTGATTTGAATTTTGAGATGTATTGGGACGATGACGCTGCCAAGCTCACCCGTTTCCAGTCCATTTTGGATCAGACGGATTATATTTTCATCAGCTCCAATCGCCAGTGGGGGACAACGGTGCGCATCCCCGAACGTTACCCGCTGACCACCCTGTATTACCGCGACCTGATGGGCTGCCCGCCCAATAAGGACGTCACCTGGTGCTACAGCGTTGCCGAGCCGGGCATGTTCCAGGGCAACCTGGGCTTTGAACTGGTGAAAACGGTCGCCTCTGAGCCGCGCATTGCCGGGCTGACCTTTAACAGCCAGTTTGCCGAAGAAGCCTTCTCGGTTTACGATCACCCCAAAGTGCTGATTTTCCGCAAAACGTCCGCGTACAATTCGGACGTGACCCGCACCATCCTGGGCAGCGTGGATTTGAGCAAGGTCATCCACCTGACGCCGCGCAAAGCTGCCAGTTTTTCAGGCACGATGATGCTGCCGACCGACCGGCTGGCGGAACAGCAAGCCGGTGGGACGTGGTCAGAGTTGTTCCACGCGGACGCGCTGTTCAATACCCAGCCGGGGGTGGGCGCGGCGTTGTGGTACGTGGTCATCATGCTGCTGGGCTGGGTGATGTGGCCCTTCACGCGCCTGGCGCTGCGCGGGCTGCCGGATCGCGGCTACCCATTTGCGCGTCTGGTGGCGATGCTCACCCTGGCGTATCTGGTCTGGCTGGCTGGTTCGGCGGGAATTGCCTTCTCCGCGCTGACTATCACCCTCATCTTCCTGGTTCTGCTGGGGGTGAACGCGGCGATTGCTTACGTTCAGCGCGAGATATTGCTGAAAGAGCTGCGCGAACGCTGGCGGTATTACCTGCTGGTGGAGGGGGTGATGCTGGGGCTGTTCCTGCTGTTTTTGGGCGTGCGCCTGGGCAACCCCGACCTGTGGCATCCGTATAAGGGCGGCGAGAAGCCCATGGACTTCTCCTATTTCAACGCCGTCCTCAAAAGTACCACCTTCCCGCCGTATGACCCCTGGTTTGCGGGCGGCTACATTAATTATTATTACTTCGGCTTTGTGCTGGTGGGCGTGCCGGTCAAGTGGTTGGGGATTGTGCCTGCCATCGCCTATAACCTGATCCTGCCAACGCTGTTTGGCTTGCTGGGCTTGGGCGGTTTCTCGGTGGGCTGGAACTTGCTGGAAAGCACCCGGCTGCGCAAGATGAGCGATGGGCAGGAGGTCAACTCGCCGTACCGCAGCTTCCGCGCTCTGTTTGGCAGTATCGGCGCGTGGACGGGGCTTGCAGCGGTGGCGGCGTTGCAGATTTTGGGCAATTGGGGAACGGTGCGCATGATCTGGCATGGCATTCAACGCCTGGCAACCATGGACGTTCCCTTTGAGCAGGCGAATTTAGGTCAACATTTGCTCTGGACGGTGCAGGGCTTCTTTAAGCTGTTGGCGGGGGCGCAGCTGCCCTATCCGCCCGGTGATTGGTACTGGATTCCCAGCCGCGTGTACCCGGGCGAGCCGATCACCGAATTTCCGGCGTTCTCATTCCTGTATGCTGACCCGCACGCGCACCTGATGGCGCTGCCGATCACCCTGCTGGCGTTGGGGTGGGCGCTTTCGGTGCTGCTAGGCAAGTGGGGCTGGAAGGGTTGGGGGCATATTCTGGCGAGCTTCTTCGTGGGCGGACTGGCAATTGGCGCGCTCTGGCCCACCAATACCTGGGATTGGCCCACGTACCTGGCGATTGGCTGCGTGGCGGTTGCCTATACTGCCCTGCGCTACGGCAATGCCTGCTGCCTGCCCTGGGAAAAATTCCCCTGGGGTGATCAACTGATGCGGCATGTCTGGTGGCGCAAGATCATCCTGGCGGTGGCGGGCGTGGGCGCGTTGGGCATCCTCTCGGTGGTGATGTTCCTGCCTTATCGCCAGTGGTACGGCTCCGGCTATAACGCGCTGGATATATGGAGCGGGGATCATTCCCCATTCTGGTCCTATATGACCCATTGGGGCGGCTTCTTGTTCTTCATCGGCACGTGGCTGGCTTATGAGAGCATTGATTGGATGGTGCATACCCCGCTTTCCGCCATTCGCAAGCCAGAAGGCGGCTGGAAAGACCGTTTCAGTCTGTATCTGGGCTTCGGCGGCGCAATTCTGGCGACCATTCTCATTTTGTCCGCGCTGATGCTGTTCAAGGGCATCGAAATTGGCTGGCTGGCATTGCCGATGGCGGCGTGGGCAGGGCTGCTGCTCTTCCGCCCCGGTCAGCCGGATGCTAAGCGCGCGGTGCTGTTTTTGGTCGGGACGGCGTTGGTGCTGACCCTGTTCGTTGAAATGTTCGTCCTGCGCGGCGATTTGGGGCGCATGAACACCGTCTTTAAGTTTTATTTGCAAGCCTGGACGCTGCTTGCCATCAGCGCGGCGGCGAGCCTCATCTGGCTGCTGCCTGGGTTGGCGCGCATCCGCCTGGGCTGGCTGCGTGCGGGTTGGCAAGTGGCGGCAATGGTGCTGGTCTTTGGGCTGGCGCTCTTCCCCTTGCTTGCCGGGCAGGATAAAATCAACGACCGCATGGCTCCAACCGCGCCGCATACCCTGGACGGCATGGCGTATATGAATTTCGCGCATTACGGGCAGGAAGGCTACGATAAGCAGGTGCATGATATGGACCTCAGCGCCGATTATCGCGCCATCCGCTGGATGCAGGCGAACGTGCCAGGCTCGCCGGTGATTGTGGAGGCGAATACGCCCGAATATCGTTGGGGAACGCGCTTTACCATCTACACCGGCTTGCCCGGAGTGGTGGGCTGGAACTGGCATCAGCGTCAGCAGCGCGCCATCACGCCGGATACCTGGGTGTATGAGCGGATTGACGCGGTGGGCAATTTTTACCAGACCCTGGACGTGCTGGCGGCGCAGGACTTTTTGCGCAAGTATAATGTACACTATATTGTGGTCGGCACGCTGGAGCGGGTGGTCTATCCGCCGGACGGGTTGGCAAAGTTCGCGCAGATGGACGGCAAGCTGTGGCAGTCCGTCTATCACGATGGCGATACGGTGATTTATCAGGTGAAGTAGAAGACCCGCTTACGCCTGGAGAGTGTCGAAGAGTTTGTGGTTCGTTGAGGAAGCCTCTGCGAAGAAGAATCTTAATTCGCCAAGGGGAAGAACAGAGCCTCGGCGAACGATAGCGGGTAGCATGAATCAATTGGAGCGCAACGCATGATTTTAAACGCAATCTTATGGTATGCGGGGATGCTGCTGGCGGGGGGGCTTGCCTTTCCGGTGGCGGCACGCTTGCTGCCTTTTTTGCCGGATCGCGGCTGGGCGCTCTCGAAACCGCTGGGGCTGCTGATCTGGGCATATGCTTACTGGCTGCTGACCGTGTTGCAGGTGACGCCCAATGGGATTGGCGCGGTGCTGCTGGGATTGGCTGCGCTGGTTGCCCTCAGCCTGTGGTGCAGCCGCGCGGAGATGTGGGCATGGCTTGGCGGGCAGCGGCGGTTGGTGATCGTGACCGAAGGGCTGTTCGCGCTTGCCTTCATCGCCTGGCTGTTCATCCGCGCCACCTACCCCGATGCCTCCGGCACCGAAAAGCCGATGGAGATGGCGTTTATCAATGCCATTTTGCATTCGCCCAGCTTCCCGGCGCATGATCCCTGGCTGGCGGGCTATGCGATTTCCTATTATTACTTTGGCTATATCATGGTCGCCATGTTGGCGCAGTTTGCGGGCGCGGCGGGCGAGGTGGCGTTTAACCTGGGGGTGGCGGGCTGGTTTGCGCTTTCGGCGGCGGCGGCGTATGGGCTGGCGTATAATCTGCTGGCATTGGGGGCGGTGCAGAAAGCCGCCAAAGTGGTATATTCTGCTTTGCTCGCGCCGCTCTTCCTTTTAATCCTCAGTAATTTGGTCGGCTTGCTGGAAGTGCTGCACGCCGAAGGGATTTTCTGGCAGCAGCGGAATGGTACGTGGCAGTCGCCGTTCTGGCAGTGGCTGGGCGTGCAGGAGCTGATCAACCCGCCCAGTTTGCCGCTCCAATTTGCCCCGATCCGTGCCGGGGGCATCTGGTGGTGGCGCGCCAGCCGCGTCTTGCAGGATTTTGACCTGAAGGGCGGCTCACGCGAGGTGATTGACGAGTTCCCCTTCTTCTCCTATTTGCTGGGCGACCTGCACCCGCATGTGCTTTCGATGCCGTTTGTGCTGTTGGCGGTGGGCGTGGCGTTAAATTTATATTTGCGCCTTAGCCTACCGGACGGTGAAGCAGAGTTCGCGCCGCTGAATTGGTTCCGCCGTGCGGATACCTGGCTGGCAGCGGTGATCTTCGGTGGGTTGGCGTTCCTAAATACCTGGGATTTCCCCATTTATTTGGCTCTTTTTGGCGCGGCATACTTGCTGGCAGCCTACCGGCGGCAGGGCTGGCGGTGGAGCGCGGTGATGGATACCGCGTTGATGGTCGTCAGCATGGGCATCGCCGGGATTGTGCTGTATTTGCCATTCTACGTGGGCTTTCAATCCCAGGCGGGCGGATTGCTGCCGAGTCTGATCTTTTTCACGCGCGGCACGCATTTCTGGCTGATGTTTGCGCCGCTGCTGCTGCCAATTGCCGCTTGGCTGGTCTGGAAGTTGTGGGCGGGACGTAACTCCGCGAGCGAGCCGCGTAAAAATGCTTGGGTAGGCGCGGTGATCGTCTCTGGGGCGTTGGTGGGCGGGCTGTGGCTGGCATCTTGGGGGATGGGCATCATCGGTTTAGGGCGTTCGCCGGAAATTTGGGCGGCGGATGCAGCTTCCAGCCCGCTGCTTCAGGCGTTGATCGCGCGGCTGCAATCCCCCGGCACCTGGCTGACGCTGTTGGCGTTGGTGGCAGTCGTGTGGCTGCTGATGGGGCGGCTGCGGCAGATCAGCGCGCGGCAGGCAGAGGTGGAAGCCAATGCGGACATTCCCCCTGTGCATGGGCAGATCAGCGCGGCGGATGGGTTTGTGCTGCTGCTGGTGCTGCTGGGCGCGGGGCTCACCCTTTTCCCTGAATTTTTCTATCTGCGCGACCAGTTCGGCACGCGCATGAATACCATTTTTAAGTTTTACTATCAGGCGTGGGTGGTATGGGCGTTGGCGGGAACGTATGCTACGGTTACGCTGTGGTGTTCCGTCAAGCGCGGATGGATCAGCGGGCTTTGGAGGTTCGGCTCGGTCGCGCTGATGGTCGTGTCGCTCATTTACCCCGTGTTTGGCTTGTTGGATCGCACCGGCGGATTTAAGACGCAATCCCTTAGCCTGGACGCGGCGCATTCCATCCAGCAATTCCAGCCGGACGAGTGGCAGGCGATCCAATGGTTAGAAGCCGCGCCGCAGGGGGTATTGGCGGAGGCGGTGGGCGGCAGTTACACGGAGTACGCGCGCGCCTCCACGTTTTCAGGGCAGGCGGCGGTGCTGGGCTGGCCCGGGCATGAAAGTCAGTGGCGCGGCGGTGCGCAGGAGATGGGCAGCCGCGAATCAGACCTCGAATTGCTCTATCGCAGCGGGCGGTGGGATCAGATTCAGCCGATTTTGCAAAAATACAACATCCGCTATATCTATGTAGGCGGGTTGGAACGCGGCAAATATCGCGTCAACGAGGCGGCTTTCAAGCAAAACCTGCGGGTGGCGTATCAAAACGCGCAGGTGACGATTTACCAGGCGGCGGAAGGGACGAAATAGCATGGATTCTTCTACTCCTTCAACGGTGAGGGTGGACGCATCAGGCGATCCTGTGGGCAATGCCGTGAACGATGCCTCAGGCAATGCCTCAATCAATGCCCAAGGCTGGGCGTGGGAAACGGCGTTGATTGCCCTGGCGTTTGCGTTCGGGCTGATCGTGCGCCTGGCGGCGTTGGGCAGCCTGCCTTTAAATGAAAGTGAAGCGCACCTGGCGCTGCAAGCCCTGGCGTTGGCGCACGGGCAGCCGACCGCAGTGGATGGGCAGCCGCTCTATCTATTGCTGACGGCGGCGACCTTCTTCTTTGGCAGCAGTGAAGTCGCAGCGCGGTTGTGGTCTGCGTTGGCGGGCAGCCTGGTGGTGATCGTTCCGCTGCTGCTCAAGCCCCTATTCCACACCTCACGCCTGCGCATGGTCAGTGTGGTGATGGCGTTCTGGCTGGCGTTGGACCCCGGCTTGGTGGGGCTTTCCCGTCAGGCGGGCGGGGCGATGTTTGCTATCAGCTTTTTGGCGTTGGGGCTGGCGTGCCTGCTGACGCGCCGATCCGCGGCAGCAGGCGTGCTGCTGGGGTTGGCGATTTTGGGCGGCAGCGCGGCGTGGCCCGGTCTTATCAGCCTGGGGTTGGCGTTGTGGCTGACGGGCGTATGGCGCGAGGTCATTTCGCCAGAGGTGCGCTGGAAGCAGGTGGGGCAGCTGGCGCTTGTCACGGTGTTGGCGGGCGGCAGTCTGTTCTTCATCTTCCCGGTGGGATTGGGCGCGCTGGCTGCCAGTCTGCCGGAGTATTTTTCGGGATGGGTGCAGGCTTCTTCGGTGCATGTGGGGGCGGTTTGGGGGGCGATGCTGGGCGAGGAACTGCTGCCGCTGATCTTTGCAGCGGTGGGCGTAGCGCTGTTCTGGAAGTCTCACCTGGCGCGCTTTGCCGGAGCCTGGGCGCTCATCGCCTTGCTGTTGGCGAGCGTGCAGCCAGGGCGTGAAATGAGCGACCTTGCCTGGGCGCTGATTCCGTTGACCTTGCTGGCTTCCCTGACCCTGGTGCGCCTGTTTACGGGCGTAGGCGGCGAAGATCGCTGGCTGACCTTGGGGCAGATGGGGCTGTGCCTGGTGATTTTGACTTTTATCTCGATGGACGTGCTGGCGGTGGTGAATGCGCAGCTCACCGGTCAGCAGGCGGGGAATGAATGGGTGGCGGCGTTGGCGGCAGTCGTGCTGCTGTTGATCAGCTGCGTGCTGGTAGCCTGGGGCTGGTCGGTGCGCGTAGCCAGCAGAGGGCTTGCCTGGGCGGTCACGGTGATTGCCATCGTCTTCAGCCTGGGGGCGATGGGTCACGCTGCAAACATGAACGGACAGACCCAGGCGGATTTTTGGCATCCGCAAGCGCAATTTGTGGACGCTGATTTGCTGCGCGATACGTTAAATCGGCTGTCACGGGCGAAGGTTGGCGCGATTCACCGGCTGGATATTGCGGTGGTGAAGGTGGATTCGGATGCCCTGCGTTGGGCGTTGCGCGGTGAGCAAAAAGTGACCTATACGGACGCGCTGCCTGCCTCCGCTTCGCCTTCGGTGGTTATCACCGGGCAGGTGAAATCGGTGGAGTTGGCAAAATCCTATCGCGGTGAAGGCTTCGTCCTGGCGCAATCGCCCGCCTGGCTGTTTGACTCAGCGGAAACTGCCTTGCGCTGGCTCTATTTCCGGCAGATGGGGGCAGACAAGCAGTCAGTCATCCTGTGGGCGCAAAGCAGCCTGTTCCCCGGCGAGCCGGCGGCGAATACGACCACCACGCCGTAGGGAAGATTGAGTAGTTAAAAAATTACCTTTAAAGGAATGATTAATTTTATGCTTCTTGCAAAAATGATCGCCATAGATGGACCGGCGGCTTCTGGAAAATCCACCATTGCCCAGGGGTTGGCGGAACAGCTGGGTTATTTGTTTTTTGATACAGGGGTGATGTACCGCGCGGCGACCCTGGCTGCCATGCGCCGCTTACATTCGGTGGCGGACGAGGCGGCGGTGACGGCGTTGACCGGCAAAGTGACGATTGACGTGCAGCCCCCCACGCCCGGCAGCGGGCGGATGTATACCGTGCTGGTGGATGGGCAGGACGTGACGGACGAAATTCGCGGACGCGATGTGGAAGCCAACGTCTCGCAGGTGGCGGCGTATGCGGGCGTGCGTCAGCTGTTGACATCTCAACAA
This sequence comes from Anaerolineales bacterium, assembly GCA_038206515.1. Classification (GTDB taxonomy): domain Bacteria; phylum Chloroflexota; class Anaerolineae; order Anaerolineales; family Anaerolineaceae; genus DSYU01. The sequence continues at coordinate 14,379 of JBBRAT010000030.1, read as the reverse complement.
CGGCGGGTGGGCTTGCGCGGGCAGGTCGTCATGGTTGGGCGCGATATTGGCACAGTGGTGCTGCCGGAAGCGGAGTGCAAAATCTTCCTGGTGGCATCGGTGGAGGAGCGCGCCAAACGCCGGTACGCCGAGCAGGTCAGCAAAGGGGCGGTGGTGGAATACGCGGATGTGCTGCGCGCCTTGCAGCAGCGTGACGCCACCGATTCCGGGCGCGAAGTGGCTCCCCTGCGGGCTGCGGCGGACGCAGTCCTGCTCAATACGGATGGATTGAGCATTGAGCAGGTGCTTGCCCAGGCGTTGATTTTGGTCAGCGGTGGGTGTGGAGCAGAATAAGAAATTGGTGTTCCCAATTCCTTGACCGCTGAGTGAGGGAGTGGTAAAATCCTGGTCGTTGAGTGCGCCCCCATTGTGTAGTGGACCAGCACGTGGCCCTTTCAAGGCTAAAACTCGGGTTCGAATCCCGATGGGGGCATGATATTATTACCGTGTAGGGCGCTAGAGATTGAATGGAGTCTTTAGAATGCCCTACATGTTGTTTTAACAAGACTTCTCTGAATTTATGGTTGTGGGATATTTACCCATTGGGTTTCGCCGCTCTCAAGGTTGTGTAAAAACAGGTCGTAACAGGGAAATTCTCCCCAAACCGGCAGAGAACATGTGCGTTTGTTTTTCCTATCTGGCAGCAGATTGGCTGCCTGCGAGGTAAACGCAACCCACTTTCCATTTCCCGAAATCACAACATCACTGCCAAACCCTTCCGTTTGCAGTGTGATGTACCCGCTGGGGTTGTCGGCTGGTTGCCCGTTACTGCTCACACTGACCTGCTGAATTTGCCCGGTATGGCGGTTTTGGACAAAGACCTGGTTCGTGGCAAATGCCAGCCAGTTTCCATCAGATGAAAGCGCCGGGGTATGCCCGCTGCAACCCTCCAGCCCGGTTGTACAAACGCTTTTGACTTGCCGGGTTTGCATGTCATACACATTGACCTGAAATTGGGATGAGTCGTTTACTGCATTGTATGCCAACCAGCGCCCATCTGCTGAAAAACTCAACCGGTCGCCGGGAGCGCCTAACGTCATACCAAACCCCACCGGGATACGCTTCAAGTTTCCAGTGGTGGTTTCGTACACAAAGATATCGGCACACTTCAAGAGGGTTTCCGTACAGGGTTGGTCATCGGTTGTCAAGTTGCTCGCCTGAGATAAAAAGGCAATCCAGCGCCCATCGGGCGTTATGGCAGTCGTGTTGCTGTTGCCATTTGCCCGTGACTGATCTGGAGCCTGGCTCAACTTTTTTTGCTGCCCGGATTTACGATCTAACAAGAAAACATTCCACTCATCCCGGTCGAGCATGCCGAAGGTCACAGCTTCCACCACGACAAACCGCCCATCCGCTGATAGTTTGCCCTGCACGCCGTAGTATTGCTGGTTGGGGGTATTCGAAGTCAGATTGAGGATTTGGGTTTGTCCACTTTGACGGTTGTGTAGCAGAATGCCGCCTGGCAGCTTACTGCCAAAGGCGGCAACCCCGCCTGAATCCGATGAAAATAAGACAATATTGCCATCGGCAGAAATGGCCCTGGCAATATTCATTCCTTGAAGCTCTTCGCCGCTACTCGTGACGCTCACGCGCTCGATCGTCTTTGTTTCCCTGTCATAGACGAAAGCATCGGGGGTTCGGTTGGTATCACCCGTTACCAGCTGATCATCCCATGAGGTAAAGGCCAAAAAACGCCCATCTTCCGACAGCCCGCCCGCAAAGCTGTTTAAGTTGCGTAGAGCGGGGGTTGGCGAAAGTGTGGATTTTGTTGGCGAGGCAGAGGGGAGTTGCGGCGATGGCGTTGTAGGGGTAGATAAGGGAGTTTGCGTTATGGTAGAAATGACTGTCGAGAGAGAACCTTGTGATGGGAGCTTAACGGGTTCTGTTGGCGTACAGGCATACAAAAAGAAGAGGATCATTATTATCATTAACTTCGTTATTCGCATAATAGGCCTCACGAAAGTGCATGCTGTGTAAAAGTAAAAGCTCTAACTTATCATCAGGTACCTCTTCTATTTTACAGAAAAGAAAGTACAGGATCAAGCTTTACAGTGTGCCTTAGAAGCCTGGCGTCAGGCATTTATCGCCAGCAGGAACGCAAACGATGTAAGCGCATTGAAAAACCTTATCACTCATTTTGTTAGCAAAGTGGAGTTAGGCTATAATCATACGCGGATATGGTATTCATATCCGATTAACGCTCTATTCAACGGTATTGATACTACACCTTATGGGGGCACCTCGTAATCCCGTAACTCCGTTTTTTGCTCCTGGCTTTTCAGAGGCATAAGCGGAGTTTTTGGTTTTGACGTAAAATAAAAGAGTGCGTAAACCAGGGCAATAGGAGGGGAAATGTCGCGCATTCAGGTGGAGAGTTGGGCGCATTTGCTGGAAGTTCTCTATGCAGATTCGTGGGATGAGGATTTGGCGCGGTTCCGCTCACCGTATATTTTCCGGGGGCTGTCGGACGCGAATTACTCCCTGCGTACCTCATTGACCCGGCTGGGTGGGGCGTATGCGGGCATGGAAAATCACTTGCTGCGCAACTTCCGCAAATATGCTCATCGCAATATTGTCGAGCGAGATACATTTTGGCATTGGCTCAGCCTGGGCCAGCATCACGGCTTGCCTACTCGCCTGCTGGATTGGACGCTTTCGCCCCTGGTGGCGGCTCATTTTGCCACGGCCAATCCTGACAGGTTTGACCGTGATGGAGCAATCTGGATGGTCAATCACCGCAAGACGCACGAGGTGCTGCCCGATAAGCTGCGCACTGAATTAGATCGCGAACGGTCAGACTTTTTCACGGTAGATATGCTTGCCCGTGCTGTGCCAGGGCTGGCAGAGTTAGATACGCTTAGTCCGCCTGAATTTGTGATTTTTTTTGAACCGCCTTCCATTGATGAGCGCATCACCAACCAATACGCCTTGTTTTCGGTCATGCCTTCAACCGGAAGCTGCCTGAGTGATTGGTTGGCGCAGAATCCCGACTTATTTCATCTCATTATCTTGCCCGCCCGCCTGAAATGGGAGGTGCGCGATAAACTGGATCAGGCAAATATCACCGAGCGCGTTCTTTTTCCTGGGTTAGATGGATTAAGCCAGTGGCAGCGCCGTTATTACACCCCTAAGAAATATCCCGAATAGACGACTCTTTGGGAATGTACGGGACAGCAGTTGAGAGGGAATGACCTCCCCCCGACTGCTATCCCGTACATTCCTAATTTATCCAATATACCCTTTGCGCGGCGAAATGAATAAAAGCTTGGTTCGGAATCCCCCTTGCGCATGGGGGATGTTCCCGTATTGCGGAAGGCGGTCAAACAAGGTTTAATGAGACTATTGAGAGAAAGTAACCTTACTTGATCTATTATGAATAAGGAGAATTTTGATGAAAACAGTTGTTGGCTTGTATGACCACTTTGAAGAAGCACAATCAGCGGTAGGTGATTTGCGCAGCGCTGGTTTCCGCAGTGAAGATATTAGCCTGGTTGCCCGTGATGGCAAAGGAGAGTATTCGCGCTCGCTGGGCGAAACTGGTGAACATAAGAATATTGCCGATGGCGCTGCCACGGGCGCAGGGGTGGGCGCTGTGTTAGGCGGATTAGGCGGGCTGTTGGTCGGGTTGGGCGCACTTGCCATCCCCGGCGTGGGTCCCGTCCTGGCGGCTGGTCCGCTCGTAGCGGCATTAGCAGGCGCGGGCGTTGGCGCAGTGGCAGGTGGCATTGTGGGCGCATTGGTCGATTTGGGCATCCCAGAAGAACACGCCCAATACTATGCGGAAGGTCTGCGCCGCGGCGGTACGCTGCTTGCGCTGCGAACCGATGACGGTCGCGCGGATGAAGCTATGAATATTATGAATCGCTACCATCCTATTGATGTTTCGCGCCGTGCCGAGGAATGGCGGCAGCGCGATAACTGGAGCCAGTATGACCCCAGCGCGCAACCCCTGACGGATGACCAGCTGGAATTTAATCGCACCGGTGACCGCATGAAATCACGCCTGGAAGATAAGCTGGATTATCCCGCGACTGGTGCAACCCACTATGTGGAAAGCGGCTTGCTGGATCGCCCCATCCCCGGCAGTGGACTCACCAACCGCGATGTGCTTGGCGATATGACCAGCGGCAAGTATATCCGCGATGTGGACGTATCGGGGAGTGACCCACACAACGATAATAACGTCTAGGCAGATTGTTCTGCTCTAAATTTTCAAAATAAAGAGAAGGATAAGGTGAGTAACCGCCTTATCCTTCTCTTTATTTAATGATCCTCCCCAAAATTCCCCTTTTAGCAGCAGGGCTTGCCCTAAATTTATGCCTGCCGAGGGATAGAGGAGGCATGACATTATCAACCTGCTTAGGTATTCCAATCCGTATTCCCCTTCGTTCACAATCTTTTTAACTTATGTTTACCCTGCTTTCATGCCCATTTTACGCCAAAGAAACTGCCAATATGTTAATATCTCAGATAGCTGCTCAGGTTTCCTATGGGTAAGCGTTCTCAATAAAAAGGCTGATCTTATGATTTATGTGACCCATTTTAACGGCAAACGGCTATACCTGAACCCTGACCTGATTCGCTCGGTGGAAGAAACGCCGGATACGGTCGTCACCTTGACGGATCAGACCAAAATTTTGGTGCGCGAATCGGCGGAAGTGATTGCGGAACGCTTTATTAACTATCATCGCAAAATTGGAATGCCTATACCGCCAGAATCGGCGTCATCTGCAAAACCTGCGGGGAGTGGAGAGTAACGCATGAATATTACGACCATTGTTGGTCTGTTAGTCGGCATTGCGGTGATCATCATCGCCATGATTATGGACGGTGGCGCGCCCGCCGAATTGTTCGCCAACCCATCCGCGTTGATTTTGATTATCGGCGGGTCGCTGGCAGCCACAACCTTATCGTCTTCCCTCGAAACGGTCAAGACCCTGCCGCTGTTGTTCAAACAAGCCTTTACCGCCAATAAATTTCAGGTGGCTGAATCCATTGATCTACTCGTCAAAATGGCGGATCGCGCCCGGCGGGATGGCTTATTGGCGTTGGAAGAGGAAACCAAGAATATCACCGATGAATTTCTCAAATCCGGCTTGATGATGGTGGTAGATGGCATTGACCAGAACCAGATTCGCGTGATTTTAGAGACCAATATCGAGCAAATGCGCACCCGTCACCGCGCAGGCATCACCTTCTTCGCGGGCGCAGGCGGCTTTGCCCCCACCTTCGGCATTATCGGTACGGTCATGGGGCTGATTTCGGTGTTGAAGAACCTGGATAACCCCGCCCTGTTGGCAAAATCCATTGCGTCAGCGTTTTTGGCGACCCTGTGGGGCTTGATGATGGCGAACCTGATCTACCTGCCGCTTTCGGGCAAGTTGAAGGTGAAGAGCGAAGAAGAAGCCCACATGCGCTATATGCAGTTGGAAGGGATTTTATCCATTCACGCCGGCGAAAACCCCGCCATTGTGCGCGAAAAGTTGAAGTCTTACCTGCCTCCGGCGGTCGCGAAGAAGAACGCCGAAGCCAAGGGCGGCGCGCCAGTGGGTGACGCTGAGGGAGCCAGGGCTTAAATGGCGCACCACGAAGAAGAAGCTCCCGAAAGCAGCGAACGTTGGCTGGTTAGCTACTCGGACTTTATCACCCTGCTGATGGTCATGTTCGTGGTGCTGTATTCGATGGGGCAGACGGACGTGAAGAAATATAAGCAGCTGGCGCAGAATATGCGCAACGTGTTCAGCATGGGCGGCGCGCCGGTGAACGTGGTGGATGCGCAAATTAGCTCGGTTGCTACGGGCAAGACGGCGGATGGCTCGCCTGAACCCATCCAAGTGCCAGGCATCCCCAAAGACCAACCGCAGTCGGTGGAAGTCGCCGGGCAGTTGACCAAAATGTTGCAGGATCAGAACCTGGGCAAAGAAGTGAGCGTGCAGACCAACGTGGAGGGGGTGTTGATTTCCCTCAGTGAAAAGCTCACTTTTCCGTCAGGCAGCGCAGAACTGACGGGGCAATCGAAGGAAGTGCTGCAGGTGATTGCTAAAATGCTGGGCGGGGTTCATAATGCCGTCCGCCTGGTGGGGCATACCGATAATAGCCCTGCGCCTGCCCCGTTTAAAAATAATATGGATCTTTCCATCGCGCGGGCGGTGGCTGTCTCTCAATTTTTGATCCAAAATGGGCTGACCGAAGACCGCATGATTATCTCAGGGCGCGGGCAGTATGACCCCATCTTCCCCAATGACAGCAATGAACACCGCGCCCTGAATGGTCGCGTGGATATTATCATCGTCTACAACGTAGATAGCTCCGTGATCGGCACCGATCCGGTAAAGGTATCACCGTAAAAAAGGATGGAACTATGGAACGTGTTTTGAGTATTGTGAATTTGGTGTTACGCATTCTTGCCATCGTTGTGTTGGTGCTGACGACTATTTTTTCTTTGCTGACAGCCTATATTGTGCTTGCGCCGGACGAATTCCCGAAGCCGTTCCACCTGGCGTATCAAGATGGCACGGGCAATCTCTCCGTTTCCAGCACGGAAGGCGCGTCTACCCCCGCTCAGCCACAGGTGACTGCCACCGCCACTGCCAAACCAGAAGTAAAATCGGGGGAAGGCTTGATGGTGAACATGACCACCAAGATTGTCAACCTGCAAGACCCAGGCGGGCGTAAATATATCCGCGCGACCATGGTGCTGGAATTTCGCCCAGAGGGGCCAGTGAAACCCAAGTCCGCTGCCACCGCCGCATCGGGTGAAGGGGGCGGCGCCGTTAAGGTTGACCCGAATGACGAGCTGACCGCGCTAATCAATACCCGCATGCCGTTGATGGATGATATTGTCATCACCATCCTCTCCTCCAAGACCTATGATGATTTATATACCACCAATGGCAAAGAAGTCCTGCGCAAAGAAATTGTCGAAACCATCAACCAGCGGCTGCCGGAATTTGAAATTATCTCGGTCTATTTCACTGAATTTGTGGTGCAGTAATGTTATCTCAAGCGGAAATTGATGCTCTTCTGACGGGGATGCTCGACCTGAAGCCCGCTGACGGTTCGCAAAGCGTGAACCTGGCGGAGATGCTGGGCAATACCCCGGGCGGCTCGGCGGCGGATCATGCGGTAGATGCTGCCAGCGCGAATAAGAACGTCTCGGCATATAACTTTTGGTCGCCGGATCGCTTCTCGAAGGAGCAAATGCGCGCGGTGGAACTGGTGCATGAAGACCTGACCGAGCGGTTGACCACCTCGCTGCCGACCTTCTTGCGCACCAGCATCCGCCCACGCCTGGTCCATTCCGAGCAGGGTCGCTTCTTTGACTTTCTGAAGGATTTTCCGCCAAACACCCTGTTTCACATCATCACCCTGGCGCCGCTGCCCGGGCAGATGGTCTTTTCCCTCAGCCCCAATATCAGCTGCATGATTTTAGAGCAGCGCCTGGGCGGCAAAATTGAAGGCAAGATCAAAGAGCAGCACGTCCTGACCGATATTGACCAATCCCTGCTGCGTGGGTTGGTGGAACACATGCTCGGCGACATTAAAGCCGCCTGGAGCAAGGTGGCGAATATCGAGCCTACTCTGGAAGACAGCACCACCAACCAGCATTGGGTGCAGATGATGTTGGGCAACGAGCGCTCCATGCTGCTGACCTTTGAGCTGAATATTCAGGGTGTGACGGGCACGATGAGCATTTTCATCCCGTTTAGCACCCTGAAGCCGATTGCCAATGTGCTGAACCCGCATATTTGGATTGCGGGACGCAAAGAGCAGCAGTTAGACCCCACCCAACGCTCCACCACCCTGCGCAATCTGGCGAACGTCGCCCTGCGCGTCAGCGTCATTTTAGGCACGGCGGAATTAAGAATGGGCGATATTTTGCAGCTTTGCCCAGGGGACGTGGTGAAGTTAGAAACTTCGGTGCAGGAAAACTTGGTGATCAAAGTTTCAGATCAAAAGCGGCTGCTTGGCAAGGTGGGACGGGTTGGCGCCCGCATGGGCATTCAAATTACCGGCGTGCTGCATGATGCAGCCCCAGAAACTCTTTAGGCGAGGCATTTTATGGACAATAATTTTACCGATAATCTGGCAGTTTCCAACGCTGCCCCGCAAGATCAGGCGATGCGCGCCGGGCGGGGCAAAGAGGCTGCCAATATTGACCTGCTGATGGACGTCTCACTGCGGGTGACGGTGGAGCTGGGGCGCACCCAGATGACCCTGCGTCAGGTGTTAGATTTGCAGCATGGCTCGGTCATTGAGCTGGATCGCCTGGCGGGGGATCCGGTAGATATTTACGTCAACGAACGCCTGATCGCGCGCGGCGAGGTGGTGGTGGTGGATGATAAATTTGGGGTGCGCATCACCGAATTGATCTCAGCTGAAAAGCGGGGCGGCTAAGATGCGCACAGACCTGACGGGCGCACTGCTGCGCTGGTGGTCGGCGGCTTCTCCGCGCGCGCGGGGGTTGGCGGGGCTGCTCATTTTCAGCCTGCTGTGCTGCGGAATCTTGCTGGTCATCGCTGGGTTGCCGATCAGCGCGCCGGCGGCTGCCAACCCCACTTCGCCCGAAATGACCACCTGGGATTTTGTGGGCGCGTTCTTTAAGCTGCTGGCGGTTCTGGCGTTGATTGTGGGCTTAGGGGTGCTGGCGCGGCGGTTTTCCAACGGCGGTTTTGCCGGAATCAAGACTGCCGAGCGGCGCATGAAGATCATCGAGACGGTGCGCTTTTCTCCGCGTCAGGCAATGCACCTGATTAGCGTGGATGGGCAGACCTTGCTGGTCGGCGCAACCGATCAGACCGTCACTCTGCTGACGGCGATGCCCACCGCATCCGAGGCTGGCAAAGCGGTGACGGTCAATGCGTCGCCCGTTGCGCCTGCGGTCACTTCCACCCATGAGGCATTTTCGTCTATTTTGGCAGAACTTCATTAATTTATTTTCTTTTGACGCTATGCGTCAAAAGAAAATGACGACAATCTCAACTGGCGCGAACTGATTCGCCCATTTTCCCGGAAGGACCCGGAGGTGAACCGAACGACTTTTGAGGCTGGTATCTATGAAGAAAAAAACGCTCTTTTTTTTGTTGCTGGTAGCCATTCTTTCTCTCTTTCTTTCCTCTTGCTCCGCGGATCCGAAATCAAATAATACCGGCGTGTCGCTGACGGTGCAGTCAGACGGCAAAACCGAAACGATGGGCAGTGGGCTGCAACTGCTAGTGCTGCTGACGGTGCTTTCGGTGGCACCTTCTATTTTGGTGCTGGCTACTTCCTTCACGCGGATTGTGATTGTGCTTTCCATGCTGCGCAGCGCCATCGGCACCCCCTCCATCCCCCCTAACCAGGTGCTGATTGGCTTGGCGTTGCTGCTGACCTTCTTCATCATGTCGCCGGTGTACACTCAGATTGATCAAAACGCCATTCAGCCTTTGCAAAAAGGCACCATTGACCAATCCACCGCCATTACCGAGGCGATCAAACCGCTGCGCAAATTCATGTATGACCAGACCCGCCCGCAGGATATTGAACTTTTCCTGAATTTATCGAAGCAGGCGCGCCCCAACAGCATGGAAGACATCCCCACCACCACCCTGCTGCCCGCCTTTGTCATCAGCGAACTGCGCACCGCCTTTATGATGGGCTTTGTGATCTATATCCCCTTCTTGATTATTGACCTGGTGGTTTCCAGCATTTTGCTCTCGATGGGCATGATGATGCTGCCGCCCTCGTTGATTTCACTGCCGTTCAAGCTGCTGCTGTTTGTGATGGTGGATGGCTGGTTCCTCATCACCCGCGCTCTGGCGATGAGCTTCATTCATTAGAAAGGCTTCTCCATGACCGATACCTATGTCCTCACCCTGGCGCAGAATGCCATTTTGCTCATCCTTATGCTGGCAGGCCCTGCGCTGCTGATTAGCCTGATCGTGGGCAGCCTGGTCAGCATGGTGCAAGCCGCCACCCAGATTAACGAAGTAACCCTGACGTTTATTCCCAAGATGATTGGCATTATTTTGGTGCTGGTGATTTTGGGGTCGTGGATGTTGCAGCGGATTGTGGCGTTCACCGCGGATTTGATTAATTCATTGCCAAATTTGGTGCATTAAACCCGAAAAGAAAGTGCGTTAAAATGTTGCCGGATCGGACGAGGGGGGCGTCCGATCCGGCAACAAACTCATTATACAGGAGAGTCCCAAAAAAGGCAAGGTTTTTATTGGATCTAAGATCGTAATTGCTCAGACACTGCTGTAAGTGTAGCCGCGCACTGCGTGCGCCAACGGTGGATTAGCATAATTGTGTTTCCACCCAGAAAATATCCTGCTTAACCTGGGCGCACGCAGTGCGCGGCTACACTTACAGCGGCGACTGATGGTTACTGCAAACGTTATATCGTAGCCGCCAAGGGAGCTGCTCCAGCTGCTGTACCCTTCTCGCCAGATTCTTTCTCCAGTTTGTATTGCATATCAAACAGGTTGGCATACACCCCCTTTTGCACCATCAGGGTGGCGTGCGTGCCTTTTTCCACGATCTGCCCGCCCGCCACCACGTAGATTTGGTTGGCATGCAGGATGGTGGAGAAGCGATGGGCGATCATCAAAGTGGTGCGCCCGCGCATCAGGGCTTCCAGGGCGCGCTGGACGACCTGCTCGGATTCCGAATCCAGGGCAGAGGTGGCTTCATCCAGCAGGAGGATGGGGGCGTTCTTCAGCAGGGCGCGGGCGATGGCAATCCGCTGCCGCTGCCCACCGGAAAGGCGCGCGCCGCGTTCTCCGACCACCGTCTGATAGCCTGCCGGAAACTCGGTGATGAAGTCGTGGGCGAAGGCAGCTTTTGCCGCGGCGATGATTTCCGCCTCGGGGGCGTTTGGCTTGCCAAAGCGGATGTTTTCGGCGATGCTGCCAGAGAAGAGGTAAGCGTCTTGCGGCACATAGGCGAATTGATCGCGCAGCTCCGTCAGGCGATAGGTGCTGAGCGGTCGCCCGCCCAGGCTAATTTCGCCCTGGCGGGTGGGGTAGCAGCCCAGCAGCAGCTTGAACAGGGTGGATTTGCCGCCGCCGCTGGGTCCGGCAAAGGCAATCACCGCGCCCGGCTGCACCTCAAAGCTCAGGTCATTCAGAATGTTTTGATCGTTGTTATAACCAAAGGTAACGTCTTCAAAGCGGATCAGCGGCTGCGGGGCGGCATTTGCCTGCGCCTTCTTTTGGGTTCTTAGGACGGGCGCGCCGGACTTGGGCAGCGCGGCGTAATGATCCGGCTCGGGTGCGACAGACATCAGCGCCAGGATGCGATCCGCGGCGGCAAGGGCTGCCTGAATGCGGCTGACCGTTCCACTGATGCTGTAGACGAAGTAGTTGATGGAATTGCTGAGTTGCACCAGCGAAACCACAATGCCAAAGGTGGTATTGCCCGTCAGCACCAGGTAGCAGCCGAAGATGATGGGCAGCGCGCCCAGGACGCCGCTGAGGTCGTTGGCGGCAGCCAGGTTGGCTTCGGTGCGCACGCGGCGCAGTGAGCTTTCCAGCACACTGTCATTTGCCTGAGTGAAGCGCGCCAGAATCCAATCGCCCAGGTTGAAGCTGCGGATGACCTGATAGCCCGCCAGCAGATCAAGCATGCGCTCGCTTTGCGTTCCCATGCGCGCCTGCACGTCCTCGCCAATCTTGCGCAGGGTGGGCGCGAACAGCACGTTGACGATGAGCGGACCCATGCCGGTGAGGAAGATCAGCAGGGAGAGCTGCCAGTTGAGCAGCAGCATAAAGATCACCGCCGCGATGCCCTGCACGGTGGCATCCACCAGGCTAAACAGGTCATTCTCGTAGGCTTTTTCCGCCGCGCTCACGTCATTGGTCAGCACAGACAGGGCATCGCCGCTGTGATGGACTTCGTGATAGCCTAGCGGCAGGCGCTGTAAATGCTCAAAAACGGTCTGACGGATGCCGGCGGTAGCGGAATACACCGCCGAGCGCCACAGGTAAAAGGCAAACGGCGCGACCACGATGTAGCCCAAATAGAAGGCGGCAAAGGTCAGCATGACGTTGACGAAGGCAGGCATATTGCCCGTCAGGCTTGAGTCAATCAGGACTTTCACCAGATAGGCGATGACCATGCGCTCGGTGGTGGTGACGGCGACGCGCGCGGCGACTCCGGCAACGTAATGCCAGCGTTGGTTGCCCAGCAGGGCGAGCAGGCGCAAAAGACTGGGTGATTGGGATTTTGTGGTTGCCATCGGTTACTCCTCCGCCAGAATAGCTTGCACTGTGGGCGGCTGAACGGCTGCGTTCAGTTGAAATTGCTGCTGATAAAGGTCTAAATAGATGCCGCCGCGCGCCATGAGGCTCTCATGCGTGCCTTGTTCGGCAATTTGCCCATCACTGAGCACCACTACCCAATCGGCGTTCTTGATGGTGGACAGGCGATGCGCGATGACCAGGGTGGTGCGGTGAGCGCTGAAGCGATCCAACGCCTGCTGCACCAGGGCTTCCGACTCTGTATCCAGGGCGGAGGTGGGTTCATCCAGCAGGAGGATAGGGGCATCTTTGAGGATGGCGCGCGCCAGGGAAATGCGCTGTTTTTGCCCCCCTGAGAGGCGTGACCCCCATTCCCCGGCAGGGGTGTTATACCCTTGCGGCAGGGTCAGCAGAAAGTCGTGGATGTTGGCGAGTTGCGCGGCGCGTTCCACCTCTGCCTGGGGTGCGCCCGGCTTGCCCAGGCGGATATTTTCACCAATGCTGACCGGAAAGAGGTATGTATCCTGCGCCACAAACGCCATTTGTTCACGTGCGGCGGATAAGCTCCACTCATTCAAGGGCTGCCCAAACAGGCTGATCTTGCCTTGTGTCACCGGGTAATAGCCCAAAATGAGCTTTGCCAGGGTGGATTTGCCGCCGCCGGAGGGTCCCACCAGGGCAATCGTCTTTCCGGCAGGCAGGTCAAGCGAGATATTTTTGAGGATGGGCGCGCCTGCGGACGCATAGGTAAAGGTCACATCCCGCAGCTGCACAGCCAGGTCAGCGGTGCGGTCAGGCAGAGTTACGCTGCCAGCAGTGCGCTCAGAGGGATGATCTACCAATTCAAAGACGCGCTGGGCTGCCCCGTTTGCCTCGCCGATGCTTGCCATCACGTTGGGGATGCCGCCCAGGGGGTTTACGACAAAGTTGAGCAGGTTGACGAAGGCAAACAACGCCCCAAAGGTGATTTGATGCTGCATCACCATATATCCGCCTAACCCAAATGCCAGGATGAAGGGAATAATCATCAAGCCAAAGGAAAAGCCATCAATAAAGGCGCGCAGCCAGGCAATCCGCAGCCCTTTGGCGAGGGCGCGCTGATTCGCCAGCCGGAACCGCTGATTGATGACTTCCGCCAGGTTGAAGGACTTGACGACCATCGCTCCGCTAATACCATCCTGCGCCACGCTGTTCACCTGCCCAATTTCCTCTTGCATTTCCGCGCTGCGTTTTTCCACCGGCTTAGTGAGGGCGGAGACCAGCAGGAAGATGAGCGGGGTAAGCACAACCGCCACCAGCGCGAGGATCCAGTTGATCGAGACGATATAGATGAAGGCGGCGATGGCGCGCACCGACATGCTGGGCAGGTCAATCAGGTTGTTGGCGAGCAGAGTCTTCAGTTTGCCCAGGTCGGCGTTGAGCACCGAAAGCAGGTCGCCGGAGTGGCGTTCTTCCACGTAGCCCATCGGCAAAACTGCGCTGCGGGCGGCAATTTGTTGGCGGAGTCTGGCAAGGGTGCGCTCACTAAACTGCCCCATGCCGCGCGTTCTCAGGTACGAAAGTGGGAAACCGACTAGAAACGTCACCATGAGGAACGTGACGAACAACCAGAAAGTGGCGCTATCTTTGGCAGTGGCGGCGTCAAAGAGGGTGCGGATAAAGTGGTTGCTGGCGATCATCAAGCCCGCCTGAATCAGGTCCACCACCAACGCCAGATACAGCCAGCGCCGCTGCATTCCGGCAATCTTCAGCAGACGTTGAATCGTTGCCCAGGCGCTCTGCCTGTTTTTTTCAGTAGATGTCATGGGATGCGTCCCTCCAAAATTTAAGGAATACAAAGAAATACCTGTTTCTTGAATAATATATCCCTTGTGTTTCATTTTGTCAATAGGATATTCTAAAAAATTTAGGTGTCCTTGGAAATTGATAGATAAAATTTAGCCAGTTGATAGGAAATGGATAGGATAAGAGGGAAGCCTCGGTAGTCCAAACCTTATGCATTTCCCCTCTTCACGCAGCTGAGGGCGGGGTATAATTGCAGGGATGGGGGAAGTTTTGACCTTAAATAGAAAGCGTTAGTGTACATGGCGAATTGGTGGGGAAGATCGAAGAAGACCGC
>JBBRAT010000029.1:0-55491 GCA_038206515.1 Anaerolineales bacterium | reverse complement strand
GGGCAGTCTTCGCCCTGGCGGAATTATACCTACAGCAACGAGGTCAACGCCGTTGCCGTTGAGGGAACCACCCTTTGGGCTGGCACAGGCGGCGGCGTGGTCAAATGGGATACGCTCAACGGCACGTATGTCAGATACACCGCTGTGGATGGGCTGGCGGACAATTACGTTACTTCCATCGCCATTGACGCGGCGGGCAATAAATGGTTTGGCACGCGCGGCGGCGGTGTCAGCAAATTGGATGGCACGCATTGGACCACTTTCACCACCGCCGATGGGCTGGCAAGCAATTATGTTACTTCCATCGCCATTGACGCGGCGAACAACGCCTGGTTTGGAATATATGGCGGCGTCAGCAAATTTGATGGCTCAACCTGGACCACCTTCACCACCGCTGATGGGCTGGCATACAATTACGTTCTTTCCATTGCCATTGACGCGGCGGGCAACAAATGGTTTGGAACATACGGCGGCGGCGTCAGCAAATTTGATGGCGCAACCTGGACCACCTTCACCACCGCCGATGGGCTGGCATACAATTACGTTCATTCCATCACGTTTGACGCGGCGGGGAATGCCTGGTTTGGCACCGCCGGCGGTGTCAGCAAGTTTGATGGCGCGCATTGGACCACTTTCACCACCGCCAATGGGCTAGCAGGCGATTACGTTAATTCCATCACGTTTGACGCGGCGGGCAATGCCTGGTTTGGCACGGACAGCGGCGTCAGCAAATTTGATGGCGCGCATTGGACTACCTATACCTATGTCGATGGGCTGGCAAGCGATTGGGTTCGTTCCATCGCGTTTGACGCAGCGGGGAATGCCTGGTTTGGAATATACGGCGGCATCAGCAAGTTTGATGGCGCAACCTGGACCACGTATACTACCGAAAATGGGCTGACAAACAATCACGTTGAATCCATCGCGTTTGACACGGCAGGCAATGCCTGGTTTGGCACATGCGGCGGGCTCAGCAAGTTTGATGGCGCAGCCTGGACCACGTATAACACATCTACCACCGACAATGGGCTGGCAGACAATTGGTTTCATTCCATCGCATTTGACTCTGCGGGGAATGCCTGGTTTGGCACGGGCGGCGGCGTCAGCAAGTTTGATGGCACACATTGGACGACCTATACCACCGCCAACGGGCTGGCAAGCGATTGGGTTCGTTCCATCGCATTTGACTCTGCGGGCAATGCCTGGTTTGGCACGTGGCAAGGCGTCAGCAAGTTTGATGGCACGCATTGGACGACCTTCACCACCGCTGATGGGCTGGCAAGCAATTGGGTTACTTCCATCGCATTTGACGCTGCGGACAATGCCTGGATTGGCACGGACGGCGGCGTCAGCAAGTTTGATGGCGCGCATTGGACGACCTTCACCACCGCCGATGGGCTGGCAGGCAATTCCATTAATTCCATCGCCATTGACGCGGCGGGCAATGCCTGGGTTGGCATGGGCTACGGCGTCAGCAAGTTTGATGGCGCGCATTGGACCACTTATACCACCGCCGATGGGCTGGTGGACAATGACGTTCGTTCCATCGCCATTGACTCGGCGGGCAATGCCTGGTTTGGAACATACGGCAGCGGGGTTAGCAAATTTGATGGCGCGCATTGGACGACCTATACCACCGCCGATGGGTTGGCAGACATTTCCGTTCTTTCCATCGCCTTTGACCAGGCGGGGAATGCCTGGTTTGGAACCTTGGGGGGCGTAAGCGAACTGCTCAACCTGTCCGCCCTGCATATTGACAACATCACTGGCGCGCCTGGCAGCGCTTTTAACGTCACCGGCGAAGGTTTTGCGCCTGATCAGACCGCCAGCGTCACCGTGAATGGGCATATTGTCGGCAGAGTGATAACCTCTTCTTCCGGCGCGGTCGCCTTTTCCCTGACGACCACCGGCAATTCGGCGGGCAGGTATACTGTGCGCCTCAGCCTGCCTTCTGGCGCATCTGCACAATATACCCTCAGCAGCAGCGCGCCGCTCCGTTCCCCCCAAGCGAGCGCGTCCGTGTTCACCGTCCCCGCCGGACTGGAGATGCATGAGGTCACCCTGCCGCTGGTGATGAAATAGGATCAGGTTCCCCTCTTCCTCGTGCGCAAGCCCGGGAGAGGGGATTTTCCTTCATTTTCAGGGTCTTCCAAAATTCCCCCAGCGCGGTATAATAGTCAACAGAGAAGATATGCCTGTCTTACAGGCGGATGAGTGGGTGAGATCAAATGGGAGCTGCGCGCTCCTTTTTGTTCTCAGGACAAGAAAAAAGGTTACAAACAACCATAGAAACACTTTTGAGTAGACGAAACCTATGAAAACACTCCAAAGACTGGCTATTCTGGTGCGCCCGTTTCAGGGGCAGATGATCGCCGCTGCGCTGATGTTACTCTCGTTGACGGCAATTGACATGGTTTTCCCCGCCATTATCCGCCAGGTGATTGATGTGGGCTTTGGGCAGGGTCAGACCCAGTTTATGCTGGTGGCTGCGGGCATTATTATGGGACTGGGCTTTCTGAAGTGGATCATCAACTTTGGCTACCGCTACACCTCCGAGTGGCTCTCGCATCACATTGCCTTTGACCTGCGCAACGACCTCTACAACCACATCCAGCGCCTGCCCTTCACCTATCACGATTACACCGCCTCGGGGCAGCTCATTAGCCGCGTGATCGAAGACGTGCGCTCGATGCAAAACTTTACGGGCAACGGCATTTTTGAGCTGTCGCGCACCATTATCCTCATGATTGGCATCCTCATCATCCTGTTTTTCACCCAACCGCTGCTGGCTGCCATCGCCCTGGTGCCCATGATCCCCCTGGTGTGGCTGAATACCAGTTTCGGGCGGCGCATCGGCAAGATGTTTTTGGCGGTGGATCAATCCCTGGGCGAGCTTTCTGAACGCTTGCAGGAGAACGTCAACGGGGTGCAGGTGGTGCGCGCCTTTGCCCGCGAAAAATATGAGGTGGATCGCTTCCGCGACTCGAACCGCAAGCTGTATTACAACCAGATTAAGGTCGTCAAGGAGATGGCGCGCACCATGCCCACCTCCACCCTGCTGATCGGCATCAGCACCATGCTGATCCTGTGGTTTGGCGGGCAGATGGCGCTGAATGGGCAAATTTCGCTCGGCGAGCTGGTGGCGTTCAACAGCTACGTGCTGCTGCTTTCCGGTCCGGCTCAACAGCTCAGCTGGCTGATCAACGCCGCCGGTGAAAGCTCCGCGGGCTTAGAGCGCACCTTTGAGGTCTTGGATAAAAAGCCAGAGATTCGCTCGCCGGAATCGTCTATTTCGCTGCCTGACCTGCGCGGCGAGGTGACTTTCGAGAATGTTTCCTTCCGCTACCGCTACGAAAAAGACCATGCCCTGCATGACATCAACCTCACGGTGCATCCCAATCAGGTGATTGCCCTGGTGGGACCCACCGGCTCAGGCAAAACCTCGCTGATGAACCTGATCCCACGCTTCTATGACGTGACGGCGGGCGCGGTCAAGGTGGACGGGGTGGATGTGCGCCAGCTGGATTTAAAGACCCTGCGCAGTCAAATTGGGATTGTGCTGCAAACTTCGCTGCTGTTTTCCGCCACGATTGCCGAAAACATCGCCTATGGGCATCCCACTGCCAGCATGGACGAAATTATCGCGGCTGCCAAGGCTGCCCAGGCGCATGATTTCATCACCGAGCAGCCCAAAGGCTACCAGACGGTAGTCGGTGAGCGCGGCATCACCCTCTCCGGCGGTCAACGTCAGCGGGTGGCGATTGCGCGCGCCCTGTTGCTCAACCCGCGCATCCTCATTTTGGATGACTCCACTTCCTCAGTGGATACGCAGACCGAGCATCTCATCCAGGAAGCCCTCAAGACCCTCATGCAGGGGCGCACCACCTTCGTCATCGCCCAACGCCTCACCACCGTCCACCGCGCGGATGTGATCCTCGTCCTCGATCAGGGGCGCATCGCGCAGCAAGGCACCCACGATGAACTCTTGCAGCAGCCAGGGCTGTATCGTGAAATTTATGACCTGCAATTGCGCGACCAGGAACGCTTTCAGCAAACCATGGCGGCACTGCAAAAAGAGAAAGTCACCTCTGCCGCAGCTAAAGGAGGAAAAATCGCATGACCAGCGTAACCACTGTCAAACCAACCTTTTCGCAGATCACCCCGCCGCAGATGGATGACCTGCCGTATAAAGAATATGACCCCGAAGTCGCCGCCAAGCTGCTGGAGTTCATCCACCCATACCGGGGGCGCATTTGGGGCAGCGTTTTCTATATGGCGCTCAGTTCGCTGGCGGGCGTGGCCGGTCCGTACCTCATTGAGCAAGCCATTGACCAGGGGATTGCCAAAAATTCGGTGGATGCGCTGCGCACCGCCGTGCTGCTGTTTATGTTCACTCAGA
Source organism: Anaerolineales bacterium (assembly GCA_038206515.1). Classification (GTDB taxonomy): domain Bacteria; phylum Chloroflexota; class Anaerolineae; order Anaerolineales; family Anaerolineaceae; genus DSYU01. The sequence goes on along the minus strand of JBBRAT010000029.1, from coordinate 51,092 downwards.
TTGTGCAGTGGTTCTTCAACTACATCCGCACCAACGTGATGGCAGAGGTGGGGCAGTCCATTATTTTTGACATTCGTATCTCTATTTTTGAACGCCTGCAACAGCTTTCCCTCAGCTTCTTCAGCCGGTACAGCGTGGGGCGGATCACCTCGCGCATGATGAATGATGTGGGCGTGCTGCGTGACTTTGCCACCTGGACGCTCCTGGCGGTCGCCCGTGACGTGTTCACCCTGGGCGGCATTATCGTCACCATGCTGATTATGAACCCGCGCCTGTCGCTGCTTTCCTTCGCCGTGCTGCCCGTGATGACGGTTATCACCTTCCTGTTCCGCAAATACGCCCGCGATAATTACCGCCGCGCTCGCATGGCGATGAGCTGGGTAAACTCCGTTCTGGCGGAAAACATCAACGGGGTGCGCGTGGTGCAATCTTTTTCGCGCGAAGATACCAATTATTCCTATTTCCGTGACGTGGTGAATTTCTATAACCTGACCGCCAACATGATCGCCGCGCGCCTCTCCTCCCTCTTCTTCCCCTCGGTTGATTATTTGGGGACAATCGCGGTGGCGTTGGTCATTTATGTGGGCGGGGCTGCGCTGCTGGGCGAAAAACTGGAGCCCGGCGTGCTGGTGGCGTTCGTTTTGTATATCGGTCGCTTCTTTGACCCGATCCGCGACTTATCCATGCGCTACAACGAATTTATGTCCTGCATGGCATCCGGCGAGCGCATCCTCAGCCTGATTACCGCGCCGGTGGAAGTGCGCGATGCCCCCGATGCCGCCATCCTCCCGCGCATCACCGGTCAGGTGGATTTTGACCACGTGGATTTCCATTACAGCGATGATCCTACCCCCATTTTGCAGGATGTGGATTTGCACATTGCCGCCGGTGAGACGGTGGCGTTTGTGGGCAAGACCGGCGCAGGCAAGACCACCACCATCAAGCTGCTCGCCCGCTTTCACGATACCACCGCCGGGCGCATCCTGATTGATGGCTATGACATTGCCAAAGTGACTCAGTTCAGCCTGCGCAGTCAAATGGGCATTGTGCTGCAAGACCCATTCCTGTTCGCCGGCACCGTGCGCGATAATATCCGCTTTGGGCGGCTGGACGCAAACGATGCCGAGGTGGAAGCGGCGGCAAAAGCCGTGGGCGCGGATGAGTTTATCGGACGCCTGCGCATGGGCTACGAAACGCCGGTAGAAGAAGGCGGGGTAGTGCTATCCGTAGGGCAGCGTCAGCTCATTTCCTTCGCCCGCGCCCTGCTCGCCGACCCGCGCATCCTTATTTTGGATGAAGCCACCTCCAGCATTGATACCCAGACCGAAAATATCATCCAGATCGCGCTGGAACGCCTGTTAAAGGGGCGCACCTCGTTTGTGATCGCCCACCGCCTGTCCACCATCGTCAACGCCGACCGGATTGTGGTCGTCAGCGATGGGCGGGTGGTGGAGCAGGGCAAACATCAGGAATTGCTCGCCAAGGGCGGCATGTACGCCCAGTTGTATAGCATGCGCTTTGAGGAAGAACCGGTATAGGACGCCCTTTATTTAGGTAGATATAGGGCTTGCCCCTCCTCTAGGAATAGAATATCGAGGAATAGGCAAGCCCTACAGGAATCTTGTGGCAAAGAGACTGCGGACGAACTGTGAATAGGGTTGAGGGGGCTGCTATTTCTGCGCCTCAATGCGCGGACGCAGCCACAGGGCGCGGTCGCCGCTGCCGTTGGATTTGGCAGTGACCATCAGCACAAAGTTGACCGTCTTGCCAGCCAGGGCGGAAAGGTCAACATCCACATTCGTCAGAGTATTATCGTAACTCTCCTCCCAGGTCTTCACCGCCTGCACGCCGCTCTGATCCGCGCTGACGTAACCCAGCTCGTAGATCACCGCGCACTGCTTGGCGTTCTGCTCGCAGCTGATGACGGAGCGGAAATGGTCGCCCGCCTTCACCTGATACAGCGGGAATTTACCGCGAATCACGCCGCCGGAAGTATAGGGCGGGTTCATCAGCAGAGCCGGTTCGTTATCGATGTAACCCGTATCAAATACCGGGTTATCCACCTTGAACACAAAGCCCGCATTGCTGCCGTTCGCGCCCGGGCAGGGGATGGTCGTATCATTGCCTGACCAATCCGCGCTGCACGCTTGCGCCACAAACTCATATCCGCCGGTGATGGGGGTGGAGGAGCCGACCTTAATCGCCACGAAGAAGGGCAGATTATTCGTCCCCGTGCCAAACAGCACGCCTTTGGTGTTGCGCAGCTTCCAGCTCGAGCGATACTCGCCTGGCTGAGTGGGCGCGGTAAACTGGACGGAAATATCCACCGTCTCGTTGGGGGCAACGTCCTTACCCAGCGGCTGCGAGGCGGGCGCGCCCATCGCATCGCCAGAATCAAAGGTCACCGCGTAATTGCTCTTCCAGGTGCAGGTGCCATTGTTGCGCAGCCGCCATTGCTTGGTAAACGACTGCCCCGCCATCACCGTAGACCCATCCGGGATGGTCAAATCGGCAATAAAGCCTGCCAGGTCACACGCGGGGGTTGGGGAAGAGGTGGGCGCAGGCGTGGAGGTATTGCCCGGTCCGCCGCCCGCCGCTGGTTTGGCGGTATCGGTTGCCTGCGGGGTGTTCGTTGCCTGCGGAGTAATCTGCTCCGGGGTGACGCCGCCGGAGGTGAGCGCCTCCACCGTTTTCGCCGCCGCAGTCGAAATATCCGCCGCCGAAGTGGGTTGTGTGGCACTTGGCGCCTTGGGCAAGTTGCAGCCCGCCAAAACCAGCGTCATGAGCAACGCGCCCGCGATAAAAACCGTGATCCGCTGAGGAAACATCCGTCCAGTCATCATTTTTGCTCCTGATTCCGCCATCCTAAACAGCTCTTCCTTGAATTATAGTTCAGACGCGAATGCAGGGGGATTCGTTCCGTGCGGCAACGTCTGCGCCAATCTTTATTGAAGGTTACTGCCCCGTCCGTGTAGTGGCTTCCGGCAGGAAGCCTGCGGTTGGGTCGAGTCATTCTCTCTGCACAACCGAAATTCCTGATATTGTCAGGATTCCTGCCGGAAGCCACTACACGGACTGGTTCATCAATGCGAATATGGAGATGCCTGGGCAGTAACCAAAAAATTCCTGATATTGTCAGGCTTCCTGCCGGAAGCCACTACACGGAAGCCACTACACGGAAGCCACTACACAGCGGACACTGCACGGATGCAGCAAGACACGCCTGAAAAGATACGCCTGATCCGTTCCAAAATTGGCTATAATTAACCTTATGGAGGCAAAAATGACCAACCAAACCCAATATCTGGCAATACCCCCATCGGGCAATGGCTCCGGCGTGCTGGTGCTGCATGCCTGGTGGGGAATGACCGACTTTATCCGCCAATTTTGCGACCGGCTGGCGCAAGAAGGCTTCGTTGCCCTCGCGCCGGATATGTTCGCCGGCAAAGTCGCCCACACCGTAGCGGAAGCCGAGCAGCTCCTCCCACAGATGCAACAGGAGTCGGGCATCCCCGACCTGCTGCTTGCTGCCACGGATCCCCTCAGCCAACGCGCCGCCCCGCACACGCCGTTAGCTACCATCGGATTTTCGTTTGGCGGCAATTGGGCGTTGTGGCTGGCGCAGCAGAAACCTGACCTCATCCGCGCCGTCACCTTATTTTATGCCACAGATGGCGGCACAGGCAATTATCAGCAATCCAAAGCCGCCTTCCTCGGTCACTTTGCCGAAGCCGACCCCTACGAACCCGCCGCCGAGATTCGCGCGCTGGAACAGAACCTGAAAAGCGCAGCCCGCCCGGTGGCTTTCTATACCTACCCCGGCACGGGGCATTGGTTCGCGGAAACGGATCGCGCGGATGCGTACAATGCCCAAGCCGCCCAACTGGCGTGGGATCGCACGATTGCCTTTTTGCGCTTTGGTCTATAATTAACCAAAGAATCACCCATCCCCTGGCAACCCAAAGAGGCGCTCATGGCTGACCCAAACTTCTTCCAAACCCTGCTCAACGGACTGCGCGGCATCTTCTCCGGCGCGCCATCCACTGCTGCCGTCCTCCAGGCAATAACCCCAGCACAACCGCTGCCGGTGGACGTGCTGCCTGAGAACGACCCTGCCCCGCGCCTGCCCGCCCATCCCAAGGTCTGCCTGGTGATCTATGACCCGGTCGTCCCCATTCAGCGCAACCGCCGCCTGAGCGAAATTTTGGGCTGGAATGACCCGCACGCCCTCATCCAGGAATTCATCAGCGATTTGCAGATCGCCAGTCATGGCTATGCGAATTACCAGATCGCGGAACAATTCAGCGTGGATGCTTTCCCGCAAAAGGAGGACGGCTTTTGCTACACCGGCGGTGAATATTTGCGCTGTTGGCGGGATCAGGCGGGCTTTCATCAACCGGATGGGGTGGATTATTCGCGGCTGTTGGCGGATTTTCACCTGCCAGAAAAGATCAAGTCCGGCGCTATTGATGAAGTCTGGACGGTTGGCTTTCCGTTTGCCGGGTTCTACGAATCGCGCATGGCGGGACCGGGCGCCTTCTGGTGCAATTCTCCCACGTTCGAAAATTCCGCCGCCGGTCGCCGCTATGTGATGATGGCGTTTAATTTTGAGCGTGGCGTGGGTGAAATGCTCGAAAGTTACGCCCACCGCGCCGAATCCATCCTCGATCACGCCTTCCGCCCCATCCCCGAGGGCGACCCGCGCAACCTGTGGAAACGCTTCACCCGCTACGACCAGATCGCCCCCGGTCAGGCGGAAGTGGGCACTGTGCATTTTGCGCCCAACTCCACCTATGATTACGACTGGGGCAACGAGAGCCCCGTCCTGAGCGGCTGCCGCAATTGGCAAACCTTCCCCAACCTTTCCGGCGCGCCGCAGCTTGTCACCTGCGCCGAATGGGGGAATGGCGACCTGGGCGAGCATCATCGCTGGTGGCTAAACGCCCTGCCGCACGTCCCCGGCAAAACCGCCGGTATCCCGAATAATTGGTGGGAATTCATTGTGGACCCGAATCGCCTATGAACCTCCATTTAAATCACCTCTACCTGGTCTTGCCTGACCGCGTCTACCGCACCATCCTCACCTCTGACTTTTTGCAGACGGCGTTCCCTGGGGTGGAGCGGCGCGTGACTCAAACCGTTGCCGGTGAACGCTGGTCGGGCGCGTATTTTTACACCCGCGAAAATTACATCGAGCTGTTCCCCGCCTCCGCCGGGTTCTGGCAGGAAGAAGCCGCGGATGGCTGGGGCGGGCTGGCGTTCTCGGTGGATGAGCCGGGCGGGATGGGCGCAGCCGCCGCCGCCATCGAATCCAAGTTTGGCTATGCCCCCTTCCGCACCCTGCGCGAATTGCAAGTCGGCGCGGATACGGTGGATTGGTTCCACTATGTGCGCATCGCCGAATCGCTGAACTTGCCCTCATTTGACTCGTGGATTATGGAATATACTCCGGCAATCTTCCAGTTCAAGGGGCTGCCTGTGCCGGAAAGTGGGCTGCTGACCCGCGAAGCGTACCTCTCGCAGTGGAATCAGCCGCGCCCGAAGAAAATCGGTCAGGGCTTGCCCGCCTTCCGCCGCATCAGCGAAATCACCCTGCGGATGGGGCAGGAATACGCCGAAAAATACGCCGCCGTGCTGACCTATTTTGGCTATGCGCAGAGCAGAGAGGGCGATACCCTCCTCCTGCGCCACCCGCAAGATGAAATCACCCTGCGCTTCCTGCCCGAAGAACCCACCGAACACAAATACCGCATCCGCTCCATCACCCTGGAGCTGGCGCGCCCCATCCTGCCCGTCCTGTTCGTCTTTGCCCCCGGCTCACAGCTGGAAATTAAGGAAAATGGCACCGCCGAATGGCGGTTTGGGGAGGGGTAAGAGGGATTTTTATCCCTCAGCGTGCAAGCATCTCCATATTCGCATTGATGAACCGACCCGTGTAGTGGCTTCCGGCAGGAAGTCTGGCAATATCAGGCAATTTCGGTTGTGCAGAGAGAATGACTCGACCAACCGCAGGCTTCCTGCCGGAAGCCACTACAGGGACTGGGGCGACTGAGCAATAACAAGTTAATTGATATAGAGATCGCTGTTACAGAGGGTACCTTTGCAAATCGCCTTAACAATCTTTCAATTGTGTATTGACCATACACAACAAATGGTGTATAATCATGTACACAAAATAGGGGATCAAAAAGGGTTATGTAAGCAAGGGGTTATGATGTCTGAATTGATTCGCACGCAAATTTTACTGGAGAAGGATCAAAGGAAGCAGTTGGATGAAATCGCCGAAAAGATGGGCGTTTCGTTCTCTGAAATCGTGCGCTCCTTCCTCAACGCGCAGCTCGTGGCGCGCACCTACCAGGAAATGCAGCTTGCCGCTCAAAACCTGGCGGATGATTATGCCTCCGATCCTGAACTAACTGCCTTCACCTGCCTGGACGGCGAGGATTTCGTGAATGCTTAGATGCGAAATCTGGCAGGTAGACCTTGACCCCACCGTTGGCGCAGAAATGCAAAAATCCCGCCCCGCCCTCATCGTCAGCAGTGACGTGATGGGCGCTTTGCCGTTGCGGGTCATCGTCCCCATCACCGAATGGAAAGATAGATACCAACAAGCCGCCTGGATGGTGAAACTCATGCCATCTGTGCAAAACAGGCTCGTCAAACCCTCCGCGGTGGATGCGTTTCAGCTGCGCGCCGTCTCTATCACCCGCTTTGTGCGAAAAATGGGCGACATTAACCAAGAAGACATGGATCAGGTCGTCCATGCCATTGGATTAGTGGTGGAGCATCCACAAAACAGCTAAGAGGGATCACCCCACCCTGGCGAGAAGAACGCTCGCCTGTCCCTCCCCAAAGAACAGGGAGGGGAACGGATAGCCCAGATCGCCCCGCCACCCACCCCTCAGCGAGAAGAACGCTCGCCAGGGTGGGGTGCCTGAGCCGTTACCAGAAAAGCTAAACCTACCCCCCAAAATAGCCCAACGCCACCCGCAGACGGTCTTCCACCACATCCGGCGTATCGCGCGGGATGGATTGCAGCGCGGTTTGCGCCTCTATAATGCTATAGCCCAGCGAGGTCAACGCCTCTAGCACCGATTCATCCACGTTGCTCAGGCTGGCGGTGGCGTCTAACGTCCCCTCAAATTCCACCTTGCCCTGCAAATGGAGCATAATCTTTTGTGAAGTACGCTTGCCCACCCCGGATACGCGGCTGAACATCTCCGGCTGATCGGCGGACACGGCGCGGCGGATGGCATCCACGCTGAGGGTGGAGAGGATATTCAACGCCATCTTCGGACCGACCCCGTCCGCGCCCATCAGCAGATTGAAAAAGCGGCGATCCTCGTCCGTCTCAAAGCCATACAGGGCAAGCAAATCCTGGCGGACGATCATCTGCGTAAAGAGCAGCACGTGTTCCTGCAAACGCAGCCGCCCGCGCAGCGGCTCAGGGATGGATACCTGCAAGCCCACCCCGCCCACCATCACCACCGCCAGGTGATCGCCAAGTTCAACGACTTCGCCCGCCACTCGTGCAATCATTTATTTTTCTCTCCGCTGATTATGGATTTCATACAGCACCACCGCCGCCGCCACCGCCAGGTTCAGCGAATCACTGCCGCCAGCGCGCATGGGGATGCTGACGACCTCGTCACACAACGCCAGGTGTTCGGGAAGCAGCCCCTGCCGCTCGGACCCCATCAAGACCACCAGCGGGGAGGGGTAGCGATAGGCATGATAATCCTGCTCGGCTGCGCCGGATGTGCCGATCAACGCCACGCCGGTTTGCGCCTTCCATTCGGTAAATTCCGCCAAAGAACACTTGACCAGCTGCTGGGCGAACAACGCCCCCATGCTGGCGCGCACCGAAGAGGGGTCATATGGATCGGTAGATTGATCCAACAAGATCACGCCCACGCCGCCGACCGCGTCATGGGTGCGCAAAATCGTCCCCAAGTTGCCCGGGTCTGCCACGGAATCCAACGCCACCCAAGATTGCCCGGCTTGCGGCTTGACCGCGCTCAGGCTCACCCATTTTTGACGCACCACCGCCGCAATCCCCTGTGGATTGTCCTTCATCGCCATGCGGCGGAACAAATCCGCGCCGACTTCCAAAATTTCCACCCCGGCGGCTTCCTGCTCCACCAACACCTGCCGCCCGAAGTCTGAAGAAAGCAGGTCAGGCGCGTAAATCATCGTATCAATCGGCGCGCCGGATTGGCTGGCTTCCCCCACCAGGCGCAGCCCCTCCACATAAAACAGTCCACTTTCCTGGCGCGCCTTGCGCTCTTGCAATTTGCGGATGGCTTTCACCCGTTCGTTCGCCGCACTGGTAATAATCATCGTCTGCCTACACTTTCTTGTTCTCTAAAATAACTCTGGCTGATCGCCCTGTTTCTTTTCCACTTTGGACTTTTTGAAAGATGCCCCGCCCCGGCTTAAATCAGGATAACTAGGACGTTTGCCGCTCATCAGTTCTTCGATGCTGATGATTTGGATTTTCTGAAACTCCCCAAAGGGGCTGGTATAGTAGCCCGCGCTGAGAGCTTCTTTCTTCATGGGGGCGGTCGGGGCAACCAGGGTGACGAAGATGCCCATCTGCGCCTTTTCGCGCTCTACCGTATTTTTCAGATCAGCGATCATAGTACGGGTGACGTGATCGCCGCCCTTCACGCTGACGATGATCTTTTTATCAGTGGCTTGATCGTCCTGAAAATAAATCATCCCATCAATGCCAGTATCCGCGCCCTTTTTGCCGCCCTTATAGGGCTGCGCCCCCACCATCGAACACGCCCAGAATTGAAACTCATATTTATCGCGGAAAGCCAGGTCGCGGGCAGCCTCCACGTCTTCCGGCTCGCCGTGGACGGTGAATTGAATGTCCGGGAAGGCATCTTTCAGCCGCCGTTCCACCAGGTGAATGGAAAGATGGGTAATATCAATCCCCAACCACAGCCGCCCCAGCTTTTGCGCCGCGTGAACCGCTGTGCCGCACCCACAAAACGGGTCTAACACCACATCCCCAGGGTTGCTGCTGGCTTGAATAATCCGCTCTAACAGCGCCAATGGCTTTTGCGTCGGGTAGCCTAGACGTTCGCGCGCCTGTGAATTTATAACCGGGATATCCCACACATCATCCATTGGGCGGCCGGGCGACTCATCGCTTGTCTTTTGAGTAACAAGTCTGACGTCGCCGCTATATTCAACTTTGCTTTTCATGCCTCTCCACCTCTTTTGAGTTCCTGGAGAGAGGGGTTCCATCAAGACATTAAATTGATTATTCTGGTACTTCTTTGAGTAAAACAAAATAACATCGTGCATGCGTTGGAAATTTTTTTGTTTAGCTGGCCAACGCTTGTAATGCCAAATAATTTCATTTCTAAAGCTGTTTTTGTGTACAAATATTGCATCGAGGATTATTTTGAGATAGTGACTGGCGGTGGGGTCGCAGTGCAGATACAGGCTGCCGGTGGGTTTGAGGACTTTGTGCATTGCCAGCAAGCGGGTGGTCATCATCACCAGGTACGCCATCATGTCTGATTCATGCAAAAAGGTGCGCAAGGCAGAGAGCAGCGCGGAAATATCCGTATTGGGGTCATGCAGCAAGTCGGTATATTCGCCTTCTGCTTGCTCGCCCCAATGCCAGGTATCCTCAAAGGCGGTGATTTGCGCGTCTGACTTCACCCCTTTGGGGGTCTTGAGGTACACGTTATAATCGCGCTTTGAGTTGAAAGGCGGATCAAGGTAAATTAAATCCACCGATTCAGCGGGGATGTGTTCGCGCAAAACGTGGAGGTTATCACCAAAGAAAAGGGCGCTCAAGCGAAAGTCTCCTAGGGGTGGGGCAGGGGCGTTTACCCCGCGCCCAGCTCCCGCATCCGGTAGAATTGCAAATGGGTGATGGCAATCGCCAGGGCATCGGCGGCGTCATCGGGGCGGGGCAGGGCGGGCAGCTTCAGGATTGCCTGCACCATCATCTGCACCTGCTTTTTTTCCGCGCCGCCATAGCCGGTGACGGTTTGCTTGACTTCCAGCGGGGTATATTCGCCCAGCTTGAGGCCATGCTGCGCCAGCGAGAGCAGAATCACCCCGCGCGCCTGCCCCACCGCAATGGCTGTCGTCACGTTCCGTTGGAAAAACAACTTCTCCACCGCGCCACAATCGGGACGGTGGAGAAGCATAATTTCATTCAAGCGATCATACAACATCAGCAAACGCTGTTCCGCCAACATCTTCGGCGGCGTCAGGATTACCCCGTATTCGACCGTGACAAACTGCCCATCCGGCAGTTCGCGGACCAAGCCGTAGCCGGTGGTCGCCGTACCCGGGTCAATGCCCAACACCAGCATGCGTTATTCTTCTTCCGCCTCCAGGGCAGCCATGGTTTCATCGGAGATGCGCAAATTCGAGAACACGCTTTGCACGTCATCCAGCTCTTCCAAGCCGTCAATGCAGCGCATGACCTGCATGGTTTCGTCCACGCCCAATTCCATTTCCTGATTGGCAACCATGCGCAGCTCTGCGTCTTCAATCGGAACATTGGCGGCGCGCAGTTTATCGGAAAGGGTCTTGAACGTTTCGACTGGCGAATAAATTTCAATCAGCCCATCGTCTTCGGTAACGTCATCCGCGCCACCGTCTACGCACAGTTCAAAGATCGTGTCGAAGTTGGCTTTTTCAGAGGGGACCGAGAAATACGCCTTGCGGGTGAACTGCCAGGCAACTGAACCGGCTTCCGCCATGCTGCCATTGGAGCGCGAAAACAGGTGACGGACTTCCGCCACGGTGCGGTTGCGGTTTTCCGTCACGCATTCCACCATCATGGCAATGCCGTGGGGACCGTAGCCTTCATAATAGACCTGTTCCAGCACGCCAGCGTCTTTATCCGCGCCGGTGCCACGCCGGATGGCGCGCTCAATGTTATCTTTGGGCATATTTTGAGCGCGCGCGTGTTCCACTGCCAGGCGCAGGCGGAAATTTGAATCCATATCCCCGCCGCCTTCTCGTGAAGATAAGACAATCTCGCGCGTCAGCCGCGTAAATACCTGCCCACGCTTGGTATCGGCTGCGCCTTTTTTGCGCTTAATGGTTGCCCATTTAGAATGACCGGACATACTTTGTTCTCCTGAAAAAGTCTCGACTTAATGATCTATCGTTAGGATGATCCCTGCGGGATATTATACCACCAAACGGAATTACGCAAACATTCCGGTGGGGTGGCGAGGGCCGATAGCCCCGTCCATGTAGTAGCGCACTGCGTGCGCATGAGGTGGATCAACATTTTCGCGTTTCCACCGGAATATTTCCCTGCATACACAGGCGCACGCAGTGCGCCACTACGTGGACAGCCCATATTTGGATAGTCGCAGAAAATTACGATTTGCGCCAATTTTTTTCCCTCCCTTTACAACCGCCTTACAGCCGCCCATTTCCCCTACTAATTTTCCTCTTTTTATCCTAAAATAACCCCATCTTCAACGGAGGAAATCCCCCGGGAAAAAGAATATGACCAAATTTAATGGCCCCGTTTTGTTCACCTGGGCTGCTCTGGCAGCCTTTTTTATTGGAGGTTTTGTGCTGATTCCCACCACTGCGCTTGCGGGCGCGCCTGCCACATCTTACCCCACATCCACCCCAATGGCGCGCTTACCCTTCCCCACCGCTGCGCCAACCTCCACCGCATCCCCTACCTCCACCCTATTCCCCACGTCTACCCCGGTGGTCAGCCGCTTCCCCTCGTTGGAAGCCTTCACCGCCCAGGTGCAGACCGGCGAAAAAGACGCCGTGGTGGGCATTTACGTATCCAACACCCTCGCGCTGCCCGTCTCGCCGCAACCGGAAGGGCAAAGCGGCTTTGTCACCCGCAACCCTGACCAAGCCACTCAGTTTGGCTTAGCGGAAAAATACGGCACGGTGGGCATTCTGGCGCACAACGACCTGGCAGGCGCGCAATTCGCCGCCCTGCGTTCCCACCAAACCGCCTATGTCATCTATGGGGATGGTCACGCTCAGGGGTATGAGATCAACACGGCGCAAAGATACCAGGCGCTTTCACCCAGCAGCCCCTTCTCTGACTTCATTAATATGGATAACCCGCAGGAGCGGCTGACGGCAGGCGACCTGTTCAACCGCATCTACGCCCCCGGCAAGCAGCTGATCTTCCAAACCTGCATCGCCGCGCATGGCAACGCCTCGTGGGGGCGCATGTTCATCATCGCCACCCCCCTCCCCGCCGATCAGCCCACCTCCTATGCCCCCCGCTGGAAGCTCCTCGCCCATTTGGAATTTTAAGAGAAGATCACCCCACCCTGGCGAGAAGAACGCTCGCCTGTCCCTCCCCAAAGAACAGGGAGGGCAAGAAAGAATAAAGCAATTTCTTCCCCTCCCTGCTGGCGGGGAGGGGCTAGGGGCTGGGGTGATTTATCCTTGCGCTGCCACCCCATTGCGCAAAGCGCCAATGCCTTCTACACTCACTTCCACCACATCGCCCGGTTTGAGCGGACCAATGCCGGCGGGCGTTCCCGTCAAGATCACATCGCCCGGCTCTAAGGTCATCACCGAGGTGATAAAGGCAATCACCTGCTCGATGGGGAAAAGCATCTCACGGGTAGAAGCCATCTGACGCATCTCGCCGTTGACGCGGGTTTGCACCAACACATCCACCGGATCAAGCTCCGTTTCAATCCACGGACCGAGGGGGCAGAAGGTATCAAAGCCCTTGCCGCGCGTCCACTGCCCATCTTGGCGCTGCAAATCGCGCGCGGTCACGTCGTTGGCAACCGTATAGCCGAAGATGTACGAACGCGCATCCTCCGCCGTCACCCAATGCGCGCGTTTGCCGATGACCACCGCCAGCTCGCCCTCATGCTCCACCTGCGCGGATTGGGGCGGCAGAATAATCGTGTCATTCATGCCGATCACCGCGGAGGGCGGTTTGAGGAACAGCATGGGGTACGCGGGCGGCTCAAAGCCCTGCTCGCGGGCGTGTTCGGCGTAATTGCGCCCCACGCACACAATTTTACCCGGGATGACCGGCGAAAGCAACTTCACCATCCCCAGCGGGATGGTCGCTTCTTGGCGCGAATATTCGCCAAAGGGCGTGCCATCTAACGCGCCCACCTTGTCCTCATACAACCAGCCATATTTCGCCGGTTCAGCTCGCATCTGATAACGCACAATCTGCATGATTCTCTCCCTCTTTTTGGCTTATAACGCACCTGTCAAGGATTTTCTCTCTAATCCCAGGGTTGAAGAACGTCCTTGTTAGACCAATATTGTGGCTTGCCGAGATTTCCTCTATCCCAAGGGAGAAAGGGATACGGCGAAGCCGAGGGATAGAGGAAGCCTCACCGATCCACGAGACCCGTCTACAAACCCTCAATTCTTCAACACCCTGCCCGCTCGCGCAGGCAGGAAGAGCTCCCCACTCTGCCCGCCAACAGCGCTTCGGTGGCGGCAATGCTGAGGGGGCGCGCGATGAAGTAGCCCTGCCCAAATTCGCAGCCTAGCGCTTCTATCTGATTATACTGCTCTCCGGTCTCAATGCCCTCCGCCACCGCCTGGATTCCCAATTCGTGCGCCATCATCACAATAGCATGCACCATGCCCACATCCTGATTGGTTTTATTCAAACCTGCTACAAAAGAGCGGTCAATCTTGATTGCGTCAATGGGGAAGGCGCGCAAATTAGAGAGGGAGGAATAGCCGGTGCCGAAATCGTCCATGTGGATTTGCGCGCCCATCGCCTTCAACTGGGTCAGGCGTTCATTTGCCACGCGCACATCGCGCACAATCGCGCTTTCGGTCACCTCAAACACCAGATGGTCGGCGCAAAAGCCTGTTTCGGCAAGAATTTCCATCACCTGCTGCGGCAATGCTTCACACGCCAGCTGCACCGCCGAAAGATTAACGCTCATCGTAAAGGCTGAGCCATATTGCGCCTGCCACGCCTTGCCCTGACGGCAAGCCTCGTGCAAAATCCACAAGCCCATCGGCAAAATCAGCCCAGTCTCCTCGGCAATAGGGATGAACTTATCGGGCGGCAGCACCCCCATCAGCGGATGCAGCCAACGCACCAACGCCTCAAAGCCGACAATACAGCGTTGAGACATGTCCATGATGGGCTGATATTGCAGGAACATCTGCTGGTCTTTCACCGCCTGCCGCAAATCGCCTTCCAGCACCACGCGCGCCAGCACCTGCTCGCGCATGCCCACGTCAAACACCTGGTAACACGCCCTGCCCGCCGCCTTCGCCTGATACATGGCAATATCGGCATCGCGCAAAATGTCTTCCACCGTTTCGTATTGTTGGCTGCCCATCACAATGCCAATGCTCGCGCTGATGATCTGAATATGCCCGTTAAAGAGGAACGGCGCGCCGATCTCTTCTTGAATTCGCGCGGCAATTTGGGTGGCATCGTAAATAGAGGTGATCTCTTCGAGCAGGATCACAAATTCGTCCCCGCCCTGACGCGCCACCGTATCCACCGTGCGGACGACCTTCAGCAGCCGTTCTGCGCTCTCCATCAAGAGTTGATCGCCCACATCATGCCCCAGGGTGTCGTTCACGTCCTTAAAGCGGTCAAAATCCAAAAAGAGGACGGCAAACAGGGGTTTTTCGTAGCGTTTCAGGCGCAAAAAGGCGCGCTCCAACCGGTCTAGGAATAAAATTCGGTTGGGCAGCCCAGTGAGCGCGTCATGCAAGGCATCGTGACGTAATTTTTCCTCCGCCTGCTTGCGGTCGGTGATGTCGGTATGCGAGCCAGCCATGCGGTACGCCACGCCACGCGAATCACGGGCAGCCACCCCGCGCGCCAGCATCCAGCGATACGAGCCGTCCTTGTGCAGCATGCGGTGTTCGTTTTCCAGCAGGGTGGTTTTGCCCTCCACATGATCGCGGATGGCTATCTGCAAGCGTTCCTGATCTTCTGGCAGGACGCGGTTAAACCACTCCAGCGGCGAATCTTTAATCTCCCAGGCTTTATAGCCCAGCACCGCCTTCCAGCGCGCCGAAAGGTAAAAATCGCCCGTCTCTAAGTTCCAATCCCACAAACCATCAAAAGCAGCGTTGGCAGCCAGTTCGTAGCGTTCTTCACTGGCGCGCAGCATCCGCGCGGAAACCATATTATCCATAAAGGTATTAAACCAGGTGATTAGTTCGCTGATCTCCCCGCTCATGCCGCCGGTCAGACGTTTGCCGCCCTGCGCGTTGCCCTGCTCTAATAGTTTAAACTGGTCGGTAATTGCTTTAATGGGCTGCACCACGCCTCGCGAAATAAACAGCGCAGTAAAGATTACCAACAGCAGGCAAACGATCACCGCTGCCTGGGTGGCGTGGGCAATCGGCATGGTTTTGGCAACAAAATTCGCCACAGGCAGCAGGCAAATTAACCGCCAGCCGCTTTGTGCCCCAGTTGCCTGGGTTGCCTGATAGCCTTCGCCGTTCCAGGTGAGCGCGGGATAGAGATCCGCCGCGGGCAGATGCGCCAAATAATCGCCCATCACGGCATTATTGCTATACACCAGGGTATTTTGCGCGTCAAAAACGGTCAGGATGGCATTTTCGCCCAGGTACACCTCGGAGATATGCTTCATCAGCATGGTCAAATCATGGGTGACGACCAAAACGCCCGCTACCGTTACCGGCGCTCCAATTTGCGCCGGGCGCAGCAAGACGCGCGCAGTCGTCAGCACATGGTGATGAAACGCATACGGTTCGGGGTTGTGTTCCACCCCTGACCAAGTTTCTTCAAAATGAGACTGAAGCGCCTTGACCATGAGGGCATCGCGCAAATCAGAGCGGGTATTAAGCGCGCCCAGGGCTTCACCCACGTGATAATGCTCGCCCTGCGCGGAGTAAAAGTCCACCGAAGTCAAGCCTTCCAGCGAGAGGTAATCTTGCAGCGACACACGCAGCTCCTGCTGCTGAAAGTTAAGCACCTCGGCGCTAGTAGAATGATTGCTGCCCTCCACCACTCGCTGCACCACGCTGGTGTTGACAATATTGGTCATTACGCTGTTTACTTGGCTGAAATACAGATCGAAATAGGCGGTTTGATCCGCCAAAGAATGTTGGGTAGTGCGCTGACTCTCGGTCTTAAAAAGTGAGTAAGCCACGTTATACCCCACCGCTCCCACCATTAATAGCGGGATTACACTGAGCGTTAGTAAAAAGAGGATATATTTTTGAACGAGATTCAGATCACGCAGCCACTTCATGCCACCCCACCACCACGTTCCGCCGATTCCCCTCCAACGGTAAATCCAATAAAGACTCAATTGCTCAGAATTTTCACCTTACGCTGATGAATCATTCTATCATCTTATTCAAATACTGAGGGGTGTGAATTGCTTTCACATTACAATATTGCAAGGAGCGTGCCAGGGGGGCTATTTGCCCAATCGTTATGGCTCAGGCATCCTCCGCTATTCGCAGGGATGATTCTGACCTCAGATACGATTTCGGGGGTAGAGGTCGCATTTCCCCTATTCGCAGGGATGACCTCCTCCGTGTAGTGGCTTCCGGCAGGAAGCCTGCGGTAGTCGAGTAATTTTCTCTGCGTAACCGAAATTGTCTAATCATTGCTGGGCTTCCTGAGCAGTATGCCTATTTTTTATAAGAACCATCCCCGCCAACCAGACCAGCAACGCGCCCAGGCTGATGGCGACATAGGTAGAAAAGCCGGGGAAGACGAAACTCGCCTGGAACGTATAGCGTCCAGCGGGAAACACCCACCCGCGCAGCGCATCATTGACCTTCACCGGTTGCAGCGCCGCCCGCGTCCCATCTGCATGGATAATTTCGCCTGACCAGCCCGGGAAATACAGCTCATTCTCGATCATCAGCGTATCGGCGGGCAAATTGACCTCATACACAATCCGGCTTGGCTCATAACGAACCTGCTGCACGCCAGAGATTGCGCCAGCAGCGGGGGCATTGAAGACGCTCTCCTCCAGCTGCGCCACGCCTGCGCGGGGAATATCCGCCATTTGCTGCGCCGGGAGCTGCGCCACCGGCAACAAAACCGGCTGCCAGGCGCGCTTCATATAATTGCGCAGCACGGGCGATTTTTCGATCACGCCGCACGAATGGGTGGGGCAGGTTTTGTAATCGCTCATCATATAATTGCCGTTGATGTAACCCTGCCAGCGCAAATCTTCCGGGTCATCCCCAACTTGGCGGGCGGGGCGCTGCGCAGGGAAATGATCAAAAATCGCCGCGGACGAAAATTCGCCAGCGGTAAATTCATGCAACAAGCCGCCTTTTGGCGTAAACAAGTGCGGATATTCCACCACGCTGCGCCAGGTGTACATATCCGAAATCACCAGCCCCCCATCCAGGCAAATGACGGCAACCAGCAGGGCAATCTTCCAATGGGGTATGCCCGGCTGCCCCCACCGCCAGCACAAAAACAGCGCGATTAAGGCGATCAAGAACAACGCCACGCACGCCGCCACATAGCGCGGGTGAACCCCTAACCCCGTCCACGCCAGCAGCGCATTTAACCCACTGCCCGGATCGGCTTTGTTCAACAGGAAGAAGGGAGGCTTCACGTATACCTGCGCCACGCCCCACCCGAAAAACGCCACCGCCACCGCCAGCCGCGCCAACAGGCTCTTCCAACCCACGCGGCGGAACAACAGCGCATCCAACCCAGGCATCGCCAGGGCAATGAGCGCCAGCGACACCCAGGCGCGGTAATCGCCAGAGGGAAAACGCGAAAGCGCCAGCGGCGAAATCAAGCGCGTGATGGCGTTATAAAAGAAGGATTGCGACCCGGCTGCCATGAGCGAGGCAAAAACGAGCAATCCCACCAGCGGAGCGTGCTTTTTGATCGCTGCGAGCGGCAGGCAGAACGCCAAAAGCAACATCGGAAGGGTAATATACAGCGAATTCATCGAAACTTCGCCCGGCAGAGTGGTATTGGAAAGGAACAGCCCGGGCAAATCCGCCACCACAATATTGTTGCGCTCGAGCTGTGGAAATTCATTCAGGCGTGAAAATTCCGCGCGGAACGTCCAGCTTGGACCCAGGTGAACAAACGCCATCATCACCCCCAGGGCTGCCAGCGTCGCCAAAATTCCGGCTTGCCCCGCCAACCGCTGAAAAGGCGATTTTTGCAATCCGCTCATTGCCAGCTGCGCCCCCACATAACAGGCAATCAGGAAGCATGCCGCCAAAAAGCTGCCCGGGTACGCGCCCGTAGCATAGAACATCACTACCAGCGGGGCAGCCAACACTCGATCCGGCAATTGCCAGCGTTTTAATCGCCCCCACGCGGTTTCGGTATAAAACGTAAAGCTCCACAACATCCAGGGCATAAGCGCAAACGAGCGGATCACGTCTGAATGTTCGGCATTGCTATAAAACCCGCCGAAAAATTGAAACGCCACCGCCCCAATCAACGCATACGCCGGCTGCTTGAACAGGGTTTTCAGCAGCAAATAACAACCCAGCGCGCCCGCCAGCACATGCAGGCACTGGCTGATGACCGCAGCCTGATAGGTATGCGGAATTTGCAGCAGCGGAAAGAGCCAAAAGGGGGGATAAAACAAACTGGCTTGCAACTGTAAAATAAACGGATAGCCCATAGATTGATACGGCATCCACTGTGGGAAAATCCCCTTGCCGATGGAAGCCGTCCAATACGCTACCCAGGGGAAATAACTGACTGGGAAATCCCACGGAAAGCCAACCTGCCCGGCGTAATGCTGCCCAAAAATCAGCGCGTTTTGGAGGATCAGCGCCAGGGCAAAGATCAGGTTTTGTTTTTGATGCAAGAAAAAACGCCGCAACCCAGCTAATCCGCTCATAAACCACAAATTCAACGCGCACCCTCCCGCTTTGGAATGGCGTGATTATACTCTATTGGGAATTAATGAGAAAGCAATCAAAAGGGGGAAGATCGCCCTCTTATGATTGCTTTCTCATTGATTCCCAGACAGGCGCGGTTAGGACACTCCCCGCCCGAATTTCGCGGTACAATACCCCCTAAGCACATCCGCCTGATAAGGAGACTTCCCGCCATGACCGACCCCGCCTGGCTGCACGAACAAGCCCTCAAAACCCGCGCTCGCCTCTCCCCGCGGCTCGATTCTGCCTTTGCCGATTATCGCACCCACTCCCCCGCCGAGTGGCAGACCTTCCAACGCCGCCTGGATCGTCACTTTGAGCGTCTCTTTAGTGATTTATGGGAATTATATGGTACGCAATACGACTTCTTCTATCACCTAGAAGCGTTGCTGCACTCGCTGGCGCGTTCCTTTATCGAACGCCCCGCCGATCTACGCGCCCTGGATGAATCCCGTGAGGCTGACCCTACCTGGTTCGCCTCGGAAAAGATGTTGGGCGGCGTGTGCTATGTAGACCTATTCGCCGGCAACCTGGAGGGCATCCGCGCCCAACTGCCCTATTTCAAAGAGCTGGGGCTCACCTATTTACACCTCATGCCGCTCTTTAAAGCCCCCGCAGGCGAAAATGACGGCGGCTATGCCGTTTCCTCTTACCGTGAAGTCAACCCTTCCCTCGGCACAATGCAGCAGCTGGCAGACCTTGCCCGAGCGTTCCGCGCCGAGGGCATCTCGTTGGTACTGGATTTCGTCTTTAATCACACCTCTGACGAACACGATTGGGCGAAGGCTGCACGGCTCGCTGCCCAAACTGGCAATGCCCCGGATGCCGAGAAAATCTACCGCATCTTTCCCGACCGCGTCCTCCCCGACCAATACCAACCCTCTCTGCGCGAAATTTTCCCCTCCGAACACCCCGGCGCGTTCACCTACGACCGCCGCATGGATCGCTGGGTGTGGACGACTTTTCACGCTTACCAGTGGGATTTAAATTACGATAACCCACAAGTGTTCATCAAAATGACCGAGGAACTGGCTTTCCTGGCAAATCAGGGGATTGACGTGCTGCGCATGGACGCGGTGGCGTTTATCTGGAAGCGGATGGGGACGAACTGCGAGAATTTGCCCGAAGCCCACACGGTTATTCAAGCCTTCAACGCCGCCGTGCAGATCGTTGCGCCCGCCATGCTCTTCAAATCTGAGGCGATTGTCCACCCGGATGACGTGGTGAAATACGTCAGCCCACAGGAATGTCAGCTTTCGTATAACCCGCTGCTGATGGCGCTGCTGTGGAACGCGCTTGCCACCCGCGAGGTGCGCCTGCTGGCTCTTTCGATGCGCGAGCGATACGCCCTGCCCGCCGGAACTGCCTGGGTGAATTACGTGCGCTGCCACGATGATATTGGTTGGACGTTCTCGGATGAGGACGCCGCCCGCCTGTGGATAGACGCCGCCGATCACCGCCGCTTCCTTAACAGCTTCTACACGGGGCGCTTTCCGGGCAGCTTTGCACGCGGCTTGCCCTTTCAGGAGAATCGCAAAACGGGCGACTGCCGCATCTCTGGCACGTGCGCATCCTTAGCCGGGCTGGAGAAGGCATTAAAGGAAGAGACCCCGCGCGAAGTGGAACTTGCCATCCGGCGCATTTTGCTGATCCACGCCATTATGATGACGGCTGGCGGGATTCCGCTGCTGTATTTGGGGGATGAAATTGGCACGCTGAATGATTATTCTTATCGGCAGGACCCCGCCAAAGCGTCCGATAGCCGCTGGGTGCATCGCCCCGCCGCTGACCCTGCCCGCTATGCGCTGCGCCGCAATCCGCAAACCGCGGAAGGGAAAATTTACGCTGGATTAAAGCGGCTGATCGCCATGCGCAAATCCAACCCTGAATTTGCCGGGCAGTCTATGCAAGTCATCGAAACCTGCTCTGACGCGGTGCTGGGGTATATTCGCCCTGGCACAGCGCATAAAATCATCGTCCTGGCAAATTTCTCCGAAAAGGCGCAAATCGTCCCCGCCGAATGTCTGTACACCGCCGGATTCACGTTACGCGATACGCAATACTGCGACCTGGCAACCGGCAGCCCCGTCAACCTGGCATACTTGCGCCTGGATGCCTACGAGTGGGTCGTCCTGCGCAGCGAAGAAGGGTAAAAAAAGATCACCCCCTCTCCCCGGCGAGTGACTTCTCACCAGGGAGAGAGGGCAAATCTCGGCAGTCAAGAATCTCATCTCCGCCAACTTCTTAACGCGCTCTCAATGAAATGGGGCAAGAGGGGGGTTTTTACCGCTCAAACACCAAAATCGCCGGCTGCTGACCAAACAGGCTGATTTCCGTGCTGGAGCGCAGGCGCAAATTCTGAAAGTGGAGCAGTTCCGGCAGGCTGGTGAGCAGGGCAATCCGTCCTTGCGGGATAAGGACGCGCTCCATTTCGGCGCACAGGCGGAGGTAGAACGCGCTCAGGTCTTCGTCCACCGTCACCTGACGACCCCAAGGCAGGTTGCTGACCACAAAATCCACGCTGCGGGCGGCAAAAGGCAGGCTGCGCACATCGGATTGGATCAGCGGCAGGTTCGCCTGGGCGGAATGCGCATTTTGGACGGCGGCGGTCAGCGCAGGCGAGAGCAAATCCGCGCCAATGGGCTGCATGCCCAAGGCGGCGGCTTCCAGCACAATGGTGCCAGCCCCGCAGAGGGGGTCTAATATCAACGCGGCGTTCCAGGCATCCACCAGCAGCAGCATGGCAGCCGCCACCGAAGGCTTCAGCGACCCGGCGATGTGCGCCTGCTTATACACGCGGCTGTGCATGGGATGATCGCTCAGGCGCAAGCCGAGGATGGCTTGATCTTGTTCGATAAAAATTCGCAAATTTAAGCTGGTGTCATTTTCTTCGCCATAGCGCCACCCCAGGCGGCGGGCGATTTCTTCCGCCAGGATTGCCTTGACCTCATCGGCGGTGTAATTGCGCTTGCCAACAAAATTGACGGTGACGGAGAACGAAATGGGCGCGGAGAGCGGTCGCAGCCGGGCGATGACCTGGGCAGCCGCGCTGAGTTCAATCCCCTGACATGCCAGGCGGATTGTCTCGAGGGCGATGCGCTGCGGCACGAGGGATTGCCACTCGGCTACTTTCAGGAACACGTCATCCACCGTGCGCAGGGAGAGCAGGGCAGATAGGTTGGCAGTTGAGCCAGCGATGCTGAAATTTACGCGGCGGTAGGTTTTGGCAATGCCCTCCACCCCGCGCAATGCGTCAATTTCTGCGGCGGACAGGGTTTCTAATCCGCGCGTGGTAACGGCAAACAAGTCAAATGAACGTGATGAGGTTATGGCAGCTCCGCAAAGAAAACGCGATCCTGAAAAGCGATGAGCAAGCGTTGACCGCCGGGGGTGACGGCAAATGCGCTGGCAGGGACGTTGGGGAAGGGGAAATCCGCATTCAAACGGGCGCGGTATTCCACCTGATAATTCAACCGCCGCAGGCTAAAATGCGCTACCGACTGGTTGACGCTATCGAGCATATATAAGGAAGGGTTGGGCGGGGCAGTCACCTGCATTTGACTAAAATAGCTGCCGGGCAGGATTTTCGGATCAGAGGCATGCCCGGGGCGCGGATCGTGATAGGGCGTCAGGTCGGTGCAATGGCGGACGGGGGCATAATCAAACCCGCCCGATTCGCAGATTGCCATTTCGCCGGTGCGGTGCAGCAGATAGAAGAAATCCCCATCCGTTACAGCGGCAATCACGTCATTCATGCGCGGCACTTCCTGGTTGAAATACAGCTCAGGGGCAGCCCCATACACGTTGCCAGGCCCATACATGGACCAGATGGCGTTAACGCTGGGGTCGAGGGCATACAGCATGTTGCCGTAGGCGGCGATACCTTTGACCTTGCCCCAGCCGCTGACAGGCGCGGGCAGGGGTTGGGCTTCAAACGCGCTGACGCCCGGCAGACAAAATTCCAGGTTGCCATCCACGTCCATGCCCATCACGTTGGCGTGGTGGATGTTGTTGGGGGGCAGCGCCACCAGGTCAATGAGGGACCCAACGGTGGTGACGGGGGTCAGGAGCGTGCCTTTAGCATCCAAAATGTGATTAATATCCTTCGAGACGCCCGGTCCGCACACAAACCCCGAATCGAGGGCATAACTGTTGCCCGAACGGGTGAGCCGCAGGATTTTGCCCTGCGCGCTATCCAGCAAGTAAACTTCATTTAACGAAGCCACCATGCGGGTGATTTTAACGGTCTTGCCAAGCGAAACGCCCAGCGCGTTGGACAAGGCGGGCTGAAAATCAAGCCGGGCGATGCCATCCATCGAGTCAATTGCGCCCTGGGCTTCCAGGCGGAGTTGATTGCTCTGCGGCGAGGGGACTACCCCATCCGCGCGGTCAAGCCAGGTGATGGTTTTGTTCCAGCCATCCCGTTTGAGCTTGAGGTCGGTTTGTTTGCGGGCGCGGGCGGCTTCTTGTTGGGCTTGGGAGACATACGTGACCACAATTTGATTTTGCCCGGCGGAAAAATAGACGGTAGAGGCAATCACCACCACCATCAGCGGGATGCAGATGGCGATAAACAGCAGCGCGGCGGGCGAAAAGCTGGGTTGGGTGGGCTGCTCGCGATTTGGGAACACGCGCGAATACGCAGAGGTATAGGCGGTGGTGGAAGCCTGGCTGACTTTTTTCCTGCCGCGCTGCCAACGGTCTAGCAGCGAGCGCAGGCTGGTGCGGGTGGATTGCGCGCGCTGCAATTTTCGATGCGCGGCGCGTTCCGCTTGGGCAGCCTGTTCGGCTTGGGCGGCTTGGTCAGCACGCAAACTGGAGCGGTGGCTGACGCGGGAGGCTTGCGCCACTGGCTGCGCCTGCCCCGCTGACGTTTCTGGCGCGGGGCTTGCGCTCACAGGGGATGGAATGGGGGATTGCGCCTGTGGCTGAATCGCCGGCTGCACCTGTGGCTGAACCACTTCTGCTTGAATAGGCGTTGCCTGGATAGGCATTGCCTGGATAGGCGTTGCCTGGATAGGCGTTATGGGCGCGGATTGCACCTGCACCGGGGATGCCACGGGCGCGGATTGCGCAGGCGCGGCAAACTGCCAACGAATTTCACCCTTGCCCGCTTCCAACTTAATCAGCGCAGCCTGCAAGCCGCTGCCAGCCGGGCTGGCAGCCGAAGGGGTAGCCGAAGGGGCAACGGCTAACGGGGAAAGCAGCCGCCGCCGCAAATGTTCCAGGCTGACCTGCGCGCCGGTTTGCGGCAGATGCCCTTCCCAAGCCTCGGGCGGTTGAGCGCAAAACAAGATCACATCCTCCGCTTCGATCTCTTCCTGATAAAAGCGCGGGGTCATCTGCATACTCACGCCCAGCCCGCGCACAGTAGCGCCGCGCGTGGCAGAACGGTCATCCAATGTGTGAATTTGGGCTTTGGTGAAGACGAAGGTACACGTACTGCCCACCTGCGCCAGCAGCAGCGTGCCGCCATGCAGCACCGCCACGCTCAACGCGCCCGTGAGCGGACTTGCGGATGCGTTGCGCCGGTTGAACTCGGTTAACTCCGTGTTCAGTTCCGCGATGGCTGCCTTAAGCGTCGTGGTCATTGAGCCGGGCGTGCTGAAATACGTCTCCGCCAGACGTACCAACAAATCATGCTGCTTTTCCTCCGCGAGCGTGACACTGCCTATTAAATGAAGGTAGATCAGCAGTTGATCCTGCGTGCGCAGGCGGGCGGCTTTGCGCGGCGGGTTGGCAGCATGCATCCAGGCATGCGCGGCATGGTCGCGGTGCGTATCTTGGGTGAGGGGGGAGAGAGTTATATCCAACAAGGTTATTTCCTAGGTTAATTGTACTCGCTTTTTGCAAAGAAGATGCAAGATTCACGCCGGATACTTTCCTTTCCCCCTACAGACAATTCCCAGCCGCATCCCCGTCTGCGCAGGGACTTCCGGCAGGAATTCCCTACGCAGATGAGCTGCCCTGAGCAGAAATAAATGTCACTAATTTCTCATTTCCCTTGATTTATAGAACGAATATGCTATAATATATCTACAAATATCCTCGAATTGATCTTCTATCAGTTCGCGCCGATTCTCTTAACAGAAAGTATAGAAAGTGTAAAATGGAATCTCAAACCGCTGTGTCTCTCTCAGAATTAACCCAATGGGGAAACCCTTTGGGAAACCCTGTGGGCAACCCACTCGGCAACGTTTATACCCTCGATTTTGACGAAGAGAAAATCAACCTGCTGCGCCGCACCATTGCGCGCGGGGCAAGCGAAGATGAGCTATCCCTGTTTGTCGAACAATGCCGCCGCACCGGATTAGACCCATTCGCCCGCCAAATTTACGCCGTCCGCCGCAAACAATGGAACGCCCAATCGCACGGCTACGAAGAAGCCCAGGTCATCCAGGTTTCGATTGATGGCTTCCGCCTGATTGCGGATCGCACCCACAAATACGCCGGGCAAGTCGGTCCGTGGTGGTGTGGCGCGGATGGCGAATGGAAAGAGGTCTGGCTGACGGATACCGCCCCGGCGGCTGCCCGCGTGGGCGTGATGCGTCACGATTTTCAACAGCCGCTCTTTGCCGTTGCCCTCTTCAAATCCTACGTGCAAACCAATTCGCAGGGCGAACCGATCAGCCGCTGGAAAACTGATCCCGCTGGGATGATTGCCAAATGCGCCGAAAGCCTGGCGCTGCGCCGCGCCTTCCCGCACGAGCTATCGGGCCTCTACACCACCGAAGAAATGGGTCAGGCGGATAACCCTGCCAGCGCCCACGCAGCCATCCACGCAGAAAATACCCCGGCAACCGAAATTCTGAACGCAGCCAATGGCGCAGCCGCGGTTAGCAATGGCTATGCGAATGGAATAATCCATGCCGCGCACGTCAAACAGCCGCTCACCCGCCCCTACACCCCCGCCGAGCTGCAAGCCAACTTCCACAAAGCCGTTGCCGCCATCGAGGCGCGCGGTCTGCTGCTTGGACCGGAAGATTACCTCATCACCGAAGCCGCCTTCACCCCCCTGCTGGCAGACGAAGCCGACCGGCGCGCCTACCTCGTCTTCCTCACCGGCAAAGAAGAACTGGAAGAGCTGGACGAATCGCAGGTGGTGGCGTTGATGCGCCTGCTCAAACCCACCCAATTGGGTGACCAGCAGGATGCCGCCTGGCTGCCCTGTGACGAAGCCCGCGCCGAAGCCGAAGCCGTCATCGCCGCGCAGTAAAGACGCTGCCGTCACAATACGCTTTTTTCCTGATATAAAAATAGCGGGCATAAACGCCCGCTATTTTTTATTGCCTGCTTGTCCTGGCGAGGAAGATCACCCCACCCTGGCGAGCAAAGAACGCTCGCCTAGGCGAGAAGAACGCTCATCTAGGCGAGAAGAGCACTCGCCTATCCCTCCCCGAAAATCAGGGAGGGGAACAAGAACAGGGAATAAGAACGCCGCTCTTTCTTCCCCCTCCCCACGTGTGGGTGAGGGGGCCAGGGGGCTGGGGTGATCTTCCTCCCCTACTCAATCCGCCGCAGATAAGGAATCTGATGAATGACCCACGCTACCCCCGCCGAGAGTAAAAACACCACCACCACCAGCGCCGGCACGGTATAGATCGGGTGCAGCGTCAGGCTGTTGATTCCGAAATGGCTAAACAGGTCAATAAACACCGGGTGAATCAGGTAAATGCCCAACACAATATCCGCAACCTGGCGCGTCACTTTCGCGTTTACCACCAGCGGCGCGTTGAATCTCTTCAGCAAATAAAATGCACTGATGGACATGGGGATCACCGTCACCCCCAGGTAATTATAAAGATACAACCCGCGATCAATGCCGTACCGCTGGATTAAGAGATAACTCCCCACTGCCGTCAGTGCGCCGGAAACGAGGAACACCGCCCACAACACCCCCCTGCCCGGCTCATAGGTGGATGTGGCAATCAGCGACCCCAGCAGCAAATAAGGCAGGTAAATCAGAAACCAGTTGATAAACAACAGGTCCGTCTGATTAAACATCGCCCGGTAAACAATATTTAACACCGCCACGCCAAACATCCCCACCACCAGCCAGGTCAGTTCCGTGCGCGAACAATTCCGCATCACAATCCGCACAAATGGCGTCACCAAATATAAGCTAATAATCATAAACAAAAACCACATATGATAATACGGCTTGCCCAGCAGCACCAAGTTGCCAAGCGACCGCAGCGGAAAGTCTCCGCCATGCAGTCGCGCGCTCAAATACGTCCATCCCAAGAAAAAAACCGACCAGAACACCAGCGGGATCAGCAGCCTGGAGAGGCGCTTCTTGTAAAATACCGCCATCGATTCTACCTTGCTGTTGGAAAGGAGCAGCGCGCCGCTAATCATCACAAACACCGGCACGCACCAACGCGCGAAGGAATCATACACATTCGCCGCCCACCACGCGCTGCTGTTCACGTCTGGATTGCCTACCACAGAAACGGCTGAAATGTGGATAACCACTACCGCAAAAATAGCAAGAATCCTGGCATTATCAATCCAGACCATATATCTCTCCCTGTAAGGATATTCTTATTAATTAAGCTTACACAGACCACAATTGGTAGATCTAATTCTATCACACTCCTCTTACACCGCCAGCCAGCGCATCGCCTCCGCGCGGGTCACTTCCACCTGCGGCGCTATTGCTTGCACCACGCGCGTAAATCGCTCCACGTCTCTGTGCAGCAACCTCCCCGGCAGCGACTTCAACGGCGCGCTCAGCGGGCGGGTGAAATCGTCCCAGTGGATCAGCACAACGCGCCTGGGGTTGGCGCGGCGCAGCAATTCTTCCAGGCGGGGCAAGGGGCAGTACGCCGCCATAAAAATCACGTCCGCCTGCTCTGCGATGCCATTGCCAATCAACAAGCGCTGCCCCTCGGAGTGCATCCAGAACCCCAAATCTACATCCATCTTAAAATCCCACAGGCGCAGCGGCGAATGCAGGCGTTTGGGCAGATTGCCATTCACCAGCGGGGCAAAAATCAACGGGGGATGCGCCGCCTCGGTCACCTGAATCCACCCGGCGCGGCACAGGATGCGCTCACCCACCCGCGCCACCCGCAGCTGACTCTCAGGCACGCCCGCGCCAGCCAGCAACCGGCAGGCGTTCGCCGAAGCCAACACTTGCGCCCCGGTCTGCATTGCCAGCGCGGGTACATCCATCAGGTGATCGTAATGCGCGTGGGTAACGCAAATCATATCCGCCTTGGGCAATTCCGCCTGTAAAAGCGCAAGGTTGGGCGTTGCCGGGCGATTCATCAACACCTGCCAGGCAGATGGGCGCGTCAGGAACGGGTCTACCAACACGTTCATCTCTGCACAGCGCAAATGCAGCCCATTCGTCCCCAACCAACGGTATTGGATCATCGGTGTGCCTCGTTCGCCCCTGGCGATTGATTTAACTCAACACCAGCTTGCTTGAAATACTCCGCCCTTCGTGAATATCCTCAATAATGCCCGCCAGCAGCGGCGCGATGGAAATCACCTCAATTTTGCTGGAACGTTTCCACTCCGGCAGGGGCAGGGTATTCGTCACCACCACGCGGGCGATGCGGTCATCCTCGGCGATGCGCTGCAAGGCAGTGGGAAGCAGCACCGCGTGGGTGATCGCCAAATAGGTGGGTCCCTGCGCGCCATATTCATACAGGGTATCCAACTCATTCAACGTGCTGCCCCCCGCCATCACATCATCAATCAAAATGGGCTGACGACCGGCGATCTCGCCAATTACATTCGAAACGCGGGTCTTGGTCAGGCTCTCGCGCCGTTTGTGGACGAGAACCAGCGGCAGTCCGGTCAGCTCGGCATACTTGCCTGCCACTTTCGCCCGCCCCACGTCTGGCGAAATAATCACGCAATTGGCAAATTCGGGGCGGCGGAAATACGCGCTGAGGACGGGAATGGCGGAGAGCGAATCGACTGGCACCGTAAAAAAGCCCTGGGTAGCGGGCGCGTGAATATCCACATAAATCACGCGGCTCACCCCCTGGCTCTGCAGCAGGTCCGCCACCACCCGCGCGCTGATCGCCTCGCGCCCGTGTGACATGCGCTCCTGCCGCGAATACGGGTAATATGGCACAATCAGGGTCACCGAATGCGCGCTCGCCCGCCGGAACGCATCCAAATAGAGAACCGTCTCCATCAAATGATCGTTGACCGGAGGACTGCCGGTTTGCAGCAGGAAAATATCCTTGCCGCGCACCACCTCATCAATCTTCACGTGAATCTCCCCGTCTGGCAAATAAGTGGTGGTGGATTTGCCCAGCGGGGTATGCAGCAAGTCCGCAATTTCACGCGCCAGCTGCGGATGGGCGGACCCGGCAAAGAGTTGTAAGGAATGATTTGGCATAAACGCGCCCCTTTATGCGAAAAGAATACGATAAATTTAGTATAGCATAGCGGCGCGCTGCGTGCGCTCAGGTTGGCATTCCATTATTTTCCTGACGAAACGCGATTCTCTTGACCTGACGGTGGGTATACGCAGTGTGCCACTACGCTTTCCTCTCTATTTGGATGATGTTTCTTATTTGTTACTACTCAGTCACCCCCACCTATTCGCAGGGGGGATCTCCATCCGTGTAGCGGCTTCCGGCAGGAAGCCTGTTCGCAGTCGAAATTACCCTTGCGAACCAGAATGGAGCGGATGAGAATTGGGCTTCCTGCCGGAAGCCACTACGCAGACTGGGATGACTGAGCAGGAACAAATACACACTCTGTATCTGTCGGGGTAGGGGCAAATTCTACCCCGACAGGAATGATTTTGGCAAAGGCGCTGCCAGAACGAATGTGGAACGCGGGCTACTTCACCAGGTAATGCAGAATCAGCCCATCCCAGCCGACTGCCCAGGCTTCCGTCTCTGAAACGGCTTCCACCGTGTTGACTGAACCCGTCACCGCAGGCGCAGCCGTCCAATGGAAACCATCCCATTCCAGCAGGTTGCCGCCGCCCACCGCCCATCCGCGCTTCGCAGATGCCATGCTAACGCCAAAGAGGGAAGTGGTGACCGGCGAAGCGACTTGCGTCCAGGTTTGACCGTCCCAATGGGTAATCATCCCGTTTGACCCCACCGCCCAGCCATCCGTGCTGGAAAGCATTTGAATATCTTGTATGTGGGTGTCGGCATAATGCGCGGATAAATTCCAGTTTGCGCCATCCCAATGATAAATCCGTCCCTCATTGCTAAAGGTAGAGGTCGTCAACCACCCATCGGTCGGCGAAAGCATATCAATGCTATTCAATATGGGAGCATCCGATAGGAGAGACTGATTAGACCAGGCTTTGCCATCCCAATGGATGACTGCGCCAACGCTGCTTGCCCACACGTCCGTACTGGAAAGCATATCCACCTTATTAATGTAGTTGCACGCCGGCACAGGGTAAGAAGCCCAGGCGATGCCGTTCATAATTTGGTTCACCTGATACACCCGGCAGGTGCCCACCACCCAACCGTCCGTAGGGGTCAGCATTTTCACATCCAAGAGCAGGTCATCCGAACTGGGCGGGGTGATGTTCTGCCAATTGATACCGTCCCAATGCAAAATGGCGGCGTTCTTGGGTTGACCGTTCATCGGGTTCGCCCCCACCACCCAAACGTTATTGGCAGAAAGCGCACTAATGCCGCTCAATTTGGTCTGAGTGGGGCTATTCACCACGCTCCACGTCCCCTGCGGCTGATAGCGGGCGACCACCGGCAAATTTACGGCATAGGCTGATTTTTCCAGGGTGACAAAGTCAAAGTCAGCGGGGGTTTCTAGGGGGGTTTCTCCATCCACCACGGTTAACCCAATCTTCAGGTTGGTCAAAGAGAGGGTGGCTTCCCCTGCCGAGAACCAGTTGACCCCATCCGCGCTGTATTGGCTGAAATAATCGCTGCCCTGGCGGATCAGGCGCAAATAGACGGTCGGATCGGCATAATCGCGGCTGGAAGAGTGATAGCCTCCCTCTGGGGTCTCATAGCGCGTTTCGATGATCTTATTGGGCGAGCCAAACGCGCGCGCAACACTGAGGTAATGGTCATCATCCTGATACAGCAGAATACCCGCATATTGATACTGTTCTACCGGAGCGAAATTCACTTTGGTAGTGAATTGAAAATCCCCTAGCGGCAAGTCCATCAGGAGCAAGTTTTTGGCATTATTGTACGTGCTGAACAGCGTCCCATCTTGCGAAATGATCCGCAAATTGCCTGGCGCGGCGGATAAACTCCAGTGGGTGGGGTCTTCGCGCACCCAGGACCAGTTCTTGCCCAGGGTGGCGGCGTTGAAGCCGTCCGTCATCACCGTGTGCAAGGCAGGCAGCGGGGTGAGCGCAAACGAATAAACGTTGACCGGCAACGCGCTGCCCACACCCACCGGCGCATATACCCCCACCTTCAGGCTGGTGAAATCAAGGGTTTGTGCGCCCATCCCATTCCAGGCAACGCCATCCGCGCTGACGAAGCCCTGGTACACGTTACCATGCTTCACCACGCGCAAATACACGTCCGTCAGCCCGGTGCCGTCATACCACCGCTCCGAAAAATCCGTCCCCCACCATTTATTAAACTCAACGGACTGAGAATTGTTAAAATCGCGGGAAAGGTCTAAAAAATGATCGTCATCTTGATACAGAATCAGCGCGCCTGCCTGATAATTTTTCTGCGGGTTCAGCCCCATGTGGACGGTCATTTCAAAATCCCCCAGCGGCGCAGGGGTGAGGAGGATATTTTTGGCGTTATTATAATTAGAAAACAGCGTGCCATTGGCGGTCAGCTGCAACGCGCCGGGGGTAGCCGTCAACGACCAGAGCGCGGGGTCTTCGCGTACCCAGCTCCAGCGCGCCGCCAGGCTTGCGCCATCAAATTCATCCACCCACGCCCCCGGCAGCCCGGAAGTCAAGTTTGCGCTATTCATCGAATGCGCTTGCGCAGCTGCCGGTTGAATGGCAAAGGACGCAAATAATGCAATCAAAAGAATCAAAGACCAAAATCTTGTCCGCATTGAATATCTCCCTCAGTTAAAATGATCTACATGAGAAGTACAGATTAAAGTATACTCATTTTTTTTGAGAAATAAGTTAAAATCTTCTTATTTTCCAGGGGGTGTCTCCATCCACACGCTTGATAAACCGAATGGCGTTCTCAAGAAAGGTTGACAAAAGGGCTTTCCTCTGTTTACCTGGTTTCCTTGCCAAGACGCATTTTCTTTCTTGAGAAAGCCATACTAACGCGCCAGGGATAGAGTCAGGTCGGCAACCGGGGTATAATAACCCTTATTCTGGTCTGACGAGAGCGAAAATGTCATCTCCCTTAGTTGAATGTATCCCGAATTTTTCAGAAGCGCGGCGACCGGAAGTGGTCGAAGCGATTTTATCTGCCATTCGCAGCGTGCCGGGCGTGCGCTTGCTGGATCATCATTCCGATTTAGATCACAACCGCACGGTAGTCACCTATTTAGGCGCGCCCGCCGCGGTGGAAGAGGCGGCTTTCCGCGCCATTGCCCTGGCTGCCGAGCGCATCAACCTGGATGAACACACCGGCGAGCATCCGCGCATGGGCGCAACGGACGTGGTGCCCTTTGTGCCGATCCGCGATGTGAGCATGACGGAATGCGTAGAAATGGCGCGCCGCCTGGGCAAACGGGTGGGCGCGGAGCTGCAAATTCCGGTGTATTTCTATGAAGAAGCCGCCGTCCGCCCCGAGCGCAAGAACCTGGAAGACGTGCGGCGCGGGCAGTACGAAGCCCTCAAGCTGGAAATAGGCGTCAAGCCGGAGCGTGACCCTGATTTCGGTCCGCGCCGCCTCACCCCCGCCGGGGCAACCATCATCGGGGCGCGTCAACCCCTGGTGGCATTCAATGTCTACCTCACCACCGATGACGTCAGCATTGCCCAGCGGATCGCCAAAGCCGTGCGCAATTCCTCCGGCGGGCTGCGCTATGTAAAGGCGCTGGGGCTGCTGGTGGAGGGGCGGGCGCAAGTTTCGATGAACCTGACCAATTTTCACCAGACCCCCATCGCGCGGGTGGTGGAATTTGTCCGGCGCGAGGCTGCCCGTTACGGGGTGGGCGTGCGCAGTTCTGAGCTGGTGGGGCTTGTCCCCCAAGAAGCCCTGGTGGATGCCGCGGTCTGGTATACCCAGTTGGATGGCTTTACGTCAGAGCAAATTTTGGAACATCGCCTGAACGCAGACGCAAGTCAGACAGACGGGCAAGCAGCGAGCGAAATGGACGCGCAGCCGGATGCGTTCCTCAGCGCATTGGCAGGGGCAACCGCTGCCCCTGGCGGCGGCGCGGCGGCAGCCTATGCCGCCGGCATGTCCGCAGCCTTGGCGGCAATGGTCGCCCGGCTGACAGTGGGCAAGAAGAAATACGCAGCAGTGGAAGCCCCAATGTGGCAAATCATCGAACAGGCGGATGACCTGCGCAAACAATGCGAGTCAGCCGTCACCACGGATGCCGCCGCCTTTGAGGAATATCTGCGCGCGGTGCGTCTGCCCAAAGAAACCCCTGAGCAGCAAGCCATCCGCGCTGAAAAGCTGCATGCCGCCACCCTGCAAACCATCGCCATCCCCCTGTATGTGGCAGGCATGGCGGTGACGTGTATGCGCCTGGGCTTGCAGGCAGCCGAACTCGGCAACCTGAATGCCCTCTCGGATGCCGCCAGCGGCGTTGCCCTGGCGCAAGCCGCCCTCACCGCCGCCGGGCTGAATGTGCGCATCAACTGCCCCAATCTGCCCGACCCCGCCGAAGCCCAGCCCGCCCTGGATGAACTCCGCGCGCTGAATGCCCAAGCCGCCCAGCTTCAGGCAGCCCTAGCGGGGGTCATCACCACGCGCGGGGTGTTGGCGGAAGGAGGATAAATTGTCCAGCCCATTAGATCAAATCAGCATCCGAGGCTATAAATCCATTCGTGAACTGGTGGATTTCCCTTTGGGTCGGCTCAATGTTCTCATTGGCGCAAATGGGGCAGGAAAGACCAATTTTATCTCCTTCTTTAACTTGCTCAATCAGATTGTTCAGAGCAAGCTGCAAGTGTACGTTGCCCAATCCGGGGGGGCAAATTCCCTGCTCTATCGCGGGCAAAAAGTCACCCAAGAAATGAAGATCCGCCTAAAATTTGGCATTAACCGCTATGAATGCACGTTGATCCCTGCCGCAGGCGATACGCTGATCTTTGCGGACGAGAAAATGTGGTATCACAACAAATCACTCTATAAAGATGGGATCACAATTGAACTAGGCAGTGGGCAAAGAGAAACCAGGCTGTGCGAACAGGTTTCCACAAGGCATTCAATCAAAAATCACCCCTCCGTTGCTGATTACGTTTTAGAATCCCTCAGCAGTTGGCGCGTCTATCACTTTCACGATACCAGCGTCAGCGCCAGAGTCAAGCAGCAAGGCGACCTTAACGATAATGCCATGCTGCGCCCCGATGCCTCGAACCTGGCTGCCTTCTTATATCTGCTGCGCGAAAAAAACCGTGACTATTACCAAAATATCGTTTCCACCGTCCAACTGGTCGCCCCATTCTTCCGTGATTTCTCGCTGCGCCCCAACCCGCTCAACCCAGAGAAGATTCAACTCGAATGGCAAGACCAAGAAACCGATATGTATTTTAATGCCCAGGCATTATCCGATGGCAGCCTGCGGTTTATCTGCCTGGCAACCCTGCTTTTGCAGCCTGATTTGCCCTCTACGATCATCATTGACGAGCCTGAACTTGGGCTGCACCCTTACGCGATCACCGTCCTGGCGTCTTTATTAAAGAGCGCATCGCAGAAAACCCAGGTGGTGGTTTCCACACAATCCGTGCCATTGGTCAATCAATTTGGACTGGAAGAAATTATTATCGTTGACCGCAAAGAGGGTCAATCCACGTTTGAGCGGCGTACTCCGCAAGAACTAGAGAATTGGCTGGAAGATTATGGCGTGGGGGATTTGTGGGAAAAGAATTTGCTTGGAGGGCGTCCGCGATGAATCGGGTACTCATCTCGGTGGAAGGGCAAACGGAAGAAACCTTTGTCCGTCAAATTCTTTCACCCCACTTGTGTAACTATCAGGTCTATCCAACCCCGGTGATTGTTTCGACAAAGAATTTGTATCATGGAGGAAAACATAAAGGGGGGCTTGTCTCGTATGGAAAAGCATCCAATGAGATTCTAAACTTGTTAAAAGACACCTCTGCGGTCGCCGTTACTACGATGTATGACCTTTATGGACTGCCAAGTGATTTTCCAGGGTATCAGAACAAACCCCATGGGAGTTGTTACGAAAAAGCTGCATACCTGGAAGCAGAGTTTCAACGAAATATCAACCAACCGCGCTTCAAACCCTATTTGCAGGTGTATGAATTTGAGGCGCTCTTGTTCGTCAACCCTAAGGTCACGGCGAGCATGTTTCCGGGAACAGACAAAGCGAGCCATTTGGAGGCGATACGAAAAAGATACGCTTCCCCCGAAGAAATTAACGATGGACCTACCACCGCGCCCTCCAAGCGGATTTTATCCTTGTACCCCAGTTATCAAAAGCCGTCAGATGGCGCGCGGATTGTTAACCAAATCGGGCTAGAAAATATCCGTTCGACCTGCCCGCATTTCAACCAGTGGCTGACATGGTTAGAGGGGTTGGGCAAGTAAATTTTCGATAGATGCCGCTCTCTTTACTTCCGCTTTGCCGCCTTCTTTAAATTCTCTTCTGCGCGGAAGGCAACGATGCGGGTGATCAGCTCATACGGGATCGGGCGATCCAGCGGGAATTGCACCGATCCTTTGCCTTGCGGGTAGGCGGCGAGCTCCGCTTTGAACGCTTCGATGCCGCTCGGCACGGGGTAAAAGCCAATGTGATGTTGAAACGCGGCAAAATGCACCAGGTTGCCGTGATAGATAAACGTGGGCATTTGATATTTGATCGCTTCGGTGGCTTCAGGCGCGGCTGCGTGGATGGTCGCCCTGACTTTTGCTAAGATTTCCTGAATTTCCGCCGGAAACTGGGCAATATATTCATCTATATTGGTAAATGCGCGGGGTTGGGCGGTCATTTTATCCTAAAATACCTTGCCAGAGCTGATACAGGCCAAAAGCCGCCATTGCCAGGGTGGAAAAGATCAGCATAGCGCGATTCAGGCGCGGGCCTACCTGACGCGCTACGCCAAAGACGATAATCATAGCCGCCATGCCGCCGACCAACGCGGCGTAAAAGCCGACCACAAAGCTGACCCCCACCTGCGGGGCAATTTGCCAGCCGCGCAGCAGGGCAGGTCCGGCAAGCAGACTCCAAAACAGGTATGGACCCGGGCTGAGGAAGTTCATCAGCACGGCTTTTAGCAGGCTGCCTTGCGGCGCTTGGGGTGCAGTGGATTCAACGGCAGGCGCGCGCAGGCTGCGATACGATTGTACTGCCAAATACAGCACGAACACCCCGCCGATGATCTGCACCACGCGTAAAAAACTCGCCGGAACGCGCGAAAGGATCAGCAGGGTGAGGGCGATGATGGGACCATCACTGAGCAAAGGGGCGAGCGCGGAAAGCAACGTGCGCTTCCAGCCATTGCGCAGCGTTTGGGCGATCAGAAACGCCTGACACGGGCCCGGGGTTGCTGCGGCGGAAAGCCCCAGCGAGAGTCCTTGAAGGGCAAAAGCGAGCATAATGGGGCTATTGTACTCGA
Organism: Anaerolineales bacterium; assembly: GCA_038206515.1. Lineage (GTDB taxonomy): Bacteria > Chloroflexota > Anaerolineae > Anaerolineales > Anaerolineaceae > DSYU01. The sequence continues at coordinate 14,584 of JBBRAT010000029.1, read as the reverse complement.
TGAGCGGGGAATTGTGAGATGGATTTACGCTTCAGGCTTCCTGCCGGAAGCAACTACACGGACGGGAGATATGCCTGAACAGTTACGAATTGGTTTCTGCCTGAGGCATAAATGCCTGATGCAGAATTTGGGTCACCTGCGCGGCAGTCATTGATTCCTCGCGCAAGAGGGCAGCCACCAGTGCATCAAACGACCCGCGCTGCGCCTTGATCTGCGCGAATGCCAGGGCGTAGGCTTCTTCTAAGAGATGTTCCACCGCTTGATAGACCGCCCCTTGGGTCTGTTCGTCCACTGCGCGGATCGCCGCCAGCCCGGTCGCCCCCATCCCCCAGTCGGTGACCATCTTGCGCGCCAGGCGGGTTGCCGTCAGCAGGTCATCCGCGCCACTGGCAGACGGATCGCCCAGGCAAAATTCTTCGGCAGCGCGCCCCGCCAGCAGCAGCGCCAGCCATGCCAGCCACTGCTTGCGCCCCCACAAGGGACGATCCGGCAACTGCCCGGGCAGCGGATCAGCGATTTCTTCGGCACTCGTGGGCATCTTAGCGCGGGGAGCCAGGCAGATTGCCAGGGGAAATTGCAAATTTGCCTGCGGGGTATGCGCCGCCAAGAGGACGTGCCCGCACACATGCGCCGCTAGGCGTTGACGATCCTCGTCCAAGAGCAGCTCGCCGGGGTGATCCAACAACAAATAATCCAGGGCAGACTCAAAGTGCGCCATCGTCAGGCGCGGGGCGGATTGATGGATGGATTCCTGGATGGCGGACTGGCAGAGTTGGCGCATATGCGCCGCGCTTAATCCGCAAGTGGTACGCGCCAGCAGCCCCAGGTCTACCCCCGGCGCAAGCCATACCTGCTGCGTCCCCTCCGCCAGCAGGCGTTGACGTTCACGCAAGAGGGGCCAGGCGGTTGACGGTGTCAGCGGTGGGGTGGGGGCATCCCCTGAGTGAGACGCAAAAAAGGGCAGCCTCCCCCATCTGCCGCCCGCCAGCGTATTCCACCACGTCCGCACCCACTGCATGCCCATTTGCACCTCTTCACTCTTATCCTAGCGCATCGGCAGCCCGCCTGACTTTATGCCAGGGTTAGCCTGGGGTTAAGAGAAGATTAAAACTTGCTGGGGATAGCAAAAAGCCTGACCCATCCCAAATTTACGCTATAATTCATTGCAGTGATCGATTGCCGAGAGGAGACCTGAAAACAATGGCAGGCGTACGCTTTGAAAACGTCACAAAAAAGTTTGGCGATGTACTCGCTTTAAATGACCTGAACTTAGAGGTACAGGATAAGGAATTTTTGGTATTGGTTGGACCTTCCGGCTGCGGCAAGACGACCGCGCTGCGCTGCCTGGCTGGGCTGGAAACCACGTCCACCGGCGATATTTTCATCGGCGACCGCCTGGTGAACGGCATCGAACCCAAAGACCGCGACATTGCGATGGTCTTTCAGTCCTATGCGCTCTACCCGCACATGAGCGTCTTTGACAATATGTCCTTCTCGCTGAAACTGCGCAACATCCCGCGCGATGAAATCCGCCGCCGGGTGGAAGAGGCTGCCGGATTTTTGGGCATCGAAAACCTGTTAAAACGCCGCCCCAAAGAGCTATCCGGCGGGCAGCGCCAGCGCGTAGCAGTCGGGCGCGCCATCGTCCGCGAACCCAAGGTCTTCCTCTTTGATGAACCCCTCTCTAACCTGGATGCCAAGCTGCGCGTGCAAACTCGCGCGGAAATCAGCCGCCTGCACAAGCGTCTGCAAACCACCTTCATCTACGTCACGCATGACCAGGTGGAAGCGATGACAATGGCTACGCGCATCGCCGTTATGAATAAGGGCATCCTGCAGCAGCTGGATAGCCCCCAACACCTTTACGATCACCCCGCCAACCTGTTTGTGGCGGGGTTTATCGGCTCGCCCGCCATGAATTTCTTTGACGCTACCCTGCAGGAAAAAGATGGCGCGCTGTGGGTGCAGACCGAAGGCTTCGCCCTGCAAGTTCCGCCAGAACGCCGCGCTCAATACGCCGCCGTGATCGGCAAACCGGTCATATTTGGCATCCGCCCGGAAGATATCCACAACTCGGTCTTTGCCCCGCCCGGCATCCCCACCCAGCTGATCCACGCCAAAGTGGACGTCACCGAACTGATGGGCAACGAGATTTTCGTCTACCTGCTCAGCGGCAAAACCAGCTTTGTGGCGCGGGTGGATCCCCGTTCGCGCTATGAATTGGGTCAGGACGTGGAGCTTGCCCTCAACATGGGCAATTTCCACCTCTTCAACCCCTCCGCCGACCCCGAAAACCCGCCGACCCTGACATAATCATAATAATGATCGTTGATGATGGCTCTGCCATCATCAACGATCATCCTAAATTTCTATTCCTCCGTCAAATCCAACCCTAAGCCGGCATCGGGGTCTGCATCGCCAATGCCGATCAGACCGCTCTCGCGCAGCAGGGCTTCCGTTTCCGGCAAGGGCGCGCCTTCCAGATATACGGGCCTCCCAAAAATGAGATAGCCGGTATGCCCAATCATGCGATCCACCGGACGGAAGCGGGTGGATTCCGCCTTATAGAAGCGCAGCATCACCTCGCACACGTCCACAAACGCAAATTTATTCTGGCGCAGCATAAACAGCAGTTTAATCACCTGATTGGTGGTCGGCAAAATACTGCCGAAGAACCCGCCCGGCTTGAGCGCAGCCCGCACCTGGGGGATAAAATCGTAAGGGTTGGGCAAATCGAGGAAAACTGCGTCCACGCCGGTCTCCTCAAAGCCATCCGCCACATTGCCCAGCTTGAACGTGACGCGGTCTTCCATCCCCAACATGGTCAGGTTGGAACGCGCCACCGCCTGCATTTCCTCGCGCGCCTCGTAGCTGGTGACGTGACCGGTGGGACCTACCCCGTTGGCGAACGCCGCCGTCAGCGACCCTGACCCGGTGCCGGCTTCCAGCACATGCTGCCCCGCCCCCACGCCCATTGAAAACAAAATATAGCCAATGTCCTTCGGGTAAAGAATCTGGGTATTGCGCTTCAAATCGCGCAGCAAATCCGCCAAAGAAGGCTGCATGAGGAAAAACGGCGCGCCATTATGGCTGAATACTGGCGACCCCCACGGCTTGCCGATCAGATCATCGTGGAGGATCACCCCACGGTGCGATTGAAAATCTTTGCCCACTTGCAGGCGCATCATAAAGTGCTTGTGATTCAAACCGACCAGCATTGCCAGGTCACCCTCTTGCGCGTGCGTACCATGCGAATTCCAGCTCACAAATTGCTCCTACCTGTGTTGAAAATACTGTCGCTGCTCAGTCACCCCGTCTGTGTAGTGGCGCACTGCGTGCGACTACGGTGGATGAAGATTATCGCGTTTCCACCAGGAAAACGACCCGCATCAACTTGGGCGCACGCAGTGCGCCACTACACGGACGGGGTGACCCAGCGATTACACATAATGGAAATTAAAAACGCTTACCCTGCCGTTGGGATGCGGCTGATGACAAACCAGAGCGCCAACGCCAGCAGTCCGCCGAGGATGCCCGCGCCCAGGTGCAGCGCGCCCACCGAGCCAAAGAGGATGCCCCACTGCCCGCCTGCCCAATGCCCCAGCCAAAACCCAACCCACGCCACCACCACATCCGCCAGCAGACTGAGCAAGCGGCCCCCGCTCCACAGGTGATACCCTGCCCCCATCAACGTGGCAACCATCATCCCCAGGAAAAAACTGCCTAATGTCATCGCATCCTCCCCTTATTCAATCGTCCCACCGCCCAGGCAGACCTCATCCTCGTAAAAAACCACCCGCTGACCGGCGGTAATGTCACGCAAAGGCTGGTCAAACGTCAAATGCGCGCGCCCATCCGCCAAAACAGTCAGATTCGCCCACGCCGGGCTGGCTTTATAGCGAATCTTCGCCTGCACGCGGATGGGTTCGCGCGGCGGCTGCCCGATCCAATTCAACTGATTCGCGGTGAGTTCCGCCCTGCCCAGGGCTTCCAACGGGCCCACCACCAGGGTATTCTGTGCAAGTTCCTTGCCGATCACATACAACGGCACCGCCGAGGCAATCCCCAACCCTTTGCGCTGACCAATGGTATAGTCCGCCAAGCCGGTATGCCGCCCAATGACTTGCCCGGCGGGGTTCAGGATGTCGCCGGGGGTCAGGCTGCTGGGGGCGTAACGCTGCAAGAATTGAGACTGATCCGTTTCGCCCAAAAAGCACAAATCTTGGCTATCTGGTCGCGCGGCAGTGGGCAGACCCAAATCCGCCGCCCGCGCGCGCACCTCTGGCTTGCGCATCGCCCCCAACGGAAAGAGCGAATGCGCCAGCTGCTCCTGAGTGAGCGCGCTGAGGACGTAGGATTGATCCTTCTGCTCATCCAAGCCGCGCAGCAGCTGAACTTTGCCCTCGTCCTCCGCAACGGGTTGCACACGCGCATAATGCCCAGTCGCCAAAAAATCCGCGCCCAACGCCTGGGCATGTTCCAGCATAAACCCCCAGCGGATCTGGCGATTGCAGAAAATACACGGGTTGGGCGTCACCCCGCGCAGGTGACCGTCTAAAAACGCCTGGACTACCGTCTGACGGAAGGATTCCTGCGCATCCAGGGCATAAAACGGGATGCCGAGCTTGGCGGCGACACGGCGCGCCAATGCCATCGCGTCTGGCGTGCAGCAGCGGTTGGCTGATTCCGCGCCGGGCTCGTTCCACAAGCGCAGCATCAGTCCGATGACGCGATAGCCCTGCTCTTTGAGAACAGCCGCCGCCACCGAGCTATCCACCCCGCCGGAAAGTCCCACCGCCACCGTTGCGCCGGTCGTCATAGCAGCCGCCGCCGTGCGCCGCGCGCCTGCGCCACCGCCAGCGGCAATGTTGATAAGAAAGCTGCCACCTGTTCCGGCGTGCTGGCATGCCCCAACGTCACCCGCAGGCTGCCGAGCGACCATTCTGGCGATAATCCCAGCGCCAACAGCACGCCCGAAGGCTGCGGACTGCCCGTCTTGCACGCCGAGCCAGACGAACACGCAAAGCCCGCCGCATCCAGCTGCGTGAGCAGCCAATTGCCATCCACGCCCTGGAACACAAAGCTAGCGTGATTGGGCAGCCGCTCGGTCAAATGCCCGGTCAGGCGCGCGTGGGGGATTTCCTCCAAGACCTGCCCGATCAGCCGGTCACGCAATGCAATTAGTCTTTGGCTATGCGCAGAGCGTTCGGCTTGCGCCCATTTCAACGCCTCCGCCATGCCCACGATATACGGGATGTTCTGCGTGCCAGCGCGCAACCCGTTTTCCTGCCCCCCGCCGGTCTGCGTGGGCAAAAGGGGCGTGCCGCGTTTGACATACAGCGCGCCCACCCCCTTGGGTCCGTAAAACTTGTGCGCGCCAATCGAAAGCAGGCTGACCCCGTCCCGCTGCACGTCCATTGGCAGCAATCCCGCCGCCTGCACCGCGTCCGAATGGAGCGGCACGCCCCGCTCGCGGCAGACTGCCCCAATTTCCGCCATCGGATTCAGGCTGCCGATCTCGTTATTGGCATAAATCACCGACACCAGGGCGGTCTGTGGGCGGATGCGGTCTGCCACTGCCTGCGCTGAGACGCGCCCATCCCCATCCACCGGCAAAAATTCCAATTCAAAGCCCTGCGCCTGCGCTAGCTGCTGGGCGGTATGCTCCACTGCATGATGCTCCACCGGCGAAATCAGCAAATGGGTCTTGCCCTCTTTGCGCTGCGCCCAGGCAACCCCGCGCAGCGCCAGGTTATCGCTTTCACTGCCGCCGGAGGTAAACACAATTTCGTCTGTGTGCTGCGCGCCCAAGGCATTCGCCACCGCCTCACGCGCGTCCTCTAATGCCGCCTCCGCCGCCTGCCCCCAGCGATGCACCGAGGACGGGTTGCCAAACTGCTGGCTGAAATAGGGCAGCATCGCCTGAAAGACGCGCTCGTCCAGCGGGGTAGTGGCGGCATAATCCATGTAAACCGCTTCACGTTCGCTCATAATCCTCTTTCCGTTCCCCCGTTTTGGTTCTTGAGGCGATTATAGCATGAGTTCTCATTTGCCGCCTTTTCTGAAAATCTCAGGCTTCCCCGTCTTTGTAATGATGTCTCCATCCGTGTAGTGGCTTCCGGCAGGAAGCCCAATCCCCATCAGCCAAATTCTGGTTCGCAAGGCAAATTTGTGACTGCCATCAGGCTTCCTGCCGGAAGCCACTACACGGACGGAGATCAGCCGCAAATATGGGGGGGTGGCTAAACCATTACGCAAACTACCCAGGTGAGTATATCCCCGCTACCAAAGGAGAGCTTCATTGCGTAAGTTTCCTCTTTTAACTCAAACAGAGGATGCGCCATGCAGCGCATCCTCTGTTGAATCCATTTTCTTTTTAACTACCCAGGCGTCCCCCTGTTCGCAGTAACGCCCCCATCCGTGTAGTGGCTTCCGGCAGGAAGCCCAATCCCCATCAGCCAAATTCTGGTTCGCAGGGCAAATTTTTGACTGCCATCAGGCTTCCTGCCGGAAGCCACTACACGGACGGAGATCAGTCGCAAATATAGGGTTGCTGCGTAACAAACTCGTTTTACTTCACTGGCGTATTGGCGGGCGCGACGCCCCCAGACCAGCTAAAGCTGCGTTGTGCGCTCACATCCCCGGCGGGCTGCCAGATGGGCGTGCCGTCATCCTTATTCGTCCCAATCTGACGCACCGGCAGCACCGTCCAATAGAAGACGTGCGGGTCGGCGCTGGCGGGACGCAAATTATCAGGCACAATCAGCTTGGTATCCGTCACATAGTTGACGGCTTTGCGACTGTTGCCATCCGTCACATCAATAATCGTCACCGCGTATTGCTCATTCTTGCCCAAATCACCCACAGCGGACCACTGTAAGGTGATGGCGTCACTGGCTCTAAAATACGCGCCATCCGCTGGCTGCAGCAAATTGGCAGCCGGATAGGGCGGCACAGGCGTGGCAGTGGGCGCTTCTAACGACTGTTCGCACAGCGGAATCACCAATTTTTCGCCCACGCGCACAATTTCGTCCGTCTTGCCAGAATATTGCAGCACCACGTCCTTATTGACGGCGTAATTGGCGGCGATCCCCATCAGCGTATCACCCGATTTGACGACATACTCAATTTTCTTGCAATCCGACTGCGCCTGTTGGGTGGGATTCAAGGTATTGGTTGCAAGGGGCTGCGGCGTGGCTGTGGGCTGCGGCACTTTTAATTCCATCCCTGGCGAAATGGCGCAATCCGCGTTGAGTTGATTCAGCTGGATCAGGGCATTCACGCTGACACCGTAGACATACGCAATCGAACCGCACAGGTCACCGGCTTTCACCTTATAAAGGATGGGCGGCAGCGGGGTAGCGGTGGAAATGGGGGTAGCGGTGTAATCCGGCGTAGGACTTTGCGTGACGGTGGCAGTGGAGGTAACGGTTGCGGTAGGGGTATGTGTTGCGGCAGCCGCCACGCTCACCCCACCCACGTTGGTGCTGCCGCCATTTTTCGGCACGCTCATCTGAAACACGGCATACACGCCGCCCGCCCCCAAAATCAGCAGCAGGGCAGCCAGCCCAATCAAAAGAGGCAGGCTGATGGTCACTTCCGGCAGGCGCATCCCCTGCACCGATTTGGCGGAGATTTCTTCCGGCTTTTCCGCCGTCAGAACTGCGCCGCACACAGAGCAGCGCGCCGCGTTGATATTCAGCCGCGTGCCGCAGGTAGGGCAAATCTTAGTCGTATTGGGTGTTATTTCACTCATAATTTTCCTAACGATTTCCCCGATCACAAATTGCCGCGGGGTGAATTGAGAACCAAATTATAACACAAACGCAAAAGGCGTTTTTTGAGGGCATGAAATATCCATTACTGCCGAGTTCTTTCTTTTTTTCTCAATTAATGAGAAAATAGATCATATTCCATTGTTACTGCGCAAGTGTCCCCATCCGTATAGTGGCTTCCTGCCGGAAGCCTCTATACGGATGGAACTAACCTTCACCGACACGGCGTTGCCCAAGCAGTCATATTTCATTTACGAAAAGAGAAGACGTATGCCTCAAGCCGCATGGAATCTGTTACTCATTGATGATGACGAAGATAATTACCTGCTGACGCGCGACATGCTCACCTCGATCCAGCGTAGCATTCACCTGCAATGGGCAACTTCGCTGGCGGATGGCAAGGAAAAGATGCACAGCGGCGCGTATGATGCCCTGCTGGTGGATTATTTCTTGGGCGGCGAGACCGGCATTGAGCTGATCCACGCTGCCCGCGCGGAAGGACTTAGCCTGCCTATCCTGCTGCTGACCGGGCAGGGCAGTTACGCGCTCGACGTAGAAGCCATGCGCGCCGGCGCGTCTGATTACCTTGCCAAAAGTGAGCTGACCCCCACCCTGCTGGAACGCACCCTGCGCTACGCCATCCAATCCCGCCGCCGTCAAGATCGCCTCGCCAACCTGGCGCGCGCCTCTACTCAATTGATGACCGCCACCACCCTGCCGGAACTGCTGCCCCTGTTGGCAGAATGCGCCCGTCCGGTGTTGGACGCGCCTATTGCCTTGGTCATCTTCCCGGATGAAAACGACCAGACCCACTTTTTTGCCTCGCCTACCCTTGAAACGTCCCCTGCCGCGTCCCTGCTGCGCCAGCTTGCGGCGGATGTGGGCGGTTTGCGCAGTATCTTTGCCGAAAATGCAAACGTCACGCTGACTGCCGCGCAGTTGAAAGACATTCTCACCTGGTGGACAACGCCCATAGAATCGCGCGCCCTCAACGGCTTGCTCGGCGCGCGCCTGATAGACGAAACCGGCGAATATCGCGGCTTGCTGCTGGCTGCCAAACAGGACGAGGGCTTCAACGAAGAAGATCAGACCCTGCTCAACCAGCTGGCAGCCACCGCCTCACTGTGCATCCAGCATATCCGCGCGCATCAAATGGCGGAACAAGCCGCGCAGGATGCCTACGAAGCCGCTGAATCCGCTTGGCACACCACCGCCCAGCTCGAAACCATGCTCCAGGCATTGCCGATGGGGGTGTGGATTGCGGGCGCGGACGGCAAGGTGATCCGCCAAAACCCACGCGCCGCCCAAATCAGCCAGCAGATGGAAAATATCTACTTCTTCGGCAGCAGCGTGCCGATCACTTTTGAGGAATGGCCGCTCTCCCAAACCCTGCGGACTGGCGAACGTCAGGAAAACGTGGGGTTAGAAGTTCACGGCGAAGAGGGCAACAACCACTACCTGCTCCTCTCTACCGCGGCGGTCTTTAATGAAGAGGGGGAAGTGATTGGCGCGGTCGCCGCGGAACATGACATCACCGAGCGGCGCGTTTTGGAACAGCAGCTGCGCGAAACCCAAGAAAATTACCGCCAACTGCTCGAAACCTCCTTTGAGGGCGTTTGGCGCGTTGATGAAGAAACCCGCACCGAGTTTATCAACGAACGCGGGGCAGCCATGCTCGGCTACACCCCCGCCGAAATGATGGGGCATCCCTCGCTCGATTTTCTCTACCCCGATCAATCTCCCCAGGCGCAAGAGAGCTACGAAAAGCGCAAACAGGGCGTGAGCGACTATTCCGAATGGCACATGCGGTGCAAAGATGGCTCGGAATGTTGGATGCTGACCTCTTCCGTGCCGCTTTACCGCGCGGATGGGGCGTTCCACGGCGCGCTTGCCATGTTTACGGATGTCACCGCCCGCCACCTAGCGGAAAAAGCCCTGCGCGAAAGCGAAGAACGCTTCCGCATTGCCCTCTCCAATTCGCCCATTTCGGTCTTTACGGTGGATCGTGAGCTGCGCTACACCTGGCTGTATCACCCGCGCGCCTCTGGGCTATATGAAAACGTGCCGATGGATGACCTGACCGGACTGCGGGATGACGAGATTGGCGCATTTGACGACCCCACCCCGTTGATGGAGCTCAAGCGCGAGGCGCTCGCCAGCGGCAAGAGTATCCGCCGTGAGATGGCGCTTACTTTCCGCGAGCAGCCTTTTTACCTGGATGTGACCCTGGAGCCGCTGCTGAACGACAAAGGCGCGCTGATTGGGCTGACCGGCGCAGCCATGAACATCACCGACCTGCGCCGCCTGCAAGCCGAGCAGGTGAAACACGACACGCAGACTCAAGTTTCGCGGAGGTTATTAGAGCAGCGCGAGCAGGAACGCCTGGAAATTGCGCGCGACCTGCATGATGGGCCCCTGCAAGATATGATCGCCGCCAGCTTTCAGGTCGCCAGCCTGATGAGCGGGGACGAAACGCCGCCGGTCATCAAAACCATACTGCACAGCCTGCAAGCCAATATCCAAAGCCTGCGCTTGTTCTGCAACGAGCTGCGCCCGCCCACCCTGGCTCCGTTTGGCTTTGAACGCGCCATCCGCTCTTTTTTGGATGCTTACTGCGAACGCTATCCGCAGATCAAGCTGCATACCCACCTGATGAACGACGGCAAAATTCTGTCGGAAGACCTGCGCCTGGCGATGTACCGCATCTGCCAGGAGCTGCTGAACAACGCCGCCCGTCACAGCCAGGCAAGCGAGGTGACGGTTTCCTTCTGGTTTGATGTGGGTCAGGTGATTTTGCAGGTGGAAGATAACGGGGTGGGGTTTGAGGTGCCGCAAAATTGGCTGGACCTGGCGAATGCCGGTCATTTGGGCTTGGTGGGCTTGCGTGAACGCGCCGCCGCCGCCAGCGGGGAACTGCAAATTGATTCCGCCCCTGGGCAGGGGGCGCGCATCACCCTGACCGTGCCACTGTTGGATTAGAGGGCGCGGTTTTTCACCTTGGGGTATAATTCTGTTAGCAATGCGCATCTACTCAACCAAAAAGAGAGGTCAAATCATGTCCCATCCGATGATACCGGTAGAACCAGGGATGAAGGTGGCGTTTCAAGCTCCCCCCGAACCCAGTGAGGAAGACATTCAATTTATTCAGCAAATGGGCGTGGAGTACGTGGTGCTGTGGACGGGCGCGGAAAAAGCCTCCGCTGAATATTACGCCAGCCGCAAGGCGCTGTATGAGGCTGCCGGCATCCGCGTGTATGGCTTTGGCGACTTTGCCGTGCATAACCAGGACGCGATTGTGCTGAACCTGCCTGGGCGGGATGAGAAAGTGGAGGAATATAAAGCGCACCTGCGCAATTTGGGCAAGGCGGGCATTCCGTATACCACTTACGCCCACATGGCGAACGGCATTTGGTCCACCGAACGCGAATTTGCGCGCGGCGGCGCACCTGCGCGCGCCTTTGACCTGGCAAAAGCCGATCGCGGTTGGTGGGTGGGGCGGGAATACGCCGGACCGATCACCCACGAGCGCGTTTACACCCAGGAAGAAATTTGGGAGAATTTCACCTATTTTATTCGTCAGGTAGCCCCTGTGGCGGAAGAAGCCGGCGTGCGGATTGGGATTCATCCCGATGACCCGCCCGGCAACGACCTGGGGGGCGTGCCGCGCTGCATTTTCAGCAGCTTTGATGGCTACCGCCGCGCCCTTGAAATTGCCGATAGCCCCAATGTGGGGGTGTGTTTGTGCGTGGGCTGCTGGCTCGAGGGCGGTCCCGCCATGGGCAAGAACGTAGAAGAAACCATCCACTATTTTGGCGAGCAGAAAAAGCTGTTTAAGGTGCATTTGCGCAACATCACCCAGCCCCTGCCGCATTTTGTGGAAACCTTTTTGGATGACGGCTATTATGACATGACCCGCATCATCCGCGCGCTGCGTGACGTGCAGTTTGACGGCGCCCTCATCCCCGATCATATCCCCACGATGGGCAAAGACCCGCACATCGGCTCGGCGTTTTCCATCGGGTATATGAAGGGCTTGGTACAGCGCGGCTTGGCGGAGTAAGATCACCCCAGCCCTGGCGAGAAGATCACTCGCCTTCCCCCCTCACCCTCGGCGAGAAGACCACTCGCCATGCGTGGGGAGGGGGGAATTACAGGCGTAAAAGATAGGTTGTAGCCATCTTTTACGCCTGTAATTTTCAATCTGCGGTACAATAGGGCTGCCTCAACGCAACGCCCCGCCGCGCTCTGATTGCCATGCAATAGACCTCCTACGCCTGTCATGGGGGGTATTCCTACTCTGAAAAGCGTACGAAAGCCACGCACTTCGGGTATACTAGGCACAGAGTGGAGCAACGGCGGGAGGGCGGGGGAGCGGAAAGACCCACCCTATTTTGATCATCTCAGCGAGGTATTTACCCCATGTGGGCTGCCTTTTTTGTTACTCTTTACGTAATATTGGTTGTTTTGATTGCCTTATTTGGCGTACACTCGCTGGTGCTGACGGGCTTCTTTCTGCGCTACCGCAACGCCCTGCGTCCAAAATTGCTCAGCGGTGGGTATCCGGCATTGCTTGGGGCATCGCCCAATGTGCTAGCGGATGCGCGCCTGCCCAGAGTGGTGGTGCAGCTGCCCGTCTATAATGAAAAATATGTGGTCGAACGCCTGATTGATTCCGTTTGCGCCTTTGATTACCCCATCCAGCAGCTGCAAATCCAGATTTTAGACGATTCCACCGATGAGACCACCGAGGAAGTGGCGCGGCGCGTGGCGCATTATCAGGCGCTGGGCTTTCAGATTGAAATGCTCCACCGCGATAACCGCATGGGCTATAAAGCCGGCGCATTAGCCGAAGCCCTGGCGCACACGGATGCCGAGTTTGTGGCGGTCTTTGATGCGGATTTCTTGCCGCCCACCGACTTCTTACGCCGCGTCATCCCCCATTTTGCCCAAGACCCGCGCCTGGGCATGGTTCAAGGACGCTGGGGGCACCTTAACGCCAAGTACAACGCCCTCACCCGCGCCGAATCGCTGTTTTTGGATGGGCATGTGATTGTTGAGCAGACCGCGCGCAGCCGCTCGGGGTTGTTGTTCAACTTCAACGGCTCGGGCGGCGTGTGGCGCGCGGCGTGCATCCGTGAAAGCGGCGGCTGGCAGTGGGATACCCTTTCCGAAGATATTGACCTTTCGTACCGCGCCCAACTGAACGGCTGGCATCTGCGCTTCCTGCCCGACGTGGTGGTTCCGGCAGAAATTCCGCCCACCATGATGGCGTTTAAGAAGCAGCAATACCGCTGGGCGTTCGGGGTGGTGCAAGTGTTTATGAAGACCATCCGCCAGGTGTGGACTTCGCCGCGATTTACCTTTTGGCAGCGCGTGGGGGCTACCTTCCACCTTTCCACCAACTTTATGCACCCGGTCGGATTGCTGATCTTCCTGATCAGCGTGCCGCTGGCGTATTTTCACCCGAATATGCCCGCCGTGTTGGGTCTGCTTTCGATTGCCACCAGCGGACCCACCATCCTATTTGCGGTGGCGCAGCTGGCAGGCTATAAGGATGGCTACCGCCGCGTGATTGCCCTGCCGCTGTTGATGATGATTGGGGTGGGAATTGCCATTTCCAACACGCGCGCCGTGCTGCTGGCTGTGACGGGGCATACCGCCGAATTTAACCGCACCCCCAAATATCGCATTGAAAATAAACAAGACGAATGGCAAAATCGCAGTTATGCCATGAAATTTGATGCCACCCTGTTCGGCGAAGTGTTTATGGCAATCTACATGGCAATTGGACTGGGCATCTCCATAGACCGCGCGCCCGGCATGATCCCGCTGATGGTGTTGGGGGTCGCCAGCTTTGTCTACGTCAGTATGATGGGCTTACTAGAGACGCGCCGCCCCAAAAAACGCCGCGCCCAGCAGACCCAGCCGCAGCCCGTCAGTCAGGTGGAGCATCCGGTCGAGCATCCAGTGGAGCATCCTGTGGAAGTGGCTTGACAAACCGCCGGCAATATTGTACAGTAATCCTGTACAGATTGGAGGCGATATGACTATTCAAACCACCTATACCCAGGCGCGTGATGGCTTGGCAAAATTATTAGATCAGGTAACCCATGACCGGCAGATCGTTGTGATTCAGCGGCGCGGCGAAGAAGAAGTGGCGATGATTGCCGCTTCAGAATTAGAAAGCCTGATGGAAACAGCGTATTTGCTGCGCTCCCCGAAAAACGCCGAACGGCTGCTTTCTGCCTTGGGGCGCGCCCTGAAAAACGAAGGCGAGCCGCTCTCCGTGGAGGAGCTGCGCCGCGAGATCAACCTTGAGTAAAGAAGCGAGCCAGGGAAAACGCGTGGCGGTCTTCCAACCGGAATTTCTGGAAGACTTGCGTTACTGGGTGGAAACCGACCGCAAATTGGCAATCCGCGCCTTAGACCTCGTTGACGCCATTCTGCGCGACCCCTTTACCGGCATCGGCAAGCCCGAGCCGCTCAAATACCTGACCCCCGGCGCGTGGTCAAGGCGATTAACCCAGGATCACCGCATCGTCTACCTCGTCCGCGACCAGCAAATTGATTTTCTTCAAGCCAGATACCATTATTAACGAGAATTACAACGTATTCAAGTTCCTACTGAGGCGCAGCCCACCTGTTCGCAGGGGTGATCTCCATCCGGGTAGTGGCTTCCGGCAGGAAGCCTGTTCGCAGTCGAAAATTACCCGTGCGAAACAGAAATGAGCGGATGATTATTGGGCTTCCTGCCGGAAGCCACGACCCCGACTGGGATGCCTGAGCAGTAACGTATTCAATATTATTAT
>JBBRAT010000028.1:0-57527 GCA_038206515.1 Anaerolineales bacterium | reverse complement strand
GAATTGACGTAATGCATCGGATAGGCATACAATTGGTTTGGGCATGGTTCTCCTCCGAGGATTCGGTTCTAGACAAACCTTATTATCCTCGATTTGAGCCATGCCTTCTCTATTTTCTTCTTAAAGTGCAAGGATAGTGAGCGATGAATAAGCCTGTAAAACCGGAAATTATCAAGTCCATATCTTTACAAGCGGGTAGGCTCTGTTCAGCCATGCGTATCGCCCCATGCTCCATTTCTTTTGCCATTTGCGACATGGAAGCCAAAAGGTTGCCCCCTTCCATCGCCTTGCGCATTTTTTCGCCCTCCATCACTTCCTGCACATTCCCTTCCACAGTCCAAAATTCTAACCCAATTTTGGAAAGTGACAATTCGCACTGCGTGACCGGCATCCTTAAGCCCCTTCCCAAGCGCGACATAAGGTTGAATATCCCCACGACTTCCGCTAGCAATAAAAACGATACGTGACATAGCAAACTCCTTTTTATAATGTTATAATAATACGCTATAATAATTGCAGAATTTATTATAATTCTATTATTAGACTTGTCAATTGTTTTAAGTATAATAATTACAATGAAAAGATCGTTTCAAGGAGGTTGGCATGACCAATGGATTTACGCGCCGGAAGGAACAGAGCAAAGAAGAGATCCGCAAGGCAGCCTGGGAGCTTTTCAGTCAGTTTGGGGTAGAAAAGGTAACGATTGTGGAAATCGCCCACAAGGCAGGGGTCTCTCAGGCGACTATTTATAATAATTTCGGCAGCAAGGAGGCGTTAGCCCGCGAATTTGTCACCAGCGCGGCGGACCGGCTGGCGAACCGCGTTCAGGAAGTTCTGATCCCCAATCAAACGTATGCTGAGAAAATGGCTGCATTGATGGGCTTTCTCTCTGAGGTAATGATGCAAGAGAGGCGCTCTTTGGGGAATGCAGTCATGTTCACCAGCAGCGATGATCTGCTCAATGACCCTGAAATTAAAAAAATACGCGATTCCGCGCAGGAAAAGATGACGGATTTATTGCTGGGATTGGTGCAAGAAGGCAAAGACCAGGGGCAGATCAGCCAGGATTTATCCGAGGCAGCCTGCCGGATTTATTTTACGGCTTTCATGGATATTTTCACCCAACCGCAGCTCCAACGCCAATATGCTCAAAACCCACAGGTTGTGCAAGACCTGGGACAGTTAATGATGTTTGGGCTAAGTGGCAGCGTGAAATAAAAACTCCGCGCCGCCTGTTATTTCGCAATTTCCCAGATATGCCCGCCGGGGTCTGCAAAACTGGCGGTGCGCACCCCCCATGGGCGATCCATCGGACCATTTAGCAGATCCACCCCGCGCGCTGTCAGTTTTTGGCATACGGCATCCACATCATCAACCTGGATAGTAAACACCATTCGGGAGCCGGCATCCAGGTTTGCCACTTTTGCCGGCTGAATCAGCACATCCGCTTCCGTAATTTTCAGCAGGTTGATCAGCGTATCGCCCATTTTCATCACAGACGAGTTAACATCTTCAAATACCACTGGCAAACCGAACACCTCTTGATAAAACGCCCTTGCAGCCGCCAGGTCTTCTACGAACAGGGTGATCGCATAAATGCCTTTTGCCCAGTTGATTTCCTCTGTTCTGTTCATGAATACGTTCCTTTCTGAAGTGCGCGAAGTACGAATGCCCCCTACCCATATTCTACTCTACTCTTTTCAATCTGGAATGCAATCTAATTTAAATTCATTCGTACAAATATGCAATGGAAATGCAGATTTGTACCATTGGTGAAGCAATCGGTTGACATCTATGGCGCTCCTGATGTAAGATATATCTTGTTTACAAGACATATCTTACAAGGAGGAAAAGGAATGGCAAAACCGCCGGAAGGAAAGCGATTTTACGGCGCGATCACAGTCAGTGAGCGCGGGCAGATTGTCATACCCGCCAATGCCAGGCGCGATTTCAATATTCAAGTGGGCGATAAATTGCTGGTGCTCGGCGACCTTGAACAAGGGTTAGCGTTAATCAAAGCCTCTACCATGCTTGAGAAAATGCCGGGCTTTTTGGCGATGCTAGAGAAAACCATTGATCCTTCAGTTGAAGAGAAAAGCGAATGATGCAAAATGGAAGTCCTTTCGGTAAAGAATATCAATAAAGGGTATGAAAAGTTCCAATTGAGAAATGTCTCCTTCTGCGTAGAGGGTGGGTGTATTATGGGGTTTATTGGACGCAATGGAGCCGGGAAAACCACCACGATGAAATCCATGCTTAATCTGGTTCACCCAGATAGCGGTGCGATCCAATTCTTTGGGATGGATCTGCAAGCGCACGAATTTGAAATCAAGCAACGTATTTCTTTTATTTTTGGGGCAGCCCAATATTATTCTCAAAGCAAGCTCAAAACCATTGCTGATGTTTATCGGCGGTTTTATAAAACCTGGGACGAAGCTCTTTATCAAACCTATCTTTCTCGGTTTGAACTGGACTCTGAGAAAAAGATCAAGCAGCTTTCGCAGGGGATGAGCATAAAATTTGCTCTTTCCCTGGCTTTATCTCACCATGCCGAATTGCTCATTTTGGATGAACCTACTTCCGGGCTTGACCCCGTTTCACGCGATGAACTGCTCACCATTTTCGAGGATATTGTGGATCACGAAGGCGCCAGCATTTTCTTCTCCACGCATATTACCTCTGATCTGGATAAGAATGCCGATGATATTACCTACATCAAGAATGGTGAAATATTCGCCAGTGAGAAAAGAGAATCTTTTGTCGATTCCTATCGCATTGTAGAAGGGTCGGCAACGCTATTGCCCCAATTGCTAAAAAAGAAGATCATTGGGTTTCATGAGCGGAAAGGCGAATTTTCAGGTCTTTTGCGCAAGGAAGACGCAAACGATACTCAAAACCTGAAAATTTCAACCGCTGACTTGGAATCGATTATGGTCTGCATAGAAAGGAAGGAAACTGATGAAGAACCTGTTTTATAAAGAATTTAAATTGTCTGTTCACCCGACCTGCTATCTGTTCCTGCTTCTGGCGACCATGCTTCTGATTCCGAATTACCCATACTACGTGGTATTTTTCTATCAAACCTTGGGGATTTTTTTTATTTTTCTCAATGGAAATACCACCAACGACATCACCTTCACCACGTTGCTGCCAATTCGGAAGAGAGATGCGGTAAAAGCCAGATTTTATACCGTTATCATCTTTGAATTGCTGCAAATTATCGTGACCATTCCCTTTGCAATCCTGCGCAACGTACTAAATCCAGCAGAAAACCTTGCCGGAATGGAAGCCAATATTGCCTTATTCGGACTGGTTTTTATGATGTTTGGAATTTTCAACATCGTGTTTTTGCCCATGTTTTATAAAACAGCCTACAAGACCGGCATCCCATACCTGATTTCCTGTGCAGCAATGATCTTGTTTGTCATCATCGCCGAGGTTGCCATTAATCTCCTCCCAACCTTGAAAGTAACCCTGGATACGACCAATACGGTCTATTTTCCGCAGCAGATGATCGTCTTCTTGATCGGGATCATCCTTTCTGTACTGCTCACCGCCTTTGCCTATGCAATGTCCGTCAGACAGTTTGAAAAGCTAGATTTGTAATAGAAACGATGCCTGCCCCATTGGCGAATGCGGCAGGCATCGTCACAACAAAAAACACAACTTCACGCTGGACGAAAAAGATGGTGATACCCTGGTCTCACAGGCGAAGGACAATTCCATTTGGAACGAGATTAATTTCAACCAAATCAGAAAGAAAGGAGTATTTTGTTAATCCAGGAATAGAGGTCTAAACAACCCAGGTTATATCATATTTACACTTTGGAGAAAGTTGTTTTATGGTTTGAGAAACGAACCTCCAAAGAGGGGAGTTCTAGGGCACGTGGGATGTTATGAGACGTTATATATAAGTATTTGTCTGATCTAAGGTACAGGCAGATTAGCCTGATCCACCAAGCCGCTGAGTTCATCAGCAAGCTGTTGTACTTCGTCAGCTGACTGGGAAACGTGACCTAAACCCACTTCCCCTAATTTTGAATTCAGCATCATGCGCATGACAGCGACTTGCACAAAGCCCGGTATGATTCGAATAGCCTCCTCAGAGCGTGGAATAATTTTATGTCCCAGAGCGCGTAGTACCTGGTGCGCCTCACGGCGGGCATCCACAAAGAGCTTCAAATCTTTTTTTGATCGCGCCAAAGCATGCAAATCGCAGTGGTATTTCAGCGTCAATTTTCCGATGAGTGCTACTTCAACGGCATGGGTCATTTGGTGATCAATCATATCGGTTAAAACTTCCGCTTTAATTCCTGCGCTGCGCAGCGTTTTAACGAGTTGTATCAGCCTTGGCGTAATTGATCCGTCTACTTCCCCAAATGGTGACGCAAGCGGCGTGGATAGTATCGCGCGGATGATAGCGCCATCCCGTTTTCCACCAGTAATCACTGTTCCGAACATAATCCGTTGCTAATCAAGGATTTTTGCAAATTCATCTGGACCGGATACGTTGTTCCCCATAAAGACGATATTCGGAGATACGTTTTGAGCGAGAGTAGGCAAAAGATCCCCTACTTGATTTTTGCGAACAACGACAAGGATATAGTCATAGACGTCTTCAGGGTCAAAATTATTGATGACTGGAACTTGGGTAACGATTCGCCGATGGGTGAAGGGGTCTTCAATGATAATTCTCCCATCTTTTATTTCCTGATAACGATTATTGCGAGCAAGAAGTCTCGCATTTAATCCGGCGGGGGATAGTCGCGTGGTAATGACAGAGCCATTTACGCCAGCTCCAATGACGAGAAACCTCAAAGCATTCGTTTTCATCACAGCCCTTTTCGGAAAAGTTGATAGAGAGGGACAGGGACTCACCAAACAACCAGGGCTTTATTTCGTTTGGATGCCCTGATTTTCCCGAAAATAATCAGGGCATCTGATCTTGATTAAAGCGCGCTGCCGGGCGTGGCATAACCAATGATTGGGTGAGGTTGATAAGCCTCTTCCAAATGGTGAATCTCATCAGGGGTGAGCCGGACAGAGACCGCCGCGGCGGCATCCTCCAGGTGATGTGGTTTGGTGGCGCCGATAATTGGGGCGGTGATGACCGATTTGGAGAGAATCCAAGCCAGGGAGATTTGCGCCATCGGCAGCCCACGAGCTTCGGCTATCTCATAGACCCGCTGTGCAATCGTTAAGTCTTCTTCATTATATTGGCGTTTACCAACGGTATCGGTCTGAGCGCGCAAGGTTTCATTGCGTTCTTTGTTTGGTTTGCGCGTCAGCAATCCTTTTGCCAAAGGTGAATAGGGGATCACGGCAATCTTCTGATCCAGGCAGAGTTGCAACATTTCGCGCTCTTCTTCGCGGTAGATCAAGTTGTAATGGGGCTGCATCGAGACGAACCGCGCCCAGCTGTGCAAATCCGAAGTAAACAAAGCCTTGGCAAACTGCCAGGCATACATCGCGGACGCGCCGATGTAGCGGACTTTGCCGGCGCGCACCACATCATTCAGTGCTTCAAGCGTTTCTTCAATCGGGGTATCATAGTCCCAGCGATGAATCTGATACAAATCAACGTAATCCGTTCCCAAACGCTTGAGGCTGGCATCAATCGAGCTGAGAATGTGCTTACGAGAGAGTCCGCCCTGGTTCGGTTTTGTACCCATCTCAAAAAAGACTTTGGTCGCTATCACGACTTCATCACGGGACGTAAAATCGCGCAAAGCTCTGCCAACCACCTCTTCGCTCATCCCATCGGCGTAGACATTGGCGGTATCAAAAAAATTGATGCCCAATTCTAACGCGCGCTTAATGAACGGACGGCTGGTCTCTTCATTCATTGCCCAGGGCCAGCGTTCAGTTGGCTGCCCATAGCTCATACAGCCCAGGCAAATACGCGAAACTTTCATGCCGGTTGATCCAAAGCGAACGTATTCCATTGCATCCTCATATCAAGTTATTCCTGGAGATTGGCCCTTTTCTATTTTACCTTGAAATATCGGAGATAAACTCCGTATTTTAAGGTAAATAACGTTATTTTCTAGTTTGGAATGTGTGCAGGGAGTAGTTATGATTTCAAACGGACATCGTATTCATGTGCCGTGGCATCTTTGGTTGGTAGGGTTATTTATTTCTTAAATTTCTGACGTTTGCATTTCGTAACAGATGGAATGTGCTTGGTCCCTGGATTTCTCTTTTTGATATTGCAATCATGCTAATGACATTTACCCTATTCTTCTATTGCCGCGTCATGGTTAAACAGGGCATCTTCCAGTAATTCTATTCCAAAATAGGGTCAAGCTTATTCAGCTGGAACGTGTCTGCACTAGTGGCGTGCTGATTGAGCCAGTAAAACACTCTCACAGGGCAGCCACTACAATATGCGCAAACATAGGAACAGTAATCGTCTCGGCTTCATAATACTCGTGGATGATTGGGGCGATTTCTATCTGCATTCTCTCAAAAAGTACGGCTTGCGCCTGTGCTTCTAGTTTGGCAAATGCCGGTACCGCTGCGGCAGAACTAATCACTGCAAGCTGCACAAAGCGGCTTGGTTCGGCAAACCGGGCTACAGTCGATTCAGAGAGAATATCTACTTTGTTAAATCCCGCCATTAAAAACAAGTTGCGCAATTCGTTGACATCAGACATGGCAAACGGGGTCGCAACAGCGGATACCGGAAGCGAAAGGTGACGCGCCACCGATTCCATAAGCGCCTCAAATGCGGGATGTAACGCGAGTGATTGTAAAACCATTACCAAAACCCGCCCATCGGGTGCCAGAACTCGACGCATCTCATTTACGGCGCTTTCACGATTCGGAATAAATGGTAAACCATGTTGGCAAAGAACAACATCAAAGGTACTATCAGCGAAGGGCATGCGCATGGCATCTCCTTCCTGCCAATTGATCTTCGCGCCCAACGGCGATGGTACGCCACGAGCTACGTCAAGCATTGTCTGATTCATATCAAGCGCGGACACATGCCCCTCCTCCCCCACCAAAGGCGCGGCTTGGCGCGCGACAATGCCCGTTCCACACGCCACATCAAGCACCCGCTCTCGTGGTTGGAGGGCTGCATGGTGAAGCAAGACAGTTGCCCACGGAAGAAACATCGCAGGGACAAAATAGTATTCATACATCTCAGCAGGATTAATTTTTGGGGGTTGATTCATGATATTCTCCAATGTGTATATTCATCGTATATGTTTATAATACTACTAATAATGTCCGATTACAACTTTGTAAACGGCTGAATGTTTCTTAACAAACCACCTTGTTCAATAACCGATCGATTTGCGCCAGGTCTCCGAATAGATGTTTGTCCATTTACCATTCCTCTGCCAATTCTTCTTAATGCCAAACAAACGGGCTGACGATCAATTAATCCGCATTCTGCTATATCACACCATACATGCTAGGGCGTCAAACGTCAAAAAAAACGCCCTCCAGAGGAGGGCGGGGCAATTTAATACTTTTTTGTTCCAGACTCGAACCGCCGGCTGGAACTTATACCCGTACATCCGCCCCGGTCCACGCTGGAACAGACAGGAGATCTCTATCCGATGATGTTACCGCCAGGGTCTATTACTCGCGCGATCAACCTTAGCTCACCGCTTTTTTCACGAGCGCGGCGATCTTTTCTTCTTCGGTGGCGGTCAACTTAATCAGCGCGTAGGTTGTGGGCCACAGAGCGCCTTCGTCAAGGTTCGCCTCATCGCTAAAGCCGAGCGTTGCGTATCTTGTGTTGAACTTCTGCTTGCTTTGGAAGAAGCAGACGATCTTGCCGTCTCTGGCATACGCGGGCATCCCGTACCAGGTTTTCGCAGAGAGGTCTGGCGCGCTGGCTTTGATGATCTCATGGAGGCGCATCACCATAGCACGCTCCGGTTCCGGCATCTCAGCGATTTTCGCAAGCACGGCGTTTTCGCCTTCCGCCTTGTCCTTATCCATGCGCGCAGCTGCCTTCAGTTCTTTGGCGCGCTCCTTCATCGCAGCTCGTTCTTCATCCGTGAATCCTTCGGATTCTTGCGTTTCCTTTTTTGGGGTCATAAAAAATCTCCTTATCATGAATATAGTGCAGATGGATTGAACCTTTTGTGTAGATAACCAATCACTATCCCAAGAGCAAGAATTCTTATCACGTTAAATATTGCGCCGATGATGAAGTAATGCAACGCATTACTCGTTGCTGTAAAAAATTTTGCAGGAACTTCGATGAGCATTGTGGCAATGATTAGGACGATGAGGCGGAGTATAACAGATTTTAGAATTGGATTCTTTGTTGGAATCTTGTCAAAGAAACGGAACAAGAAATAGCTGACACAGAATCCGATAATCAGACCACCAAGCAAAGCTTCAAGAAGCCTTGGGAGATAAGAAATGGAAAGAGCAGCTCTATACTCGGCAGCGATGGGAGTCAGGGAAATTGCGAAGTTCACTATCCAGAAGGCTGACCCTCTCGCGATCGCTAGTATGAATGCCTTTCTCCAGATTTTTTGGTTTGGGTCATCTTTTTCTTCTCCTTATAATTATTTTGGAACTCCGGGAATTAGCGTGGTAGTAATCGAGCGGGGAAGATCACCCCGCTCGATTACTACCACGCTAATTCCCAATGAATCATTCTTTCTGTTCCTTTACGCCTTTAATCAGGAGCCAAAGCGTGAGTGAAAATTCCCCAATAAAACCAACCGCGAAACTTAGGTAAGATATTACTGCGTAGGCTGGAAAAAGGAAAAACTGAAAAGGATACATAAGCCAGCCAAAACACTCGATCATCAATAGGATGCCTAGAATTTTGGGAAGGTAGCCCGACTTAAAAACTAAATAACCAAGAGGAAAAAGCCAAGCGCCATAAAACACTTGGGCGATCATAAACCCATTTTTGTATAAATCAATAAACAACATTGCGAGTGCTTGCAATTGATCTACTTGGAATACTTTCAAATAATCAGCGCCACTCAAAAGCAGCGCGGCAGAAAATAGATTAAGCATATTCAGACACTGTACCGCGACACCACCCAAGTTCAATAGCACAAACAACAAGGCGATGTTTTCATCTACGGACTTCAATAACACGTATAAAGCCCAGGCTGCCAAAAGGAAAAGAACACCAGCGAGGACATCGCTCATAAAACCGATACGGAATAACCCTTCAGAAGCCCGAATATTGTTAGCAGTTGCTACAGCATCTCCGGATACGATAAGTTTGGAGCGAGATACGTTTGCAAACATTGTGGTTATTATATAAATGAAATACAGCCCCCCTGCTATTCTTGCGTTTTTTTTCATCAAGTTCATTTTTTTATCTCCCTCTTAAAAAATGCAGCTGCAATCCAATCTTAAAAAGATTATACATCATCACCTTTCGGAACCAAACATCAATGAACGATCTACTAACTCCGAAATCGAGCAAGCTGCTCGACCAGATTAATGATGCCATCTGCCTGAAGCTAAGGTGTAATTCCTCATAAAACAGCGCCCTCCAATTCTGAAGGGCGCTGCTCATTCACTCATTCACTCATCTGCTCTTACGCTCTGACCGCAGGTCTAAATTTATACCCATACATTCGACTCGGTCCGCGCCGGCTTGGTGAGAATTGTTGTCTACGGCGAATGCCAGCCACGTGAAGGTGAGTTAGGGCAACGTCTGGTACGTAGAGACAGGAAGACGAGTGGCTTTTATTCAGCAAGAGGGCAAGATTGGAGTCATCGCCTGGAACTTGTTGATCAATTGATCCTCGAAAGAATCCAGGTCGCTGTTCTCGATGGTCTGATGGGCTTCCAGCCAGGCAACCATGCGGCGGACGCCATCTTTCCAGGGTATCGTGTAATGGAAGTCGAGGTCGGCGCGGGCGGCACTGTTGTCGAAGATGTTATTGTACTGGAAGTTTTCGCCAACAATTCCATAGCGCTCAGGGGCAACCTTAACCAGGACGGCGGTAGGGATGTGAACGATGCGCGGGGCGGGAGCGGCGAGAGCTTCAGCGATGCGCTGGACGTAGATGTCCCAGGTCATCCATTCCTCACCGGCGACGTGATAGGAGCGGCCGAAGGTACGCGGCTGGCCAGCTGCGGCGACGAAGGTGTGGGCAACGTCGTCTCGATGGCAGGCGACCCAAAAGGAGGATCCGTCGCCGTGGACGATGAGCGGCTTACCCTTGCGGATGCGGTCGAGGAACAGGGTGCTGCTGCCGGCGGTGTGGACGGGGGCGCGGCTTTCGCCGTAAGTGTAGGCGGGCCGGATGATGGTAAGCGGGAAGGCGCCGCGGGCCTCGGCTTCGCGGAGGCACTTCTCGAGGATAACCTTGTTGGTCGAGTATGCGTTAAGCCCGCCGTAGGGTTCCGCTTCGGTGTAAGGGTAGCGGGAGGCAGGCTTGCGGTAAACGTCCACGGTGCTGCAAAAGATGAAATGCCCGGTCCGCCCGCCGAGGGTACGCACAATACTGGGGCCATCTTCGGGCAAGTAGCCAACCATATCGATCACCACGTCAAACATGCCCACTGCACGCATAATAGCATCGAATGCCGGGTAATCAGTGCGGTCGCCAGATATAACCTTCGCCCGGGGGTCAAGCGGCAAGGTGCTCTTACCACGATTGAAGAGGGTGACGTCTTCGCCACGATCAAGGAGTTCGCGGGTGATGGCGACAGATATGAGGCCGGTGCCTCCAATGATGAGAATTTTCATTTTTTCTCCAATTGTTCAGCTGGGGTCTTCCCGATCTGCTATAGAGCCAAGTCACAGCGGATTAATCCATAAGGAGGCAGGGTGAGGACGGGGGATGTTATTTGGGTGAATGGGGTATTGCGGTATGCGGCGGGAGAGCGCATAGCGAATTCGGCATTGGCAGCGTTGAGGGAGCGAACGAGGCAATTTTTAGCGGGCCCAGTCAAGGCAATCGCTTGCTGCGAAGACGTTTGGTTGGCGATCAGGTAGGTGGTTCGGCTGCCGAGACGCAGGGCCAGGCTGCTGATAGACTGGTTGCCGGATGGAGTCAGAGCGGCTGCCTGGCCACCGGCGAACTCACCCACATCCGCGAAGACATGGTAGAGGGGAAAGGCGATTCCTGGCAGGGCAGCGCCGGAATCTGGCCAGGGGGAGCCCTGCGAACGCTCGATGACGCCGCGCCAGCCGCTGGTTTCAAAACAGGTCAGGCTTGCGGCACCGGCGGCGGCCAGGGCAGACAGGCTGCCGAGTGTCCAACTGGCGGCGAAGAGCGAGCGCTGGCGCGGGTCGACCTGGGGTGGAAGTGCTCCAGGAGGGGTTACGCCCTGCGGTCCGCTGGCGTGGGGGTTGAACCGCGGTTTGAGCGTGATTGGGCTGACCACAACCGGCAAACCGCGCCCCAGCAGGCGTGCGCTTTCCACAACCATTGCCTGGCCCTCGAATGTTTCGATCAGGGAAAGGTCATCAAATGCATGCACCTGTGGGTTGAATGCGATGCAAACCTGATCGATCTGATCCGTCGGAGGCGGAGTGTGTTTTGCAAAAATAAAGTCCATGTTGGTCCCGGCGGCAAAGGGTGCGCCGGGAATGAAATCGGCCAGGTGCTCGCGTGCGGCAGCCAGGACCTGCGCAATGGGCGACCCGCCCGCGTACATTTCTATTGCAGGGTAGATCAACCAACTTATAACCACGGGCTGCAGAGCGTTTAGGAGGTGGCGAAAGGTGGTTAACTCGGCGTGCGCCTTATCCGCGCTGATAAACAGGGCCATTTCGAGGCCGATTTTGAGAGCTTCTGCTTCCAATTTCGCACGTTCTAGCCGTTTGGGAACCTCAGGATCCGCCAGTGGAAGGTCGACACGCAGGTGGTGCAAGTGCAAGGCTTTTAACTGCTCGATTTCCCCAGCCGTCAGCGGTTGATCATGACTGGCTGAGTTCAGTCCAAGCCAGGGGAGGGGCTTCCAGGCCTCATCTGGCGGGAGCGCGAGCCGGAGCGGCTGCTCATCGCGGTGGGTTGAAACCCGTGCGATGTCTGGAGGCGCGGCGATGGAAAGTAGGATTTGCTGGGTCACATGGGTTCCCGCCTGGATTTGCACCGGATGGGCAAGGGCGAGGGGTGTGCAGAAGATCTTGAAAGAGGCGTCGGTCCAAAGGCGCTGGTCCTCCATCTCAAAGGTGTCGCCCGTGAACTGGACGGTCGCGTTTCCTAAAGGCCCAAGCGGTATACATACGGCGCGGAGGTCTTCAAATGGGCGCACAGGTTGGTCGGCGCAGAGGTCGAGAGGGAAAAAGGCATCCTCGCGGGTGCCATCGACATGCTCTACCTGGGCGAGTTGGCCAGACAGGGCGGCCGGGAGGAGCACACAAAAACCGATGCGGTTCTTTTCAAAGGTCGTGCGAGCCTCGCCGTCCGCCGAAAACGTGACCCGGCCGTCTGAATCTCCGCTCAGGACGGCATGCCAGGCAAAGTCAATTTCATCGCGGCGGTTACGAATATCGTACTCGATCGTAAATGTGTTTTGATTCAACTGGATGCGCAGGTTGGAAAGAGCAGCAGAGATAGTGCCCCAATGCCTGTCACGCACGGCTAAATAGACACGGCGCAAGATTTCGCGTTCTCCCAGGCAGACAGAGCGCAGGTCGCCATTGTCAAAGAGCATCGTCAATGGGCCAGCTCGGAGGGAAAGCATCTCTGGCAGGGGCTCATCGATGCCACGGAAGAGGAAATTTTGAGACAGCATTTGGCTTCTCCTAACATAACGCAGGCCAACTCAGGCCAGTCAAAAAGAGGTTGGTTCGTCCTGACCCAGACAGGACGAACCAAGAGCTATTTTATGAGCCAATCAGGCTGCGGAGGTAGGCGACACTCTGCTCAGCCCAGCACTGTTCTTTGAGAATGGTGGCCGCCAGGGTTGGTTCGGGTGGCGTCCAGAGCTCGAGAATCGCATTGCAGTCGCGGCCATTAGCCTGCAGGGCTTTTAGGAGGCGAGGAACATCTAACCGGCCCTCACCCGCCGGGCAACCCTCGATGGTGAAGCCCATGCGGTGTGAAGCGCGGAAAATGGTGAAATCCTTGACGTGCAAGTTGACGAGGAAGGGGCTGAGAACGTCCACCACCCGATCTGGACCCTCGAGCGCGCCGAAGGAGTTGACAGTGTCGAGGCAGATGCCGGCCCAAGAGGTGCCAAGGGCGCGTACGATCCCGGCCAGGGCAGCGACGGAGAAGCGGTCGTGGTTCTCGATCGCGAGGGTGACGCCAGCCGCTTCAAATGCGGGACGGAGGGGGGTAAGGAGCTCGACTACCTCCTGAACGGAGGGGTGGTGGGTGGGGGTGTCGACGACGACGCGCAGGATGGGCGAACGGAAGCGCACCGCCAGTTCCAGGTAGCGGCGCATGTGGGCGGGAGCAATACCATTGGTTCCGACTTCGACCTGGATTGCGAGTTTGGCGGCGCGAGCTTCAAAGGTGTCGAGATCAGCGGGGGAAAGCCCATCGAGTGGCAGGTTGTCGGCGAGTTGAACGACATGCAGGCCAAGGGATGCGGCGCGCTGGAGCAAGTCCAGGGCGGTCATTGGCTGTTCTGGAAGTTGACCGGGGACACCGATTGCCCAGGTGTAGGTGTAGGTGGAAAGGCCGAGTTTCATTATTTGACGCTAATGCCCTGGGTGATCGCCTTGACCTCGGCCATAACGTTTTCCGGTTCAAAGATGGCTTTCCAATCGGGCTGGAAGATGCGGTTTCGGGCACGGCTGACCGCCAGTTTGGCGCCGTCAGAAAGTTCGGCGTCGATGTATTTGAAAAGGATGCCTACATTGACGTTCATGTGGCCGAGGATGAACTGACGGGCGGCTTCAGGCGGGACGCCATGTTTGACTGCTTCATCAATGGCCTCGGTGATCATGACCATGCAGGTTAGCACCATCGTTTCGGAAAGGGCCGGCTCGAGGATGGCCATTTGCTCTACGGTGACGCGGTAGACATCCATGACGGGGGCGAAAATGGCGCGCACGACAGCTTCGCCAGCTGCATAATCGGCTTCGGGGCCCTGCATGAGGGCGGCGACGACGTGTTGTTTGGCCTTAATCGCGCCGAAGAAGTCCATGCGGGCCGTGGGGTCGGTCTCATCATTGACGATGGGTGGGTGGCATGGGTGGCACACAAAGATCGAGATATCTGGCCGAGTGGGCAGCTCCCCTCCGTGAGGGGCGGCGGGGTCGAGGAGGATCAGCATCGCGCCCGGCTGCATATGCGGGACAATCGAACGAGAGGCGACCCCAATCAGTTTGTCGGGGATAGCGAGAATGAGGACGTCCGCGTCGCGGGCGGCCTCTTCGGGTGGGGTAGGCAGGTCGCCGCGCTCTTTGAGACGCTGGATGCCTGCGTTCCCAGACTCGACATAGAGGGTGTGGAATTCGTGGGTTTCGTGCAGGCGGTGGGAGATGCGGGAACCCATCTTGCCTGCGGCGCCAAACAATGCAATGCTTGTCATTTTTTCTCCTTCGTTTTCTGTGAAAATTATCGTTTCCGCCCCATAGGCGGCTGCTTAAGCGGGCCTACCGCTTGCCTCGCCCGAAGCGAGACACTCAGCAGTGTACCCGCAGGGGTGAGGAAAAGACTTTTGGAGGTGGTTTGCGGCACCTTGTGCCGCAAACCACCTCCAAACCTCCAACTCCTTTATTCTTTCCATTTTCCTGGTTGAGGTGTCTGGACATGCGAGGCGCTCAATGCGCGCGCACAACTGGGATGGAATTGTAATTTAGCCAAAGTTCACCACCTGTCCTTGTTGGGCTGAGTCATAAGCTGCGAAAACCAGACGGACAGTTTTCAGGTTGTCTGCGCCGGTGGTTTCGGCAGGGGAGTCGCCTCGGAGCGCACCCAGAAGATTGGCGTTGCAGGCGGCAATTGAGGCATGAACGACCTCGTAGGTGGGATCGGCCCAGGCGTAGCGGGGAGGCGGAACACGCTGGATCAAGGTGCCCGCGCGGGTGGTGGTTCGCAATGTGTAATTGGGACCCAATTCCATCGAACCTTGGTCCCCTTCGACAAAGATCAGGGTTTGGGGAAAGACCTCGCGCTCGAGGTAGTTACCGGCATAGGCCATGTTGATGGTGACGGATATGTTGGCCCCCATGTTCAGGATAACCGTGGCAACATCCTCGCCTTGAATGTCGCGATGGATCTTGCGGGTCTGGCAGTAGAGCGAGGCGGCCTCACCGAAGAGAAAGCGGGCGGCATCGAGCGTGTGGGAACCGAGGTCGGTGAGGATGAACTGCTCGAGCTGCTTGAGGAAGGGTTGGTTGTCGAAGACAGGGAAGCCGGAAAGCATGTCGATGCGGGCGCGAAAGGGCTGACCGATCACACCTGAGTCGAGGGTGCGCTTGAGGGCACGGATGGGAGCCTGCCAACGCCAGTTTTCGTGGATATAGAAGGGGACGTTCGCCTCGTTGCAGGTTGCGACCATAGATTCGGCGGAGGCCAAATCGGTGGACATGGGTTTCTGGGATATGACCGGCACCCGATATTGGGCAGCAAGGTGGACGAGCGAAGCGTGGGTTTCGACGGCGGTAATGATGTCGACGAAATCGAGGTTTTTATGCTCCTGGCACAGGAGTTCTTCAGCGTCAGCATAGACGCGGGGTATGTCAAAGCGCTCAGCAAACTGCTGGGCTTTGGAGAGCGTGCGATTGTAAGCTGCGACAGGGCGTACGCCACCGACCTCTAGCCAGGCCGGGATCTGGTAGAGGGACCAGAACCCGGTTCCCAACACTGCGAATTTTAGTTCAGGCATAAAACTCCTTTATAGAAAGCGAGCCGGGCCCTTCTGCGTGTGACATGCACCCTGCTCATGCTCGCTGAATTGGGTCAGGATGAGGGCCATGTCTGAGGGTGGCCGAGGTCATTGAAAGCGGCAGGGGCGGTGGCGCTGAGGCTAGTCTGACCGCTGCACGGATCGAACCAGATGCCTGGATAGGCAGCAGTCTGGGGTAGTTTGAAGACGGCCTGTCCGCCTGCGAGGAAATAGAGAGCCATCACATCGCTCTCCGGGGTAGCCAGAGATCATCCCACTCGGCAGTGAAAATGATGCGGCTGTTGAAGAAAAATTCAAAACTCCGACCTCCATGATCCGTTCCAGACCAACCCCGAACTGCTCCTCCGGTTGGACAACCTGGTCGGCGGCCTTGAAATAGTCGATGTTGAAGCGGTCGAATTGGAGGGCCTGCTCTCTGCCGCTCCAGGGCCAGGTTCGCCGGTTCTGCCAAAGATTGCGGCCTTCGGGGGAGTGAAAGGAGCTGACGGGGAGACGGGCTTCTTTGCCATCTGGGGCAGCGAAGACCCCGTCGAGCCTGACGTCAATAAAAGAGTCAGGGTAGGGTTTGGAGGAGTGGGAGGCGATCTCGACAACGGATCGAACGGAGGTGGTCAATTGAGACATGGTTTTCTCACTATGGGTGGGTCAGGCGGATTCGCGCAGGACCAGTTCGGAAGGCGTGATTATGCGCCGCTCTACGAGTGGAGGCTGCGCTGGCGCAGACTGAATTTGGGCGATCAAAACCTCTGCGGCGCGTTCGCCGATCTGGCGCTGGAAAGGCCGGATGGTGGTCAGGCGAGGACGAACGATGGCTGCGGCGGGGATATCATCGAAACCCATCACGGCAATATCCTGAGGAATCCGCAACCCGGCCTGCTGGATGGCATCGATTGCGCCAATGGCGGTCAGATCATTGCTGGCAAAGAGAGCCTCGGGCGGCTCTGACAAGCTTAAAAGCGCCTGTGTGGCGCGAAAGCCGCTCTCAACAGTGAAGTCGCCGGGCTGGATTAGCTTCTCGTCGACAGGTATGCCCGCTTCTGAAAGGGCTTTGCGGTACCCAACCAAACGTGCTTCGGCGGGCGGTGAGCCTGCAATTCCCCGAATATGGGCAATTCGCCTGCGCCCACTGTCCAGTAGATGTCGGACCGCCTGATCCGCAGCGCTGATGTTGTCGATGCCAACAAAGGTTATTGGCTGTGGCCCCGGTTGGTGTTGATACCATTCGGTAAGGACTACCCCAACGCCGCGGGCTGTCAGGCACTGGAGGTCGGCGGACTGGAGATGCTGAAAGGCGGCGATCAGGCCGTCGACGTTGTTGTGAAGAACGGCCTCGAGGACGCTCTTCTCACCGTCGAGGACGCCGTCGGTGTTGTAGATCATCAGGTCGTAGCCGCCGCGCCTGGCAACATCCTGCGCGCCGCGGGCAAATGCGGGGTGGTAGGGGTTGGTGATATCTGGAAGGGCGACTGCGATGGTGCGGGTTTTGCGGGTGCGCAGGCTGCGCGCCGAGCGGTCGGGGACATAACGCAGCTCTTCCATCGCGGAAAGGATGCGCTGGCGGGTTTCGTCTGGAATGGTCAGGTTGGTCTTTTTGTTAAGGACATAAGAGACCAGCGCCTGGGAAACCCCGGCTAGTTTAGCGACATCAGCTTGTGAAGGATTGCGGTTTTGAGTCATAAATTATTCGCTTATACGTATAAGTTATACGTATTTTATTGCATCTACCGATAAAAGTCAATATCTCAGGCGGGCGCTCTGGCAAGTGGCTGGAACGAAAAACAGCAAGTTCATTCTTCTGGTTCTCATGCCCCCGCCATCTTCTCCAAACGCTTCAAATCCCGCCAGACCCAGCCCAGCGGCACCAGCCCCAGCACCCCAAATGAGCAGTCGATCAGCCTCCAGAAGAAAGGGATGCCGCGCACAGGCCCAAAGATCAGCGCGGTTGGCACGATCAACACACACGCAATCATGCCTAATTCGATCACCCATTGGTTCCGCAGCGGGTCACGCAGTACGCCGACGAAAGCGATGGTGATGACCACGTGGGCGAAGGCCAGCCAGTCGGTGCCATACTGCAAGAAGGGATAGGAGCTGCTGATCCCAGCGTGGACGTACGAGATCCAATCCGCCATGGCCGGCCAGATAGCCTGCATCCAGGTGCCCTGCCCGACCATCCGATCCAGCAGGCCAGATTCCCAGGTCAGCGGCACGGCGGTGATGCCGCTGAGGGTCAGCGCGAATATAAAGAAAACAGTAACGAGTTTGATGCGTTTTTCGATTTTGATGGCGTCGATTGAGCCTCCATTCTGAATTTATGCCACGCTCGCTATATTCTCTGGGTCTATGTGGTTATTCTTTTTTCCCTCAGGCGATAAAGTTGCTAAAAAATAAGTGCGCCTCATTGAGCGCACTTTACAAAATCCAATCCCTATTGCACCACCGGCCTAAACTTATAGCGACCCATCCGATAGGATAAAAAATCAGTGGATTTACATCACAATTTGAGCATTTCAAGATGGATTTTGAATTGCATTGGCGATTGCGCTGGCTACATAAATTTTGCCCCATTCGCGGCCGGTGATTTCATGCAAGATACCATTTTTCTCCATGATTTCGATGGCTTTTCGAGCGGTAGGGTTGGATGTTTTCAATTCCTTTTCTGCCCGGCTCACCGTCATATAGGGATTAACAAAAAGCTGATCAATGAGATTGACCGCTTTGGGATGATTCAGAAGCTGCTTGTAGTAACGCTCTCGCAAGTCTGCAAGAACGCTTGTTTGTCTTAAAGCCAGTTGGGCGGTTTCCTTTACTCCATTCAGAAAAAACATGATCCAGGCATTCCATTCCCCATGAGTGCGCACACGCTGCAGCAGATCATAATAGTCTTGCCGGTGAGCTTCAATGTAGGAAGAGATATATAGTAAGGGCTGCGACAGCCGTCCACGCTCTATCAGGAACAATGTGATTAATAATCGCCCGACTCGTCCATTGCCATCCAGGAATGGGTGAATTGCTTCAAACTGTTCATGCAAAAGTGCGCACTGTACCAGGTCAGGAAGACGGTCATGCTCCTGAAGAAACTCTTCCCATTTCCCTAGCGCCAACATCAATTCATCCGGTGGGGGTGGAACATAGGGCGCGTTGGCAAATGCGCTGCCAGCCGGTCCGATCCAATTTTGAGAACGCCGAAATTCGCCTGGTGTGGCCTGGTCGCCTCGCACACCTTCCATCAAGTGGGCATGGATCTCACGAACCAGCCGCAAGGAAAGCGGTAGGTCAGCTAATCGTTGGATACCATATTGCAGGGCAGTAACGTAATTTCTAACCTCATGAACATCCTCCGTATCTGGGCGTTTCTCCCCGCTTTCGACATCTCTCAACCATAGGTCGGACAGTTCGGCTTTCGTACCTTCAATTCGAGAGGAAAGAACTGCTTCTCGGCGAATGTAGGGTGCGATCAGTAAATGTGGGTTTGGAAGATGTCGACCCGAACCGGAGAGTTCACTCAATGCGGCATCAGCCTGCGACAAAGCCAGTACCAGGGGGGTATCGAAAGACAGATCAGGAGGCAAAGCGGAAGGGATAAAAGCAAAATATCCCCTTGGCGTCCGGATCACTTTCCCTGCCTGTGAAGCGCGGAAATCGTCAGGATTCATTCGGCATCCTTTGAAAGAATATCTTCAAAGCGGCAATCTCTTTGAAATAATATACCACATTTCTTTCAAAGCAATAGAGAAATTGGAATGGAAACATTAAAGTGGAGAGCTTTCTGGCCAAAAAGATGTGTTCAAAAGCGAACTCACCCCTATAAGCATTTAAAGTTAAATTATCAATGCAATCATGTTCACTGTAATTAGCCCACAAAATAAAAAGCGCCTTCCCGTTTGGGAGAGCGCTCTTTGTTTTTCAAGATCTCGTCAGTTCAAATCACCGGTCGGAACTTATACCCGTACACAATCATGCCGCGCTCATCCCCATCCGAGCGGATTTTGCGCGTGACCATCTCAACAGGCATGCCAATTTGCACTTCCTGGTCGCCCAGGTCAGTGAGCTGCGCGGTGAGCATGGGTCCTTCTTCCAGGCGGATAATGGCAACCGTATAGGGCGCGGTGTTTTCGTAGCCTGCCGGTCCCTCTTGTAAAGTGGTAAAGGAATACACCTCGCCGCGCCCGGTGAAGGCATACGGCTCTTTGGCTTCTCCGCCACATTCTGGGCAGACATCCCGCGGTGGGAATATTTTCACCTGGCAATGCGGGCATATCTCGCCGATCAGTTCATATCGCTGCTTCTTCAAACGCCAATGACGTGGTATTTCCATTCTTTCTCCTCTTTCTCTCAGTCGTAAACCTTGCAGGGTGTAAAATCCTTAAATTACTGTATCCAAACCAACATATCATCATTACAAAACTGCAAAGATTAACTCAGACAAACCATCTATACTGATACTAGCCTTTCCAAAGTTTAGGAATGATCAGGTGAAAAATGAATCCTCGTAAACAAAAACTTCTCTTCTTCATAATGGCGATCGTTACCGTTATCGCCACCTCTGTTCTTTTCAATATTGAACCCGTCATCGGCGCAAATACCCCTAAAGTGGTTCATTGTAAAGGGTCTTATCCTGTGAAACCACCCTATCCGGTGCGGACAGTTACGATGCCTTACCCTGTAAAACTTGCTAGCTATCCTGCCGTTACCCAGACGCCAGACGGGGCGGATTGGTGCGCCTTCCTGCCTTATGCAGGCAAGGGCATCCTTGGGCAAGCGACTGCCACACGCACCCCTACCGCAACCGCCACACGGACCCCAACGGCTACCGCTACACGCACTTCCACTGCCACCCGTGCTGTCACTGCCACCCAGGTTGCCTATCCTTAAATCGCCTATATTCGTTCCAGAATATGCGTGACGGCAGTGCTGGCGGGTCCGCCTAACGTTTGAACCATTGCCCGGCGCGCATCCTTCACCTGATTCGCCCCTGCCTGCCCACGCAGTTGAAGCGTGGCTTCGATCAGTTGATATACTCCAGACGCACTTAACGGGTTGCCCCGTGCTTTCTGCCCACCCATTGTGAGGATGGGCAGTTTGCTTTTCAGCCCTAACCCGCCCTCTTGCAGCAAGCGCCACCCTTCCCCTCTTGGGGCAAAGAGAGTCGCTTCCAAAGAGAGCAAAGCATAAATGGAGAACCCATCCCAAACCTCAAACAGATCCATCTCGCCAGGGTAACACCCGGATTGCTGCGAAGCGCGCTGCGCGGAAATTGCCGCCGCTTCAAATGCCATCGGGTCGGTGCGATCATGCAGGGATAGGCGATCCGTCACCACGCTGGAGCCAGCGACCCGCACGAATGGAGCATTGAATCCTTGCGGCAACATATCCTGACGGGTGAGCAAAACCGCCGCCGCTCCATCCGCATACGGGGCAACATCAAACATATTCAGCGGCGCACTGACCAGCGGAGCTTGGGTGTAAGCTTCGCGACGGATGGCGCGCCGGAACATGGCATTCGGATTATTGACCGCGTTGGCATGCGCCAGCAGGGCGAAATCTGCAAATACCTCGCGCGGTACATGATATTCATACAAATATCGCTGCATTAGCAGCCCCGCCTGAGCGGTGGGGGTCATCCCCTGCACCGCTTCGTAGTCATAGTCAATCATCTGCGAAACGGCTGATTCAGCTTCCGCGCCAATCAAATCCGTATATTTTTCTATGCCCAGCACGAGGGCAGTATCCACAAAGCCGGAGGCAATCGCCAAAACTGCTGCATGAAAAGCCGCCGCCCCTGAAGCCTCGGCTGCCTCAATCGTAAAGCTCTCAATGCCATCTAAGCCGCTGTTGGTAGTCAGCAGCGCGCCCAGGTTCGCCTGATGCGATATGGTATGCCCTAAAAAGTTGCCAATATAGAGCGCCTGGGGCTTTAACGATTCTTCCCCACCCTGCGCGCAGTAAGAAGCGGCATCCTTCTGCGCAGCGCGGATGGCGCGGTCTGCCAGAGTACGCAAACTGAGTTCCCAATGTTCGCCAACGGGAATTTGACCCACCCCTGCAATGACAATATCCACTTTGTTCTCCATCGCTGTTATTTCATCACCAATTCGCCGCGGAAGCGAACATAAGTGGCATAGTCAATTTGCGTGCGGCGGGCGATATAATCGGCTGTTTTGGCTGCCAGGTTGCGCCGCTCTTCGATTTTATCGGTAACACGCAGCGCAAACGCGTCAGACCCTGCGCCTGATCCGAAAGATACCACCAAAATGCGATCCCCTGGTTTAGCAATATCCAAAACAGCAGAAAGTCCAATCAGCGATGCGCCTGCATAGGTGTTTCCGATCATCGGCACCAGCAAACCAGGCTTCAACTGCTCCTCGGTGAAGCCCAGAATGGCAGCCGCACGCTGTGGGAATTTGGCGTTGGGCTGGTGCAGGACGACATAAGCAAAGTCGCTGGCTTGCGCGCCAAGCTCCTCCATAAAAGTCTGCCCGGCAGCCAGAATATGCTTGAAATAAGCGGGTTCGCCGGTAAACCGCTGCCCATGCTGAGGGTATTTCTGCTCTGCGCGCCGCCAGAAATCTGGCGTATCCGTCACATACGAATACGACCCCTCAAACACCGCCAGAGCATCTTCCGCAGGACCCAAAATATAGGCTGCGCCGCCTGCCGCAGCGGTATACTCCAACGCATCCCCCGGCTGACCCTGAGCGGTATCCATGCCAATTGCCAGGGCATAATTTGCCATCCCTGACCCCACCAACCCTACCGCAGCGATGAAGGCTTCCGTGCCCGCCTTGCAGGCAAATTCCCAATCACCCGCCTGAATGTCCGTCCCTGCGCCAATCGCTTCCGCAACGAGCGTGGAGCTGGGTTTGACGGCGTAAGGGTGCGATTCTGAGCCGACCCATATGGCGCGCAACTCTTCAGGGTCCATCTGCGCACGCATCAGGGCGTTACGAGCTGCCTCGATAGACATGGTAATCACATCCTCATCCATACCCGCTACCGCTTTTTCTTTCACAGGCAGCCCGCCCGTCTTACCACCTGCCCATACCCGCGCCACCTCTACCGCAGGCAAACGATAACGCGGCACATACGCGCCATATCCGGCAATGCCAACCTGACGAGAGGGTTTTAAAATCCGGGGTTTCTTCTGATTTTCTGTCATTCGCTCTTCTCGCTCCATTCGCGCATGATCTCTTCAGCGCGGTCAACGCGCACATTTTTTTCTGTCACCAATTGGTCTGCTAGGCGGTTAATTTCCTCCCCCACTGCCCCAGCCGCAATGGCGACCTGCCGAGCATGTAAGCCCATGTGTCCTCGCTGGATTCCTTCTGTGGCTAAAGCGCGCAAGGCAGCCAGGTTTTGAGCCAGCCCTACCGAGACAATCACCTCCGCCAGCTGCCCCGCCGACTCTACACCCATCAGGTGAAGGGCAGCCCTGGCAGTGGGATGAACGCGGGTTGCCCCGCCCACAATTCCAACCGCCATTGGCATTTCCAACGTACCAACCAGGTTGCCGTCA
This sequence comes from Anaerolineales bacterium, assembly GCA_038206515.1. GTDB lineage: Bacteria > Chloroflexota > Anaerolineae > Anaerolineales > Anaerolineaceae > DSYU01. The sequence goes on along the minus strand of JBBRAT010000028.1, from coordinate 34,249 downwards.
GCATCCTTCCCCCAGTGGCTCAGGGAAGTATATTGCCCACTTCGCGCCGCATACGCATGCGCGCCCGCCTCCACTGCACGCCAATCATTCGCGGTTGCCATAACCACTGCATCCACGCCATTCATAATGCCCTTGTTATGGGTCGCAGCGCGGTATGGGTCTACCGCCGCAAACGCCCACGCCGCCAGAATGCCATCCCGCACCTGCCCGGCGGAAAAATCGCCAAAAGCCAGTTCAGAAAGCAAAAGGGTGCAGCGCGCACGCGCCAGGCGGCGATCCGCCAGGTTAGAAAGAATCTTTAAATGAACTTTGCCGCCAGTGATTTCCTCCACGCGCGGGGCAAGCCGTTCCAATGCGGTGTTGATGGCATTCGCGCCCATCGCATCGCGCACATCAAAAATCAGATGAAAGATGAGAAACGTGCCAATCGGGGAATTCTCAATCACGCGCACTTCAATGTCGCGCGGACCGCCTCCCAGGCGGGTCATCACCACGTCAATAGCGCTCGCTTCCTTTAATAAGGCTTCGCGATTCTCCAATAATTTTAACCGCGCGGACTGTGGATCAGCGACCCCCAAAATTTGCAGCTGCCCAATCATTTCAGGCGCAGTAGCATGGGCAGTAAACCCGCCCCCGGCACGCGCAAGTTTCGCCATATAGGATGCGCCCGCCACCACCGAAGGCTCTTCAATCACCATTGGCACCAACACTTCACGCCCGTTGATGATGAAATTTTGGGCGATCCCTAACGGCAAAGCATAACGACCGACTACATTCTCGATCATGTGATCCGCTTGCTCGGCTGAAAGACCATACTCACCGCCCGCCAGGTCATTCAACTCTGCCGCAGTCAATTGGGTGTGCTGATGCAGCCATTCCAGGCGCTCATGTTGTTCAAGGTTATAGAATTTCACCTGTAAAGGGTCCACCTGTTTCTCCTGGATCACAATTTCACGCCATGATAAGCGACTTTCGCCGCTCCCTCCCTGCTTTATACCCTTTGCATACTAGCAAAAGCTATCAGACCGGTTTTTTTATTCTACCGTAAAACTCTGCCCTGGCTTCAGAACGTGTACCTGGGTGGTCGTTTCCGCCTCCACCTGCCTTGCCCAAGCCTCTGCATCCTGCGCAAGCATTTCAAAAGTATTATAGTGAATGGGAATCACGTGTTTGGGTTGAATCAATTTCACCGCGCGCAAAGCGTCCACAGGACCCATCGTGTAATTATCCCCAATGGGCAGCAGCGCCAGGTCAATGCCTTCTTCGCCGATCAGGCGCATATCCCCAAATAAACCGGTATCCTGCGCCATGTAAATTTTCTTCCCGTCCAGAGTCGTCAGTAAAAAGCCAACCGGATTGCCGCCATCCGAGCCATCTGGTAAACCAGAACCATGCAGCGCCAAAGTCAACTTCAGGTAGCCAAAAGGATAGTGAAAACCGCCGCCAATGTGCTGACCATGCGTCTTAATCCCCTGTTTCTCCAACCAATCCGCAATTTCGGCATTGCTGATGGTCAGGGCATGAGTGCGTTTGGCAATCGCCACTGTGTCGCCAATGTGATCCATGTGTCCATGACTGACCAAAATATAGTCAGCGGCAACGTCATCCGCTGAAACACTGGCAGCCGGGTTATGGCTAAAAAAAGGGTCTATCAAAAGGCGCAGCCCACTCGTGTTGATGCCTAAAGTAGCATGTCCAAACCAGGTTAGAACGGTACTCACTTTTGCCTCCTTGGTGATTTTTCTATCTTATGTAAGATTATACACTTTGCCCGCTTGCAAAAACAGTGTGTATAGAAATAGTAGAATCAAAAGGAGTTTGAATTAAGGATGGATTAATTATAATATTATCATTATAATAATCTTATGGACGTATTTCATTCAAAAGAAGGACAAACAAAAGGAGGTGATTGTTTTCTTCATTCGTCCATGCACTTTGTATCAGAAATTTCCCTACCATGACGTTGATTAAATCAGGAGATAGAATGACTTTTAAAAGTGCTCTACCCAGAATTGCCAGATTAACCATGATCTTTATCCTTATGGTTGGATTGGGGTCGTCTTTTACGTCAGCGATGGCGCAGCCCCCTTCTCCATCTCGTCAGGCGGTACTCCCTCCTTCCGATGAGCCAGTCCAACCCGCCACGGTGGATCCTATGCTCTTAGGAAAGACCGGACGGATTGCAGTTGTGATTGAATTAGTAGACCAACCCACCTCATTAACCTATGCGAATAGCTTGCAGCAAGGCACTGCCCTGAATGACGCTACCCAAGCCGCCGTTCAACAGCTTGCCACCATCAAAGCAAAACAACAGACCCTCACTGCCTCCCTGAGCAGCGCAGCCATAAACGCGCAGGTGATCTACTCCGTTCAGCGCGTTTATAATGGCATTGGCGCTTATGTGGATGCTAGCAAGTTAAAAGAGATTGCGCGTCTTTCAGGCGTCAAAGCCATTCATCCCCTCGTTAGCAAGACAATTGAGAATGCCTACAGCGTACCGCTGATTGGCGCGCCTCAAACTTGGGGAATTGGTCTGGGAACGAAGGGCGAAAATATCAAAGTCGGCATCATTGATACCGGCATTGATTATTTACACACCGACTTTGGTGGTCCTGGCACCCCTGCAAGCTACACTGCCAATAACCCCACCATCGTTGGGGATGCGCCCAATTACCCAGGCGTCAAAGTAGCCGGTGGGTATGATTTCGTAGGGAACGCCTATGATGCCAACAATACCACCGACCCGAACATCTATACGCCCATGCCAGACCCCGACCCGATGGATTGCAATGGACATGGCTCTCACGTTGCGGGTACAACCGCTGGCTATGGCGTGAATGCGGATGGCACGACCTTTACCGGTTCTTATGGTCCTGGCATGGATTTTGCCCACATGACCATTGGTCCGGGCGTTGCTCCTAAAGCCATTATCTATGCCCTCAAAGTCTTTGGTTGCTCTGGCAGCACCAACGTCACGGATGCAGCCATTGATTGGGCAGCTGACCCGAATGGCGATGGCAATTTTGCTGACCACCTTGACGTGATTAACATGTCTTTGGGTTCTGATTACGCTGGCTTTTATGATAGTTCAGCGGTTGCCTCTGAAAACGCCGTAAAAGTGGGCGTGATTGTGGTTGCCGCCGCCGGAAATGCCGGGGATGCCCACTATATTGCTGGCTCTCCTGCGAATGCTACGGGTGTTATCAGCGTTGCTGCTTCTACCAGCGCCAACACCAGCATTCTCAGCGTGGTAAAAGTGAATTCACCAGCCAACATTGCTGGTCTTTACTCAGCCACTCAGGCTGCCTTTGGCGCTCAAACCACCGCTCCCATTACCGCAGACCTTGCCTACGATGCCGCCAACCCCATCGGCTGCACCCCCTGGACGGGAACGCCCTTCACCGGCAAAATTGCTCTCATCTACCGCGGGACGTGCGGTTTTGTGGTAAAGGTGAAAAACGCGCAGGATGCCGGCGCGCTGGCAGTCATCATTTCAAATAACCAGCCCGGCACCATTTCAATGGGCGGCGCTGACCCAACGATCACCATTCCTTCTGTTTCAATCACGAAGGCAGATGGCGACAAACTCAAGGCTGAATTAATTATCCCGCATGTGGTAAATGTTACCCTTGATCCAGCATTGTCTTCGAATGCTGCGGATATGCTCGCTGGCTTTAGCAGCCGTGGTCCCCGCCGGATTGACAGCCTCTTAAAACCTGATATCACCGCCCCTGGCGTAAATATCTTCTCCGTTGCGAATGGCACCGGCACGCAAGGGGAATCCCTTAGCGGTACATCCATGGCAACCCCGCACGTCACGGGTGTGATGGCGCTCTTACGCCAGCTGCATCCTACCTGGACGGTAGAAGAACTGAAAGCCCTGGCGATGAATACCGCCACGCATGATCTCTATAATGGACTTGCGAGAACGGGAGAGAAATACAGCCCAAGCTATGTAGGCGCAGGTCGGGTGGATGTATACCAAGCCGCCCAAAACCAGGTCATCCTGTATAACGCCGATGTACCGAATGCGGTGAGCGTCTCCTTCGGCAACGTGGATGTAGCTGATATGCCTGTCAGCATCTCCCATAAGGTCGGCGTGGTCAATAAAGGCAAGATGGATGCCAGCTATAAGGTGAGTTTTGAAGATCGCTCGGCAGTTGCTGGCGTAACCTTCTCCTTAACCGATAATAAGAGGAATGCTCTTACGTCATTAGACCTGAAAGCAGGCGCATCCACTGTCATCACGATTACCATGATGGCAGACCCCAGCAAGATGACCCATCCAATCAATGCCACTGAGGCAAGCACCCTAACAATCAACCGCTTCTGGTTAAGCGAAGCCTCTGGTCTCATTCGGTTAGATGCCACTGCTCCTGCTCAGAGCCTGCGCCTGCCTGTCTTGGCTGTGCCGCAACCTGTTTCTCAGATGCACGCGGACAAAACGACCTTTAAGCCTGCTACCCAGACCGGCACATTCGATATTACCCTCCAGGGGAAAGGTGTCAACACTACCTCTACCACCGTTCCCGCCCCGGTTGGCGAACAATCCCTGGTGGCTGCCATGCAGTTGGCGTACACCAGCCCCGATGATCAAATGACCGCCATCGGTGACCCCGCTATTGAAAAAGCCGCAAACGCGGGTGATTTGAAATACGTGGGTGTCCTGACGGACCGTCCGGCTGTGAAAGACATGGCAAGCGCAACCATCTACTTTGGGATTGCTATGCAGGGTCCCTGGTCTACCCCGAATGCTATGAATGCTGAGGTAGACATTGATACCAACAATGATGGAAGCCCCGACTACGCGCTGTATACCACCAACCTTGCCATTACCAGAAGCACGAGCAATAGCGATGAATTCGTTGCCGCCCTCTATAATGTGGCAACGGGGCAAATCACTTCTTTCAATTACCTCAACGTGTTGGACCCTGCCACGAATGATACGCGGGCGTTCAACAATAGTGTTCTGGTAATGAATGTTGCTGCAGCTGACCTGGGTCTGACCGATGCGAATAGCAAGTTTAGCTATGTTGTTTACAGTAGTGCCGCTGAAACAAACTTCTCAGATGTTTCGCCGGTGCTCTCTTATGATGTGATGAAGCCTGCTATCACCATTGATATGACCAACAGCATTGATGCCGCTGCTCCGTCTCCCTTCTTTGCGGATATGCCTGGTCAGGTGATCCATGTGGGCTACGACGTTCCCGCTGGACAGCATGCCAATGGCGTTCTGCTGCTGCACTTCTTCAACCCTGCCAATAGCGCTGCGCAGGGCATCCATAGCGCGGAAGTGGTCGGCTTTGTTGATCACTTCATGATCTTGCCAGTGATTTTCCGCTAGACCCCTTTCTGCACCATAATCAAAAACCCCTCAGCATTGTCTGGGGGGTTTTTGATGGCTCTATAGGGATTATCGTAGTAGAAGAAAATTATTACTAAATTTTCTTCTACTACGATAATCCCTATAGAGCTTTTTTGATTCCACAGAGAAAAGAAACGTCTATAATAAGGGCATGTTGATCCATTCCGCTTCTCAGCTTCTAACGATGACGGCTTGCGCACAGCGCGGCAATGATTTGGGGCAATTGGGCATTCTACCAGATGGCGCAGTTTTGATTCAAGAAGGGCGAATCGCTGCCGTAGGGACAAGCGAAGATCTCTTGCGCCGCTACCCGCACGAACCGAGGCGAAATGCCGCCGGAAGCGTAGTCATGCCCGGGTTTGTGGATCCGCATACTCATTTGGTATGGGCAGGGGATCGCGCGAACGAATTTGAGATGCGCCTGGAAGGCAAAACGTATCTTGAAATTATGGCTGCTGGTGGAGGAATTGTTTCTACCGTTAAAGCCACCCGTCAAGCCAGCCTGGATGACTTGCTTGCCCAAACCTGGGCGCGCGCCGAGCGTATCTTTCGGCATGGGGTCACCACCCTGGAAGCCAAAACCGGCTATGGGTTGAATACCGAATCTGAACTGGCGCAAATGGAAGTTTTGCTGCGCCTGGCGCAAAGCACGCCGATGGAAATCGTGCCAACCTTCTTAGGCGCGCACGCCGTTCCGCAGGAATATGCAAATAACGCTGAGGGCTACATCCACCTCGTTTGCCAAGAAATGCTGCCCGCCCTCTTCTCCTGGTGGATGCAACATGCCGCCGGTCTCCCTTTGCCTTTTGTGGATGTTTTTTGTGAAACGGGTGCATTCAGCCTGGAACAATCTGAGCATATTTTACGCGCAGCGCAAGCCCTGGGCTTCCCGGTAAAAATTCACGCCGATGAATTTGACAACCTGGGCGGGGCAAGCCTGGCAGCGCGGCTTGGCGCGGTATCCGCCGATCACCTGGTGAAAACGTCCGCGGAGGATATTCGCGCCCTAGCGGAAAGCGATACGGTGGCGGTTGCACTGCCATGCACACCCTTTGGGCTGGGGCAATCGGAATATACCCCTGCACAGGCCATCCTGCGCGCAAATGGACTGCTGGCAATTGCTTCTGACATCAACCCTGGCACCGCCTGGTGCGAGAATATGCAATTTGTCCTTGCGCTTGCCTGCCGTGCTTTACACCTGACCCCTGCCCAAGCCATTGCCGCAGCCACCATCAACGCAGCGGCGGCAATTGGGAAAGCTGATCAAATTGGCTCACTGACGCCTGGCAAGCAAGCCGACCTGATTATCCTATCCGTCCCTGATTATCGCCAATTGGGATATCGCATTGGCGGAAATTTAGTGAAGACCATCCTCAAACGCGGGGATGTCTATTCTGTCCGAGAGGAATTTTATGCCGACCATTGAACAAGCCCGCGCCTGGTATGAAGGCGCCGACCCCATCCATGATTTTGATCACGTCATGCGCGTTTATCGCATGGCTGAGAAATTAGCCAATATCGAAGGGGGCGATATAGAGATCATTCATGCCGCTGCCCTCCTGCATGATGCGGAAGGTTCTGCCCCTGGACAAGCCGCCCGCGCCAGCCATCATCATCGTTCTGCTGAATTTGCGGAAGAAGTATTAAGCGCAGAAGGTTGGAAGCGGGAAAAAATTGAAGCGGTGAAGCATTGCATCCGCGCCCATCGCTTTCGCTCGGATGGCGACAAGCCCGAAACGATTGAAGCGCAAATTTTGTTTGACGCAGATAAGATGGACGTCTTAGGCGCAATTGGCGTGGCACGCGTGGTTGCCTATGCTGCTCTGAGCGGCAATCCCTTCTATGCGCCGCCCTCCGAGAAATTTCTTTCGACTGGCGAGCTAGAAGTAGCCGAAGCGCACTCCGCTTATCACGAGTATATGTTCAAACTGCGCCACATTCAAGAACGTATGTTCACCAAAACAAGCAAGGCGTTTGCACAAGAACGCGCAAAGTATATCGAGGCATATTTCCAACAGTTGATGGCTGAGTTTCGCGGAGAACGCTAATCACATTTGATACTTTGATACACTACTCATTTAGTAGTTATAAGGAAACGATGAAGATTGATCTTTCGCACATTCAGCTCGATTTGCAACAAAAACACTCTCTCGCAAATCAGATTGCGGATGGACTGCGGCAGCAAATTCAGTCTGCGTCAAAGACAGTGGGACAAGAAATGCCTTCTGTGCGTTCCGCAGCTGCCCTCCTGGGAGTCAATTTCAACACGGTTGCCCGCGCCTATCGCATCCTTGAAAACGAAGGGCTACTCTCTACCCGCTCAGGGAAGGGAACATTTCTGCGCAGGGATATCAATTCCGATTCTGTGGGTATTCCTTCTAACGAACTTGACCAGATATGTAAGCAGATCAAAGCATTGGTTAATTCTTCTTCGTTTTCGTTATCTCAGGTGATTGTCCATTTGCAGATGAAAAAAAGAGAATAAGAAATAAAGATAATATTTAAGAAATAAAAGAAGAATGTTTCACGTGAAACATTCTTCTTTTATTTCTTAAATATTTATACACAATGGATATATAAACGACTTTGTTCATTCTAAGCAGAAACCCAAGTTCTCCACAAGTTATCCACTTGTTAACCACTTATCCACAGTCTGTGGATAATAATAGATTCACAGCTTATCGAACGTTCAAATCTGGATGATGATATTATGCTCCTATCCGTGTAGCGGCTTACGGAAGGAAGCTTAACAATTATTAGACAATTTCTGATATGCAAAGGCTAATGATCTATTGATATTAGGCTTCCTGCCGTAAGCCGCTACGCAAATTGAGGATTGATCAGTAATCAAAAACCTCTCATGATTGATAAGAGATTTTTATATAAAACATGATTTTACCAGTTCCCGTATAGAGGACTTGTTCAATCTTGCATCTATCTATTCACTGATAATATTTGGGGATAGGGGATGATTGCTGATCGCCCAGGAAGTTCGTTAGGCGTATTTCTTAATCCGCAAGCATGAGATGTTCCACGTGAAACATTTTGTAATTCTTTCAGCCGCTATATCGTTCTTTATGAATGGCTTCCTAAAAACGGAAAGCCTCTTTGCTACAAAGGAAGATTGATTCGCTTAAATTCCCTGCGAAGCATGAAAGTCTTGTATTCGTAAATTATACCTACAAAATGATTATTCGTTATTTTAGAACAAATAGAACTTATATTCTACAATTACTTTCCCACGCTCGTTTGCGAATCTTTCTGTAAATACGCAATCGCCCGACTCTTTTCGTCACTCATCACGATGCGAATATAATGATCCTTACGATAATCGTCAACGGCGATTAACCGCAAGCTGCTCATTAATTTTTCATCTAGCGTCGTCCACTCTCTTACCCGATTTGGCATTTCGTCAAAGAAATTGCGATTCAGAGAACTATTTTCATCCCCCAAGGGAATCGCCAAGGGGTAGATTTGTTCTTCCAATAAATCCTGGAAGAAATGCGTCCCTAAAGATGGTTCAGGCGCAGGACCAATCCCCGACCCTGAAAGTTCCACCAACGCTTCAGTGTTATAAATATCGCCATAATCCACACTGACGCCCAAATCAGAATTAGAGCTTCCCCATCGTCCCGGACCTACGCAGATAAATTTTTCATCTTTCAACGCATTGTTCAACCGGCTAACCGCTCGCACCAGTTCATAACGGTCTTCTTTGGATTGGAGAGAGAAATACCCTTCCGCCGGCACATACACCACATACCGTACCTCGTGAATGACCCCTTCCGGCACAACAAATTGCGTGGAGAAGATAACATCACCTTCAGGCAAATTCATCGGCAGGGTAGCCTGTTCACCCACCACCAAAAAACTTTGCGGACGGCATTGCAAGATCGTAATGGCAACTTGCGGGCGCGCGGATACAGGGTTAATGATCTTCAGGGTAAATTCTAAATCCACTGGCGAATTATAGTTCTTTTCAAGCGTCTGTAAAATGAGGCGCAGCTGGCTGGCAAAATCCGTGCGGCGCAGCAAATCCTCAAACGTGAGTACCAGATTACTCATGTCGCTATCAAACACAGAACTACGCAAGGAGGAAAAATAACCATCCTCCTCCACTTGTACCAGATACCGTAAAGACGGGTAGCGCGTACTCAATACATCCCGAATAGGGAGGGTTAGTAGACTATTCTTTTCCAGGTCAATCAAATCTACATATTGCTGCGAATATCGCCGGATGGACGTAGCATCCGTAGAAGGGCGCAGCAGCGGGTGACTGAGCGCCAGCAACCGCGGATAATCGTTCCCTACCCGATCCACCGCGCGCGTCCCCAACCCCCAAACCAGGCGCGCAAAACCATCTTCCCTGCGAATTTGCGGCGCCCAGCGGTACAGGTTGCGGCTAAAGGCGACCCCTGCCACTTGCGGCAAATAATACTTGCCAAACGTCTCGCCCTCCACCACCTGAATCAGCACCCCCATGCGCTCATCGTAATCCTGCAATCCCTTACTGCGCCGATAGAGCAGCGCATTGGGATTTAAGGTTGAGACGTATACGCGGATCAGGGCGCGGGTAAGCGCGCCGAGGTTGGCAGACGAGTTGCCCTGATTCGGAAGAAACACGCTTTCATATTTTCCGGCAAACGCAGTCCCAAAGTTATCTTCCAGCAGACTGGAAGACCGCACAATGAGCGGCTTCTTGCCCATATTTTCCAACAAATCAGATAGATCCCCCAAGAAGTCAAGCGGAAACTCGCTCGCTTCAAAATCGCGGATAATCATGGGGTATTCCACACGCATCTCTGCTTCACTCTTATACTTCTGATCGTTCCAGTGGAACAGATTATTGGTAGACATAAAGGTATAGAAAACGTCTGACCCAATAAAATAAGAATCGGGCGCGCGCAGGCAGTCTTTCAGGAGGGGGGAGGCGGACGTTTCCAAAATCCGCAATGCCAGCAGCATCCCCGCAGCCTTGCCCCCAATGCGACCCGTACCTAATTTACGCCGGCGAATATCCGCTAGGTCGCTGATGGTGAACCATTCTTTGGCAACGTTGATATAGCGCAGTTGATCACTAATCAGCGTGCGAATCAACACCACTTTTGATTCCACCAACCGCGCCTGCATGGTGGATCGTTCCACATCAGGCATATTTTCAATCATCATCGCCTGATCAAAAACAACCTCTAAAGGCGCAAGTTCAGGGTTCATAGAGAGGGAAATGTGCTGCTGCGCATTCACTCCGCGCTCACTTAACACTTCCCAAACCAGCTGCTCGAATAATTCAAATGAAAGATTACGGCTGAATATCTGATCCGTCAACAGATCGCGCATTTTTCCCAGGCGATATTCCCAAACTTCCGGGGCTTCATCGCCGTAAGGGTTGCTCAACCCCTCGCGCCCCTGAGACTGAATCGCAATAGCGCGCGCGTCTGCCTCAAAATGCTGCAACGTAATAATGCCGCGCTCGAAAAGCTCGCGGCGCATTCGCGCTCGAATCCCGTCGCTCAATATCGGATACTGATTGAGCGCCATATAAACGTTAAATTGGCGATCCCCCGGCGAAACCGGATAAATCATTGCACCTGATGAATAGGTCACTGGTTTTGCCTGCGCAAAAGCTAGTTGATGGACATGGGCATGATGATGTGTAAGAACTTATCATCGCCAACAGCTTGTACACGCGCCGGGGATTTCTGATCATTCGTTTCCAGCACCACGCTTGGCGTTTTAATTGCCTCCAAAACTTCGCGCAGGAAAAAAACGTTAAAGGCAATCACAAGTCCTGGACCTTCAATCGTTGCATCTACAACCGACTGATTCGAACCGGTCTCTTCAGAAAGCGCGGATACTTCCAACTGTCCGGGGCGATCCTCGTTAGGCTGAATCGTCAACCGCACGACCTTATTACTGTTGCGCGCAATAATTTCAGCGGATTTACATGCCTTGAGGAAAGTAGAAGTAGATAATACCGTATGAGATTTAAACGAACGCGGCATAATGGCTTTGTAATCCGGGAAGCTGCCATCAATCAGCTGTGAAACCAATTCCGCAGTTTCTAAACGGAATACCACCTGACCGCGCCCCTCGGGCATAATCAGGGTGACAAAACTATCCTTATCCGTTGCGATACGAGCCAATTCGTTCAACGCCCGCGCCGGAATAATCATGGTGATGGGTTTGGCAATACTCTCTTGCAAGGCAGCCTTGCAAACCGAAATACGGTAACCATCGGTCGAAGCCATGCTGATTTCGTTACCATTGAGAATGGTCTGAATACCCTGCAACACAGGGCGGGTTTCATCGGTAGAAGCCGCAAACGTCACTAGCTGAATCATCTCTTTGAAATCGCTTAATTTAATGCGCACCCCCGCCGAATCATCCGCCGCCGGCATGGGTGGAAATTCCTGCGCATCAATCCCCTTAATTTCCGACACAGTCGTACCACAGCGCACTTCGATGCTGAAATTATTCAGGTTTGCGGTGATATGCACTGTCTCATTGGGCAGAGTACCCACCATATCCGTTAGTAAACGGGCAGGTACGGTAATCGAGCCTTCTTCTTCAATTTGCGCGCTCACCCAACTTGAAATACCCAGTTCCAAATTTGTGGCTGCCAGGCGCAAGCCGCCGTCATCGGTTGCTAATAACACATTTGCCAATACTGGCAGCGTGCTGCGCGGTGATACCGCCTTCGATACAATCCCTAAACCCTGTGCCAGTTGTTGCTGCGATACGGATACTTTCATGGGGAGTCCTCGCTAAAGACAGAAATTTCACGCAAAAGATATGAACTCCCTTAAGTATAGCATATTTGACTCTTTCTTCAAAAAATTCGCTTAGGATGCCTGCGCCGCACGGGTTTGATGGGGGAAGTATCCAGAGAGTTGGGAAGAATTGGCGTACCGATGCCAGCCAAATGAAATACCTTCTGCGCAAACGCTCGCATTTGTTGGCGAGTGTGTGCAGAAGGAAACGGGTCAGGATGTTTGACCCCAGGGCGAGTGGCAATCACCAGAAACGGCCCAAGTACAGGCAGCAGCAAGGTAATGAGAATCCATAAGCAGTAGGCCGCCCAGCTCATCCGGCGTTGTCGCAAATAGAAATAAGCCAACAACGCCATAGCAAAGATGTCAAAAATGAGGTACGTGCGGATGGCATCGGCAGTCAACATGGCAAGACTGTCTCCTATTTAATTTTCCTGTTCAAGCGCAAAATTACGCCGTGAACATTTGTTTCACTTTTGATTGTATCTCGTTTCTTTTGAAATACAAGTAGGAGACCATGTTAATTGTTCACTCAATTTCTGCTCGCACTGATTTTCCTCGGGAAGTCAGGGCGAAGCGCGCATAATAAAGGAAACTGGAAAAGAAAAGTCCGCCGCCAATTGCAGTATACAGAACAGCCAGGTAGGGCTTAGGAAGCAGTGAGCTTTTTAACAAAATGCCTACAGCCATCATCACTGCGATAATCACATATCCTGACCAGGACTGAAAAGAAAACAGGCAGACCTTATCAGCAGACTGGAAAATGCGGTTGATATTTTTCTGAGCAATCTTGGAAAATCCATTCCGATAAACCACCCACGCAATGGCAAGACCCACAATTCCCAGGGAGAGCGATGCAAACGATGGAACGACTATTAGCCAGGTAACAGCATAGCTGCACAATAAAATCCCAACGCCCGACCACATGATTCCAGCCAGAATCAGTAACCAGTATTTCGACACCGCCGGATCGAATTTGGTAAGAAAATCTTTTAACATGCTTCCCTCGTCAAAGTACCCTAAAAAATCTAACGGATCATAGCCTGGACCATCCCCGTAACAAATGGGATCAGCCAGAGGGTCCAAACAAATATACTGAATTTGTGAAAATTCTTGATTGCGCTTTCCTGTTTCCGCAGCAAAACCACGGATGCCCAGATTGCATGGCTCAACATCAAGACAATAGCAAGCACGCCCGTAATCCCGTGAATGTTGAGTTCCCATTTACCTGCCATTTCGGTCATCAAAGTTGTTCCGGTCGTATCAAAGATGAAACCGATCCAAAAGAAAATCATGTGCCAATTTTTGAGTCTGCCGGCGAACTTTTCACTCCAGACGCCAATCGAATAACAAGTCAATGCCAAAATCATAGATATGATTGAAATGATTAATGTTCCTGACATTCCTTCTGTGCTCCTTTTAGAAAATAATGGGTTAATTTCTTCGCCAAAGCAGGATTATCCATCTCCATTTCGGCGGATTTACCGATAAAGTTATTAACACTACCGAGGAAGATCAGGGTCAGCGTTTGCGGTTGATCCGGTTGAAGCTCCCCTCCAGCAATTCCAGACTGCATAATGGAAATCAGAGGGTCAAATAACTCGCCATAAAAAGCATCTCGGATTTTTTTCAAATTTTCCGGGTTCTTAATGTGTTCGCGGTCACGCAGCAGGGCGCTGTATTCACTCTGAAAGCTATCTAAAATGCTCGTTGCAACGTTTTCTAACCGCTCGCTGAGTGAACCAGGTTGTTGCGCGATCTCTTGAAAATGATGGAGCTTGTAAAACAATACCTGCACAAAGAGATTTTCCTTGTCTTGAAAGTAGTAATACAGGGTGGGTTTCGTCAAACCACACCGCAGGCAGAGTTCATCAATCGTGGTGCCACGAAAACCTTTTTGTTGGAAAAGTTTCCAGCCTTCCTGTAAGATGCGCTCCGCGTTTTCATGATCCAGAAAAAAATGCTCGTCCACGGTTGTAATAACCTTCTTTCTCATGATTAAATCCGTATACTACTTAGTATATAGTATACTAAGTAGTATACGACCTGTCAAGGGATTAATAAATGGGGATCTGGGAATTATGTCGTGCCAAAAATTCAATTTTCTCAGGGCGTTTGCGTAGTGTTATAATGCCTTTACGGTGATATAGATATGTCTCGCAAAATTTGGATTGTTTTCTTTTTCTGTCTTTGCCTATTGGCAGCGCTGATCGTTCATCCAGTCCGCGCTAGTTCGCAGGCTCAGGTTGCTTATCAAACCCCCACTGCCCTGGCGGATGGGCGCATTATTTACGTTGTCCAGGCAAAAGATTCCTGCCTGCGGATTCAATTGCTGACCGGCGTGAAGGTAGATCAGCTGATCCTTTTAAATAAGCTGGATCAAAACTGTACCATCGCACCAGGGAAAGAATTAATCCTGGTAATTATCACTCCCCAGGCAAAACCTACCCTAAATCCGGCTATTACCGCCACGCCCCTGCTTCCGACCCCCACCCCCATCAAAGGCACCGGTCAAATTTGCGTTCAGCTTTATAAAGATGCGAATGGCAACGGCTTTCAGGAAGATGGAGAGGCGCTTATGGATGGAGGGGTCACAAGTATTGTTGATTCAACGGGCAAGTTCTCAAAAACTGGCTCTACCAGCAGTGACCCCAAATTACCCTACTGCGAAAATGTGCCGGAAGGTGAATACCACATCAGCATGGGAACGCCGGATGGATATAACGCCACCACGGTCACCGCGCGCGTGATCACCGTTCAGGCGGGAGATATTGCTTATGTGCCATTTGGCGCGCAGGTCAGTTCAAAATCAGTCGCTGTTGCCCCAGCACCGGTTCCTCCAGCGGCTGCCCCTACTGCACCCGACCCATCACGAAACCTTACCTTTGCCATTGTGGGCGGGTTGTTCTTATTGGTAGGCTTGGGGCTGGGGATTTACGTGTTGGTGATGAAACGCTAGGCGTAACGTTCTTCCTTCCAAATATCCGCTTCGTTGTGATAGCCTGCCTGCTCCCAAAACCCTAAGCGATCTCTGCTCAGGAATTGCAATCCACGCAGCCATTTCGCGCCCTTCCAAAAATAAGGGTCTTTTAAGTCTTTCCGCCCTGGAATCGCCCCCATAACTCCACGTACCGGGTAGCCATGCTCAGGAGTGATGGGTTCACCATTAAAATGAGTCGCCAGCAGAAAATTTTCTTGCAAAACCACTTCAAGCGGCAAATTTGCGCTGAAATTATTCTCCGCAATCTGAATCACATAGTGCGCTTCCGGCTTCAGGCGGAGAATTCCCTGATCCACCAGCGTCCGCACTGATACACCCTCCCACAAGGTATCAAACTTGCTCCAGCGCGTCACACAGTGAATATCCATCTTCACGCTGGTGCGGGGTAACTGCTGAAATTCATCCCACGTCAGGCGTAGTTCTTGTTCCACTTCCCCGCCCACCCGAAAATCCCACTTCGCCGGATTAAAAGTAGGAACGGAACCGTAATGCAGCACTGGGAACTTCTCTGTCAGCGACTGCCCCGGTGGCAGACGACCTTCCTCTCGCACGCGCTCTTCGTCTTGTTTTCTTCGGAACATACTGTTAAACATAGTTCTTTTATCCTTTCCAATTTTTGCTATGGATTGATTATAGCTTGCTTTTTTTGCGTTTCCAAATAAGACTTTGTTTATGTATAAAGTTATCATTCTTTACAACTCTATACGAATCATGTCAAATTTAACCCAAATGGACAAAATCAGGTAAAATATCTCTAGGTGCTAATTGACGCCAAAAATCAGGATAATCGTCAGAAAAATTTATGACGGAAACAAGTTGAGGGAACAGTGAGTGAGGTAATGCTGACACGCGAACAACTGGAAGAAAGATTGGCTGCTCTTCACCGCGCCAGCCTGGAGCTGATTAAGAACATGTCTCTAGACTCGCTCCTGACCAACATTGCCACCCTGGCTTGTGAACAATCCGCCGCGCAATACGCCGCCGTAGGGGTATTGGATGAACAAGGCAAACTAGAAAGATTCATTCCTATTGGGATGAGCAAAGATCAAATTTCGCAGATGAGTCATCCCCCGGTAGGCATGGGGTTAATTGGCGCGCTGATGAACACCACCCAGCCCATTCGCATCCCCAGCATCGAAGAAGACCCGCGCAGTTCAGGCTTCCCCCCGCATCACCCCAGCATGACTTCCTTCCTCGGCGTGCCTATTCGCTTGGGTGAAAAGCAACTCGGGCAAATTTACCTCACCAACAAAGTCAACGACCTGGAATTTACGGCAGATGACCAGCAGGTGATTGAAATGCTGGCTGCGTATGCGTCCGTTGCCATCTCAAACGCGCGCGTCATGCAGCAGATTAATCGGCGCGATGAAGAACTTACCCGCCGCAATGAAAATTTAGCCTTGTTAAACGAACTGGCAACCACCCTGGCTTCTTCCGAAGAGCCTGACCGCGTGTTGGATAAAGTTCTGATTCAGGTGATGGAATATCTGCACCTGGACGTGGGCGAAGTCTTCTTGCGTCAGGAAGAGGGTCGTCTGCTGCAAATGATCTTACACCACAGTGACCTCTTGCCCCAGCTTTGGACGCAAACCGAATTTCAATTTGGCGAAGGCGTGATTGGGGTCAGCGCGGATAGCGGTCAACCCATTTTGGTCAACTTACCCAGCGCCTCTCCAGAGGATCGTTTCGGCAATTATCTCCATCCAGATGTCCTCACCAGCCGCGTCAAGCAAATTCTGTGCTTCCCCCTGGCAGGTCAGCACGGCGTATCCGGCGTTTTGTGCGTTGCCAGCAGCGAATGTGACCCGTTAGACGAGCTCGAAATGTCCTTCCTGGCAGCCATTAGCGCATGGGTGGGGACTGCAGTTGAAAATCTGCGTCTTAATACTCAGCAACGCCGTCTTGCCGTCCTGGAAGAGCGCGAACGCATCGGCATGGATTTGCACGATGGCATCATTCAAGATATTTACGCAGTTGGGCTTACCCTGGAACACGCCCGCCTGCTGCTCAATGATAACCCCCAGGCTTCCCGTCAGCGAATCGAGCAGGCGGTCAATGACCTGAACAGCACCATCCGTGATATTCGCGCCTATATTTTAGATCTGCGCCCACGCAAATTGCACGAAGAAAACCTGGTAGAAGGGCTGCGCCGCCTGATCGCTGAATTTCGCGCCAACACCCTCATTGAAACGACTCTGAAAGGTCCCCCGCAAAATTCGCTCAAGCTCCCCAAACTGCAAGCCCTGGCGCTCTTTCATATCACCCAAGAGGCGCTTGCCAATATCGGCAAACATTCTTTTGCCCATCACGTCAACGTCTCCCTGTGGACAACGCCTGACCGTGTGCTGCTTGAAATTAGCGATGATGGGCATGGCTTTGATGTATCCAATACCCGCCTGACGTTAGGACATGGACTTTCAAACATGCAAACCCGCGCCCACAACGCCGGCGGCGAACTGGAAGTCACTTCTGATACTGGCACAGGCACGGTAATCTTGGTATGGATCCCCAATTTACCGCATGAAGGTTGATCTTTCCGCATCAAAAGGCGCATATGTGCAGGATGTGTTCACGCGCATCGCGCCGCATTACGATTTAATGAACCGCCTGATGACCGGCGGGCAGGATATTGCCTGGCGCAAAGAGGTGATCCGCCGCGCGCGCCTGAACTCCGGAGATCGTTTGCTTGACCTTGGCGCAGGCACGGGTGACCTGGCGCGCGAAGCCTTGCATCAGCAGCCTTCCATTCACGCCCTGGCTGCCGATTTCACCCTTGAGATGATGCGCGTTGGCGCGAAACACAGCCCCGCCTCCTTGCGCTGGAGCTGCGCGGACGCCCAAAGCCTGCCCTTTGCCGATGAGTCGTTTGACGTGATTATTTCTGGCTTTTTGCTGCGCAATGTGGCAGATTTGCCGCTTGCCCTCAGAGAACAGCGCCGCGTCCTCAAGCCCGGCGGTCGCCTAGTTTCCCTGGATACCACCCGCCCGCAGCCTTCCCTGCTGACGCCTGCCATTCGCTTTCACATGCACCACGTTATCCCCTTCCTGGGCAATTTGCTCACCGGTTCACGGGATGCTTATGTGTATCTGCCCACTTCTTCCGAACATTTCCTCCTGGCAGAAGACCTGCAAGCTCAGATTCAATCCGCAGGCTTCCAACAAACCGGCTTCCAGCGCCGCATGTTTGGCACAATTGCCATCCATTGGGGCATGAAACCCGCTCCCTGATTTCCCGTTCAGTCGTATAATCCCCCTCAACCACTTAATTTTTACCATAAGGAATCATCATGCCTCTTATTGATCTTCAGCATGGCTTGGGGACTCTGGTCACGCACGCTTACGAGCAAGAAAATGCGCTTGATGCGCATGTAATGCCCATTTATCAAACTTCCACCTTTGCCTTTCCTGACGTAGAAACCGGCGCAAAACGCTTTCGCGGTGAAGACCCCGGTTTTATCTACACCCGCCTGAACAATCCAAATTTAGACCAGCTGGCAAAGAAAATTGCCCTGTTGGAAGGGATTGACCTGCTGCGCGCGCATCCAGAAACACCCATCGAAGAAACCGTTGGCGGATATGTCTTTGCCTCTGGCATGGCAGCCATCACCGCCGCCATCTTAGCCCGCGTTAAAGGGGGTCAAACCATTCTGGCGCAGGAACGCATCTACAGCAACACCTACACCTTCCTGCATGAGATTGCCCCCCAATATGGCATACAAGTGGAATGGGTAAAGGATGGCAACCCGCAGGATTGGGAAGCAGCGTTCCGCGCCCATCCGCAAGCCGTGTTGGCATATACCGAAACCCCCGCCAACCCCACCTTATCCCTAGTGGACCTGGCTGCTCTGAGCGGAATTGCCCACCGCTATGACGCATGGGTCATGGTGGATAACACCTTTGCCACGCCATATTGCCAGCGTCCGCTCAGTCTGGGCGCGGATATTGTGGTACATTCCACCACCAAATACCTGTGTGGGCATGGTCTGGTGATCGGCGGCGCAGTGATTAGCTCTCATGTGGATTATGTGCGCGGCAACTTGTATAAAATGTACAAGAACCTGGGCGGCTGCCCTAGTCCCTTTGACGCCTGGCTGACCAACCTGGGCTTGAAGACGTTTGAACTGCGCATGGAGCGTACCTGCCATAATGCCCTGCAAGTGGCACGCTACCTAAATCAGCACTCCAAGGTGGCAGCCGTTTACTACCCGGGCTTGGAATCTCACCCCAATCATGAACTCGTGGGCACGCAAATGATGAACGGCGGGGCCATGATGGCGTTTGAACTCAAGGGCGGCTATCAGGCGGGCGTGGAGATGATGGAAAACATCCGCCTCTCTACCCTTGCCGTCAGCCTGGGCAACGTAGATTCGCTGATCTCCCATCCCGCCAGCATGACTCACTCCGGGCTGACCCCTGCGGAGCGTCAATCCGCTGGCATTGGGGAAGGGTTGGTGCGTTATTCGGTGGGCATTGAGAACACCGAAGATTTAATCGCCGATCTGGAACATACGCTGCAAAGTGTGTCTGCCTAAATGATAAAGAAGCGGCTGGTTGTTGGCATTTCAGGCAGTTCAGGGGTTATTTTTGGCGTGCGTCTGCTGCAAGCCTTGCAAGGCAGCCAGATTGAAACGCATTTGGTCGTTACTCCCTCGGCACGCCTGACCCTTGAGCAAGAGACAGACTATCGCCTGACGGATGTATTGGCAATGGCAAGCGCCCATTACAACCCGCGCGATATTGGCGCTGCCATTGCATCTGGCTCTTTTCAGACCATTGGCATGGTGGTGATTCCCTGCTCTATCAAAAGCCTATCCGCTATTGCCAACGGCTATACCGATGACCTTTTGGCGCGCGCAGCAGACGTAACCCTGAAGGAAGGTCGTCCGCTGATCCTGGCGGTGCGCGAAACGCCCTTGCATCGCGGTCACTTGCGCCTGCTTGACCTAGCTGCCCGCTCCGGCGCAGTGATCTACCCGCCCATGCCGTCTTTCTATAATCACCCTGCCACCCTGGAAGACATGATTAACGAGTTCTTGGGCAGGGTATTGCAGCGCCTGGGCATTGATAATGACCTGTATCACGCCTGGACGGGACTAAAAGACGCATCTGACCTGGAGTCGCCCGCTTCTGTCCACCCTGACGATGATTTGTGGCAGCTATCCTCCATCAGCCTGGCAACCGTTGGCGCAGACGGTCAGCCGCACGCTGCCAGCGTCTATTTTGCCGCTGACCCCGCGCGTGAAACGCTCTATTTTCTCTCTGGCGTAGATACGCAGCACAGTCTGGATGTACAGACGCAGCCCATGGCGGCAGCGACCCTTTCTTTGCCTGAACCGGATTGGCGCAAGATTCGTGGCTTACAGCTGCGCGGAACGGTCACGCCGGTACTGCCCGGGGCAGAATGGGATCGCGCCTGGCAGCTTTACACCGAAAAATTCTCCTTTGTGCGCGAATTAAAAGCCATTGTCGAAAAAAATGGGTTTTATGCGTTCCGCCCGCGCTGGTTCAGGCGCATTGATAACCGCCAATCGTTTGGATATAAAGAGGAATGGACTCTTGGGCATGAATGAAAATCACTCACAGAAAGCCGCTCTGCGCGGCGAACCGTCTTACGTCTGGCGAGCCGGGCAGCAGCGCCGCCTGGCAATGATCCGTGCTGCCGCCGGGGAACGCATTCATGGCGCAATCCTGGAAGATGGCTGTGGGGTAGGGATGTATCTGGCGCAGTTAGGGCAGGATACCACGCAGGCGGTTGGGTTAGAAATTGAAATGGAACGCGCCAAAGAAGCCTACCAGTTGGGGCAATCTGTCACCTGCGGGGTAGGGGAGGCGTTACCCTTCCCCGCCAACCACTTTGACCTGATCCTCAGCCACGAGGTGCTGGAACACGTCCAGGATGACGGCATGGCTGTGCAGGAAATGGTGCGCGTACTAAAACCCGGCGGGCGACTGGTGATTTTCGTTCCCAATCGCGGCTACCCCTTCGAGACACATGGCATTTACTGGAAGGGCAGCTACCACTTTGGCAATAAACCTCTGGTCAATTACTTGCCCGACCGTTGGCGCAACCAGCTTGCTCCGCATGTGCGCATTTATACCCGCGCCGGTCTGGAAAAGCTCTTCCGTGACCTGCCGGTGCGTTTTGTGGAGCGTACCATCGTCTTTGGCGCATACGATAATATCATCGCCCGCCGCCCAGGATTAGGCAAAATATTACGCACGGCGCTGCAAACCTTAGAGGCTACACCGCTGCGCTTTTTTGGCTTATCGCATTTTTGGGTGGTTGAGAAAACTATTCAGGGATAGAAGCACGCAAATCGTAAATGCCATCTACCACCGGGTAGGTCTTGCCGCAAGCCAGGCAGGTAAGCAGGGGCGGCGTATCCGGCAGGGGCGCATGATTGCACGCCGGGCAGCGCAGGAATTGACCTTGCTCCCACGCCAAAGGACCAATTTCCACGGGGTTCTTGGCGCGCGTGCGAACAAATACGCTCGGGCTGAACTGCCACAGGTCGCCCGTCAATTGCGCCATTGAATCCATGCCTACCAGCAAGCGCGTGGGCAGGAATCGTTTCATCAGCGCAATGCGAAAATGCGATACCG
Organism: Anaerolineales bacterium; assembly: GCA_038206515.1. Classification (GTDB taxonomy): domain Bacteria; phylum Chloroflexota; class Anaerolineae; order Anaerolineales; family Anaerolineaceae; genus DSYU01. The sequence goes on along the minus strand of JBBRAT010000028.1, from coordinate 12,510 downwards.
TCAGCTGACGCTCGATCACAAACTGGCTCAGTTGCAACCAGGTGCGGACGGTTGCCGGGTGAAAGTCAAAATTCAAGGCAGCAAATTCCACCGGCTCAGGCGAAAATGGATTCCAGCTTTGTTGGCGAAGCGCATAGCGCAAAATAGACTTGATGTTTTGCTTATTGGCAAATTCCAGGATAAACACGGCTTTATCTGTCAGCGTTTCGTGAATTTGCTCCAGGGCTGCGCGCGGTTCTACCAGGTGATGCAGCACGCGGATCATCGTGGCGGCGTCAAAATAGCGCGGCACAAACGGCAGGTGATACACGTCCGCCGCCACGTAGGTATAACTCGTCTTCCCATCCGCGGAAGCATCCCCCAGCCGCTGACGGGCTTGCTGTAATTGCGTAAAGGAATAATCCATCAACACCACCCTGCTGAAATTCCGATAGCGTGGCGTGTTGCGTCCGGCGCCAGCGCCCACTTCTAACAGGCAGCGACCGCCTTCGGGGGGCAGCAGGCGGCGCAAAGCCACCTCTTCCGCGCCATCTTCATACGCGCGACCGCCCTGATCCCAAAAAGAAGTTTGATAATCAGACCCTTCGTAGTTACAAACAGGTAAATGATCGTTCATGGGTGAGTGGGGTTTCCTGGTTAAAAAAGTGCGCCGGGCAGGTTCCCGGCGGCGCCCAGAGTGGCCTCCTTACCGTTGCTTCCTCTCGGACCTGGCGGGGTTCGAAGGATTCTGCCGCGCCGGACCCGCCCGAACGCTTGGTAAGGATACCCTAAAAGATTTTAAGTGTCAATGTTTTCTATTTTTAAAAAAAATGAACTCTGGGCATGGTAGTCGTTGAGAGACGAAGATCGCACATCTCAACGACTACGATACAAATGCCCGATGAGCCTAAAAAAACGAGATTATTTATCTTGTTATTGACAAACCGCGTTTCATCCGGCACAATAGGGTTACAATTTTACAAAGTTTATCCATGGATTATAAGGATAAGGAAGAACACTGTGCATCTTTCAAAATGGTTGTCCGCGCTTTTTGCCCTGATTCTCGCGTTCGGACTGTTCGCCTCCACCTCTCAGGCGCAGGGGAATCTTCCATCCCAAGTCAAAGAAAAAATCCTGGTTGACGCTTCCGATACCGCCACCCTGAGCGCATTAAAAGCCTCCGGCGCGGTTCAATTGGTGGATTATGGCGCTTTCTCGCTGTGGATGCGCGCCAAGACCGCCTCATCGCTGCAAAGCGTAAGCAGCGCCACCCTTCAGCCGGTCAGTGATGACATCTTTCTGCGCGGCAAAACGCTGACTCCCCTCGAGCAGACTGGCATACCCGCCCCATCCCTGGCTGCGCCTGAACCGCGCGGCTTTTGGATGGTACAGTTTATTGGTCCCATCCTGCCTGCATGGGTAAACCTGTTTACCTCTCAGGGGCTAGCCGTTGCTGCTTATTTACCCAATGACGCTTTTGTGGTCTTTGGCGATCAACCTGCTCAAAAAGTAGCGGATTTGGCTGTCTCTCACCCAGAAATCCGCTGGAATGGCGCATACCTGCCCGAATACCGACTTTCAGTGGACTTGCGCGGCGCGCCTGCCAGCCCCACAGTGGATGTCTCCATTCAGGTCTGGAATACGCCTCAAGCCGCGCAAACCATTGCGCAGATTACCGCCCTGGCAATGAAAACACTGCGCACGCCGGACGAGTCGGCTGGCTTCATCAACTTTACCCTTACTTTGCCTACCGCTCGCCTGGCGGAAGTTGCCAGCCTGCCAGATGTTTTTGATGTTGAAAGCTGGGCTGCCCCTACCTTACAGGACGAAATGCAAGGGCAGATTTTGGCGGGCAATATCACGGTAAATGCCAGCGGTGGCACCACCCCCAACGCGCCCGGCTACCTGAACTGGCTGCAAACCAACGGCTTCCCCACTGACCCTGCCCAATATCCTGTTGTGGATATTATGGATGATGGCATTGATCAGGGCAACGCTGCCAATCCGCTCCATCCTGACTTCTATCAGTTGGGCATCAAACCTGGGCAGAGCCGCATCCTTTATTTACACAACTGCACCACCGATCTGTTTCCAAACGGCGTGAACGGTCACGGCAACCTGAATGCGGGCATCGTTGCCGGATTCAATAACACCAGCGGATCGCCTTATCAAGACGCAGATGGCTTTCATTTGGGCTTGGGAATCTCTCCCTTTGGGCGATTTGCCGGCACAAAATTATTCAATAACGCCGCCGCCGAAGATTTATCCAACTGCTCCGGTAGTTATGTGATTGCCGTATCCAGCGCATACACCGCTGGGGCGAGCATCACTTCCAACAGTTGGGGCAATGGCAGCAGCTTTGGCGGCTATACCCCCGATTCGCAAACCTATGACGTGCTTACCCGTGATGCGGCTCCCGCCATTGCAGGCAACCAACCCATGCTGCATATTTTTTCTGCCGGAAATAGTGGGTCAGGCGTGACCACCATTACCGCCCCTGGCACCGCCAAGAACGTCCTCACCGTAGGCGCAACTCAATCCACCCGTGACCCGCTGATCGTTGATCGCTGCGGTCATGTAAGTTCAAACAACGCCGATGATATTGCCACCTTCTCTTCGCGCGGACCCACTCAGGATGGGCGCATCAAGCCTGACCTGATGGCTCCCGGCGTGCATATTCAAGCGCAGGCTTCGCAAGACCCCGCTTTTACCGGCAATACCATCTGCGGCAATTATCAGGGGCATTACCCAGCCGGGCAAACCCTGTATAGCTGGTCAACCGGCACCAGTCACGCCGCGCCAGCCATCGCCGGAGAAGCGCAGCTGGCGTATGAATATTATCAGCGCGTCCTTGCTCCTGGCGTAACGCCTTCTCCTGCCATGGTCAAAGCGCTGCTGATTAATTCGGCGCGTTACTTGAAAGGCGTAAGTGCAAATGATACCCTGCCCAGCGCTCAACAAGGGTGGGGAGATGCCAACCTGGGCGCGTTGGTTGATTCTGTCCATCCCTTTACCCTCGACCAGCTCCACCTCTTTACCCAAACTGGCGAACAATATACCTTGCAAGGTGCAATCGTGGATTCCTCTCGCCCATTGCGTATCACCCTCACCTGGACAGATGCGCCCGGGGCAACCACCGGCAATGCTTACGTCAATAACCTGGATTTGGAAGTGACGATAAACGGTCAGGTCTATAAAGGCAATCATTTTCAAGGGGATGTTTCAATCCCTGGCGGTAATTTTGACCCCGCCAATAACGTTGAAAACGTCTTTTTGCCCGCCGGGCAAACGGGCAGCTTTCAGGTGCGCGTGATCGCCAGCAACCTGGCAGGGGATGGCGTGCCGGGCAATGCTTCCCCAACCGATCAGGATTTCGCCTTGGTTGCTAGCAATATCAACGTAGTGCAATCCCCCCAGATCACCCTCGCCAAAACAAGTTGGACGAAATCCGCGCCACAAAATAGCGCATGGCTGCTGCCCGGGGACGCATTTTCTCTATGGGTGGACCTCAGCAATCATGGCAACCAATCTGCCACCCAGGCAAGCGCCACTCTGGCGATCACTTCCGGGTCTGCGCTGATCGGGAATGCTACGTCCCTTTACCCGGATATTGTCCCAGGCGCAACCGTCCGCAACCTGACCGCATTCCAAATCACAATTCCATCCAACCAACCCTGCCCGCAGTCCTTGCAATTCGCTCTAACGGTTACTTACGCAGGCGATCCGCCCACGGTACTTAATTTTTCCCTGCCCATCGGCATCTACGCCACCCAAACAGCGCAATATTACGGTCCTCCCCTGGCAATCCCGGATAACACGCCTGCCGGAGTATCCGCGCACGTTTTCATTAACGATTTCTCTAGCTTTGGGTTCGATACACAGCGCGTCACCGCCCAGGTAGACATTCAACACTCCTTTGATAATGATCTCATCCTCACCCTGCTTGCCCCAGGAGGGCAGAGCGTTCTCCTATCCAGCCATCACGGCAGCAGTGGAAAGAATTATACGCAAACCATTTTTGACGACTCCGCCTCTCTCTCCATCAGCCAGGGAACCGCTCCCTTTACTGGCGCATACCGCCCCGATCAGCCGCTTTCTGACTTCCTTCACGCTACCGCCGCCGGAAAATGGCAGCTTAACGTAGTAGACGGTTTCGCCAGTGATACCGGCACGCTGACCAATTTCTCCATCACAGTCACTTATGCCTCCTGTAATCCAAAGTTTAGTTTGATATTACCGCTGCTCTTCCGCTGAATCCAGTTTGAAATTTAATCATAGATGTTTGATGAGCAAAGCTCATCAAACATCTATGATTAAATTTCAAATCCTCCACACTTGTCGTAGCAGCTAGAAAAGGCTAAAATCATCTTATGAATATTCCTTACGGACCGATCCTGGTTGTCGAAGACGTTCCGAATGTGCTGGACCTGATCGAAGTCACCCTGCGCTTTAAAGGCTATCCGGTGATTACCGCCCGCAATGGGCAGGAAGCCCTGGAGCAAATCTCTCGTCAGCGCCCCGCGCTTGTCATCACCGATATTCTCATGCCCAAAATGGATGGTTTCGCTCTGGCGCATGCGCTCTATAAAGACCCGCATACCCGCCAGATTCCGCTGGTATTTCTCTCCGCCACGTACGTCACCCAGGAAGATAAGCAGTTTGCTTTTAGTCTGGGTGCGGTGCGCTTTTTGGAAAAACCCATAGACACGGAAGAATTTCTGCTGACCATTGCTGAAATTTTAACCCAGGGCGCGCCTATCAAAGACGAAATGATCATGACCGAAGAAGATTTTTACCAGGGCTACCGTGAGCGGTTGGAACAAAAACTGCGCTATAAGACTTCGCAAATTATGCGAACCGAGCGCCTGCTGCAATCCTTACCCCAGGAGCAAAAAGCCGCCTTTGAACTCCTCATGCAGCAATCCATGGCTGATCGGGAAGAAATTCATCGTGAATTAGATCAGCTCCATCAACTCTTGAATGGGCTGAACCTCGCAGACAAAGACAAAGTAAACGAATGACAATCTCTATAGACGAAATCATCCAATGGGCGCGCGGCGCAGGAGATATTCTGCGCGCCGGGTATGGCAAGACCCACCAGGTGAACAACAAAGGGCGCATTGACCTGGTAACCGAAATTGACCATCAATCCGAAGCGTATCTGATCGCCAAGATTCGGGCGCGTTTCCCCGATCACCCGATTAATTCCGAAGAAAGCGGTCTGCTGAACGGCAAATCGGACAGTTGCTGGTATGTGGACCCGGTAGACGGCACAACCAATTACGCTCACTCTCTGCCTTTTTTCTGCGTCTCCATCGCTTATGCGGAAAACGGCATCTTACAGGCGGGTGTCGTCTATGATCCAATGATGGACGAATGTTTTAGCGCGGTCAAAGGTCAGGGCGCGTTCCTGAACGGACAGCCTATTCACGTTTCAGATGCGCAAACCCTGGTCACCAGCCTGCTGACCACTGGCTTTCCCTATTCGATGCAGGTGATTGAAGGCAACCTAGTCAACTTCGCCCATTTCTCACGGCTCACCCAGGGCGTGCGGCGGTTGGGTTCAGCTGCGCTGGATTTATGCTATGTAGCCTCCGGGCGCGTAGATGGCTATTGGGAAATCTCTTTGCAATCTTATGATATGGCTGCCGGCGCGCTGATTGTCAGCGAGGCAGGCGGCATCATCACCAATTTACAAGGCAACGCGGATTACTTCAAATCTCCCTTTGCAGTTCTCGCAGCCACGCCTGCGGTGCATCCGCTGATGGTGGCTGAATTTCACAAATTATCATCCCTTCAGGAGGCAAATCAATGACCACGACCCCATATTCACAATCCCGATGGAGCTTAAGCGATCTTTATCCAACAGGGTCACCCGCTGAAATAGATGCAGCCCTGGAAAAGATTCAACAGCAGGCAACCGACTTTGAAAGTGAAGTCCGCCCACTGTTAAAAAGCGATATTTCTTCCGCTGATTTCCTGGTCTTTGTGCAGCGCCTGGAAGGAATCAACCGCGAAGCCTATCACCTGTATGGTTACGCAAACCTGTCCTTTGCCGCCGATACGCAGGATCAGGCTGCCCAAACCTTGCTCGCACGCATGCAGCAGGTGGTGGCTGAACTGGAAAATCAAATCCTGTTCTTCACCTTGTGGTGGAAAGATTTAGACGATCAAAACGCTGTCCGATTGACGAATATCTCTGGCGATTATCGTTACTGGCTGGATGAAATGCGCCATTTCAAGAAATATACGCTTTCTGAGCCAGAAGAAAAAGTGATTAACCTGAAAAACGTCACTGGCGCGAATGCGTTTGACCGTTTGTATGATTCAATCACCAACCGCTATACCTTCAAAATGGCCATCAACGGCGAAGAAAAAGAATGCACACGCGGCGAGCTGATGGTGTATGTGCGCCAGGCAAGCCCTGAACTGCGCGCCCAGGCATATCAGGAGCTTTACCGCGTGTATGCTGCTGATGGTCCTATCCTTGGGCAAATTTACCAGACCTTGGTGCGCGATTGGCGCAATGAAAATATCAACTTGCGCGGATATTCCAACCCCATGTCGGTGCGCAACCTCATCAACGATATTCCTGATGAAGTCGTGGAAACCCTGCTAGACGTTTGCCAGAAGAATGCGCCCATCTTCCAGCGTTATTTCCAGCTTAAAGCCCGCTGGATTGGGACGGATCGCCTGCGCCGTTATGATATTTATGCTCCGGTTGCCCATGCGGATAAGCTTTATCCCTTTGGCACAGCTGCTGGCATGGTCTTTGACGCCTTCCGCGAATTTGACCCTGAAATTGCTGGCATGGCGCAGCGCGTCTTTGACCAGAATCATCTGGATTCAGAAGTGCGCAAAGGCAAACGGGGTGGGGCGTTCTGCTCTACGGTAGACCCCAAGATCACGCCCTGGGTGTTGGTCAATTATCAGGGACATGCCGATGATGTGGCGACCCTGGCGCATGAATTGGGTCACGCCATTCACTCGATGCTCGCCGCCGAACATAGTCTGTTCACCTTCCATGCTTCGCTGCCCCTGGCAGAAACCGCTTCCACCTTTGGCGAGATGATGCTGGTGGATCGCTTGCTGCGCGAAGAGACCGATGAAAACGTCCGCCGTGACATACTTTTCCGCCAGGTAGATGATTCCTATGCCACTATCATGCGCCAGGCGTTCTTTGCCTTGTTTGAGCGCACCGCCCACGAAATGACCATGCAAGGCGCCTCTGTGGATGAAATCGCGGAAGCCTACCTGAAGAACCTGAAATTGCAGTTTGGGGATGCAGTGGAAGTCTCTGACGAATTTAAGTGGGAATGGGTGTCCATTCCGCATATTTACGGTGTCCCTTTCTACGTGTATGCCTACTCGTTTGGTCAACTGCTGGTGCTTTCGCTGTATGAGCAGTTTAAGCGGGAAGGCGATGCCTTTAAGCCGCGCTATCGCAAGATTCTGGCAACCGGCGGCTCTGAATCACCGGCAAAGGTGCTGGCGCAAGCCGGAATTGACATCTACGACCCGGCTTTCTGGCAGGGCGGGTTCAACGTCATCGAAAACCTGGTAAGCGAATTAGAGAAAATTCCGCTCGGGTAGTTTTGAAAAGGGAGGTTGTAATTACTTGCGTGTGATGTTCGTTGTGCGCTGGAGATGTCAATACACAACGAACATCACACGTTTTTTAATTGTGGTAAACTAAAGGACTTCAATTTTATTAAATGTTTTGGAGCATGCATGTATCTTGCTATTGAAGGTGTAATTGGAGTAGGGAAAACCACCCTAGCTCGGATGCTACAGACCTCTTTTCATGCCGGTCTGCTGCTTGAAGTATTTGAGGAAAATCCATTTTTGAGCAATTTTTACGCAGACCGGTCTCGTTACGCATTCCAGACCCAGATTTTCTTCCTTCTCAGCCGGTATCATCAACAAAAACAAGGGATTTCCTCTTCTTTGGCAAGCCACCAACACTTGGTTTCTGATTACACCTTTGAAAAAGATTCCCTGTTTGCAGGCATCAACCTTCACGGCGATGAACTGGAAATGTATCATCGTGTGCATGAAGCCCTGGGGGAGAAAATCCCTGCGCCCGATCTGATCGTCTATCTGCGCGCGGATACCAGTTTACTCATGCAGCGCATCGCTCAACGGGATCGCCCGTATGAGCGAGATATGGATCGCGCATACATCGAACAAGTCAACCGCGCCTACGATACATTCTTCCTGAATACTGCCCATAACCAACCTGTATTGGTAGTAGATTCAGCCCCGCTGGATTTTGTGCGTTACCCGGATGACCTGCATTGGATTGAAAATCGTATCCGTCAGGCATTGGAGCTTGCTCCGTTTCAACCTGAACTGCCGCTTCCCGTCCATGGGGATTAATTTCGTAAAAGGAATGATGGTATGCGCCTGACTCGTGAAGCCCTGCTCAAAGTTGCCCGAGATACCGCAGCTCAACAAGTGCGCGTCAGCCGCCGGATGATTTGCATTTATCTGACCGGCTCTCTTTTAAGTGAAAATGATCCCTTGTTAGGCGGAACGACTGATATTGACCTAGTCTATATTCAGGATAGCGAACCCGTGGAACCGCGCGAGATTATTCGCCTTTCGGATGAAGTTCACCTGGATATTTCCTATTATCCGCAATCCGTCTTTCATCAGCCGCGCCACTTGCGCACGGATCCCTGGTTGGGGTCGTCTATTTATCACAAACCGCTGATTTTGCATGATACTCAACATTGGTTTGAGTTTATTGAGGCTTCTACCAGCGCGCAGTTCTTTCAGCCGGATAATACCCTCAAACGCGCCAATTCTCTCGTCCAAGCCGCTCGTGAGCGGTGGAACAGCCTGCATTTTTCAGAGAACGGCACACACGCTCAAAAAGTCAGCGGATATTTAGAAGCCATTGAAAACGCAGGCAACGCTATTGCCTGCCTAACGGGTATGCCGCTTTCGGAACGCCGCTTCTTTCTGCATCTGCCACAGGCTGCTCAGGCGGTGCAACGTCCAGAAATCGCTTCACACCTCATTGCGTTGCTCTCAGACCCTGCTACGCCCCTGGATGAGCATTGGAATCGCTGGCTGCCCGTATGGAAGGAAACCTTAAACGCCGCTTCTCACCAAGAAGATGGGATTGCTTCTTTACGCCAACCCCGTCCGCTTTATTATGAGCGCGCCGCAGATGCTTTGTGGAAGGATTATCCCATCGCCGCCTTGTGGATTATGCTGCGCACCTGGACCGCCGCCATAAAGCGTTGCTCCTCTGAAGAGGTGTCCTCTACCGCGTGGACAGAGGCAATGCAAGTTCTAAAACTGGGCGAAGAAACCTTCCCTGACCGCTTGGATGAACTCGATCATACCCTGGATCAAATTGAGGAAACGCTGGACGTTTGGGGGAAGCAAAACGGCATTTCAAACGAGGGATAAAAAAATACAAATATTATGAAAATAGGACGCTGCAGCGTCCTATTTTCATAATATTTTACGTAGTCTATATGTGGATAAGATCGGTAAAACTGTGGATAACTACCAATTCCTGTGGATAACTTGAGATAATCGCATGGAAAGTAAAATTTCATTAAAACAGGTGTTCCCCCATATATGGCGGTAGGAACTCCCCCACCCCCATATCCACAGTTGTGGATAAACCTGTGGATAAAAAGAGCCGTTTTGTCCCTTTTTTATCCACAGGCAAGATGGGGATAAAAAGAATAGAAAACAGAGCGTCTCTTCGCCATATACACGGGTAATCAGCAAGGCATCCCCCATATACAGCGGATGTGCCAAGGCAGAAAAATAGTTATCCACTTATCCCCAGTCCCTACTAATACGACTATTCTTTTAACTTCCATATAAATATGGGGAAATTCCTTATTGATTCAGAACCGGTTATTCCCTATAATTACATCAGATAAGTACACATTTGCCCCTTGGCAGAATGCACTCAAACTGACACCGAAAGGGAGATAAGCAATGGACGTGATCAAAGTGAAAGCGAACTCTCGCACAGCAGCCGTAGCCGGGGCGATAGCGGGGGTAGTACGAGAACACAAGCGCGCTGAAGTACAAGCCATTGGCGCTGGCGCAGTCAACCAGGCAGTGAAAGCCCTGGTTTTGGCGAGAGGCTATCTGGCTGAAGATGGCATTGAGGTGATTTGTCTTCCCGAATTTGTGGATGTCGATATTGAAGGGAATATACGCACAGCCATTAAGCTGGTTGTTGAACCACGCTAGAAAATCGATAAAAAAGAGAGGATGAAGAAATTTCTTCATCCTCTCTTTTTTAATGCACAGAGGCATTAATGAGAAAAGTCAACAATCTCTTTGCCGGTGAGCTTTTCTTGAATTTTGTCTGCAATCAATCTGAGGTGGGCGGGGTGCGCCACAAAGTCCAGGTCATCTGCGGGGACGGTGAGCACTGGGCAGAAGTGGAAGGAATCAATCCATTCCTCATATAACTGATTCAGGTTCGCCAAATAATCGGGCGGAATAGAGGCTTCATAATTGCGGCTGCGCAAGGCAATGCGCTTGGATAGGGTAGGCACCGAGCCACGCAGGTAAATGACCAGGTCGGGCGGGGGCAAAAATTCAATTAGCGAATGATACAGCGCGCGGTACGTGGCATAATCGCGCTCGTTAAAACGCCCTTGCAGAAAAAGATTGCGGGCGAAAACTTCAGCATCCTCATAAATGCTGCGGTCTTGCAGCACCGATCCGTTGTGATGCAAAATGCTGTGATGAATTTGCAAGCGGTGCGCCAGGAAAAACACCTGCGAGTGAAAGCTCCAGGCGTTCATATCCTGGTAAAAATCCGCCAAGTAAGGGTTCTCGGTGACGGGTTCAAAGAACGGGTCACATTGCAGCGGAGTGGATAAGAGATTGACGAGGGTTGATTTTCCGACCCCAATATTGCCAGCAACGATGATGTATTTTTTCATAGAGGTTACTGAGGGATTTTCCCAGCCAGTTCCAGGTCAATAATTTGTTGAAAGACTTCAAATGGCTGCGCGCCAACCACTGCCAGCCCGTTGATAAAGAACGTGGGGGTAGATTGCACGCCCAGATTCGAGGCGAAATCATAATCCGCTTTGACTTCACTCTGGAAACGGTGCGAGCTGACACATTCTTTAAATTGATCCATCTTCAGCCCTAATTTTGAGGCATAGCTTTCTAAGGTTACTGCGGATAGATCATTTCCTTCGAACGCCAGGTTATGAAATTCATAATACTTACTTTGCTCGCCCGCGCAGTCGGCGGCTTCAGCGGCGGGTGCAGCGTTCAAGTGCTTATCGATGGGCAAGTCGCGGTACACAAAGCGGATTTTATCGCCATAGGTTTGCAGCAGCTTGGGGAAGACTTCGGTGTGCCACTGGCGGCAGAAGGGGCATTCATAGTCTGAAAATTCGATAATGGTAATGGGCGCACTGGCAGACCCTAACACCGGGTTATTGCCCACTGGTACTGGATAGCGTTTCACCGTCTTGGGGATGGCTACCGTTGGTTGTGCATCGGTGGGCTGGGCGACACTGGCGGCAGCATTGTTTTTTGCCTGAGCGGTGGCAGTGGATTGGGCGAGGAGGGCAGTTTGCTCTAAGGAAGCTATTTTATTTTGCAGCGGATACGCCCAGATGGCATAGCCAGCCCCTAATCCAAACAAGAAAGCCACTGCCAGCAAGGCGATAAATTGCCAGGTTGCCAGGCGCGCTTTGGAGAGAGAGGATGTTTCTTCTTGAGAAAGAATTTCTGGAGTAGTCATACATTGAGAGCGGTCGGCTATGAACCCGGCGCGCTGCTTTCTCCTTTCAGCAGAACGTTAAAAATCAGTGAGAGGCAAAATTATGCCTCTCACTGAAAGCAAACCCTTTAAGAAAAGAGAGGGAATTATGCAGCGGTGATGGAGCCAGAGGGGCAAACATCCGCGCAAGAACCGCAATCTTTGCATTTGGCGGGGTCAATTTCAAAATAGCCGTCTACTTCAGAAATCGCGCCATCGGGGCATTCGGATTCACAAGCGCCGCACTGAATGCAATCATCTTTGTTAATTACGTAAGGCATGGTATTCGATCCTTCCTTGTTGATAAAAGAAATAAATGTTGGTTTGTTCCAGGCGTAACAGGGATTCTGTTCTGCCAAGTGGTTGTGGTGTGTGTTACCAAGTACGTTGAATAGAATAGCACAATGAGAGTAATATTGTCAACAATGTTGGTTTGCAGATTGTCATTATTTTCGGGGCATAAATGTCACTGCTGAGAAAGATCAATCTGACCCCAAAATGTTATGGCGTTCTCAAGAAAGCTTGACAGATAGACAAAAAAGCCCACCTCGGTATAATGGGTGTCACCAAACAAACCAGAACCGAGGAGGGCAAGATGGAGTATACCACGCTGTTATCGTGGCAAGAGATCAGCGCAACGGGGATCGTGTACGCATACGACAGTCTATATGACCGATTTCAGCAGATGAGTGATCCGCGCAAGGCGAAGGGGAAACAGTACAGCCTGTTGACCTTATTGGTCTTGATCTTTTTAGCGAAGC
>JBBRAT010000027.1:0-59763 GCA_038206515.1 Anaerolineales bacterium | reverse complement strand
GCTTGATTTTCGCCATCCAGGTATGATAAAGCTTGGTGATTGACATGGGCTACTCCGTGTATAAAATGGTTCCGCAAAACCTATTTTAGTGGAGATCTCTCGTCAATCACCTCTCTTTTTAAACTGTCAGGTAGCTAGTTATATCACCGGCAAAGCCTCCATTTCGAGTACAATTTTGGAATGTCTGTCTATTCGCTGCGGGTTCGCATCCCTTTCTGGAAACGTGTATTTGACCTGGCATTGACTGTGCCGGGGTTGATTGTGGTTTCTCCTGTGCTGGTTATCGTGGCTCTGGTAATGCTGTGGCGCGAGGGGCGGCCAGTATTTTTCAGGCAGGAACGCGGCGGGATAGGCGGGAAAGTCTTTTCGGTGTACAAGTTCCGTACAATGCGCCAGGCGTTTGATGCGCAGGACAACCCTTTGCCGGACGAGCAGCGCATCAGCCGGATGGGACATTTTTTGCGCGCGACCAGTCTGGATGAGCTTCCGGAATTATGGAACGTGGTGCGCGGAGAGATGAGTCTGGTGGGTCCGCGTCCGCTGATTGCAAAATATTTGCCGCGCTATTCCGCTGAACAGATGCGGCGACATACGGTGCTGCCAGGGATCACCGGCTGGGCGCAAATAAATGGGCGCAATGCGCTCACCTGGGACGAACGGTTTGCGCTGGACGTGTGGTATGTGGATCACTGGAGCTTGTGGCTGGATGTGAAGATTCTGGCGCGGACGATGTGGAAAGTGGTCAGGCGCGAAGGTATCTCGGAGCCGGGGCAGGCGACCATGAGCGAGTTTAGAGGAAATGAGTGATGTTATCCATGATTGGCACTGCGTGCCAATCATGGATAACATCACTTTGGGATTAAGGGACGGAAAAGGGGTTAATTTTGCCAGCGAGAAGGTCAGTTAACATATCATTGACGAGGCGCTGCTTGCCTTCCCCCAGGGTAGCCGGGTTGATTTGATCTAACTTCAAGGGCGCATCCAACTGTTGCGCACCTTTGCCAGCGACAAGGTCGGGCCAAAGTTTGGTGAGGGGGGAAAGGGCATCAAAGCGTACACTAACTGCCCATTGGGATTTTAATTCGGCAGGGACTTCGCCTGTGCCAACTACGCGAAGGGGTGTGCCGGCTTGATCTTTGCCTGCGATGGCTTGAATCACTTCGGAGCGCTGGGCTTCTGGTGAAAGGTAGATGGCATCTATCTTCTTCTGATCAAAGAGCGAGGCGATGCCAGATTGCCAGGTAGCTCCATCGGCAGCGGCAAGTTGCGCGCTGACCTGCGGGTAATATTCACGCAGGGGCCAGCCGGGGGCGCATACGCCGCAGAAATAGTGACCGCCGTTAACAAAGGCATCCTGTAATCCATTGCCGAGGGCTGAATCAGAAGGGAGCAAACCCGCCCCGCGCCAATCGGTGGAGAGCAACTCAACGATAAAACCAGCGGTAAACGCCTGATATTCTGCGCGCTGACGGATAACGCTGAGGTTATCCATTGCCTGCACATCCGCAGAGGAAAGCAATACAAATTGCGCTTGCGGAGCCGCACCGGTGAGCGCAGGCAAATCCGCCGGAGGGGAAAGGAACACCACTACGCTCAGTGCGTCAGAAACATCGGCGGCGGTCATTTCAGCCTGGGATTGCACCTGCCAGCCGGAAGGGGAGGCAAGGTCTTGGACAGCTTTCTTCCAGGAATCGATTGTAGAAGGGTCTGAAGCACCTGTAACCAGCAAGACCTTGCCTGGCAGAGGGGTGGGAGTAGGGGAGATTTCCGGGGTAGCGGTTGCGGTAGGGAGGGTGGGGGTTGCGGATGCCAAAGGAAGCGTGGGCGTGGGGGATATCTGCGGGGCAGTGGAGCAACCCGCTAGCAAGATCAAGACCCAAAGCCATGCGAAAACGTTAAAACGGGGGGAAACTTTCATCCATAAACCTCTTAATGGGGATTTTTAATGAGATATTACACGTTAAAACAGACCCAATTGTAAACGAAAAAAGAAGAACTGCGTGGAGTGTATTATAATTGGGGAATGATGGAAAGTTCCTCTGATAAAAAGGTTAATCATCGCCTGTTATGAACATCCCTACGATTGAACCGCTCCCTTCTGAAGAAGGATCAACGGAAAGTAGTTCGTTGCCTGCTGCGCGAAGGCGGAGGCAACGGCGGGTAATCTTGCCGCAAAATGGGGAAGAAAACGCATCGTTTCTCTATGACCTGTCGCGGCGGATTCTGCCATCCTATGATTTCTTTTTGTATTCCCTATTGGCTGGGATCATTTTGGGGATTGCGTTCATTACAGAGTCATCTCCGCTGCTGTTTTTGGGGGCGCTACTGTCGCCGTTCTTATCGCCTGTGATTGGCATCGCATTGGGGACGATCACCGGCACAGCGCGATACCTGGCAAATACCCTCGCCAGCCTGGTGATTGGCTGCGTGATTGTGTTTGGGTGTGGTTGGGCGGCGGGTTGGAGCATGATCTTTTGGGCAGACCGCAGCAGTGATCTTCTGGCGCAGATGGTGAGCGTATTCTCGTGGG
This sequence comes from Anaerolineales bacterium, assembly GCA_038206515.1. Classification (GTDB taxonomy): domain Bacteria; phylum Chloroflexota; class Anaerolineae; order Anaerolineales; family Anaerolineaceae; genus DSYU01. The sequence continues at coordinate 57,233 of JBBRAT010000027.1, read as the reverse complement.
GAAGCTTCGTGGTGATGGCAGTGGGCGCAGGGTGGACGACCTACCTGCTGGTGCGTTCACCGGAGCAAAACCCGCTGATCCCGGGGGCGGCAATGGCATACGGATTATATGCGCCTATCAGCGCGGCTGGGTTTGGCTTGGCGCGCGGGAATATCGCCGTTTTCACTTCAGGAATGCTGCTCTTTTTCGTCTTTCTGCTATTTTCTCTGTTAATCAGCGCGTTGGTCTTTGGGATCATGGGATTAAAGCCGCTCAACAGCCTGGGGTATATTCTGTGCGTAGCGTATACGCTGACTGCCGTGGCAGGGCTGCTGGTAATGCAGGCGAATAATCCTTCTTTGCGAGAGTGGATCGTTCAACAGGAGACGCTTTATTTTGGGGATGACCCCACCCCTACGGTTGGAATGCCTGCGGGTGGATTACGAACAGCGACCCCTACCGCCGCGCGGGCAACGTCCACCAGCACCGTAATGCCTACACGCAGCGTTACGCCTTCCGCCAACAGCGAAACGCCAACGCCGCCTGTTTCAACGCCTACACGCACCCTTATCCCGACCCAAACGTCAACGCTTACGCTTTCACCGCAGCCCACGCCCTTCTGGGCAAGGGTTGCAGCCAGGGAAGGCGGCGGCATTCTGATTCGCTCAAAGCCAGATTATACGGCTCCGGTCGTTCAAACATTGATTAACAGCAGTCTGGTGGAGATTTTGCCAGATACGCCGGTGGATCAGGGCGGCGGATCGGTTTGGGTGCATATCCGCACGGTGAATAATATAGATGGCTGGGTCATTCGAGCGTTACTCAACACCAGCACCAATACACCACAACCTTAGTGGTGTGCCAGACATTATTTTCAGGAGAATAGAATGCCAATTAATTTTGGGACTGATGGGTGGCGCGCAGTCATCTCTGACACGTTCACGTTTGATAATTTGCGGATGGTGACACAAGCGATTGCGGATGCGATTGCTTCCGGGGCGTGGATTAGCAGCGAAACCAACCCGAACCCCAACGCTGACCCGAAAAAGGTGGTGATTGGGTTCGATACGCGCTTCCTTTCAGACCGATACGCGCAAGAAGCAGCGCGGGTGATGGCGGCGAACGGGTTTACCGTCTATTTGAGTCACGCAGATGCGCCTACCCCCACCATTTCGTTTGCCGTCCGCAATTTAGACGCGATTGCTGGCATTATGATTACGGCATCGCATAACCCGCCACGCTATAATGGCGTGAAAATTAAATCTTCTTATGGCGGGTCTTCTTTACCGGATCAATGCCGTCAGGTGGAAGTTTATTTAAACGATAATGAATCACAGGCGCGCGGACCAAACCTGATGGATTATGACCAGGCAATTAAAACCGGTAAAATGATCCGGTTTAACCCAGTACCTGCCTATAACGAACAACTCCGTAAGCTGATTGATTTTGACGTGATTGCCTCTAACCCGCAGCGGATCGTGGTGGATTCGATGTATGGGGCTGGGCGCGGGTTGATTCGAGGCATTTTGCAGGGGACGGGCTGCGAAGTGGCGGAGATCCGCGGGGAGATGAACCCTGGTTTTGGCGGCATTCACCCTGAGCCGATTATGCGCTACCTGGGTCCGCTGGCTGGGGCGATTGGCACGGGCATGGGTAATTTTGGACTGGCAACCGATGGGGATGCGGATCGAATTGGCGCAATGGATGAACGGGGCAATTTTGTTGACCCGCATAAAATTATGGCGCTTACCCTGCGCTACCTGGTGGAAAAACGCGGTTGGTGCGAAGGTTCGGTGGTGCGTACGGTATCCACGACCCGCATGATTGACCGCCTGGCGAGAAAATATGGGCTGACCCTGCGTGAAACACCGGTCGGCTTTAACTGGATTGCCGATTACATGCTTCAAGAAAAGGTGCTGATCGGCGGGGAAGAATCAGGCGGCATTTCCTTCCTAGGGCATATTCCAGAGGGGGATGGCATTTTGATGGGGCTGATGCTCGTGGAAATTGTGGCGGCTTCTGGTACATCGCTGCATGAATTGGTGCAGAGCTTACTGCGCGAAGTAGGTCCGGCATTCTATGAGCGCACCGATTTACGCCTGAAGCACCCAGTCTCAAAGAGCGCAATGACCAAAAAGCTGCTGGAAGAAGCGCCTCCGCAGATTGGCGGGGAGCGGATTGTAGAAATTGGCAGCGTGGATGGGGTGAAATACATCACCGAGGATGACTCGTGGCTGCTGATTCGTCCTTCGGGGACGGAGCCGGTACTGCGCGTTTATGCGGAAGGGCGCACGCCCGAGATGGTCAAGGCATTGTTGGGTTATGGCGAGCAAGTAGCTGCCAGCGTGTCATAAAGGATAGATTAAAAAACATCTTCTATAACGCTTCGCGTTATAGAAGATGTTTTTTAATCTATGAATGAATCTAGTTTCTGGAATTTCTGGAAATTAGTGAACGCTTGAAAGGCGCAGGCGGCGCACCAGGAAGATAACCAGGATAAGGGCAAGCGCCAAGCCAGCCATGCCGGGCAGCCCGACTTCATCCGCGAAGCCGGTAGTGGGCAAGGCGGTGGAGGTAGTATTGCCAGGGGTAACAGCGATTTTTGTGCCCAAGGTGGCGGCTTTGGTGATGGCTACGCTCGTGCCTGCCAGCTGTGTGGTATTGGGGGTAGGTCCAGTAGGAGTTACAGTGAAGGTCGCTTTGCCAGCAGCAGCCTGGGTAAGCAGAGCGGCGACTGTGGCAGTGCGTGGGTCTCCAGAGGTAGCCGTCACAGCGGAGGTTGAGGTGGCGGTAAAGGTTGGTTTAGCCACTACTCCGGTGTTCGTAGCAGCGGGGGTATTGGTAGAAGTCGCCGCGCCAGCCGTGGGAGTGGCGGAGCTAATCTGCGCACCCACAATTACGTCATTGGCGAGCTGGGTGGCATAGACCTGGGTAGCATAGCTAACAGTAGCAGCATTTTGGGTCTGAATAGCGACATTCGTAGCGCTTTGACCTGAGTTTTTCTTGTTCTGGCTGAGGAAAATTGCTGATCCTACCAGAGCAATGACCAGGAGCACAAAAATTGCGCCTAAAATGCCAATCGCCAGCAAAAAGTTGCGATTGCCACCCCGCGCAGCACCGGCTTCGGCAGCTGCCCCTACAGCCGCAGGATCACTTGCTGCATTGTCGGTTGGGTTATCCACATCTTCGTCATCAATATCAGCCATTTTCCCTCTCCTTAATTATTCAATGATTTCCAAATTGGTTAAAGGTATGACCACGCGTGTATCCATGTCTACCTGTATATCTGCGGCATAAGCTCGAACGCCATTGGGAAGTGTCGCTAGCCCAGGGTGAACTCGGATGAGTTTCCCGATAATGCCATTATACGGCTTTCCTTGAATTCGCACAGTCTGATTAGGGCGGAATTCATCCGTTTCAGGGGCAGGGTCGCCATTGGAAGGCACAGGAATAATAATTTCTGGGCGCTCGCCGGTACTGGGGGCAAAGGTGGCATTGACGGAAGTATCGCGCTTTTCGCTATTGGAAAGCAACGAATATGCCCTGGAATTCATCGGAATTTTGCCAAAGCCTTCCAGGAGGAAGATGGGATATTCCATTTTGCCCGCCAAGTCGACCAGATCAGAAGACATACTGGCTAAGATCAACCCACGCAAGGGCAACTCAGCGGCGGACTGCAAGACATCGGCAGAGGCGCAATGCCCTGCCAAGACCACCGAGCCGCGCAAGCTGACCTCTAACTTATCGCGGGTGAGGACATCCTCCGGCGATTTTGCCAAGACTTCTAACATGCCGTTGTCAATTTTGCCGTTGCCCCACGCGCCCTGCAGGAGCATCCCATTGGTTTCGATCATCGCGCCACGTTCGGGGATAATTTCAGTAACGATGCCCGAAAAGCCCGCTTTGATTTCCAGGGCAGTTACCTGTACACGCAAGGCTACTTTCCCGCCGCTGATGGTACGAATTTCACCATCGGCGGGGGCGCGCACCATGCGGGCAATGAGTCCATTGGTTTGCGCAATGACATCCCCTTTGGTTAAGACATCGCCTTCATGGCGGATAATATATTGAGCTGCATCTGAAGCGCGCGCCAAGCCCAATCCACTGCGAATATCCAACACCAGGTGCTTGGAGGGCAGGGATGCCTGGGCAACGGTATCCGATGAACTGACCCTTTGCCCACTGCGTACCAGGACCTGACCAGCAACCGGCAGCAGGCGCGCACGGCGAATATAGGTAAGCGGTAAAATATGGGTAACTATCCCAAGCATAAACGACTCCTTGCAATCATCATGCCATGCGCTCTTGTGGGGTATTCGCCCATTGATTGAGGATTTCTAAGCGTTTGGCATTTTCTTTCGGCAGCGCGAACGGTCTGCCACGGGCATCTACCACCACCCCACACAGCCCGCCGATCACTTTAAAGCTGCGCAGGGTGAGACGGGCAGGGTCAATGACGGTATTGTGCAGCGGGGTGATCGTCAGGGATGCGCTCTGACCGTTGCCAATAGGCAAAGAGACAAGCGACCCTTGTTTCACCTCCACCTCGGTGCCACCGCCCTCAGCAAAGGTGATTTTGATACGTAAAATGGGCGTGCCAGGGCGAGATTCGGAGACCGGGGCAATGATCGTGCCAAGGTTGCGGTAAATACCAGAATCAATCACTTGCACAGGCAGGACGGTATTATTGGCTGCCACTGTGCCAAGCGCTTGGGTGATGCCATAGGGATCAAGTAAGCAGGTGCTGATGCCTACGGGCTGAACACCATCCAGGAGCATGCGCATACTTTGCCAGGGGTGCGGAGCGTAAGCCAAGACACCCCCATTGAGGATGATCAAATCAAACGAAAGGGAGGAATTGGTCCAGCGATCTTGCATTTGTTGGGTGGATACTTCCAAAATAGCGCGAGCGGCAGCCTGCTCAATGGCTAAGGTTTCGTTGGTCAACGGCAAGGAAGCGGGGTAAAGGCTTTTTTGATAAATATAGTCACGCACGTCTGCTGCGCTGAGGGGATAAGGAATCCAGCGCAAAATGTCTTCGGGTCGAACCGTTTTCAGAAGAGAAGGGAGGTTCGCGCCCATGCCGAACGAGCGATTGACGTTGAGATTGAGAGCACCAGCGCGTCCGACCGCCAGCGTGATCGCCTCTGCGCCCAGGTCTATGCCTAAGACGCCTTTAGAGGGGTCATAAACCTGACTCAGGAAGCGCACGATCCGTCCAAAGGCGGATGCGCCAGGGGTTAAGGGGACGGAGGCAATCGAAGCAAGTTCGTTGAAGCCGCTGATTTGGCGAGCGCGGATTTTAGCGGCGGCGCGGGATACCATGCTGCGAGCGGGGGGAAGGTCTTCCAGATCAATATCTGGGCGAATATTCGGAGCAAGTCCCACGACCATATCGCCCTCAAGGGTTTCCTGTACCCGCTTGGAAATGGCATTATTGCCGCAGTAAATGACGGTGGGGCGACTATCGGGCGGCATGAGTTTGCATGCCAGGGAAATTAATTCCACCTGTTTCAGGACAGAGCGGGTTGCGCCCTTCTCCGTTCCTCCCGCCAAGATAATCATATCGGGGTGGGCTTTCACCAGGGCATCAATTTGCTCTTCGCGGCGGCGAGTGTCCGTTAGACCGATCCGATCTACCACCACGCCATAGGTACTAGCAGCCAGCCGCTCGGCGCTCTCTAAAGAGACATCGCTCAATAAGCCCATCACCACAAGATGAAAATCATCGCCTGCGGAGAAGGAGAGCGCAAACCGATCCACGCCAGAAGAATCAGGCTGAGAAGGGAGGATTAACTGGTTATCCTCACTAAGCAAGGTACGCCCGGTCGTTTCTTGAATGCGTTTGACCGCCATTTGAAAGCCCTGGCGAATATCGTGGTAAGCCATTCCGGCAGTGCTTGGGGCAACGCCAGCCGCGATAAAGTGATATTGCCCTTCTACCACGTCAAAAAGGAGCGCGCGGGTAGTGACCGAGCCTATATCTATTGACAAAACCGATTCAGCATCCACCAGAGAAGTCATCTTATTTGCAATCCATTTGTGGAAAATGATTCAGAAAAGCAACCCAGTTTACGTTCATGATTGAGGCAGTTAGCCCCCACCCGCCAGGTGAACGATAAAATTAATCACAAAGCCAATGCGCTCGATGAGGGCTGAAATAGAAGCAGCCAAAACTCCGGCAAAAACAGCGCCCAGGGTGATGCCAATGAAGGCTTGCCCAACCCAGCCCATCCATTCAACAATACGAGCGCGGCGCACGGGTTGGTTACGGCGGTTACTTGCGCTAAATTGGAAATACGCCAGGGTACAAATCGTCCCCAAGAGGACGAAAAAGCCTTCGGTCACGCGCATGGCGTTCGCATTGGTCTGATGGGGGGAAACCGCCACCAATGCGCCGCCTATCTGCCCTAAAAGTGTGCCAAATACCGCACCGCCAATGGCAACGGCAGCGCCCACGCCCACGATAAACGCCATGGAAATATTGCCAATGGAGGAAAGGCGAGGGATGAGCTTGAACAGCAGCAAAATCCCTAGCAAGAGCGGAAATACTGCCACAATCAGATTGCCCTGCAGGAGGGGCAGCACCAGACGGGGCCACAACACCTGGAAGATGATTAAGACCAACACGTACCCGGAAGCAACGCCCACGAAGGAATAGGACGCCAGACGGAAGAAAAATTTATTCCCGAAGAATAAATAGCTCATCACCAAAATGGTGAGGATCGCGCTCATTAATTCAAGGGATAACTCAAGACTCATGGGTCTCTCCTTTTTGAGTGCGATGAAGGATCGCTACCACGCCAGAGAAAATGCTGCCTACCAGGACGAATAAGAAGACAAGCAGCAGACCGATCTGATATGCGCCCCAATAGACGCGCCCAATATTATGATCCTGGCGAGCATTGATCTGCCCATACAGAACGCCGCCCATCTGACCAGAGATCAAACCTTGAACTTGATGGCTCTGCACATAAGGTTGCAGCATGGGGGATGCCTGCGCGCTGGCGACCATGAGCAGCGGAACCTGCCCGAGGGTAGGCTGTACCTGCTCCACCCAGGCGCGACCGACTTCCGCCTGATCGGTGAGGACAATCACACGCTGGAAATCCTGAATGGTGGTGATGCCGCTCAGGGCGTTGCCATCCCAGGGATGCGCATTGAGGAAACTTTGCGGGGCGGCCTGTTTGGGATTGTTAGCAAATTCCAATAGGGAGATTGTGCCGCCGGGAAGGTAGCCCAGATTTTCAACGTTGGCAGTGACATCATAGCCGCTGTTGAGGGAAGCAGCCTCACGGATGAGCTGATCCGCCAGAGCAGGGCCGGTGGGGATGGTGGAAATGATGGCAATGCGGGACTGCTTGCGCATCAGGTGATCTAATACCATGATGGAAGCAAAACGCATTTCGCCGGATAAGCCGGGTTCGTAGTCAAAGGCGACCAAGACGGGGGCATTGGCGGGCAGATTTTCCACCTGTTGAGAAAAGCTAGTGAGTTCAGGTGGATAAAGCTGAGGCGGCACCGAAATTTTAAAGTCACTGCTGGCGCTGACCAAAACGACAAATAAGGTAAACAGCAGGAAAATAGAAACGATCAGGCGTTGAATGGCGCGAGGCGCATGCGATTGCGAAGAGGTCAGCTTGACGGGCGTGGTTTCGTTGGCTAAGACGGCTTCGAGCAAAGAGGCATTGCTGCGCTGCTTTTCAGAAAGGCGCAATTTGACAGAATAAATGGGCGGTTTGTTATATTGGAAGGCGGATTCTTCGAGGGGAAGCACGCCGCGCACGCCTGCCAGCGGACCGGTTTTTTCAGTCTGCGCTTCGACAATGGAAGCATCTGCCTCATCTGGCATGACGACTTCAATGGGGCGCATCGCCTGTACCCAGGCAGGCAGTTCTGCCGTTTCCAGGTGATTTTCTTCGGATAAAGCCTGAGCAGGCTGTTGCGTGGCATCTGCCGAGGTCAACCCTTGAGCAGTGGATTCAGGTTCAGCCTCTTCACTCAGCCAATCGGGTAAATCTACATCAAAGGGCTGGTTGCTAGGGGGCTGATCCTCTTGAGCAAAAGAGGAAGGAGCAGAGAAGCCCGCTGGTACGGCTTGCTTCTGGTCAAAATCAGTCATCCAATCTGGCAAATCATCGGAGACAAATGGTTGGGCAGATTCGGCGGGCTGCGTTTCGGAAGGGGGGTTATCCGACTCAGGCGGAGGCACATCACTAGCAAATGGACTAGCCCACTGAGATGGCTCGGAGGAAACGTTGGCAGACTGCAACCAATTGGGCAGGTCAGCAGCGGCATCGGTGAAGGGAGAAACTTCGGCGGCGGGCGATTCAGCAGGGGGCGTCTCTTCGAGGAAAGTCTGGTTGGGTTGGTCCGTTTGAAATGCGTCAGCACCAGCAACCGGAGCAAGCCAATCGGGCAAATCATCCGCGGCTGGCTGAGTCTGACCCTGGAAATCATTTAACCAGTCTGGCAAATCCGGCGTCTGAGCGGATGAAGGAATATCTTGAGGGGCGGGCTGGTCTTCGTCAGTGGGAGCAGGGGTGGCGCTTTGCATTCCGCGCAACCAATCCGGCAGGTCATCATTGCCCATAGGGGCAAGCGAATCAGCTGAGAAGGGGGCAGGGGTTGATGGCTCTTCAGGCGGGAGTTGGTTCGACTCAAAGCTGCGCAGCCAATCCATTTCGCCATTCGGCTGCAGCGCGGCTGGCTCTTGAGGAAGTTCACCCTGGCTGCTAGCAGACCCAGCGTCCGGTAGGATGGAGGAAGAAGGCATCCCCCAATCGGTGAGGGAGCGCATCCAATCATCCGCGCCGGAAGATTCATCCTGAGAGGGAGGCGTATCCGCCTGGCTACCAGAGAGGGATTCTTGACCGTCACCCGTTGGCTCTGAGGATAAAGGCGCATCATCCAGACGAGAGAGCCAATCCATTTCATCGCTTGGTTGGGCGGAAGAAGGTTGGGCTGGCGGAGTAGATGCAGCGGATGGAGGAACGGGATGATCGCCCAAAATATCGCCTACGGGGTCGCCTTGAGAAGGGGTATCTCCGCTGGCTTGATTTTGGATACGCGAAAGCCAATCAGGAATTTCCTCAGACGATTCGGAAGATAAAGGTGAGAACGCGGGGGGGGAATCATCACGGAGTTCACTTAGCCAGTCAGGGTCAGCACTGGCATCGCTTTCAGAATCAGCAGGCTGAGAAGAAAACGAGGCTGGCTTGATCTGCGAATGGCAATATTGGCAAACGGTACTATTTGCCGGGTTGAGCTTTCCACAAGTGGGGCAACGCACATTATCTACCATGATTTATCCCGTGTAAGGGCGATCTGCGCCAAAGAGGACACGCAGCCCCGCCAACATACTGCCCAGAGCAATGCCTAATAAAATACCGCGACCGCCTGCCAGGGGGAGGATTTGCAATAAACCCAAGAAATCCCCTAAAAAACCAGGGGGGAGGATGGGTTCAAGCAGGCTAAACATGCCGCTATTGAATAGGAGAAAAACCAGCGTGCTCAGTAAAAAGGTAATGGCAATCATGCCATGCCGGCGTTGAAAAAGGCGAAAACAAGCCAGGATCAAGGTGACGGACAGCACCGCCATCAAACTAGCTTCAACGGGGGCTTGAAAACCAATCACAAATACCTGTTGATATTCAGAGCGGTAGATTCCCAATCCATAGGCTACGCAACCAGCGATGACAGTGATGATGAAGAAGAGCAGGGTCAGTAAGCTATAGAGGTCTGCGTTGCGTTTGGCTTGAACTTTGCGGATGTGAACCGATACGAGACTGAGAATAGCAACCAGGGCAGCGATGGCAGCCAGGTTGACCGCCCAACCGATCATGAGGGAGCGGATTTCCAGCGCAACGGGGATGTTGGTGAAGGCAGCGGGGAGCAGGTAGCCGAGGAGAAGGGTCAACAGGCCCACAGCTATGGCAACGGCAGTGGCGAATGGATTTCTCATAGAATGACAACCCCCAGGAGAGCGAGAAGCCCACCGATGACGAGCGTAGCAATGACAATCCAGCGAAGGACATCCTGAGCGCGCAAGCCGCCTTGATGGATGCCGCCGGGCTGCAAATAAGCAGGGAGGGCAAATAATTCTTCGCCGATAAGAGGCTCACCGGCGGTAGCATAGAGGGCAGCCTGGGCGGGGATAGAATCGGTGGCGGCAAGGAAGAATGCACCCTGACTTTCGGCGGCTTCCGCTAATAGGGCAGCTTCGGGACCAAAATTCCCTACGAGGATGTGGGTGGAAACCCGCTCATCAGTGATGACGGGCAGTGTACCGGCGATATAGGAGAAGGGGGTGGGACCTGTTAATCGAGCCTGGCGCGGCTCGTATTGTTCCAGGTTATTGGTTGAGCGAAAAGCAGCGCGCATGGCTCCCTGACTGAGAATTGCCAGACTACCATCCCCACTGGTGGCTACGGGGGAGCGATCTGCGGCGGAGCTGAGGACACTGACTCGCTCCAGGGTGGAAAGACCGATGAGGGCAGAGGCGTTATTCGGTCCAACAATAGAGGCTTTGCCGATGGAAACATGAAGGCGCGTTCCGTTTTCAACGGTTAGCCCAATGGCGCGGCGCAATCGTTGTAAGGCTGGCAAGGGGCGCAGCGTAATGCGTGGACGCGAACGAGACGGCAGGGAGAAGATAAACATCAACCCTGCTGCCACAACAATAATGGTTAGACCGAGAATCAACGGCGACAGGTTCACTGTGTTGACTCCTCTTCACGAAGATAGGCTGCAAATTGAAGGCTTTCGTCTTGATCTTCCAACAAGGTAGTCAGGGCGGTCAGCCGGTCAGAGGGGACGAATAGCGCCAGATATGGTTTTCCCAGGTAAAGCGCCTGAGCGAACAGCAAATGAATTGGGGCGGCAGCCTCTAAGAATATGGCAGCCATGTCTTGCAGCCCCCAATTTTTTAAGAAATTTCCCCAATTATTCCAGAAAGAGCGTTCCTTCTGCATAGAAAGAGTATAGCATAGAATACAAGAACAAGTACACTTCTCAATTATTTTATGGTATGTTTTTGGGGAATGGACTTTTATTCTGCACGCCAGAGACATGACCCTCCACCGGTTTGCCAATAGTCTAATATCGTTTTCTTCATCGTTTCGAGACCATTCCAGAAGGTAGAAACTTGGGAACGATAGGCGGCGATGCCATTCTGCCAGGCAGTTACCCCCTCGTCACTAATGGGGGTGCAAACTTTGTACCAGGCAGGTTGGAGCATGGCAGGCAACGCTTGAGGATACTGCATGACATACGGGAAATCAGGGTAATAATAGAGGGAACAGCCCAGGCTTTCAGCGGCGGCGCGCACCAGGCGATGATCCACATGATTGCCCAGGGACATGGGACAGACCAGGCAATCATCAGCGGCAAGTTCTTGCTCTATCCAGGCGCGCAAATCCGCTAAAACGGAGGCTTCTTGGGGATGAACGGTCTGCCAGAGATCCTCTTCGCCATTGACCAGGAAAGAACCATCCGGCAGGCGGCGGTAGATGCAATCGGGCAGGGAATAGTAGCGCGCACGAGCGGCTACCTGAGCAATGGCAGCCTGATCTTCCGCCTGACGCGCGGCGACTGCTTCCGATCCAGTTTGCCAACGGGCATGTAGAGATTGAGCGAAAGGAGAAAGAGGAGCATCGCTAGGGGGGCGGGAGGCACAAATGGTCCAAATTTCTACTTGCTGCTTGCGACTGTGCTGATCCCAAATGAGACCGCCGCAGGAATAGACTGCGTCATCAAAATGAGGAGAAAGGTAAATCCATTTCATAAAGGAATTATAGTGGCAAATGAGATTAGGATGAGCAAAAGAGTATGGATATGGGGAGCGAAGGGAGAAAAAGAGTGAAGATCAAAAGCGAAAGTATATAAATCCAATATTTTCTTTATAAATGTTAAAAAAATCTAAATAATTCGTAAGAACATTTGAAATTGATAATATTTACGATATAATGAATAAGGAAAATGGAACTTGAAAGGATATACTCCCTATGGCAACCTCGGATGAGCGCATAAAACTCTTAAAGATGATACAAGAAGGCAAGATTACCCCAGAACAGGGGGTGCAATTGCTGGAAGCCTTAGAAGAAGGGGTGAGGCGCGCAGCATCTACCTCTGGCTCTGGTCGCCCAGGGGCGGCACGGGGGGCAGCGGGGCAGTGGTTCCGGGTAGTCATCACAGATACAAATACCGGCAAGGGGCGGGTGAATGTGCGTCTGCCGGTAGGGTTGGTGAGCGCAGGCATAAAAATGGGCGCGCGATTCACGCCGCAGGTAGAAGGGTTTGACACAGAGGAACTCATGGCTCATCTGCAATCAGGTGAAACGGGCAGAATCATTGATATTTATAACGATGATTCGAAGGAACACATTGAAGTGTTTATAGAGTGAAAAAGGGCGGGACTACACCTTTTCTTCGGCTACGATATGCTCAATTTCAGGGAAGAGTTGGCGGATGGTACCTGCAACCCAACCGTTGAGGGTGTTGAGGGAAAGCGGGCATCCATTACATGCGCCGCCCAAGCGTACCGTGACGGTATTGTTTTCAAATTTGACCAATTGAACAGATCCGCCATGATATTGGCTGATGTAAGCGTCAATGGTTTCGATGAGGGCTTTCAAACGTTCTTCGGTTGAGAATGTGACATTATTTTCGGTCATTTTTTAAGCCTTCCTGTATATTCTTGATCTATGCCTTGACTTAACAATCCCATAATTTGCGAATGAGCGGTCGTCTTGAAACGATCATTCACACCGCCTGCCAGCCTCTCTAAAAAGAGCTTGCCTGTTTTAGGAGATTTACTGCACAGGGTATGCAAATCTGCGCCACGGATGCGCAGGGTAATGCTATCTTGCGTGGCAAGCGCGGCGGAGGTATAAATTTCACGGCCTAATGCAGCGGACCACCCAAACACTTCGCCAGGGCAGATGCGAGAAATAACCAAGGGGGGTCCATCGTAGGGTTTATAGCGGATGACAACTTCGCCACAGGCGAGGATATAGATAAATTTCGCGCGCTGCCCTTGCTGAAAAATAAGCTCATCCTTAAGGAATCGTTCTGCCGTCAGATACGCCGCTATGGAGCGCATCTGTGCAGAGGGGATGCCTGCAAATACAGGAAGGTGGCCATACGCTTCTATTTCCATCTATCAAATCGTACCTGCTGGAAAAGGACTTTGACAGTGGAGAATTTCCCGAATGGGCGGACATTTATCATCGGAACAATCATCCAGGAATATGACAAAGTTTGTAAGGTTTCATTACCAATTTTCCATTTTTACAAAACCAATCTCACAAATATATTGACAGTTTTGGGCAAACAGGCTATCATTAGAGCAGATCAGAAAAAACTGATCTCTCCACCTGCATCCATTACACTGACATTCCAGCCTCTTTCTTTCGCCAATTGCATAGCCATTTGTATCATTTGGTGTTTCCTTTTGCCGGCCAAAGCAAAAACCGTTGACGCTCCCTTGTAAATGCCGCGAACATCACAGAGCGTACCCATTTTGCTTACACTGACCCATCATTCTTGCTTCATTGCAGCCACCGCCGCAGCGTGCATTCTTTTGTCTTTGGCCGTGCAAAAGGGAATACCAGAATCATAAGAGAGGCGATAAAAAAATAAGCTCATGGGAAACCTGAGCTTATTTTTTTATCGCCTCTCTTATGATTCATTGGGAGTTCAAAGACCCAATCTATTCCAAAACTACAACACGGCGGGCAGGATGATGGGTCTGCCGGAAGCAGTTTGATGCAGAATTTGCAGAGGTAGGTGGTAAACCTCTTCCAACAATTCGGCATTTAACACTTCTTCGGGGGTTCCAACCGCAAGCAAAGTCTTATCGGATAGCACAGCGATGCGGTCTGCGTAACGTGAGACGAGGTTGAGATCGTGCAAAACAATCAACACCGTAAGACCAACTTCCTTGACCAGGGAGCGAACTGCCTCCAGGGTGCTAATCTGATGCTGCAAATCGAGGTGGGTGGTGGGTTCATCGAGGAGCAAGAGAGGGGCTTCCTGGGCGAGGGCGCGCGCCAACAGCAGACGCTGCTGCTCGCCGCCAGAGAGATCACCGATCCGCCTATCCGCGAGGGAAGTGGCTTGGGCGCGCTGAAGGGCAAGGCGAACACAGGCTTCATCCTTGGCGGAAACTTGCCCGAGCCAATTGAGATGAGAGGTGCGCCCGAGTAGGACTAATTCATAGCCGGTGAAAGCCGGGGGTAAGTTGCGAGCTTGTGGCACGACTGCCAACCGCCTGGCGCGTTGCTGCGGAGAAAGGCGAGTCACTTCTTCGTCCCCGATCCATACCTGACCCGAGAGAAGGGGAATGGTGCCACTGAGGGCGCGCACCAGGGTAGTTTTGCCCGTCCCGTTAGGACCGATTACACCAAAGATAGTGCCAGGCTGCACCGAAAAAGAAATCTGATCCAAAATCAGGCGCAAGCCGTATTGGACGGAAACATTTTCCACGCGCAGCATCGGATTCTCTACTTGCATTTGTGCTGATCCTCCGTTATTCAAACATTACCAGTAATTTTGGTTGCGGGCGCGGCGCAAAATCCACAAAAAGAAGGGCGCACCCACCAGGGACATGATAATGCCTACGGGCAATTCTTGCGGGGGCATAATAACGCGCGCCAAAATATCCGCGCCGAGGAGCAGGCTGGCTCCGCAGATAATCGAAAGGGGCATCAGGCGTTTATAGTCCGCGCCCCAGAGCATGCGCACCACGTGAGGGACTACCAGCCCGACAAAGCCGATGATACCGGCAAAAGAAACCGCCGCGGCAGTTGTCAGGGAAGCAAACAGGATAATCCAGCGGCGGACTTTTTCAACAGGCAAGCCTAACTGCTGCGCCTGCTCATCCCCTACTTGCATAACGTTCAGGGCGTGTCCCATTGCGAGCAAAGCGACCAGACCCACGGTGGCGTAAGGCAGTTCCGCGAGGACAGGCGCCCATCCGCTGAGGGCAGCGCCACCCAACAACCAAACCAGGGCGCGGCGAAGGTCACCGGTGGAGTTAATCAGTAGAAAAGAAGTCATGGCAGAGGCAAAGGAACTGACTGCCACGCCTGCCAGGAGCAGATTGGTGGTTGGCAGGGCGTGCCCCACGCGGGCAAGGGAGTAGACGATGACCACCGTGAGCATTGCGCCCACAAAGGCAGCGACCGGCACCACCGCCAAGCCCATCACCGTGGCGGGCCAGTTCAGGCTCATCGCTAGGATTGCGCCCAAGCCGGCCCCTGACGCCACGCCGATCAGGTAAGGGTCTGCCAACGGGTTGCGGAATAAGCCCTGGTAGGCAGATCCGCTGCCCGCCAGAGATGCGCCGGTGATCGCCATCAACACGGTACGAGGCAGGCGCAGGGCAAACAGGATGGTGACGAATGGCTGCCAATCAGGCGGAACAGGCTGCCTGGTGAGCTGCAAGCGAAAAATGGTGAGGATGGTGAGGGGGGAAATAAACACACTGCCTACCGCAATGGATAAGAGCAGCACCCCTAACAGGAGGGCGAAACTAATTCCATACGGTAAGACAGTGTGACGCTTCATTGTGTTTGCGTTACTTCGGTTATTTAAACAATTCAGGGTGAATCTGGCGAGCAATGGCTTCCAAGCCATCCACCAGGCGGGGACCGGGGCGGCTGACCAAATCATCATTGAAGGCAACTACCTGATTAGCTTTGACCGCCTGGATGACATTCCAACCGGGGCGCGCGGCAACCTGTTCCGGTTTAACGCCGCCATAGAGCGCATCGCCTAAGAGGACAAAATCGGGGTTTTGGACGATCAATTCTTCCTGGCTGATCTGAGCATACGCGCCGTCCATTTTGGCAGCGGCATTTTCACCGCCGGCCATGGTGATCAGCAGGTCAATGAAAGAGCCTTTGCCCGCCGTCCAGGGTTTGGCAGGATCAGAGCCATCTAATTCATAAAATACTTTGGGGTGTTTGGCAGCGGTAGCGACCTTATCCGTCACAACCTTGACACGCGCCTGCAAATCGGCGACCATCTTGGTGGCTTCCGTCTGATGTCCAGTCAGCTTGCCCAGGTTGGCAAGGGTGATATATAAATCGTCCATCGTAAGCGGGTTGCCCACTTCAAAAACGTTGGGGGTAATGGCTTGAAAGGCTTTGATCTGATCGGCAGAATTGAGGGACGAGACCAGAATCAGGTCAGGCTTGAGGCTGGTGATCTTTTCCAGGTCATATTTGCCAGAAGAACCGCCTAATTTGACCAGTTGGTTAGCAGCATCTGGGAAATTGGAGAAATCATCGCGCCCTATGATCTGCGCGCCTGCGCCGAGGGCATAGAGGAATTCAGTATTAGAGGGGGCAAGCGAGATGATCTTTTGGGCAGGCTGATCCAGTTTAAATTCTGTGCCGAGCGCGTCTTTTATCTCAATGCTGCCTGATTGAGCTGCGGCAGAGGTGGCAGTTGGCAGAACCGGAGCGGTCGTTGCCTGGGCGGGAGAACAAGCCGATAAAATAAAGGTGAGAACAAGGAAAGCAGCTAAGAGCGTGGAAGAACGTTTCATGATGATCCTCAGAAAAAATAAAACTGGCTCGCGTTATCGATTCATCGATAGACGCGCTACGAGAAATAAAAATCCCTGTCGCAAAGACAGGGACGCAAAATACCGAAAGGTACTGGCTTCCCACCTCCTTTCTGCGAGGTTGTGGAGAGACTCTTTCAGGCGGTCGACCTGGCTTTTATCAGAAGGGGATTCTGATATTCACAGTTGCGCAACAGCACCGGACTTACACCGGTTTCGCCTTTTCAGCTTTCCCATCCGGGGGAAACAGCACCTGAAAGGATATGAAATTAGAAGATCAGGATGTACTTGAGTAACACTACATCTTTAAGAGATTGTACGCTGAGCGGGATGGAAAGTCAAGGAAAATTTTAGGGTTGGGATTTGCTTCTTACGAATGGAAAAAATATCGCTACAATAAGGGCATGACGATCCCTGATGACACCCTATCGAGCCTGGAGGAAGTCTCTGCGGCATTCAGCGTGGAGGATTACCTCTATTTTTATCGTGATTTTTTGACCGCGCAGCGTTCTGATGCAGAAACAGAAGCTGCCGTGCGACTTTTAGCCATGTATCCGCCGATGCAAGTGCTTGACCTGGCGTGCGGGTTCGGTCGGATTGCCAACCGCTTGGCGCAGCGCGGCTTTCGCGTGACGGGAGTGGAATGGTTGGGCGGCTTTTTGGAGGTCGCCCAACAGGAAGCGGATCAGATGCGGGGCAAGCCAACGTATGTGCAAGGGGATATGCGCCAGATTGGGTATGACGGGCAGTTTAACCGGGTCTTGATGATGTTTAATTCCTTTGGATATTTTACGGACGAGGAAAACTTGCGGGTGATGCAGCGCGTGGCACAAGCGTTGAAACCCGGCGGGCGGCTGGGATTTGACGTGATCCACCGGGATGGGATGTTGAGTCACTTTCAATCGGATGCGGTGCTGGAAAAAGATGGCGATTGGTTGATCAACCGCTTTTCCTTTGACGTATGGACGGGCAGGCTGCTCAATGACCGGGTGGTGATCCGCGAAGGCAAGCAGACCCACAAGCCCTTCTCGATCCGGCTGTACGGTCTGACGGAAATGCGCGAGCTATTGCAAAAAGCAGGGCTGGAATTAGAGGATGCCTATGCGGAATGGGATGGGCAGCCGCTCAACGCAGATTCAGCGGCAATGGTGATTGTGGCGCGCAAACCAGAATAACGAAAAAAATCCCCTGAAAGAATAATTTCAGGGGATGATGATTATTCCAGGTAAACCTCAACGTGTTCGCCGTCTTCTTCATCAAAGACATCCACAATTTGACCAATTTCACCTGATTCGATAATGCTCATCAGCTGCTGCGTATCCATACCTTCGATTTGAGGGGCGAATTTAGAACCCATCTTAATGCCAACGGAGACCATGCTGATGGGCAGGCGAACATTAACGCGCGGGCGACCCGAATCCATGTCAGTGACGCGAACGCGCAGGAAACGCGGCTTGCGTCCAGGGACGGGCGGCTCTTCAGGCGGCTGCTGCGCGCGGTTTGGGGCGGCTGCACCCATCGGACGCTTGGGGCTATTACTGCCGAGGGCTTCGAGCAGTTGGGCAGCGTCTTCCGCGCTGATTTTGCCTTCTTGCACCAGGGTGAGGATTTTCATTCTTTCTTCAACGGTTGCCATCATTCCCTCCAGGCTTTCTTTTTTAGAGCAAAATTATGCAACCCGCTCGCCACGTAAGCGGCGTTTGGCTTCTTCCAGGTCAATTTCACCACGACCGAGGGCGTCTAAAATCTGCTGACGTTCTACAGTGCTGGGCGGCTGAGGGGCAGGAGAGGGATCATCACGGCTGGGTTCAAAGCCCATAGCACGGATCACTTCGTTCAACCGGT
The DNA here is from genome assembly GCA_038206515.1 of Anaerolineales bacterium. Lineage (GTDB taxonomy): Bacteria > Chloroflexota > Anaerolineae > Anaerolineales > Anaerolineaceae > DSYU01. Next base: position 38,836 of record JBBRAT010000027.1, on the reverse strand, counting down.
TGCGCAAGGTGGGATAAGACATGCTTAATTCTTCTTCCATGCGGTTGAAACGCCCTTCACAACGAACAAAGGTGAGAATAAATTGCAGCTGTTCGGCGCTGAGGTGAGAAAAGGGCAGGAGCGGTTTCAACTGCTCAGGGGAGAAGGCTTCTTGTAAGCGATTGCCGCCTGGGTCAAAACTGCCTTCAATGGTTGTTTCGCAAGCCGGGCAGTGGAGACGAGTGACGATTAGGTCGCCCCCACAAACGGGGCATTTGGTAAGAATAAGATTCATAGCTGCTCCTTTTGAACATTCTCATTGAGAATATTCAGATTAACCCTTTATATTCTAAACTTATTGTAGGCAAAATTCAAGTTTTGTCAAGATGCGATTAGAAAAGTTAATGATTTCTACAAACCAAAATTCATCTACGTCTCGTTCCCCACAAACATATTCTGAATAATAATGGAGAGCAGGGCGATCACAAACCAGGCGACCAGGGTCATTGAAATGGTAAAAGAAAAAGGCAGAGAATTTTTCAGCGCATCTAAGAGTCCAGTGACCAGTGCGGCGGCGCCGATGAGGGAAGAGGACGCAACGATCATAAATCTTTGTAGGGAAAGAGTAGAAAGACCCAAAACAACGGCAAAAATCGCCAGTAAAATCCACTGCGTGGGGGAGGCGGGCGTGGGAGGAAAGGTAATCTTGGTCAGCTGATCCATTTGGGCGAAGTTGCCGGATTGCAAAATATCCAAAATGAGACCGATAATGATCCCTAACATTGCCCCTAACGCCGCACCAAAGAGGAAGACAATTAAAATGGATAACAGCTTGGCAATGATCGCCCCAATGATGCCGCCGACAACAAAAACGCCCACGCGGACGAGAAAGTCTTGACTCTGCAAAACACCTGATGTCGAAGAAAGGAAAAAACTGGAAATCATCAGCGCAGCCCAACCGCCGAAGACAAATCCCCAAATGGAGATGGCGGTTTTAAAGAGGGAGTAGCCCGAAATACATGCGGTAATGCCTAAGAAAATGAGGAAAATGCTTTGCACAGCCTGTTGCATGATTATTTTCCTTTCCGCGAAGTGCGGATAAGATAGACGGATGCAACCATACAAATAAAATAAAGCGGACCCAGGTAGGTGAACAAACCTGTATCACGGATGAGCAGAAAGGTAGGGATCACAGCGACCAGCCAGAGTACGAGAATTGCCAGCTCAACCTTCAATTCTTTACCAGGCATGGGCTTCTTCTTTGAGAACGATGAAAATTTCCTGATGAATTATCATTTAGACGACAGAAATATGGGTGGTCAGTTGAGCTTCCACGCCCGGCTGCACGGTGATCATCTCTTGGTCAGCATTGGCAGTTTCTACGCAGATAAAATGCTTTTCGTTGCCTACGCCTACATCTGGAAAATCAACCGTCTTTTCAGCCGGATTCCAGACGACTGTGGTGTGACTGCCCTCTTTTTCAACCCGAATCTGACGTTGAAAGCCAGGGTCGTGGATGACGCAGGCGCTGGTGGTATTCAGGTAGATGCGATCCGTCCAACCAGTGATTTTGAGGGCGCCCGCCTGATGCTTGCGGGCAAAGGCATCGGTTTTATCAAGGTAATCCGTGCCTTCTAATCCGGAAATACTGATCTGGTTGACATCTGAGACGTTAAAGTAGGTATGTAACGCGCCGGTATAGATGAAAGAAGTATCCCCTGGATTGCGGACACACAGGGTAACGCTCAGGCGTTCGCCAAATTGAACAATCATCTCCAAGTTAAAGGCAAAGGGCCACAACTGGCGGGTCTGGGGGGAATCGGTCAGGCGCATACGAATCTCGGTGGTGGTATCCGACAAGACGCACGTACCCGCAAGCGTCCATAAGGAGGTACGCGCAAAGCCATGAACAGGCTTCGTTTGCGGTTCGGTGGGGTGAGCGGCAAACCAGGGCCAGCAGACAGGGATGCCGCCGCGCATGGCTTTGCCAACAATATGCGCGCTGTTGGGGCTCATCCAGAAGACATCCTGAGCAGCATGATTGCGCGGGCGATAAGACATGACATGCGCGCCGGCTAAGGTCATGCTGCCGGTGGCAAAGGCATTGGCAACTTCAACGGTCGCCAATCCGCCTGCCCCGGCGGAAATGGTTACGTGACCTGGGATGGTAAATTGTTCTTGGAGCGATTGGATTTCGGTAGTGGTCATAAGATTTCCTCACGAATTTGATATTAAGATTATCGCACAAAAGCAATGAAAGAAGGGATTACTGGGAGTTGGCGTGGTAGCGAGGGGAAGATCGCCCCTCGCTACCACGCCAACTCCCAGTAATCCAAAAAAGATTCAGTCCAAGGCAAGCAGCGCCAGGGCAATATTGGCAGCCCAGGCGAGGACGAGGAACTTGCCATCGCGTAAGGCTATACGCAATTCAGAGATAGGCATAAGCAAGAGGGTTTGCTCCTCCAGGTCATCGGCATGTGGGGGTTGGCAGAAGGTCGCACCGCGCGCCAGGTATAAATAGCCTGTTCCCATGCCGCGGTTGGGGTCTACGCAAAAATGACCCAATTCTTCCCATTCGGGGGCGGCATAACCGGTTTCTTCCAGCAGTTCACGCTGCGCCGCAAGCAGAGGGTCTTCGCCGGGTTCGATGAAGCCGCCAATGGGGGCAAGGGATTCACCTTCGAGGGCATATTTGCCCTGACAGAAGATCAGCGCTTGCCCTTGCGGGGTAATCGCCAGCACATTGATGTAATCAGGCGCAATCAGCCAGGGCCAACGATCAATGATCTGACCATCAGGGAGTTGCAGAGCGTGACTTTCCACCGTTAGATATTTGCCAAAAGAAGCCAGTTGCGTTCGGGAAAGAGTCTTCCAACCATCCACAAAATCACCTCATTATTGACGAAATACACCCACCAGTTCGCCTTGCGCCAGGATATGTCCCTGAATGGCTTTCATCACACCTTCCTCGGTGAGGTTTGGGTCTTTGAGCAAAGTATCCAGGGCATAGAGGCGGAAGAAATAGCGATGCTGCCCGGTAGGCGGGCAAGGACCGCCATAGGAGGCGCGATTCCAGCTATTTCTGCCTTGCAGCGCGCCATCGGGGAGATTGGCTGTATCGGCTTTCGCCTGGGCTGCGCCTTCGGGGAGGGATAGCGTGGCAGCAGGCAGATTATAGACCACCCAATGCACCCAGGTTCCGCCGGGCGCGTCAGGGTCATCCATCAGGAGCGCAAGGCTTTGGGTATTGGCGGGCGGGGCGTTCCACTGAAGAAGTGGGGAAATTTCCGCGCCCTTACAGGTAAATTGAGGAGGAATCATTGCCATCGAGCCAAAAGTTGGGCTGCTGATCTGCAGAACCGGCACGCCCGCCTGCTGTGTGGGCAGTACGGGTGTTTTGGCGTTACAAGCTATCAGGAACATGCCGAGGAAGAGGGCAATGAGGGCGGATTTTTTCATGGCGATTCTGGCTCTGGATGAGATTCTTCGGCATAGGAGGCTTCAACTTCATGCTGATAAACGTCCAGCAGAGCGAGGAGTAAATCAGAGGAATTCGTGCGCGTAAAGGTATCCTGCAGCCAGACTTCCAGTGATGATTCGGCGGGAAGGGGACTATCTAACTGAGATGACAGGCGTTGCGTGAGCAGGGCATCAAAATAACGGATGAATAAATGCGTCAGCCAGGCAACATCAGGTAAGGGGGAGGCTTCCACATCGCCAGCAGGCAGAACTTGCAACGTTTCTTCCGAGAGGATGGTTTCCAGGTCGCCAGACATCACGTCATACCAACCGACCGAGCTTTCACCAGGGATTTCCGCTACATCGGTGAGGAGTGGCATGACGGAAATGGCTGCGCCTGCCATAGAAGTGGGCGTACCTTCATAAGAAAGGCCGGCGGGCGTTTTAAGAATACGCTGTACGAGGAATTCTTCGTTGGTGCGGATCATCAAGCCCTTGCTGCCGGGCAGCACCACACGCTCCCAGCGGTTTGGATCCCGTTTTTCGAGCTGCTCATGTTCAAGACCAAACTTTAGGGCTTGACGTGGGGCGCGGAAGACGACAGATGCCATGCTAAAAAGGGCGCGCATGGCGGGAACATCCGCTTTTTGAGCCGCCAGGAAACCCGCCTCAACCAGTACACGGCCTAAGACAGCGGGGGGCAACAACCGCCGTGAAAGCCGCAGACTGCCATACGTTTGGTCATAGATAGCGAAGAAGGGCTGCCCCACCTGAAGGACGGGGGCGCGGGCTGAACGGAAGCGATCCACCGCTACGCCAATATCCTGGCGGTCAAAGGGAAGGGTCTGCATGAAGGCTTCCAACACCCAGGCAGCCAGAGCGTACACGTTCACGCCGGGGAGCGCAAGAGAGGGATGGGTGAGGATGACCCCGGTTGTAAAATAATTCCGGCTGAAATAAGGCTGATCCTGATAAAAGCCTAATTCGCGTGAGAGGGGATAGGGATATTCCATCTCGGTGCGACCGCGCTGCTCGATGACGCCGGTGATCGATTCGCGCGCCAGCAAGCTGCATTCCAGCATGACCAGCTCATCCTGGCGGGCAAATTGATCTACGCCCTCCACGGTGAGGCGCGGGAAGATGGCGGGCGGGGTGCGGCGCGGCTTGGTGGTGTAGCGTTTTTCGCGCCTCACCTGCACCGATTTGCCCTTGACGCTGACGCGGGTAACGCGGTAAGGCACCGTGGCATAATAATAAATGGCGCCGGGATAGGCTTCGCGCATCAGCTGACCAAATGATAGCGACCCCAGGGAAGAAACGTTAGGGCCATCTTTGCGTTCCACTTTAAACTGACTTTCCACGTCACGCAGGGGGAAGGTGTAATTAGGGCGGTCACGAGCTTCAAATTTCAGGCTCATCAAGTTACGCGGAGGCACGCCGGCGCGTTCAGCGCGGCAGAGCTGCACAAAATGCTCGGGCCAGTCCACATCGCTACTAAATTCCAGGCTGACGGGATGCTTGCCAGCGGCAAGGGCAACGTCATGTTCGCCGCCGGTGCGCGCCAGGCAAAGGGCATGGATATATTGAATATGCTCATTTTCCAGGTAGAGCGCACTTTCTGCCAGGGGACGGGAGAAAAAGCTCTTGGGGTTGGCAAAAACCGCCTGATCGTTGGTGTCGCCGCCATAGACGACAATCACATCGCCGGGTCCATGCCTGCCGATGCGCCCAATGCGCTGCTGCAAGGAGGTCGCCGAGCCAGGGACGCCAATCAGCACGCAGGTATCCAGGTGAGGAATATCAATGCCCAGTTCCAGGGCGGAGGTCGAAACCACGCCATTGAGCGTGCCTTCCGTCAGGCGTTCCTGAATCTGACGGCGGTCATGGTCTTCGTATCCAGCGCGGTAGGGCAACACGTTCAGGTTGCGCAGGACGCCGGTCATTTCCAATTCGTCCTCTTCCTCTTCACTGGGCACTTCCACCGCAGCGGGTTTGGCGCGGCGCGAGCGAGAGGCAGGCTTGGCGGGAGCATCCGCTTCGCCTTCGGCGGCATCTGCGCCTGGTTTGGGCGGCTCGGCTTTCAGCAAGCGGTTGAGGATGGAAGAGATTAATTCTACCTGCTTACGGCTATCCACAAAGGCAATAAAGCGCGACTGGGTATGTTGAGTAAGATATTCTAACAGGTGTACCACTTCATCCAAAAAGCGATCTTCGCCTTTGGGACGGGTGAGGGTGACCGTGAGGGGATAACGCGGCGAGGTATCTTTTTCAGAACCAATCAATTCAAAAGGCTGACCGAGCAGCTTTTTAAGATGATCTTCGGGGTGGGCGATGGTGGCAGAGGCGCAAATATAAGTGGGATGCGCGCCCAGCATGGATAAAACATGCGCCAGACGGCGGAATAGGAAGGCAGAATTTGAGCCAAAGACGCCATTGTAGGCATGAACTTCATCCACCACAATCATGCGGACGTGGCGCAAATAATTGAGTACGGCTGGTTCTTTCAGGTTTGAGAAGACCCAGGCGTGGATAATATCGGGGGTAAAGACAATCACCTGCGAGCTTTCCAACACGCCCAAGCGGAAACCTGGGGGGACGTTGCCATCAATCCGCCCGGCATGACCTTTTGGTCCCAGCTGCTTGAGTACCGTCTGCCAGCGGTCTTGCTGTTCGTTGGAGAGGGCTTTCATGGGATAAATTGCCATAACGCGGGCTTCAGGGTCACGGGATAACATGTCTAAGGCAGCAGTTTGAAAGACCAAGCTCTTGCCGGAAGCCGTGCCTGTTACCATGCACACATTTTTATCCGCTAAAGCCAGCTGAATCGCGCTCTTTTGATGGCTATAAATTCCGTTGGGATAGGCGGTCTGCAAGAAGTTCAGGGTAGTGGGAGCAAGGGGCAAATCCTCCACTGGCAGCAGTTGACCCTGGCGGGCTGGGGTATGCAGCACGTCCGCAATCTGCCACTGATTTTGTTCGAGGAAGTTCATAAAATTGCCGTCTTGCTGATGGTCGGTCATACAGTTATCCTCTTTTCCCCCGCGCCTGATGATGGAGACTACGGAGTGGAACGGCGAAAAGGCGTTGGCTCCCAGATCAGAATAAAATGGGTGATTGTTTCTGCTGTGACGGAGAACCCAAGCCGCTGATAGAAGTTTAATGCCCGCTGGTTGATTTTAAGTACACGCAGCACGACCGGTTTGCCCTGATCGGCTGCTGTTTGCATCACTTGACGCAATGCCTGAGTGCCGAGACCGCGTCCCTGAAAGGCAGGTAGAATAGCAATCATGGCGACAAAACGCTCTTCGGTTCGCTCGTCTACGTGTAAAACACCCACCGGCTGCCCGTCACAGAGGATGATTTGCAGAACCTCTGGAGCAAAACGCTGTTCAAAGCGGTTGCGCTGCCATTCTTCCTGCCAGTTGCCCCAGGTTTGCTCCACAGAGGGGCGCATGGCGGCGCGATGGAGTTGATAGAGAAACTCCAGGTCTGAAGGACTGGCAGAGCGGTAAGACACGTTCACGGACGAGAAGCCTTCCTGATAAAAGAATACCCGTTTTTTAAGAATTTGTCCAACCCTGAAAAAAGGAACTCTGGAGATTAGCGTGAGAATAGTCGAGCGAGGAAGATCGTCTCGCTCGACTATTCTCACGCTAATCCCTAATGAACTCGAAAAAGGAGAGTGTGGGACGAAGAGATTTAAAAGGATTAGAGAGAGGATTTGCCGTTCAGCTTGCCGTCCGACAGGTCATCCTCTTCTTCGGCGGCTGCGCTGCGTGCATCAAACTCTTCCAGCCAATTGAGCAACGCTTCGGAATGTTCATCAGCATGGCTGACGCTGTTATCGAGGACCAGTTCATAAAGCGGCAAGCCATTGGTCCAGGGGAAGCGAGTGGGGTTATTGAGGGCATCATCGCTGACTTCGTTCACACGGCGGATGGTTTGCTTGCGCACGCCCAAGAAATCAGTCCAGATGCTTTCAAGGGGGCGACTGTTATTCACTTCGTGGATGCGCGTGTTGACCTGGTCAGTGGTTTCTTTCCCGAAGAAAGCAGCACTGGGTTTCTGATCACTCTGTTGAATTTGAAACAGAACGGCAACCGCCTGCCCTTCCCAGAACGTCAGGTGGGCTAACATGTCTTTGATAGACCAGTTGCCAATAACTCCCGGCTCAAGCATGGCTTCATCAGGCAACCCTTCCAGCAGGTCTACCATTTCTTGCTGCCCATCCTCTAATGCCTGGATCAATTCTTCTTTTTCCATATTTCCTCCCGTTTCAAATGAAAGCGATCTTTGCAGAGGCAGTTAGACGCACCCTTATTGTATGCCAAATTGCCTAAATCTCGTATAATGAGAACCTACTGGTCTTTTATATCCGTCAAGGCTCACGAATTTCCAATCAAAAACTTCTCCAATGGAGCACATCATGCCCAAAGAAACGATGTCGCCGCGCGAGCGGTGGTTGGCTGTCCTCACCCACCAAGCCCCTGATCGAGTGCCTATGGATTACTGGTCAACGCCAGAATTTAGCGCGCGGCTGATTAAGCATCTGGGACTGAGCCGAAAAAGCCATAAAGCGCTGGTCACGGACTTAAACCGCCATCCGCACAGTATCCACGCGCCCAATGAAGGTCGCCGCGCGTTGCAAGCTGCCCTCGAGCAGATGCACGTGGATTATGTGGTCACGCCGTCTGCGCGGTACGTGGGTCCGCTACCTACCGTGCCGAATACTGATATTTTTGGCTGCACCTATCGTACCATCAATTACGGCTCTGGGGAATATGGCGAGGTAGTAGATCACCCGCTGGCGAAATTTCATTCTGTAGAAGAGATTGAGGCAAATTACACCTGGCCCCAGGCGGATTGGTGGGATCATCACACAATTGCCGAGCAAATTCGGGGTCACGAGCAATATCCTATTCGTGGGGGCGGGTCAGAGCCATTTTTAACCTATAAAAACTTGCGCGGGCAAGAACAGGCGATGATGGACCTGGTTGAAAATCCTGAAATTGTGCATTACTGCCTGGACAAACTCTTTGACCTGGCATATCAGGATACCTTGCGCACCTATGAGGCGATCCCCGGCAAGGTAATGCTGACTTACGTGGCAGAGGATATGGGCGGGCAGGATAACCTGATGTTCTCGCGCAAGCACATACAGACCTTTTTGCTGCCGCGGATGAAGCGCATCATTGATCTGGCGCATCAGGCGGGAGCGTATGTGTTTCATCACAATGATGGGAATTGCCGCAAAATCCTGCCGGATATGATTGCAGCAGGGATTGATATTCTCAACCCCATCCAATGGCGGTCAAAGGGAATGGATCGGGAAGGGTTAAAGGCTGATTTTGGCGGGAAGCTGGTTTTCCACGGCGCGGTAGATAACCAATTCACGCTGCCGTTTGGCACGGCGGCGGATGTTCGCCAGGAAGTGCGCGACAATCTACGCATTCTGGGGGCGAATGGCGGGTATATTCTGGCGCCATGTCACAACATCCAACCGCTGACTGCGCCTGAAAACGTGGTGGCGATGTATGAGGAATGTTATAACGTTAGCTGGGGCTAAGAATTAATTTGGCTTGCTGGGTATCCCGTTGAATTTGCGCCAGAAGGGCATCCACAGAGGGAAAATCTGTTTCGGGGCGCAAATATTCCACAAATTCTAAACGCAGCGGCTGATCGTATAAGTTGCCCATGTGATCCAGCAGGAGCGCCTCAACACGGCGCTCTGTGCCGTTAAAAACAGGGCGAACGCCTATATTAGTAGCCGATTCAAACCGCTGATCGTCCAAGACTGCCCAGGTGGCATAAACGCCATTGGCGGGCAGCAGCTTACAGGCGTCCACGCCCAAGTTGGCGGTGGGAATGCCTAGCCCATGCCCGCGCCCATCGCCATGCACTACGGTGCCAGAGAGGGAATAGGCGCGACCAAGCTGTTGATTGGCTTCCGCCACCTTGCCAGACTGGATGAACTGGCGAATTTGGGAAGAAGAGATGCGCGCGCCCGACTGGGTGATTTCAGAGATCACGTGGAGTTGATAGCCCAAGGCTTCGCCGATCTGACGCAGGGCGGGTAAATCGCCCTGGCGGTTGCGACCGAGGGCGAAATCTTCACCGACCCACAACTGGTGCAAATGAATCTGCTGACAAAGCGGTTGCAAAAATTCTTCGGCAGTGCGCGAAGCCAATTCGCGGTCAAAGGTGAGGGTGAGAACAGCATCCACGCCCAAATCGCCAATCAACGCGGCACGTTCTTCGGGCGTAGTCAGGCAAATGGAATCGGGTACGCCACGCAGGACGACTGCCGGATGGGGAGAGAACGTCACGACTATTGCCGGTTCGCCGGCTGCGTGGGCAGCCTGCACCAGGGCAGTAAGAATAGCTTGATGACCGCGATGCACGCCGTCAAACATGCCAATTGTTGCCCATGCGTTCTGCAAATTTACCTGATCGAGAGAGCGAAAATGCTGCATGAGTATGCTTTAGGGTAAGTCAGGATTATGAGAAAAAGACTTTTCTGGGCTGCCACTCGTTGCTTTCTACGGCATGCTCCAGCAACGCCACCAACTCACCCTGCTCACTGATGCCACGCGCCATATTATTGGTAACGTTATCAGCGGGGATGCGATGACCATGCCGGAGCGCGTCCACCTCTTCTTGGGTCAGCTCAATGGCGGGCCAATCAGAGAGGGCTTCGGCGGCAGGGATGACAAATTGATACCAAGTGCCATCCTCAAAGGCTTCGCGCAGGCGGCGGAGCGGGACAGCATCACGCAAGGTAAAACGTCCGCTCTTGGTGCGGCGCAAGCCAATCAGATGCGCGCCGACCCCCAGCTTCATGCCCATATCATGCGCCAGAGAACGGACATACGTGCCGGAGGAGCAATATACGTCAATCACAGCTTCGGGCGGCGCCCATTCCAGCAATTCAAGGCTGTACATGTGAATTTTGCGCGGCGAAAGGTCTACCTCTTCGCCCTGACGCGCCATTTCGTAGGCTTTGCGTCCCTTGATTTTAATGGCGGAATAGGGCGGGGGAACTTGCTCAATTTCGCCAATGAAGGTGTCGAGAGCTTCTTCAAACTGCATTTCGGTTAGCTTATCCACCGGCGCAGTGGTGAGGATGCGCCCATCGGCGTCATAGGTATCGGTGGTGGCGCCCAGGCGGAGAACCGCTTGATAACGTTTATCGGAGGCTGAGACGTATTCGCTTAAGCGGACTGCTGGTCCAATGAGAATAACCAATACGCCAGAGGCGCGTGGGTCAAGCGTGCCAGTATGACCAGCGCGGCGAATATTCGTCCCCTTGCGAACCACCTGCACCACGTCGTGCGAGGTCATCCCCACCGGCTTATCGACCACCAATACCCCTGAGATAGCATTCTTTAGGTCGAAGTTGTTATCGTCCATGTCTCTCTATATCTCCCCATCCATGATTTGCGCCGGACGTGCTATTGAGGTTGTGAATCAGATGTTTCAGGTTGAAGGGCGGCGAGGAAGGCGCAGGTAGCCTGAATGACGCGCTCTTGCACGCTCTCTAACGACCCATTCACTTCAGCTCCAGCAGCGGCAGCATGTCCCCCACCACCAAATTGTAGCGCAATTTGCGAAACATCGCATCCTAATTTTGCCCGCCAACTTATCTTCACGCGATCCGCTTTTTGCTCGACAAAAATGACCGCCACTTTACTATCAATGGAAGAAAGAACATTTACCAGATCTGCGTCATCATTGCCGGGGTATTCCGCCTTTTGGCGATCTGCCAGGCTGAGGCTCGTCCAGACCAAGCCGTCTTCGCGCTGAATTTTATCCAGCCCCATCGCCCAATAGCGCACCGCCTCGTAGGTTTTGGAGGTGAGGGATTGAGCATACAGGTCAGGTAAATTTGCGCCATGTTCCATCATTTTAGCTGCCAGGTGCAGGGCAGCGGGGGTCATATTAGAAGTACGGAAGCCAATCGTATCCGTCAGAATGCCTGTGAGGAGCGCAGCGGCAATGTTTTGATCAAATTCCAAGCCCCACTCCGGCAGATATTCCGCCAAAATAGCGCAGGTTGCCACCGCATCGCCGATCACAAAGTTGGTATTGGCAAAGAGGGTATTGGTGATGTGATGGTCAATTTGAATATCGGGCTTGCGCTCGCCAAAGACGCCGCCAATCCGCGCCAACTCTGAGCTATCCACCGTAACGTACAGGTCCGCTTCTTCTGGCAACTTGCGCCGGATTTGCTGACTGCCGTACAGGTAGCGTAAGTTCCCCGGTACGCCATCTAACAGGATCATTTGTACCTGCTTGCCTTTGGCTTGTAGGGCTAACCCTAAGCCAAGCAATGAGCCTACCGCATCCCCATCTGGGCGAATATGGGCAGCCAGGGCAATGCGTTCCGCCGCAGCAAACTTCTGACGGATTTCGGCGTGCAGGGCGGACAGGTCAAAGGGGGGCAGCGGGTTGATCGGCTGCGCGGTCAGATCACTCTGCATCGTCCTCATCCTCAAAAGGCTGTTCGGGCGCGTCTTGCTCGTCCTCGGGCAGTCTGTTCTCTATGGTAGCGGGTTGCTGCGCCTGGCGTAACTCTTCTTCGCGGCGCAGATCAAGCAAAATGCGTTCAATGTGATCTGCGCGCTCGGGGGTTGGATCCCAGTGGAAGCGGAGGTAAGGGAAGGCGCGCAGGTCAATCCGCGCAGCCATTTGGGTACGCAAAAACCCCTTGGCGCTCTCTAAGCCAGCCAATACTTCCTTGCTGCGCTCTTCGCCCTCAACCGCGGAAACGAAAATATCCGCGTAAGAGACTTCGCGGTCTACCTTTACATCGGTGACGTTCACGCCCAATAAGCGGGGGTCTTGCACTTCTCTGACAAGCATTTCAGAAAGAGTCTCTCGAATCCGGTCTGTAATGCGATCTAAGCGTATCTTTTTTGCCATGTTCCTACTCTTTTTCCTCCCTGGATTAATCAAGTGTAGGATGCGGATGATTAGAATAGCGAAACTATTCTAATCATCCGCATCCTACAGGCATCTATTTTAGACCTTTTCCAGGATATAACAATTCAACTCATCGCCTGGGTGAAAATCGGTGAAGGTTTTCAAGGCAATGCCGCACTCAAAGCCCTGGCGGACTTCGCGCGCGTCATCATGGTTGATCTTTAAGGAGGCAATTTCGCCATCGTGGACGATTTGACCACCGCGCACCACGCGAATCTTGCCATTACGCCGAATTTCGCCCTGAGCTACCTTACAGCCAGCGATATTGCCTACTTTGGAGACGGTAAAGACTGCCTGCACGGTAGCGCGCCCGATGCCCGTTTCACGGAATTCAGGGGCTAACATGCCCTTCAACGCTTTTTCAATATCTTCCAACATGCGGTAGATAATTTCATACATGCGGATCGAGACGCCCTCAGATTCCGCCATGCGCCGTGAAGAAGCGTCTGCCTGAACGTTGAAACCAATCAGGACGGCTTTAGAGGAGGATGCCAGCATGACATCATTTTCGCCAATATTACCGGCATCCGCGGAGAGGACTGTGACTTTGATGTCGCTGCTATCCAATTCCTTGATGGAATTGACAATCGGCTCCAGCGAGCCTTGCACATCGGCTTTGATGATGAGGCGAAGTTCTTTATCCTCACCCAACTGGGCGCGGCTGAAAAGTTCTTCCAGCGTGACCTTGGGGAGGGCTTGGGCTTGCTGCTGGACTTGAATCCGTCTGGTTTCAGCGGCGGCGCGGGCTTCGCGCTCATTGGTATAACGGGTGAAGACTTCACCCACCGCGGGGACATCGTTAAAGCCCATCACCTGAACTGGGGTAGACGGTCCAGCTTTGCGAATTTTGCGACCACGATAATCAAACATGGCGCGCAAACGCCCATAAGAGCTGCCCGCCACGATAATATCCCCTTGTTCCAACGTGCCATTTTGGACGAGCAGGGTAGCGACAATGCCCTTAGCGCGGTCTACCTGGGCTTCGATAATCGTCCCAAATACTTTGCCGTTGGCATTGGCGCGAAGCTCATTGCTATCCGCTACCAACAGGATGGCTTCCAGCAAATCTTCTAAGCCTTGCTTTTGCTTGGCGGAAACTGGAACGACAATGGTATTGCCGCCCCATTCATCCGGCACCAAGCCGTTTTCCGAAAGCTGGCGTTTGACGAAATCGGGGTTTGCATCTGGGCGGTCCATTTTGTTGAGGGCAACCACAACGGGGACGCGGGCAGCTTTGGCATGGGCGATGGCTTCGCGGGTTTGGGGCATGACGCCATCATTCGCAGCGACCACCAGCACGACCACATCCGCGCCCTGAGCGCCACGCGCGCGCATAGCAGTGAACGCGGCATGACCGGGGGTATCGAGGAAAGTAATCAGGCGACCACTTTTTTCCGCCTGATACGCGCCAATGTGCTGGGTAATGCCACCGGCTTCGCCACCTGCTACGTTTGTTTCGCGGATCGCATCCAGCAGGGAAGTCTTACCATGATCTACATGGCCCAAGATGGTGACAACTGGCGCGCGCGGGGTGAGCCGGGCGGGGTCTTCATCGGCAATCAGCCGTCGCCAGAGCGGGACTTCGCCCGCTTCCGGTTCAACGACCTCTTCCACGGACTCCATATTGGCTTCATAGCCCATTTCTGAAGCGACAATCGCCGCAGTATCGTAATCAATTTGCTGATTAATATTTGCCATGACCCCGTTGGACATCAAAATTTTGATGACCTGAATGGGGCTGGATGACATGCGCTGCGCCAAATCACGCACCGTTATATTGTTGGGTAGTTCGATCTTCTTATGCCCAATTTCGCTCATATCGTGCCTCCTTACAAGATTGCCCAAGCACGGGCAACCAGATGAAAGACCTTGTGGCTCTTTTCCATGAATGATAAATCAGGATGAGAGTCTTCTGGTCTGTTTCGCCTTTTGGGCGAAGAAACTATCCTGGCTGAGAGGGGATGATAAAGCCCGACAGCTTGAGCGAATAGGCGGGGCGCTGATTAGCGGTTCATAATCCGTTCCTCAACTGATTAACCCAACGTTTCTTTCCGTTCAGAGCCGTGGAGTTCGGCTTCTGCCGGAGACCGGCGGCCCTCAACCCCGCTTGGGAGGTCAACCCCGGTTAGGGGGTCAATCCCCTCTGTGGAGGATAAAGGAGCATCGGTCTCGGCAGAAATATCCAGACTCTCTTCAGCGGGCAGCGTTTGCATCCATGCACGCAGCATATCCCGATCCTGATCGGTCAAATTCGTTTTCAAAGCACGGCTCAATGCGCCTTTTAGCCCTTGTTGCCAGCAGGAGAGCTTATCATGCAGGTATGCTCCACGCCCGGCAAGTTTGCCAGTAGGGTCTACCACCAATCCCTGGGGCGTACGTACCACCCTGATTAACGAACGTTTGGACAGGGTTTGCCGGCAGCCTACACAGGTACGTTGTGGCACGTGCTTTTCGCGTTTTGCTGTCTTTTTAATCACCTCAGCTTCTCATTTAATCGCATTTCCTGATCAGGTTTACCAATCAATGCCATCATCGCCGCGTTTGTGTTTTTTCTTCACAAAGGTGCGGTCCACTTCTGGATCATACTCAATTTCTACGTGATGACCCTTCTTTTTCTTGCCCTTCTTCTTTTTGTCCGCTTCACTCTCTTCCTCTTCAGAAGAGGTAACGTCGCTGACAATTTCAGGGTGCTGGGAGAGAATTTCAGCGAAGCGGGGCTCCGCTTCGTCTTCAAGCACAGCTTCGGGTTGAACTGAGGCAGCATCCAAAGTCGCCTGACCAATGATATCCGCGCTCATTTCTGCGGTAATCGGTTCGGGTTTGCCTTCTTCCGACTTTAATTCTTCCGTGCTGACGACGCTCAAGCCTTCAAACTTTGCCTGGGCTGCCCTATCTACGCTGACAGGGTGGTCGAGGTCGGCAGGAATATCCTTCTCAATCACAGCAGCTTCTGGCGCGGCGGGCATTTCAACGATAAGCGGGTGCGCTGCCAGGGTTTGCTCGATAAGTTCATTAATATCCTGCATGGCGCGCGGGCCGACCCCTTGCAGGCGGTTGATCTGATCCGCATCCAGTTTCATTTGCAGGATCACTTCTCCAACGGTGGAGAAGCCATTTTCCTGTAAAGTAGAAACGAGGCGTTCCGAAAGGTCGCTGTCAGTGAGATTCTGTAAGAAGGCAGCTTCTGGAATGCTGTTGCGGATTGCCTGATGCTCACTGTCTTCAATCTTCTTTTCAGGAGCATGTTTGGCGCTGGAGCGTTTCTCGATGCGATCCACAAAGGCAGCCATTTTGTCGTATTCTTCGGGCGTGAGGGGGCGATTTTCCGCCTTGCGCGCCAGGCAGTCCTGCATCAGCTCAATATTGGTTTTTTCAAGGTCCGCCAGCTGCGTGAGGTTCGGATCGCCTTGTAAGCGGGCGATAATATCGGAGGCGGCTTCGGGCAGGCTCTTAATATCAATCCGCCAGCCGGTGAGTTTGGCAGCCAGACGAGCGTTTTGCCCGTCACGACCAATTGCCAGACTGAGCTGATCTTCCGGCACGACTACGGTAGCGGTCTTGCCGCCCACATTCTTTTCGTTCAGGTAAACGCCCAAAACCCGCGCTGGACTGAGCGCCTTGGCGATATAGAGGGCGTGATCGGCGTTCCATTCGATGACATCAATCTTCTCATCGTGCAGTTCGCGCACAATTGCCTGAATGCGGACGCCACGAATGCCCACGCATGCGCCAACGGGGTCAATGCCTTGTTGGGTGGCGTAGACGGCGACCTTAGCGCGCTGCCCTGGTTCGCGGGCAATGGAGCGAATCTCGACAATGCCGTGATAAATTTCAGGGACTTCGTTTTCGAGCAAGCGGCGCAAGAAGTTGCGATGAGTGCGCGAGAGGATAATTTGCGGTCCGCGCGGCGAATCTTTTACTTCAGAAAGTAGGGCGCGCAGCCGGTCATGAACGTGAAAACGTTCGCCGGGGATCATTTCTTTGCGCGGCATGGTGCCTTCCGCGCGCATTTCCAACGCCACTGTTAAGCCTTGCGCGTTGGCGGCTTGGATCACGCCACTGACAATTTCATTGATTTGCTTGTCATAAAAAGATAACTGCGCCTGACGTTCAGCATCACGGATGCGCTGCTGAATCACCTGGCGGGCAGTTTGCGCCGCTACGCGCCCAAAGTCTTTAGGAGTGCTCTCTACCATCACCATCTGACCAATTTCGATCATGGCGTTATAGTGACGCGCTTCCACCAAAGAAACCTCGGTACGCGGGTCTTGAGCTTGCTCTACCACTTCTTTATCGGCTAATACGGTTACCTTCCCGGTTTCAAGGTCAATTTTGGCTTCCACTTGTTGCGCGTTGGAGGCGTTGACCGCACGCCGATAGGCTGAAACCATTGCGGATTCCAGCGCCTTGACAATGATATCTTTGGGCAAGCCCTTTTCTTCCAGAACTTCGTTGAAAGCCAGGACAAACTCGTTTTTCATTCCGACCCTAACTCCACATATTAAAAAACGTATATGATCTTTGAAAGCAGCCTATTCTGTTGATAAGAATATGGCTCGAAGCTGAAAACAGCCTCTAATACGCAGAAAAGTGGGGCTTGCCCACTTTTCACTGCGGCGATTCTTGAAATCCTATTCATTTTAACATAGAAACATGGATATAACAAGTCTCGTTTCATTGTGAATTAGCGCAGCGTCTATTGCGTATCCACCCTGATGTGTTGATAAAAATCAGCCACTTGTTGACGCACAACCCTCGTTTCAGCGCGGTTGGCAATCAATTGGGCGTTGATTGTGGCGGCGGATTGGCGCAGTTCGGGGTGATCGAGCGCAAGGAGGATGGCCTGCGCTAACGCCTGGGGCTTGCTCGGCTCCACCAGCAAGCCATTTACGCCAGGGATGATCCATTCACGCAGGGATTCAATATCCCCAACAATAGGGAAGCAGCCAAGCGACATGGCTTCGAGCAGTGAATTGGGCGTGCCATCATGCTGCGAAATGGAAATGGTGGCGGCGGCGCGCAAAAATAAGCTGTCCAATTCTGCCTGGGTGAGATGGGGCAGCAAATGAACCTTGCCCTCTAAATGACCGCGCTGTACCATGCGCAAGGCTTCGCTTTGACCTGCCATGGCGGCGCAGGCGAAGGCGACCCCAGGGCGGCGCTCTAAAACGAGCGGAATTGCCTCAAAGAAGGTGTCCGTGCGGACCGAGCCGGTGCGAAAACCACGCGGATTGAGGATGAGCGGCGCGTCTGACGCAATCCCTCCGGCTAAAGTATTTGCTGAGAATGGGGAATATTGTTCACGCCAGCTAGCCATCTCCTGCAAATCAATGCCGCCGCTGCCAGGGACAACCAGGGTCGGTTTCGTGTCTACCAAACCCCACTGGTGAGAGAGGCGAATATCGCGGCAGGCGTCCGCCAAGAGCGCATCCGCACGGCGCAGGGTTTGGCGGGTAAGGGAAGCCATAGCGGTCGAGCCATGCGCGTGCAAAGTCAGGTCATTGCCCCAAATGGAAACCGCTAGAGGAATGCCAGGGGGGGTATAAGAAGCCAACATGCCTTCAAAGGGAATGCGCAGGGCGTGAACGAAATCCGGTTGAATTTGAGCGATTAGTTTGCGAAAGCGTGCGCCGTAATAGCGAACGCTCAACGGTCCCAGCCAATATCGCCCGACGAGAAAACCTTTGCGAAAGCCAGCCACCCACTTGCGAACGCGGTTCGCCTGCGCGGGTTTCGCACCTTGCCCAGCAGCGCTGCCCGCAAAGCCTGCAAACGCCACCGGCATGCACACATCCGCCTGCACGCCTGCTACTGGAGCGCACGGGAAGGTGCTGACCAGGGTAACTTCATACTCCAGGTCAACCAGGAGCTGCACCCAGTGCCGCGTAATGGGCGAACGACCATCTGCTACCAAAACCATGCGCATGGGAGTTACTTGCCCTCATGGGTGACAAATTCCATCACCTGAAGAAAGACATCCACCATGCGCTCCAGGTTTACCTCGTCCGTCACGATGCGATAGGATTCTTGCCCCATGCGGCGTAAGCGGGAAGGGTCTTGCAAAGCGAACTGCAAGCAATTGAGCAAGGCTGCGTTGTCGTGCGGGGGGAGCTGCCAACCATTTTCGGGGCGTACCAGGGTGGACTGCGTGCCATCCGCCTCGGCAACCATGACGGGCAGGGCAAAGCTCATGGCTTGTTGAATGGCTAATCCGCCGGTGCCAGGCAGGACAAACAAATCCGCAGCGGCGAAAAGAGCATCCAGGTCCGCGCCGCGCCGGTCGCCAGTAAATTCAGCGGATGGATAGACATCATGCGCCAGGGCTTCCAGCGACTCGCGGGCGGGACCGTCACCCACGATGCACAGGCGGGGTTGAAGGGAGGCGGGCAGGCTGGCGCAAGCCTTGAGGAGCGCATCCACCCGTTTGCGGACTTGCAGACGTCCCACAAATAAAACTACCGGGCGGGCAGTAAACTCATCAGGGCGGAAGGGCGCGGGCTGGGTGGGGCGCAGGGTGACGGCGTTGGGGGCAATAAAAATCCGCTCACGCGGCACACCGCAATCGGCAAACTGCTGCGCGCCGGTTTTGCTGTAGGCGATCAGCGCGTCAAACTGCTGGAGAAAGCGGCGGCGAGAAAGTTCCAGCGAGCCATACACAAAACCATACCACTTATCACGAAAGGAAGGCGCGCCTAATCCCCAGCCAATGACGGGGCGGCGGCGGGCGTGCATCCAGTGGATGGCGGCATTGGTGCTGACGTTGCGCGGGTTGGTATCTGCAATTAATACATCAGGATGCCAATGTTCCAGCCAGTCGTGCATGCCAAATTGCCATACCGCCAGAAAGGGACCCCATCCGGCATAAAAATTACGCGCCTGCACATATTGAGCCATCTTCAAGCGACCTTCGATCCCCAGGGCTTCATCCGGCATGGGTTCACCCGTGAAAACGCTCAGACCTCCCACGCATTTGGCAGCCAGGGTATCAAAAAACAGGGCGCGGTATTGTGGAAAGACGCGCTGTTGCAGCCCCAGGCGCAAAGAGAGCCGGGATTTCATGCCACCACCTTGATCTGAGAGCCATTGAGTCCCTTTTCTACCTCAATGCGGGCAGGGAAAGCGTCTTTGAGTTCTTCCAGGTGAGTAATGACCAAAATTTTGGCAAATTCAGGGCGCACCTGATTGATGGCTTCGATCAGGCGTTGACGACCTTCCATATCTTGGCTGCCAAAGCCTTCATCGATGACTAGGGTTTGCAAGCGGGCGCCGGCGCGCTGCGCCAATACACGCGAGAGCGCCAGGCGGATGGCGAAGTTCACGCGGAACGCCTCGCCGCCGGAAAAAAGCTCGTATTCACGCACGCCTACGCTGTCGCTGATGTAAATATCCAGCGTTTCGCGGCGATCATCGCGCGATTTATCTTTATATTGCTTCTGCGTTTCAAAATGGACGGACATATTCCCGCCGGAGAGGTGATCCAGTACATCGTTAGCTTCGGATTCGATCTCGGGCAGGGCTTGTTCAATGAGCAAGGCAGGCACGCCATCCTTGCTAAAGGCGCGCTCCAAAGAAACTAGGCGCGCAATTTTCAGGCTAAACCCTTCACGCTGACCGGTAAGCTTGGCTTTGCGCTCACGCTGGGAATCGAGTACCGCCACCTGTTGGCGGACCATGCCCACTTCCATGCGGCGGCGGTTGGCATCTGTTTGCAGGCTCAGGACTTCTTGTTCGGCTTTGTCCACGTCTGGCAAGTCTTTGGCTTGCTCATCATAACTTTCGCGCGCCTTCCGATAATTTTCTTCCTGACTAGAAAGGGCGCTCTGTTCCTTGACAATCTCTTTTTGCAGGCTATCCACCTGACGTTGGAGTGGATCAAAGGCGGCGCGGGCTTGCTCTAAGCTACGCACTTTTTCCTGAATGGGGCGGGCGGATTGCTCGGCTTTGCGGATGCCATCATGCGCAGCAGAGTCATACCCAAGGGCGGCGGATTCAGCATCAATGGCAGCCAACTGCGCCTGCGCCTGGGGGGCAAAGTCACGGTCGGATAACTGACGGGTAATGTCTTCGAGGCGCGCCTGCCCATTTTGGGTGATGGGAGCTTCGCGCCAGACGGTCAGGCTTTGTTGAATGCGTGCTTCGTCGCCATCCATGCGCGCCTTCTGGGCTGCTAGGGCACGCAAGCTACCTTCATGACCACTCATGCCGCTCAACGCTTCTTGCAACTGCTTGGCTTGCCGCTGGCATTCTTCCAGTTTGCTATTATTCTCGCGGAAATGATCGCCCATCTGAGCGCCTTCCGCTTGCAGGTCAGCAATCATCTTATCGCGGTCTTGCATGGTTAGAGGCTGCCCACAGACCGGGCAGACTGCGCCTTCTGCCTCCTTCAAACGGGCGATCCGCTCTTTGAGGAGATTCATCGTGGGGCGGGCGGCGTCATTTTCAGCTTTAAAATCAGCCATGTCTTGACGCAGCGCCTGCAACTGTTCGTCCATTTGGGCGCGAGAAGCCAGGGCATTCTCTACCTCGCGGATTTGTACCTCCAGGGTGGCTGCCTGTTCACGCAATTTGCCCAGGTGATTTTCTTCCAGGAAGAGCAAATTTTGCTGATCGTGCAGATTTTTTTGTTCCTGCATTAGGCGCGATTCTTCCGCGGTGATAATTTTCAAGGGTTGCGCACGGCGCATTTCCACCTCATGGAAGTTCATCGCCACGCCATCCAGACGTTCCAGGGTGGTGCGGAGTTCTTGCCAGCGGTGATATTGGGCAGTAATTTCCCCTTCCTGGGCAATCACGTCCTGGTAGGTCGCCTGAGCGATTTGCAGCTCATGGAGTTGAGCATTCATGTGATCATGCCGCTGGCGGACCTCTTTTACGCCACGCTCCATCAGATCAAGCATACGTTTCTGCTCTTTGAGGGAGGTCGCCAAGCGCTGCAAATTGAGCAACACAGCGGCTTTACTGGCATATAGCTCCTGCAAGTGGGCGAGGTCAGCTTCTGCATCTGCCAGACGCTTTTTGCGGGCATCCTCCTGGCTTAGTTCCTCATCAATTTCCTTCAGCTGCCCATCCAGCCCTTTTACATCGGATTGAATCTTTTTAAGGCGTTCGGCAGTGGCAAGGCGGTACTCTTCCCAAATCTCTAAGCCTAGGATACTTGAAAGCACCTTTTTGCGGCTGTTAGCAGGTTGTTGGGCGAACAGATCCGCTTTGCCTTGCAAGAAAAAAGAGGCATTGATAAACGTATCATAATCCATGCGCAAGGTAGAGCGGATGCGGGCTTCGGTTTCGCGCATGGCGCGTTCGGTGAGGGGCTTCCACTGAGTCTCGTCCACTTTGATAAAAAATTCCAATACAGCGGTTTTATCGCGCGTTTTGGAACGCTGAATACGGTAGGTATTGCTTTCATATTGGAAATCAAAGATGATTTGGGCGGTTTGGGTGTGGCTGTTGATAATTGCGTCATCATGGCGGCGCGCCTGACCAAACAACGCCCAGGTGATGGCATCCAAAAGGGACGATTTGCCCGCGCCGTTTGACCCTGAAATGCAAGCAATATCAAAGCTAGAAAAATCCAGTTCGACAGGGTCTAAATAAGATAAAAACCCGGAAAGATAGAGACGAATAGGGATCATGATGCCCCTATTTTACTCGAAAAAGAGGCGAAAAACGCTATGCTCTCGCTATGCTTGCCCTGTATCCTCATGCATCTCTTTTACCAGCACTTTATCTACGCGCAAGCCGTCCATATCCAGAACCTCTACGCGGGTGGTTTGGAAGGTAAAGCCCTGCCCGGCAGTGGGGATCGTGCCAAGCTGCGAGAGGACAAACCCGGCAACGGTCTGGTAGCCGGCGCGGTCTTCATCCGGCAGAACAGGAATTTTAAGCAAATCCTTAAATTCTTCGATGTTCATCCCGCCATCGATCAGCCAGGAGCCATCTTCACGCTGAACGGATTGCGGTTCAAACGGTTGACCCGCCTGCGGAATGGCACCAACAATGGCTTCCAGCACATCAAATAAGGTCACCATGCCCTGCACGCCGCCCCATTCGTCAATGACCAGGGCTAAATGCCCGCTGGCTTCGCGCATCTGCTCTAAAACCTTAAAGGCAGGGGTGGTTTCGGGGACAAACAAGGCGGGTGTAATCAGGTGACGAAAATCTTCAGGGGTTTGCCCGTTGGGGTGGGCAAGGGAATACGCCAGTAATTCTTTCCCGCTGAGGATGCCCTGAACATTATCCAGGCTTTCTTCTGCCACCGGAAAGAAGGTATGCGTGCTTTGGAGCGCGCGGCGGACGTTTTCATCCAACGGTTCGTATAGGTCGAGCCATTCGAGGGTGGTGCGCGGGGTCATCAGTGAATCCACGCGCCGATCCCCCAGGCGGAAAATAGATTCAACCATATCCGTCTCGGTTTCTTCAAAGACGCCGACCTCCTCACCCTCTTGCAGCATGGAACGAATATCTTCCTCCGTTACAGAGGGTTCTTCAGATTTTTTAACGCCTATCACGCGCACGACCAGATCGGTGGAAATGCTAAGAAACCGGGCTACCGGCGAGGCGATCACTTCAAGGAAAGACATAAATCGGGCAACTCCTGCTGCCACACCCTCGGGGTTAATCAGGGCAAGGCGCTTGGGGACCAATTCCCCAATGACTAAAGACAAATAGGTGATGATGAGAACAATCAGCGCAAGGGCAATTTGATGAGCGTACAGGGCGAGAGCCGGGATCAGGCGGGTAATCACGCCGGAAAGCTCATCACTAAGACCTACGCTGGCAACCGCGCTGGAAAGCGTGCCAACCAGGGTAATGCCAATTTGGACGGTGGAGAGGAAGCGGTTGGGGTTCTCATTGAGTTTGAGGGCGGACTGCGCGCCCAGGTCGCCGTCTTCGGCGCGCTGCTGCAACCGAATGCGGCGCGAGGTCATCACCGCCAATTCTGACATCGAGAAAATGCCATTGACGATGATCAGAATCAAAATAAGTGGGATTTGGAGCAGGGTGTCTATTAAATGTTCAGTCACAGTGATTAATCCCCTCCCCTAAGCCTGAAGAATAGCGTTGTTAGACGAATTTCGTGGCTTGCCTAGGCTTCTGCTTCTTCATTGCTCATGCCGGAAACCGTGCCAATCACCTGACGGGCCAGGGATTGCAGTTCATCGGCATCGGACTGGGCGGCGTTGAGCGACCGCCAGTACACATCCAGCAGGTCAAAGGCGGTCAGGCTGGAAATGGTCTGGTTATTTGGCAGGCGGATGCGGGCTTCACGCTGCGGGCGGCGCACCAGATGAAATTCAAAGGCGTCTTTGGCATATTCACGGATCACCCGCTCATCGAGGAGCGGCTCCCATTCCACCTGATATTCAACCACCAAGCGAACGACCGCCTCATTGAGTTGATCCTGCGGGGGCAGGGCATCCAACAAGCCAGCGGTGAGGTCTTCGGGGGCAGTGGCGCGCAAGGTACAATCCACAAAACGGCGTCCATTGAGCTTATGCCACTCCACCTGGGTATCCCGCCCCTTTTGCACATCTGCGATCACAAAAAATTTATCGTCATGCGCTTCACCAAAATCCACCCGTTCAATCGAACCTGGGTAAATGACAGGTGGCTGGATGCCTTTATTGAGGTCTTGCGCCTTGTGGATATGCCCCAAGGCGGTGTAACTGAGGCGCGGATCTTTGACCAGTGAACCAGAAAGCACCAGGTCCGCGCCAAGCATGACGGCACGCTCGCCGCCATAGGTTGCGCCCTGCACAGAGGCATGGGCAGCCAAAATGACGGGGAAGCGGTCATCCACCTGTTCATTGAACCATACCTCCATTAAATCGTGCAGACGGTTTTCTAGTTCATCATACACTTTGACAACATCCTGAGCGGGGGGCTGCGCCTGAGCGGAT
This sequence comes from Anaerolineales bacterium, assembly GCA_038206515.1. Classification (GTDB taxonomy): domain Bacteria; phylum Chloroflexota; class Anaerolineae; order Anaerolineales; family Anaerolineaceae; genus DSYU01. Next base: position 14,516 of record JBBRAT010000027.1, on the reverse strand, counting down.
TGAACCGCCATCAGCCCGGAGCGGGAAACCCAGGGCAGCGCCATAATTTGAATGGGCAGGTTTTCCAGGTCATGCGAGGAGAAGAAGCGCGGTTTTGAGGCAACCTGCACATGCGGGACGGGGAGAGTCTCAAATTCCTGCATGGCATGGGCGCGCCCCAGGGCGGGGGAAAGATCGTGGTTGCCCACCAACAGCAGAGTAGGAATGCCTGCCTGAGAAAGCCGGACAATTCGGCGACCCCATTCGCGCTGAAAGGTAGGAACCGGGGTGCGGTCTTTATAGGCATCCCCAGCAAAAAGGACCATATCCACCTTTTCAGCGATGGCAGTATCCACGATAGTGTCCATGGATTTCAGGAAGTCTTGCATGCGCACCGAAAGGCCCGTCTGGGCATCGTGGCGGCCGTTGGTGGCAATATCAATGTGGGCATCGGCAAAATGTAAGATACGGGTCATAACCTGTCCACTTCTATTATTGGGCGCTGCCTAATTTTTGCATTTCTGTTACGGTGGGACCAAAGCCAGGATGATATTCGAGGCTTTTCTTTAAATCCGCCAATGCGCCGGGCTTATCCCCCAGGGATACTTTTGCCATTGCACGCCAATAAAAACTCTCTTCCAGGAAAGGTTCGCTGGCAGCTGAGATAGTCGTATCCGCCAGGTTGACCACATCCTGATAACGTCCGGTGTAGTAATAGGCAAAGTAGGGACCGGTTTCATACCAGAGAATGCGCCAGGGACGGACGCTGTAGTCTGGGGGGATTTTAGCGTAGAGTTGAAATGCCTGATCAAAAGATTTGGCGGCACCGGCGTAATCCTGCAAGCTTGCCTGGCTGGTGCCGCGATTGAACAGGGCAAAGAATTGATCTACTCCCGCAGGGAGTTGGCTGGCTTCCTGGGTAGCCTGATCATAAGCCAGTCGGGCAGCGGAGGCTTCATCGGCATACGCACCCAGGACATTCATCAACGCGCTTTCTTGGGCAGCAGAATAGACAACGACAAAAGTGTAATCAAAGGAACGCCAACCTTGCAGCATGGCATCATAACTTTCGACAAATTTATTGCCATTCTGCTCGAAAGAATCTTTGACCTGGAAGGTCTTGAAGGCATCATCATAGCCATAGACCACCTGATAGTGACCCATCCAAGAGCGGCGACCACTCAGGTCTTGCAGGAAGACGCCACGCTCCACAATGACCGGAAAGCCCGCCGCGACCAGGGATTTCAGGAGCTGGGGGGTACCGCCAAGGCGGTTGAGGGCGCGGAAATTGGTTTGGGTATTGACGTAATCAGAAAGCTCGTAAGCCATGACGTTTTTGTCGCGGTCAAAGGGCTTTAAGGCTTTGGCGGTATCCTCGCGCGTGCCGGTCCATCCCCAAAACTTCAACGCCATTGCCAGGTTGGCGGGGGCGCAATTGTTATAGCCGTAATTTTGGTCAATGTAGGGCATCGAATCAATCAACGCACTGGCGGGGATGGGCGTAGGTACGGCGGTGGGCGGTACGGGCGTGGGGGAAGGCTGGTTTGGGGCGAGGGTGGGAGTCGCGGTTGGCGGTAAGGTGGCGGTAGGGGTTGGCTGAACCGCCAGGGCGGTCATGGTGCTGTTGACAATCGCCGCCAACTGCGGGTTATCCGTGCTGCTTTGACCAGGGGTAAAGACCTGGCTTTCAGGGGGCTTGAGCATGTAGATCAGACGCAGACGCACCTGATCGTAGCGGCGGACAAAAGCCTGGTTCACCGGGGGGACAAAGGCGATGACTGCGGCGGCGAGGACGAACAGGCTAAGTACAATTGCTATCCATTTTTTCAAACTGCTTTTCATAAGAAAAGATTATATCGTATTTTAGAGCCATCTTGTGCGATTAGAAAATTTATAATTGAAATAAGGCAGTGGTGAACACGGGAAAAGCGCCTCTGTTCACCACTGCCTTATTTCAATTATCGTAGGACAAAAGATTTCGGGATACAATGAGAGAAGTGGAGGTTGACAATGACAAATTCAACTGGGTCGGCTGAAGCAATTGAAGACTGCCTGGTGTGTCGCAAGCAACACGGGTACTTGCCCCCGCCGGGGGGTATCCTCTATGAGGATGAATTGGTGTTTGCCAGCCATTCGTTTATCCCACAAGATGAAGAGCGCACATACCTGGGATTGCTGTTTTTGGAGCCGCGCCGCCATATTTTGGGGTTGGACGAGTTGACCGATGAAGAAGGTCAGCGATTGGGGTTGATGGCTGCACGATTAAGCCGCGCATTGCGGGCGGTCACCGAAGCAGAGCAAATTTACATGTTCGTGTTGGGTCATCACGTGCCACACCTGCATCTGTGGCTGGTGCCGCGTTACCTGGGGACGCCTCATGAGTATTGGGGGATGCGTTTGGAGGAATGGCCAGACGCGCCGCGCGGAGATTTGCGCGAAATCGCCGCCTTCTGCGACCGTTTGCGCGTGGCGTTAAGGCAACAATAAAAGAAAAGAGGAGAATTTTAACCTGATGACTTCTATGCCCCCCTCCCCCCTTAGCCAGGTGACGCGCGCGGATCGCGCCGTTCACGAGGATGCCTGGATTGTTCAACTACTGCACCGCGCCCCGATGGGGGTACTTGCTACCGCCGCGCTCACCCCGGATGGCAATGCGCAGCCCTTCATCAGTACGCTGCTATTCGCCTTTGATGAGGCGCAGCACGTGATTTATCTGCATACGGCGCAGCGCGGCAGGGTATGGGGGAACTTGCAAAGCAATGAGCGGGTATGCTTTACCATCAGCGAGATGGGCAGGATGCTCCCTGCGGCGCAGGCGCTTAATTTCAGCGCGGAATATGCCAGCGTGGTGGTGTTTGGTCGCGCTGCATTGGTGCAGGATATGGCTGAAGCCACGCGCGGCTTGCAGTTGACATTGGATAAATACTTCCCCCACCTTAAGCCTGGGCAGGATTATCGCGCCATTGTCCCCAATGAATTAGCCGTCACCGCTGTGTATCGCCTGAGCATTGATGAATGGAGCGGCAAGAAGAAAGAAGTGGCGGCAGACTTCCCTGGCGCGTTTTCTTACCCTTATATGGCAGAGGGCGGCGGGTAAACGGCGTTCTGTTGGCGAAGGACTTTCAACTCAATCATGCGGGGCATCGCCTGGGTATCTTCCAGGCTTTTTAAAACGGACACAAGAATCCTATCTTTTACCCGTATAATTCGCAGTGATTATGAAAAGACGAATTTTCCTCTTTATGCTTGGATTGATTTGCTGGGCAACTGCGGCATTCCTGACCTGGCAAGAATGGCAGCGGTATCAGCAAGTTGTTTCGGTCTTGCCGCCTGCATCAGTCATTGCCGGGATTCCGGCGGGCGGGCTAACGCAACAAGAAGCAGCCACTCGCCTGGCGAAGGTATATCTGCTGACGCCGGTGCAGGTGCAATGGAATTCGATGACCTTTAACGTTACGCCGCAGCAAGCCGGGGTGCGCTTGGCGTTGGAAAGCATGTTTGCCAAAGCGGCGCAAATGCAAACCGGCAGCTTTGTGGATTTCTTGCAGAATCATCCGCGCGCGGCGGTACAAATTCCGCTGGAAGCCAGCGTAGAGGATGCGCAAATCAGCGCGTGGCTAAATGAACAGGTGAAACCGCCTTTTCAAAGCAGCCCTGCGCCGGCTTATCCAATCGGTGGAACACTAAACTTCGCGCCGGGTCAATCAGGGGAAAAGGTATACGTGGATCAACTTGTCCCAGAGATTCATGCGGCGCTGCTATCCCCCTCTCAACGCAGCATTTCCATTCCGAATGGTCCCCCTGCGGATATTCTTCCTCCACCGCCTGATTTTAAAGCCTTAGAACCGATGCTCGGCGCGTTTATCCAGACGTTTGGGTATCAGGGGACGATTGAGTTGTATTTGCAAGATTTAAAGAGCGGGCAAGAGATTAATATTGCCTATGCGCATGGTCAACCCGTGACACCAGGGATTGCCTTTACCGGCGCAAGCACGATTAAAATCCCGGTAATGGTCGCGGCATTTCATCATACCCAGAGCTTATCGCCAGAGGTGCAAAAGCGGATGGAATTGATGATTGAGGTTTCCGACAACGCTTCCACGGATGACGTGATGAAAAGCACCATGGACGTGAACCTGGCTCCGCTGCAAGTGACGGAAGATATGCAGGCGCTTGGGCTGCAAAATACCTTTTTGGCTGGCTATTTTGCGCCTGGTGCGCCGTTTTTAAAGACATTCGTGACGCCTGGCAATCAACGAAAAGATATTACGACCGCGCCTGATCCGTATAACCAGACCACCCCGGCGGAGATGGGCCGCCTGCTTGCCGCCATTCAGCAATGCGCTGATAACGCCAGCGGGCCGCTATTTACGGCGTTTAAGGGAGAAGTCAGTCAGGATGAGTGCAAGCAAATGTTGGCAATGCTGCAAAAGAATCGCAAAGCCGTGCTGGTGGAAGGCGGGCTGCCAGAAGGTACGGTGATGGCGCATAAATACGGTTGGGTGATTGATCCGGCGGATGGACTGATGCACACCCTTTCGGATGCCGCTATCGTCTATCACCCTGCGGGGAATTATGTCCTCACTGTGTACCTTTACGATGCAGATCAATTGTTATGGGACCCCGCCCAGAACCTGGTGGCTTATTTGACGGTTGCGGTGGAACATTATTACGATCTTCTTCCGCAATCCGGGGTAAAATAAAAGGTATGAGCGACCCGATTCAACTCCTTCAGCGCTGCCGCGATGGCGAAATTTCTGCGGTCAGCCAGCTGTTACAAACCTATCAACAACCCCTGTTTCGATTGGCTTATTCGCTGCTGCGCAGTTCAGAGGATGCCATCCGCGCAGTGCAAGCGGCGTTACTGGCAGCCATTTATTCGCCCACCCGCAAGCGAACAGATGAAACGTTTGATACCTGGCTAAATGCGCTGCTCCTCAAAGCATGTCAGGATGTGATGACGCGGCGAAAGCTGCTGCGCCAGACGGTTTCCGCCGTCTACCAGGTTGCGGAAGAACCCACCGAAACGAGCGCGCGTCCTGCCGAAGTTGCTTTGTGGAATGCTTTTCAGAAGCTCAACGATGATTTGCGCATCCCCCTGACGTTGCGCTACTTTCACAATATCCCGCTGGCGCAAATTGCGCGCATCCTACGCATCAGCAAGCGAACGGCGCGCACCCGATTAGGGGAAGGTCGTGATCGGCTGATGTCGGTCACTCTCTCCAATGCAAATGCAACGGAAGACGAGAAAGCTGCCCCACAAGCAGGCATGATTGGGCATGATCAGGCGCACCTGTTGTTGCAGTCCGCGCAGGATGAGCCGCTTTCCTCGCAAGAGTGGGTGCCGCTGCAATTGCATCTCGACAGTTGCGAGGCTTGCCGTACCTATCGCAAACGACTGCAAAACCTGGAGCGTGACCTTCCGCGCACGCTGCGGCTGCGGCTGGAAATGCCTGGGCGAGTGCCTGTCCTCTCCGCTGATGAACTGCTGGAACGGCAGCGGGCAGGGATGCGGCAGCGCAAGCTGATTTTTAGCCTAGCAAAAGCGGCGGGCATCCTGGCGATTCTGGGGGCGGCGGTTTTCCTGATGTACAACATGTTCCTCCCTGCGCCCATCCAAACCGGCGAAGTGTTGCTCACCCCGCAGGCGCTGACGCAGATCGCGCGCACCCCATTGCCAACGGCAACGGCGGTGTTACCGGTTGCGTTTAATACGCCGATTCTATTTGAATCAGAGCGAGATAGCAACGCCGAGATTTATTTGCTCGACCCCAGCGGGCAAGCGATTAACGTCACCCAGAACCCGGCGCAAGACACTGCCCCAAGCTGGTCACCAGATGGGGAATGGATTGCTTTTTTATCGGATCGCAACGGCAAAACGGAAGTATTTGTCATGCGCGTTTCCGGTACACAGGTTTATCAACTAACCAATGCGGCGGACGTCACCTGGCAGGGACCGATTTCGTGGTCAGGGGATGGGAAACGATTGGCGCTCAGTGGCAACTGGAGCGGAGATGATAACCATTCCTGGGTGTACCTGGTGAGCGTGGATGCTACCCGTCCGCTGGTGCGGTTAAGCTATTCGCGCGATGTGCATTCACCGCGCTGGGCGCCCCAAGGGGATTGGTTGGCTTACGAACAAACCGCCAATGGGATCAATCAACTGTATGCCCGCCAGGTGAGTTCAGATGCGCGGGTACTCCTCAGCGATGGGCAATTTGGGACAGTTTCTTATCGGCAGCCCTATCTTTCTCCAACTGGCGCCTATGACTGGACGCCTACGGGGACAGGGCTGGTATACGTGAATAATGGACCCTATGCGAACAATCAGGGTGTGATTCAGCAAACGCCCGTACCGAATGCCAATTCAAACGTGGTCATCTCTTCTTATAATGCCCAGAATGGTCTGACAGGAAATGCAACCGTGTTGGCAAGCGCCCCGCTGGATAGCCAAATCGTCAGCGCCAGCTCCTCGCCCACGAATATTCTCGCATTTTTGCAGGTTTCAGTGACCAGCTGCACCAAGGAAGGGTGGTATCGCCTAAATGTGGCAACGCGAGGCGAAGCAGCTTCCGTCTATACCCAGCCAACGGCTACAGCAGTGCCGCTGATTCTGCCGCAAATTTGCGCCAGCCTGCCTCTCAGCGACACCGCCTGGACGCAAGACGGGAGGTGGTTGGTGCTGAATGCCATCCTGGGTAAAGAGTCACAGTCGGCATTGTATGCGTTGGATGTGGTTTCCAGCCAATCCTCCCTGTTTCAAAATAAAGACGCGCAGCTCATCATTGCGCGGCTCACGGAACCCGGCAACAAAGACCGCAATCCACAAGTACGCCCACGCCGCGCCTTATTGGGGATCGAACCCAAGCCGCTGCCCACCCTTGACCCTACCCCGCAAGCCAGTGGGTCAACCGTGGACATCAGCAAGGTGGGGGGGCAAATTATCTATTCCTCTGCTAAGAGTGGCAGTATCCAAATTTATGGAGTCAGCTCACTGGGGATAGGGGAACATAATTTATCCTTTACAGAGGGCAACAACAGCACCCTTCTTTCTGCTTCCCATAGCCCGAATGGGGATGTTGCTTTCCTTTCTAATCGCAATAGCGGCGGTATGGGAGCAGAAGAGCTTTTTGTGATGGACGCCAATGGCGGAAATATCCGCCAATTGACCGGCACGCCTACCGACCCGCGTCCGGATGTGCCACTCGGATACCCTAATTTTTCCTGGTCACCAGATGGAAAGACCCTGGCATCTACCCTTTTTACCCGAGAGGGCTGGTATCTGGCAATCATGCCTACTACGCCGGATGAAAAACACCCGAATCATTATTATTATCTGCAAAGCAGCGGTAATTTTACGAGAATTTCCTGGCTACCGGATAGCAGCATGTTGCTTTTCTATGAACAGCCCAACCGCACTGGTGAAAATGCCTTTTATGCCCATTCTTTGTTAATGAGTGAGCTGGATGCGCCGAATGCGGTGCGCCAGCAGCAAATCATTGGGTTGAGCAAAGCAGAGGTTATTTTGGATGCGGTGTTTATGGCGAGTTCAAAGAAAGTTGCTGTGCTGACCAGTGATATAGGTCCCGGCGTTTCTGGCGAGGCGAGGAGCGTTAATTTGTACGCTGCGCTGTTGGGGGAAGACAAGTGGCAAAAGCTGGGTGGTTTTTATCAACCGCGCAATACCAATGACCCGAGCTTGTCGGTTGTACCCGATCAAAGTGAGGTCGTCATCAAAATAGACAATCGGGCTGATAATCAATTTAAGACCACGCTGACGTTGGTGGACACGAATACAGGCGAAGGCAAAGAACTGCTCAAAAGTGAAGATGTGATTAATCATCTGGCATTTTCGGGGGATGGGAAATGGCTGTTTTATTCTACGGAAACCAGCCTGTGGGCGCTTGCTAACCTGGATGTGCGTGTGGGCGGCGACTTCCCGAGCGTAAAGGTATTGAACGAACCGGTACTCAACTTCGACTGGATTCCGTAGGGTTTGTAGAGCATAAACGAGTTGAGTATAATACTGCTATGGAAGCCTTGCCGGAGAATGCCGTTCGATTACATTATGACTTGAAAGTTCACATTGACCCTGCCACACAGTGGATTGCGGTGAGCGGCAGCGTGATTTACCACGCGCAGCACGATGAGGAAAAGGTGCGGTTTTTTCTCCATCACCAACTGGAGGTCGAAGAACTGAGCGGGGCAAAGATCACCGGCTATCAGTATGAAAAAGACCTGGTCGAGCCGCCGCCGTTTGCTCCGCAGGCTGGCGCGCTGGACGTTTATTTTGACCCTCCGCTGCGCGCGGGCAAAACCGCTGCAATTCAGTTTGAATATGATGGCAGGCTGGATGAATTGCCGCCGGCTGGAATTAATTTAATGACTATTAACTGGGTAGAACTAGGCAAAGAAGCTGCCTGGTACCCGATGTTTTACGATGGCAACCTGGTGGAATTGACCTATTCTTTGCAAGTCTCGTGCCCGGAGGAATATTCGCCAGCAGGATATGGGCAAACCACGCAACGAAGCAGCACATGGGGAATCCAATGGAATTACCCGACTTCTGAAATTTTATTGGCGGTGGGGCGGGATATGCAGCATGCCCTCTATGAAAGCGAATCCAACCGGGTGATATTCCATGCAGGTCGCTTTTCAGAGCGGGCGATGCAGCAGATGGGCGAAGAAATGCTGTGGATTATGGAGCGACTATCCGGGTGGTATGGGCCGGTGCGTCCGGCGGAATTTACGCTGATCGAGTCGCCACGCACCACGGGTGGGAGCTATGCCGCGCAAGGCATGATCGTGATCGCCGGGTTAAGTGAGGCGGATTATTTACAGCAACGCCCCGCCTATCTGCGTTATCTGGCGCATGAGGCGGCGCATGTGTGGTGGCGCAACGCGCCTACGAATACCTGGGAAGATTGGTTGAATGAGAGTTTTGCCGAATATAGCGCGCTGATGGCAGTCCGCGAACGTTATGGGCAGGAAATCTTCCAGCGCAGCCTGGGACGCAAACGTGAGCAGGCAGCGGATTTGCCTGCCTTATGGCAATTTAAACACGAACTGCATCCCGCCCCAGGAGGGCAATCGGCGGTGGACAGACAGCTTTATCAGCACGGGCCACTCTTGTTACATGCGCTGGCGGAAAAGATCGGCAACCGGCAGTTCTTAGAGGTTTGCCGCGGGATGCAGTGGGCAGGGATGCGCACTACGGCGCAGTTTTTGGATATATTAGCGGAATTGGAAGGGCAGCCCACTCGTCAATGGATGGAAGCCCAGCTGAGAGGCGAATAATCTATGTCCAACGCGCCTACTCGTCAGGAATTGATCGCCGCCAAACAAAAATTCGTCCCCGATGTGATTGCTCCGCATCTGAAGATTCTTTTTTGTGGGATTAACCCTGGGCTATACAGCGCGGCAGTGGGGCATCACTTTGCGCGTCCGGGCAACCGATTTTGGCCCGCATTGTCTGCCGCAGGAATCACCCCGCGCCTGCTCTATCCATCGGAAGATGGCGAACTGCTGCAATGGGGATATGGCATTAGCAACGTGGTGGCGCGCACCTCGGCTACAGCGGATGAATTAAGCAAAGCGGAGCTGATCGAAGGGGGGCGGCTGCTGATGATTAAAGTAGAGCAGTACCAGCCCAGGGTTCTGGCAATCTTAGGGGTGGGGGCGTATCGGGCGGCGTTTGGGCGACCCAAGGCAGCAGTCGGATTGCAAGCCGAAAGGATCGGGGATACGCGGCTGTGGATATTGCCCAACCCTAGCGGATTAAATGCCCATTATGATCTGAAACAAATTGCTGAAGTGTTGCGCAATGTCAAGCAGGATGCAGAGCAACAAGAAAGGTCTCTCTATGACTGAAGAAAATATGATTGGTAAGTTTACCCGCGTCCAGGTGGATTCTTTCCTGGCGAATCCATTGTTGGCACGCCTGGCAACCGCAGTGCCAACGTTGACAGACCTCAGCGTGTTACAGCCGCACAATGTGCCGGTCTGGTTCTTATGGGATGGCACAAGCGTGTGGATCAGCGCATTTCAAAGCACGCGCAAGAGCAAAGAGGTGAAACGTAACCCGCAGGTGGCAGTTTTGATTGATGTGCAACAGGCGATTGACGGCGTTTCAGCGGTCTTATTAGAAGGGCGCGCTGAGGTCGTCTTAGATGCAGCCGTTGTGCAGGAAAAAAGCAGGGCGATTTATACGCATTACATGGGCGAAGAGGGCGTTAAAGACCCTGCCCCGCAATCATGGATTGTTGATCCCGAAAATTCGATCATCAAGTTAACGCCCGCGAAAATATTTACATGGTAGTTCCTGTTAAAGGCTGGCTGCTGTGGGATTTTGATGGCACGCTGGGCTATGGGCAAGGGGGATGGGCGGATGCTGTTCAACGAGTGATCCACAAGGAGCAGCCTGATTCGCCAATCACCCTGGACGAAATCCACGCTTATCTGCGCAAGGGGTTCCCGTGGCACGCGCCGGAAAGCGAACATATTGGCGTAGCGGCTGAAGAATGGTGGCAGGAATTATCGCCGGTATTTGTGCGTGCCTTGCGTGGATTAGGGTTTGAATCCGCCCAGGCGCGCACCATGAGCGCACAGGTTCGCCAGGCTTATTTGCTGCCCGAACGCTGGCATCTTTACGCGGATACCCAGCCTGCGCTGAAAACCCTCTCATCGCGCGGATGGCAGCATATTCTATTGACCAACCACGTGCCGGAATTGCCTCAAATTTTAGAGCAATTACAGCTGACGCAATCCTTTGCGGCGATTTTCAACTCTGCTGAAACAGGCTGGGAAAAGCCAAACGCACATGCCTTTCAGTTGCCCATGCAATGGATTAAGTCGCACAATCCATCATCAGCGCAACAACCCATTTTGATGATCGGCGATAACCTCAAAGCGGATATTCGTGGCGCGCAGGAAGTGGGCATACCGGGGTATCTGGTGCGCCAGCCTGCGCCTACTGAGAATGTGCTTTTTGCAGCGGACTTAGAGCAGTTGATTGCTCAATTTTTCAGGGAGGATTAAAACCCGGCTTCGTTCAATGCTTGGTTTGCCTGCTCATACTCCAGCTTAATCTGGTCAATTTCATCTGCAAGGCGAATGGCGATCTGTGGCGTCACCAGAGGGTCAATATCCCCTGACCCTGTATGATATAAGGCGCGCACCTGTTTTTCCAGGTCACGCGCACTGGCGGATAATCTGTTCAACCCTAAATTTGCGCTGGAAGACTTGATCGTATGCGCGGTACGTTCCAAAGCGGGCAAATCTAGGTTTGCAAACACTTCTTCTAACTCTACGATTAAATTACCAGTATGCTCGCGGAAGAGAGCAATCACTTCTCGAATGGACCCTTTTTCATCCGTTCCCAGGAAAGAAGTCAACGTATCCAGGATACTTTGATCTAACAATTCCACCAGAGCAGGGGTTTGCTCTTGGGAGATGATCGCCTCGTGGGGAGGCTGTTCTGCGCTGCTTGCTGCGCCCACGACTAACTCAGGGATGGATGGGGAGAAGTGCGTGGAAAGAGGTTGGCAGCGCGATAATGCTTGAATGAGTTCATCGTTGCGGATAGGCTTGCCAATATAATCATCCATGCCGGCGTCAATACAGCGTTCGCGGTCACCGCTCATGACGTTGGCGGTCATCGCCACAATGCGCGGCTGACGCTCGGCAGGGAAACTGCTGCGGATGATGCGCGAGGCGCTTAGTCCATCCATCTCAGGCATTTGCACATCCATAAAAATCACATCGTAGAGCTTCTTTTCTGCCGCCGCCACTGCTTGCGCGCCATCTTCGGCAATATCCACCTGATAGCCTAATTTCCGCAGGGTCAGTTGAATCACTTTTTGATTGGCGGGGTTATCCTCTGCCACCAGAATAGTCAGCGGACTGCTTTTGCTGGATGGATGATCCAGAACTTGTTGAGTTTGCTGCGAGTCTTTCTCAAGGAGTTGAACTGGCTCTTCGGAAGCAGATAAAGCACGGGTTAGGGCGGAATATAAACGGTTAGGACGCACTGGCTTATGCAAGCGTACCCGATAGGTTAGCTGCCCTGTGGCGCCTGTGCGACTAGGCGCGCTCATCAGAACAACGGGTACATTTTGGTTCTTATCGAATAAGGCGGTCAGGTCCGTCAAATCACGATCTACCAGCAATACATCGAATACGCCAGACGAATCAGATGGGATGATACGCTCAAGATTCTCCCGCGATAAGGAAGAACGCGATGATTTTAGACGGAGCGTATTGATATTCGCTTCGGTCAGCACTTCCTTGACCGAATGAGCAGAGGATACGCTCATCCCGGCACGTTCGGTGAGTTGGCGCAATAAGCGCAGGCTGGTTTCATTTTCATCCACAATTAAAATTCGCTTGTTTTGTACCATTACGGGCGGCACAGGCAAAGCTTGTTTACTCTCTTTGCCTTCCACAGACCAGATAGTGAATAAGAAGGTAGAGCCACCACTGGGGACGCTTTCAACCCAGATGCGTCCACCCATCATCTCTACCAGGCGCTTACAGATGGCTAACCCCAAGCCACTGCCGCCAAACTTGCGCGTAATGGAAGCGTCCGCCTGGGTGAAGGGTTGAAAGAGATTCTCGATGCGGTCTTCGGGGATGCCAATGCCGGTATCTTGAATGGCAAAATGAATCTCCGCCCAGTTTTGGTGCTGGGCAGTACGTTCGGCGTCTAGGGCAACGGTGACGCCACGCCGCACACTGAGCAGCACCTGCCCGGACGGGGTGAATTTCACGGCGTTATTGAGCAAATTGACTAACACCTGGCGCAGGCGCATCGAGTCACCTAAGAGGAGGTCAGGGGTATTCTCTTCAATTTCGTACAACAATTCCAGGTTCTTCTCCGCAGCGCGTACCGAGATAACATCCAGGCTTTCTTCAATACAAGTGGAGAGGGAAAATGGCTGCTGCTCCAAAAGGAGCTTACCCGATTCAACCCGCGAGTAATCCAAAATGTCGTTGATAATTCCCAGTAGGGCTTCGCTGCTATTGCGGATAATTTCTAACCAGTCGCGCTGTTCATCGGAAAGAGAGGTATCCAGCAAGAGAGCCGTCATCCCGAGGACAGCATTCATGGGAGTGCGGATTTCATGGCTCATATTGGCAAGGAACTGGCTTTTATATTGGCTGGCAGCCTCCGCCTGGTCACGCGCTTTCCGCAAATCTTCTTCCATGCGTTTGCGCTCGGTAATATCGTGCAATAAGACAAGCCACCCCAGGGATTGCTGATTTCCCAAGGACATCGGCGAAATAGACAAATCCAGCGTGATGGGGGTATCCCCGCGTTGGATAAGCATTTCCAACTCTCGCGGGAAGGCTTTGGCGGCGCGGGCGTCCTTTTCATTTTCATATCGAAAGGTTTCAGGCGGGAAGCGAAATACCTGATCCGCCGATTGCCCTAAGAGGGTGGAAGCCTTCACGCCCACCATGCGTAAAACCGCTGGGTTTACATCCATAATTTTCAGGTGGTCATCCAACACCAAAACGCCATCGTCCATCGTCTCGACCAGAGTATCCCGCGCGACAGGGAGCAGGGCAAACATCCGCAGCCGAAATAACGAGAACGTGCAAGCGAGACCGGCTATCGAAAAGCCAAAGGGAGTCGGGTCTGTACCGTGGAAGGGATTTAATCCGGTCAGGTAAAGAACATTACAAACCCAAGGGAAGAGAATCCCAACTGCCAGGATAAAACCTTGTCGCCGATAAAGAGTTGGATATTGAATGAACGTGGTTTTAAGCAGCAGAAAAGTGCCTGCCATGAGCAAAAGATAGTCATATACCACACTGATCCAAAACCAAAGTCCATGGTAGTAAATCAGCTCTACCGTGCCAGGGATCGGCACAATTTGGCTCCACAACAAATGATGAAAATAACCATTTGTCCACGCCATGCCCAGAGTAATTAGCGGGATGAGACCAAGAGCAATCACCCGGCGCGGGTCTTTATACCAAAAACGCGGCAAGAGGGAATCGCGGCGGCTGAAGCGAACAGCAAAAATGAACCAACAAGTGGGGAGGGTGGCAATGCCAAAATAAGCCATGCGCGCCCAAAAGACTTTGGTTTCTGGCATGAAAGAAAGGTGTTCAAAAGCATTAAATAATGCCCAAAGACTGGAGGCGAGCAAGAAGAAGAGGAAAGAATGCGCGCCCGGCGCACTGCGCTGACGCCAGACATAAATGGATAAGCCCACCCCCAGGATGACGGTGATAAAAAGCAAAACAGAACCTGGTAGATAAGCAAGATTAATCAAAAACAGTCCTTTTTCAGCTTTGTGAATGCGCGAAACCTTTCTGGCGTCAACAAATATTAACAGCCACTCGAAAGGTATTTCACAATTTCTTGATGCAATATTCAGAATTGTATCTATGACTCTTCTGCAAAAAGTCGATTTTAGCGAGCCAAAACTGGCATAAAAACGAAAGTGGGGCTTAGCAGGCGTTCGAAAAAGCCCCGCACAACTCCCAAAAAGACGACGTAAGCATATTCGATGTATCATTTTGGGGAT
>JBBRAT010000026.1:0-60263 GCA_038206515.1 Anaerolineales bacterium | reverse complement strand
TTTGCTGATGGCGGGTGTTCTTTTTGAACATGCTTTCCTCGTTCGGTGCTGGGCTGCTCCTATTATATTAAATTTTTCCCCGCTTGCTCAGGGTTGAATCTGGATACCTTTTCTCGTATCCTTTTTGCAGTGGAGTCATCTTTTAAATTACTCCAAATCAATTCAATTTGCAGGACTTGAGAAGATAAGAATGAAGGAGTACTCAATTAAAGATACTAATCGTGATTATTATAATCACGATTAGTATCTTTAATTTAGGCTTCTTTTCCCCTACACCCGCTGGACTGCCTTCTCGGGGGCGTGCATGCTGCACACGCCGGTCGGGCAGACGTGCAGGCGGATGTGGGCTTCCACTTCGGCGCGGAAGTGGGTGAGGATGTCTTTCAGCGGCGTACCGGCGGTTTGCCCCAACCCGCAATTCGAGAGGGTCGCCAGATTTTCGCTCAATCCTGCCAGCTCATCCAGGTCTTTCAGCTGCCCGCGACCTTCCACGATGCGCGTCAGGATGGTATAGGCGCGTTCCGTGCCAATGCGGCAGGGGGTACACTTGCCACAACTCTCTTTGCGGAAGAAGTTCATCAGGGTACGCGCCAAATCCACCACGCAGGTTTCTTCATCGCAGATCAGCAGCGCGCCAGAGCCTAACGCCACCCCGGCTTTGTTGAACGAGTCAAAATCCATGGGCGTATCTTGCAGGCTGGCAGGGATGATCGAGCCGGACGAGCCGCCGGTTTGCGCCAGTTTGAAGGTCGCGCCGGCTTTCATGCCTTTGGCGTAAATGGCGATCACTTCGCGCAGGGTAATGCCCATCGGCACTTCGATCAGCCCGGTGGTATTGATGTTGCCCAACACGGTGTAGACCTTGGTGCCGGGGCTGGAGGGCGTGCCAAAACTGCGATACCAGGCTGCCCCATGCCGCAGGATGGCGGGGATATTGGCGAGCGTCTCCACGTTGTTGACCAGGGTGGGCTTATCCCACAAGCCGTTGGTGGTGGGGTAAGGCGGACGGGAGCGTGGTTCGCCGCGTTTGCCTTCAATCGATTCGATCAGCGCGGTTTCTTCGCCGCAGATGTACGCCCCTGCGCCGCTGTGAATGTGAATATCAAAGCTGAACGTTGAGCCAAAGATATTCTCGCCCAAAATGCCCGCCTCACGCGCTTGGGTGATGGCGGTTTTCAGGCGTTGTTCCGCCAGCGCATATTCGCCGCGCACATACACATAGCCAATGCTCGCGCCCACGGCGTAGCCCGCCAGCGCCATCGCTTCCAGGATGCTGTGCGGGTCGCCTTCCAGCAGCAGGCGATCCTTAAACGTGCCGGGTTCGCTCTCATCCGCGTTGCAGATCACGTATTTTTGATCGCTGCGCGTCTTTGCCACAAATCCCCACTTTGTGCCGGTCGAAAAGCCTGCCCCGCCGCGCCCACGCAACCCCGACTGGGTGATTTCGGCGATCACCTGCTGCGGGGTCATTTCTGTCACCGCCTTGCCCAACGCCTGATACGCATCGTGGATGATGGCATCTTCCAGGCTGGTGGGGTCAATAATGCCAGCGCGTTCCAACACAATCCGCTGCTCGGCGGGCATCGTCCCCTTGCGCGCGGAAAGCCAGGCGATCCGTCCGGTCAATTCGCGGGTAGAGGCTTGCAATCCGGCGGCAATCCGCCCCTTATAGAGATGTTCCTCCACCAAAAAGTGAACGTCATCCGGCTTGACGGGTCCATACACCACCGCTTCGGGGTAGATAATGACCATCGGCACAGCGTCATGCCTGCCAATATCGCCCACCATCGCCAGGCTGATTTCATCTTGCAGTCCAAAGGATTGGATTTCAGCTTGCAGCTGCTCGTAGACGGTTTGCGCGCCGCGTACTATGCTCACCGGATCGCTAGAGACAAGCACCATCGAACGATAGGTTTTCATGAGCGTATTCCTTTCGTGGGATGGGTTTGTTCATGTTGCGCTAAGATCGCGGGGATTTGCTCTGGCGTGACGTTGCCGTACATCTCATCGTCAATCACCAATACCGGACCCACCCCACAGATCCCCAGGCAGCTGACCATGACCAGCGTCCACTTGCCATCCGGCGAAGTCTGCCCAGGTTCCAGCCCCAGGTGCGCCTGCAATTCCTGAAAGACCTGCCTGCCGCCGACCACATGGCACGGCGCGCTCTCGCAAAACTGGATGACATGTTCGCCCAGCTTCTCAGTAGAAAGCATGTGATAAAACGTAGCCACCGCGAAGACCTGACTTTTGGTCAGGTGCATCTTCTGCGCCACTTCTTCCAGCGCATCCGGCGGCAAATAGCCCAACTCACGGTTAATATCACTAAGGACAGGGATCAACTCGGCGCGGGTAACGCCATGACGCCGCACAGCAGCGTCAACGACTTCGAACGTAGGTTTGGCTTGCAAGGGGGTAGGAATCATGCTCCTCCATAGATGAAAGACACAAAAAGAACCAAATGGCACATTTGCGCCCAGGCGGCAGAGTCGCGTGCAACGGGAGGAAGATGAAATAGCCGGGCTGCTTCGCCTGGGGAATGTCTGTGAGTCTATTGTACAACAACTTGCCCATTTTAATTCAAACCGCCTGCCAGCAAATTCGATTTTTTATCAATACCTTCGCCAAAAAAGATTTCTTGTACAGGTAGGGCTTGCGCCTGCCCTATATCTGGAGGGCAAGCCTGCCCGTACCAATTTTGCACATTCCCGTGTCTGCTCAGGCATCCCCTATAAGCGCAGGGGTGATCTCAATCCGTGTAGCGGCTTCCGGCAGGAAGCCTAGTGGTAGTTGAGCAATTTTCTCTGCACAACCGAAATTGGCTGTTACCGCTCAGGCACCCCCTATAAATGCAGGGGTGATTCCAGTCCGTGTAGTGGCTTCCGGCAGGAAGCCTGGTGGTAGGTAGTCGGAAATTTACCTTGCGAACCGGAAATTGGCTGATGAGGATTGGGCGACCTGCCGGACGCCACTACACGGACTGGGCGCCTGAGCAGTAACAATTTCCTTATAATTGTCAGGCTTCCTGCCGGAAGCCACTACGGCAGATTGGGAACGCGCAAGCATTAAAATCAAAAAGAGGATATTTGATCTCTCAAATATCCTCCCTTTGATTATTTTTCTTTACAGAACTACGAATTGATCTCGATGGCGTTGAAGTTGCAAACTTGCATGCAGATGCCGCAGCGGATGCAGACGTTCGGGTCAATCACGTGCGGCTGGCGGCGTTCGCCGGAGATGGCGTTGGTTGGGCAGTTACGCGCGCAGACCGTGCAGCCGGTGCAGACATCCGGCAGGATGTCATATGAAATCAACGACTTGCAGACCTTGGCGGGGCAGCGTTTTTCGTAGATGTGCGCTTCGTATTCCTTGCGGAAGTGGCGCAGGGTGCTGACCACTGGGGTCGGCGCGCCTTGACCCAACCCGCACAGCGAGGTGGATTGAATTTCACTGCTCAAATACTCCAGGTCGTCCAAATCAGAGGGGACGCCCTTGCCTTCGCAGATGCGGGTGAGGATTTCCAGCAGGCGGTGCGTCCCCACGCGGCATGGAACGCACTTCCCGCAGCTTTCATCCTGGGTAAATTCCATGAAGAAGCGGGCAATATCCACCATGCAGGTATCTTCGTCCATGACGACCAAGCCGCCAGACCCCATCATTGAGCCAGCCTGGGTGAGGGAGGCGTAATCAATCGGCAGGTCCAGGTATTCAGCGGGTAAGCAGCCGCCCATGGGTCCGCCGGTTTGAATGGCTTTGAAGCCCTTATCGCCCTTGATGCCGCCGCCCACTTCGTAGACGACTTCGCGCAGGGTGATGCCCAGGGGAACTTCGATCAGACCGGTGTGCTTCACATCCCCCGCCAGCGCGAAGGTCTTGGTGCCTTTCGCCTGTTCCGTACCCATGCTGGCGAACCATTCCGGTCCGCGCAGGATGATCTGGGGTACGTTAGCGTAGGTTTCTACATTATTATTGTTGGTCGGTTGGCTCCACAGACCCTTGACCGCCGGGAATGGCGGGCGCGGACGGGGTTCGCCGCGTTTGCCTTCGATAGACGCGATCATGGCGGTTTCTTCGCCGCACACGAACGCCCCTGCCCCTTGGCGGACTTCCAGGTCGAAGCTAAATTCGGTGCCGAGGATATTTTCACCCAGGAAGCCAAATTCGCGCGCCTGTTGAATGGCGATATTCAAATGCTTGACGGCAATCGGGTACTCCGCGCGGCAGTAGATATACCCGCGGCTGGCGCCGATGATGTAAGCGGCGATAATCATGCCTTCCAACACGGAATGCGGGTCGCTTTCCAACACGCGCCGGTTCATAAACGCGCCCGGGTCGCCCTCATCCGCGTTGCAGATGATAAACTTGGGCCAAGCCTGCACCTGGCGAGCCAGATCCCACTTGCGCGCCGTTGGGAAGCCCGCGCCGCCGCGTCCACGTAAGCCGGATTTGGCAACCATATCCAACGCCTGCTGGGTGGTCATCTCGGTGACGACCTTCGCCAACGCCATGTAACCATCTTCGGCAATGTAATCTTCAATGTTCAGCGGGTCAATCTTGCCGCAGTTGCGCAAAACCACGCGGACTTCCTTCGCCTGGGGCGCGCCCAGTTCTTCATCCGCCACAATCTTTTCCTGCGCGAGGAATTTTTCCACCACGCGCCCCTTCAGGAAGTGTTCCTGCACCAGGAAGGGGATGTCGTCCGCCGTCAGCTTGGCGTAATGCACGCCTTCGGGGTAGACCATAATATCCGGTCCCTGCGCGTATGGGTCCCCCAGGCGAGACGTTTCCAACACCTGTACTTCTTCGTTCAGACCCTGATCCACCAGTTCATCGTGGAGCGCGTCAATTACTTCGTGCGCACCTCTATTTAAGCATTCTGGGTCCACCGACACCAGCACATGAGTACGATAAAAAGCCATTGTTTCACCTTTCAAGCAATAAAGACAATCTCAAAGAAATAGAGCAGCCTTCAGAGTATTTTTATTCTTATTTTGACTACCCAATAAGAATAAAAATAGGTATTTACTATCCTTCAACGACGTAATCTTTGACCGGGCGACCATCCATGACGTGTTCCTGCATGATGCGGCGGGCAGCGTCAGGGGTTACTTTGCCATACATCACCTTGGTTGCATCGCCAATCACCACCTGCACCAATGGCTCGTAGGAATCCATGCCCAGGTTGCCGGTTTGGCGCACGATAATATCCGAAAGATTTTCTTTTTCGATGAAATCGAGGATGGCTTTCAGCGTTTCACGCGCCCCGGCGGCAATCCCCACCGTACCCATGCCTACGACAATCTGTGTCTGACCGGCCGCGCTCTTTACGCGGCGTTTTTCTAATGCCTCTTCGCGCAATTTGCGCAGGTCATCGAGTGTTTTTACCTTATCCGCCATGTTAATCTCTCCTCTTCCCGTTTACGGGGCTGTGATTCGCTTGGTGTGCAGACTTTTCTCAAAGATACCGTCTTGACCTGGGGCGTGCGCCACGCTGGCGACCCCCGATTGCAGATGTTCACGCAAAAAGCCAAGCACCGCGCCTTCGCTCAGGGGTATATCCCCTAATTCTTCTTTAAAAGGCTGGTCATCGAACTCGAACATTTCGCTATCCACCTGATAGCGGAAAATCCAATGCACTTCAGGCGAGCCGACCACCAGGGTGAGCATGGTATCCACCACGCTGCCCAGCGGCATCCGGTCAATATGACTATGCTGAAATTCCACTTCTACGCGGGTGCCTTTGCCCACCTCTGAAGTGACCTTCAGAGAGCCATTGCAGGCTTCGGCGGCGGCTTTCAGCAGCGGCAGCCCCATGCCTACTTTGCGGGTGGTGCGGCTGGTGAAGAATGGATCCGTCACCTGGGCGACCATCTCCGCGCTCATCCCACGCCCGTCATCTTCGACCATCATTCGCAGCCGGTCAGTGACGTAATTTTCTTCAATCGTCACCTTCACCGTCTTCGCGTTTGCAGATATGCTGTTTTCAGCAATATCCAGCAGATGCAGCGCCAGTTCCCTCAAGGTCAGTCCTTCTTTTCCTGAATGGGGCGCAGGAGTTGAGGCACTTTGTTTGGCTTGACGCGCCCGTGACTCTCGTCGTCAATGACGATGACTGGCGCCTGGCTGCACGCGCCTACGCAGCGGCAGATTTCCAGGGTGATTGCGCCATCTGGGGTGGTTTCGCCGGGTCCAATCCCAAGGGACTGGCGGGCTTTTTCGATCAGCAATTCAATCCCGCCCACGTAGCAGGCAGTCCCCATGCAAAACTTGACGGTGTGCCGTCCGCGCGGGGTGGTGACGAAGAAAGAATAGAAAGAGACTACGCCGTGAATGGTGCTGACCGGCACGCGCATTTTTTCGGAAATGTAATTCTGCATGGGTTCAGAAATAAAGCCAATCTGACTCTGAACTTCATTCAGGGTAACCATTAAGCCACCCGGTAAGGTGCGATTCTCTTCGAGAATGCGATCCATGATGGCGCGCTTTTCGGGGTTCGCCACCGGGTCATTTGCGGGAATTGTTTGCACTGCATCGAGCATGGTTTCGCTCCAGTAAAGATAAAAGGATTGTGAATTAATTCACGAAGTAAACCGATCTTTGAATCTCTTTGAGTTTATCTTCAGAGGGCAGAACGGTCAATTATCAAATGTCATTATTCCGGTAGAGAGTTGTCAACAATGATGCGAAAACTGCGCCCATTTTGCCCCGCCAGCGCCTGACGCAGCTCCGTCAGGGTAGGCGCTTCCACCTGAAAATAAGTCGAGCCTAAGAATCCATCCAAAAAATGCACATCGCCATTTTGAATCAGCGGGTAGCCCTTCAGCGCGCGGAACTTTATCACCGCCTGCTCTGGCTTCAGGTGACGCGAGATTTCCAACGCCTCCAGCGGCAGTTCTGGCGGGACAAAGCCCAGCATAGTCAGCAGCCCGTATGCGCTGCGGTTGACGTGCGCCGGAATCATCAGCCCGCCCAGCCGGGTCACTTCGCGGAAGGCTTCTTCGATGGAAACATCCGTGGATGCCAGCAGCAGGCGGTCTTCGCGTCGCAAAAAGTCGCCGGTTTCATCCACCACAAATTGCTCGCCGAAGAAATCGGGGTTGTTGGCGGTGTTCGGCAGGTGTTGGTCAATGTAGGCTTGAAAGGCGGTCGTTTGTTCCAGGGTATCAAACAGGCACAGCGAATGCACTTCTTCGCGGGTTTGCAACTCCACCCCCGGCAGCACGCGCAGATCTGTCCCTTCGGCTGCCTTCTGTACCGCCGCAATGTTGGCGGTGGCGTTGTGATCGGTAATCGCAATCAGGTGCAAGCCAAACGCCACGGCTTCCTGCACAATCAGCGGGGGGATCATTTCCACCCCGGCGCAGGGCGAAAGCAGGGTATGCACGTGCAAATCCGCGCGGAAAGTTTGCAAAGACGGTTACTCTTTGGCTCGCAAGCCCATATCCCACAACTGCCCCACCACTTCAAAGCTCAGCAGCCGGGTAGAAAGCAGCACAATCCCCTCTTCGTTGGCTCTTTGGATGGTCGCAGCGTCCGGTTGGGCGTCTTCGGTGATGATAATGGCGCACTGTTCCAGCAGCGCCGCCACTGCCACAATGTTCATGTGGGCTTGCAGCGTCACCCAAATGCCCCCATGCGGGGCGGCAGCCATCACGCAGCTTAATAAGTCTGAGGTGTATCCGGCAGTAGGGGTGACAGCGGAAAAGTCTTGCGCATCCGTCAGGCAGGTAAGATGTAACGCTTCGATCACCTGTTGCAGATTCATGGGGTGTGTTTCTCCTTATCAGTCGCTTTCTCGGCGTCTTTTTGCAAGAAAATTTTCATGCGCAGCCGCGTGCCTTTGCCATACACCGATTCAAGCTGCATTTCATCCATGCAGCGTTGAATATTCACCAAACCCATGCCCGCGCCAAAGCCCAATTCGCGCACTTCTTCGCTGGCAGTGGAATATCCCGGTTTCATGGCAAGGTTCGTATCTTTAATGCCCGGACCTTCGTCATAAATGTCTATGCTGATGTGATTCGGCTCGATCTCCACGCGGATCACGCCGCCATGCGTGGTGTGGATAATCAGGTTCATCTCGGCTTCGTATGCAGCGATGCCACACCGCCGGGCAATTTGCGGGGTCGCCCCCAGGCGCAGCAGGGCGCGCTTGATGTTGCTCGAAGCCGATCCGCCCCGTGTGAAGTCGCCCTGGCGGATGGTGTAGCGCAAGATCAGGCTGGAGCGGTCGGAATTAATATCTTCAAACAGGTGGCTGGCGCGATACCGGCGGACTTCTTCGGTCTGATAATCACGTTGCAGCGCGCCCAGCAGCCCAAAAGTGATGTCGCTCTTGGTCAGAATGCCCACCAGCGCGTCCGTCACATCATCCAATACCGGCAGCCGCCCATGACGCGAATCCACGAACAGCTTGAGGGCTTCGATCACCGGGTCTGAGTTGTGAACCGTCACCAGCTGGCGTGACATGTATTGGTCTACCGTTGAATCCAGGCTGCCAGAGGTCAGGCAGTGGATGAGGTCTTCCAGGCTAATGACCCCCACCAGGTGATTATTTTCCACCACTGGCGCGCCGGAAATGTGCGCCGCGCGGAACATATCCAACGCCACCGACATGGGCATATCCGGCGAAAGCGATTTTAAATCACGGGTCATCACCTCTTGCACGCGCAGCTCATACGCCAGCTCTTCCACGCGCGTGATAGACTGCGCCATCTTGTCGCTGATCGGTTGAGCGGGGTCCGAGCCGTTAGCGGGCAGAGCGTGGCTAAACAACCCTACTCCTCTTCACATTCGCACGGGCCATCCTGCATGGGGGCTTCCAGGCTAACCAGACCCGCATCATGCAGCCGTCCGCAGACTTCAAACATGCCGTAAGGGGTGGAAATGAGCGCAAGGTTTTCTTCGGTTGCCAGGCGAATGGTTTCGATGGGGGGGTGCTTGCCGCGCACCAACACAATGGCTGCCACATCCGCCATCTGCGCGGTGCGTACCACCTGCGGGTTGCACAGCCCGGTCAGCAGCACGGCTTCTGGCTGTATAGAGGCAAGCACATCGCTCATCAGGTCAGCGCCAAAGCCGCCTTTCACTTCCCGATTGAGGTTACTGGGTTGGTTAATAAACGTGCCATCAATAAGTTGGTTCAGTTCGCGGAT
This sequence comes from Anaerolineales bacterium, assembly GCA_038206515.1. Classification (GTDB taxonomy): domain Bacteria; phylum Chloroflexota; class Anaerolineae; order Anaerolineales; family Anaerolineaceae; genus DSYU01. Next base: position 51,108 of record JBBRAT010000026.1, on the reverse strand, counting down.
GTTCATGGGCGCATCAATCCACCTGTTAAAGCATAATAAAATGAGACAATAAAGATATTGTACTCTGAATCTGAAACAGTGGGCTTTACAACTGCCTGTCTTGCAAATTTCCACCCGTCCAGGGCGCGGAGTATGTTAAAATACACCTTAACTGCAATCATTCTTCTTTAATGAGGCTTCCGCATGAAAACAATCATCCCCGCCGTCAAAGGCACGCGCGACTTTTACCCTGAAGAAATGGCTGTGCGCGCCTATTTGCTCGATAAAATCCGCAAAGTCTCCCAAAGCTATGGCTATCAGGAATATGATGGACCATTTCTGGAGCGGCTGGAACTCTACGCCGCCAAGTCCGGCGAAGAACTGGTCAAGGAACAATCCTACGTCTTTCAGGATCGCGGCGGGGAAGAAATCGTCCTGCGCCCGGAACTCACCCCCTCCCTGGCGCGCATGGTGGCGCAAAAGCAAAAAGAGTTGACCTACCCGCTGCGCTGGTGGTCGTTTGGGCCCTTCTGGCGCTATGAACGTCCGCAAAAAGGACGCACGCGCGAATTTTTTCAGTGGAATATTGACCTGATCGGCTCAAATTCTGCCGAAGTGGACGCGGAGCTGATCTGCGTGGCATGTTCCTTCTTTAAAGAGGTTGGCTTGAGCGCAGATAAGGTGCGGGTCGCCGTCAACAGCCGCCGCTTGATGAGCGCGGAGATGAGCGCAATGGGCATCGCGGAGGAATTGCGCGAGGGTGTTTTCCGCCTGATTGACCGGCGCGATAAGCTCTCGGCGGATGCCTGGCGCGAATACGCCCTGTCTATCGGTCTCAGCGAAACCCAGTTCCAGCAGGTGCGCGCGTTATTAGCGGATGGCGCGCTCTGGCAGCATTCCGAAGACCTGCGCCGCGCCTTTGCCATTATCGAAAAAATGGGCTTCAAAGAGTATGTGGAATTTGACCCAAGCGTCATTCGCGGACTCACCTATTACACCGGCATCGTGTTCGAGGCGCAAGCCCGCAACGGGGGACGCGCCATCTTTGGCGGCGGGCATTACGATAACCTGGTTGGCGCAGTCGGCGGCGATCCTCTGCCGGGGGTCGGCTTTGCGATGGGTGACGTGATGATTACCATCCTCTTGCATGAATATAACCTGCTGCCCGAAGCCCAGCAGCAAACCAGCGCGGATGCCTTCGTCAGTGTCTTTGATGAAGACAGCCTGCCAGATGCCTTCGCCCTGGGCAGTGAACTCCGCGCCAGCGGCATGCGCACCCTCGTCTACCCAGAAGCCGCCAAACTGCAAAAGCAGCTCAAATTTGCCGACCGCGTGGGCGTGCGCTTTGTGCTGATTGTCGGTCCGGATGAACGGGCTGCCGGTCAGGTGACGGTCAAAGACCTTGCCAATCGCTCTCAGCAGACCGTTGCCCGCGCCGAGGTGGGGGAATTTCTGCGCGCGCAAATTGCCTAACCAGCTTCCAAGAAACCTCGTCAACACCTTGCGGAATACAAGGCTGTGTGATAAAATTTTGCCTGTAAGTATGGGTGCAAGATAACCCATGTATGGTGCCTATAGCTCAATGGCAGAGCGCCTCACTGTGGCTGAGGAGGTTGAGGGTTCGAAACCGTCTAGGCACCCCTCCTAATCGAAAGCGTGATCCCCCAGAAAAACAACGTCTGGGGGACATTTGTTTTAAAGAGGTTCGAGAAAGGTCTTTGCCAGCAGTTTAATCCACTGCGGCAGGGAAGTTAACGCTTTCCTTGCGAGCAAAGAATCGCGCCCAAAAAACGGTCATCAGAATCGCGCCAAGCGCAATCATTCCCAACGCCACTCGATACCCAACGACTTCCAGCCGCTGAAGGAAGAATAAATCGTAATGCTCCAAGTTCGTCAAGTAGCCCCACCCTTGAAACAGGGGGGAATAGGCGGTTCTAAAGTAAATCCACCCAAGCATGAATTGCGCATCGGTCAGATGGAAAGAAGAATAAAATCCCACAAAGTCGAAGATCATTGCCTGCAAGGTGGCTGCCCCGCCAAAAGCGCAGCAGGCTGCAAAAATCAGCCAGGGTACGATACGTACTCGGCGAAGCGCGGCATTTAATCCCACCACCCCAAGCAAAGAGAAAATTGGCAAAATGGGGATGAAAAAGCGCGGTCCCCAGCTTAGTCCTGCGCTCCAATTATCCCAGGTGGCATAGAAAACGAAGGACCCCGCCAGGATTGCAGTCCAAAGCGCGGCTGACCAACGGTCTTTTTTCCATGCCGAGAAAACCCCAAGGATGGCAAAGAAGGCGACCGGAAAGAAAAAGAACACTCCCCGCCCTGGGCTGATGATATTTCCCAAGAATGCGGTCAGAAAATGCTCAGGAGCGAAGTTAAATTCGCTGGTGGGTTGATACCCCACGGAAAGCCACCCGCCAAAACGCATGGCATTGATTGCCTGGTTAAGAAAGACAAATGCCGCCAGGGGAACGGCAAAATATAGCATTGTTTTGACCCTCTCCCATCCGCCTTTGGCAGCATCCCAGGAAAAGAACAACGCCAAAATCGTCATCGGCGCGGCAACAAACAGGGCAAGCTCAGGGCGGGTGAGAATGCCAAACCCCAGGAAGCAGCCTGCAAGAATCAATTCTTTGTGCGAATGGCGTGTCCGCGCGGATAGAAAGCACAGCACGGACGCGGCAATCAGCAACCCTGCCAGCGGTTGGGCGTAGTCAAAGCGCGTATAGACCGCTGCTGGCGAGATTAACCCGAAGATCAAGGCTGCCAGGCAAGCCTTCCGTTTGGATAGCCCCATTTGCAAGCCAAGAAAGTAAACCAATACGGCTGTTGTGGCAGTAATCACTGGGTTGACGAGTGAACCAAATAAATACGGGCGATTTTCCATCAATGCCAGCCCATAGCCCACGCCAGAACCATGCGGGATGACGCGGATTTCGGCGTTCCCACGAAACGCGGTGACAGACAGCAACGCCAATATGGGCATATACAGCAGCGTCAGCCCAATGGGCCACTTGCTTACCGTCATGTCTGTTCCCCACGCCAGTGGTGGGTTCATTTGAAAGGAATGTTGAAACAGGAGCGTCTTCGCGTATTCAAACATCACCACGCCATCAATGGAATAATGATGACCTGACCAGAAGAAAAGATAAACGATCATGCAGGTGAAAAATATCGCCAATGGCAAACGCCACCGTTCCCAAATTGCCCGCGCTGAAAATGAGAGGGGACTAGGCAATGAACATCCTCAAATGCTTTATTTTTCCCAATCATATCACGAAAATGGATTGCATCAACCCCGCCGTTCCTCTTTTTTCCCTCTCCCCGTCAGGCTCAACAGGCTTTATAATGAATTGAATAAAATTTAAGGAGAAGAAAAAAATGATCGAAAAGAACGCAAACGCCACAACCGCCATTATCCGCTGGGTGAGCTGGGTCGTCACCTCAGCGTTTATGATTTTTGATGGGCTAAAGGTCTATGATGCCATTACCCACCTGATGATCGCCTGGCAAGCAAATGCCACCGATACCCTGCTAAAGCTGGCGATGGGCGACCCCAACCGTGACATTTCATACCCTGGCAAAGTCACCTACATTGTGCAATTAGTGACAGTGATGCTGCTCGGCGTGCTGCTCATCACCGGCGTCATTGGCGGCGAAGTCTATACCCGCAAAGGTCTACAGCGCGGCGATACCTTCAAGCGCATTGCCATTATTCTGGCAATTGAAATTGCCGTCCTGGCAGTCGCCATGCTCATTATTACCTTTGTGGGGTAAATTTTCTTTTGGGTGTCTATGAAGCAAGGATATGATGGAGGTTCTCGTATGCGTCAGGCAGTGATGACTCATCCTGGGGAAATTGAATTTCGCAATGTCCAGCAGCCCCAACCCGCCGCCGGACAGGTGTTACTAGCCATCCGGCGGATCGGTGTTTGCGGGTCAGATATTCATGTCTATCATGGGCTGCACCCTTACACCCGCTATCCGGTGGTGCAGGGGCATGAGGTCGGCGCAGAGATAGCCGCCCTTGGCAGTGGGGTCAGCGGCTTCAGCATCGGCGATAAAGTCGTGTTTATGCCGCAAGTCACCTGCGGGGAATGTTACCCCTGTACGCATGGCATGGCGCATATTTGCGATTCGCTGAAGGTGATGGGCTTCCAAACGGATGGCGCAGCGCAAGATTTCTTCGCCGTCAACGCGGATCAGGTCATCAAGCTGCCTGAGGGCGTTTCCTTAGACGAGGCTGCCCTGGTGGAGCCGATCTCTGTGGCGGTACACGCTTTACGCAGGGGCGGCGGCGCGGAAGGCAAGCGCGTTCTTGTGCTGGGCGCAGGCACGATTGGCAACCTGGTGGCTCAGGTGGCGCGTGCGTCCGGCGCAAAATCCGTGATGATTACCGACCTCAGCCCGTATAAGCTGGACAAGGCGCGCCGCTGTGGCATCGAATTTGCCGTAGATGCCCGCGCGGACCTGAACGCGGAAATCTTACGCAACTTTGGCGCGGATAAGGCAGACCTCATCCTGGAATGCGTGGGTGCGCAAGCCACCATCACCCAGGCGGTCAGCCATGCGCGCAAAGGCTCGACCATTGTGGTGGTGGGTGTGTTTGGCAAGCAGCCATCTGTTGACCTGGGCTTGGTGCAGGATCGCGAATTAAGTTTGGTGGGAACGCTTATGTATCAGCGCCCCGATTACGACCGCGCCATTGATCTGGTGGCTGCCAAAGCCTTGAAATTGGACGAACTCATTACCCATCGCTTCGCCTTTGCCGATTATCTTAAGGCGTATCAGGCAATTGAAGCCTCGGATGGGCAGTATATGAAAGTGATGATTGATTTATAGATGAAGAGAATATCCTCCCTCCTCTTTTGGCTGGTTTGCAGTCTATTTTTTGCGCTTGGGCTAACCGCCTGCCAATCCGCTGCTACCCCTGCGCTCACTGTTTCCACCGCCGCCGTCCCAACCTCTGGGTTGCCGACCCCCGGGGTGAATCAGATGCGCCAGGCGATTACCAATGCCCTGGTGGCGATGAATACCCAACCCACGCGGCTGGAAATTACTACCACGGTGAAGGAGAACCCGCCACGCCAGTCCACCGTGGAAGCCATCCCCGCCATGCTGCGCATGCACATCATCACCCAGGACGCCGAAACGATTGTGGTGGGTGGCAGGGTCTACCTGAAGGAAAATAAAACCGCCCCCTGGCGCGACAGCGACCTGATGGCTTCCTCTTATTTTGGCACGACCCCCAGCGCGCAGGATATTTTGGATAGTCTGGGCAGCGTCAAATTCATCCGCCAGGATGCGCTGAACGGCAAGCCGGTGGTGGTTTATCAATATGCCAGTACCACCACTGCCTCTGAAGCCACCGTCAATAGCCAGACCGAGCTATGGTTGGATAAAACCAGCCTGCAACCTGTGAAAATGGTCATTGACAGCGAAACCATCTCGGTCAGCGATGTTGCCGCCGCAGGGAAAACCCCTGCCACCCCCGTCAAGACCCTGACCACCATGCTCATCACCCTTGATCCGGCAATCAAGATCGAATCCCCCCTGCCGTAAGCGGAATTGCAAATGAAATGGTTATCCAAAGTCCGTGTAGTGGCTTCCGGCAGGAAGCCTAGTGGTATTAGAGAAATTCTCTCTGCATAACCGAAATTGCCTGATCGTGGCTGGGCTTCCTGCCGGAAGCCACTACGCGGACGGGGATGTTGCTGTTAATATGGGCAAATGCTCAAGCAGTAATGTAAATTAACTCCAAACGGCTCAAGGACGCATCCTCGAGCCGTTTGCAGTCTCTCTACCGATAAGATTCTACCTATAAAATAAGCAATCCACCTACCACTAAAATAGAACAATGGCGTTTGCTAACGTCACACAGGCTAAACTGCCTGATATGTTGTCATTGTAACCGGGCGAAATGTGTACTGTAACAGGTGACATTCCCTGTTTCCATCGGGGGAATCGCCCACAAAAAAAGGGGGGGACAAGGTCACTGGCTAGGGAACGCGGCGAGCTTCTGATATTGTTCCAGGTAGCGGATGAGGGTATTGTGCAAACTGTGATGTTCGGCGCGGATGCGGCTGGCGGATGCCATTTGCTGCCACTCCGATTGTTGTTCCAGCGCCCAGGTCATTGCCTGCATCAGCGATGAGACGGAGCCGGGCGTGAACAATTGCCCATTTTCGCCTGGCGAAACCAATTCCGGCAGGGCGCGGGCATTGGCAGCCAGCACTGGCTTCCCTGAAGCCATCGCCTCGAGCGTGGCAATGCTCTGCAATTCTTCCGGCGAAGGCATGCAAAACACATCACACACGCGGTAGAGGTCGGGCAGCTGCTCTCCTGGCACATAACCCAGGAATTTCACGCGGTCTTCCACCCCAAGCGTGGCTGCCAGGGCGTGGAACTCGGCGGCGGCAGACCCCTGCCCGGCAATGGCAAGCTGTACCTCGCCCCGTTCGCGGATCGCATCCGAGCGCAGCAATTCCGCCAGGGCACGGATGGGCAAATCCACCCGTTTCTCACGATCCTGCCTGCCCACATACAGGAAGATGCGCGCATCTGCGTCTAAGCCAAAGCGTTTTCGCAGCGCGGCGCGGTCCGCCACTGGCTGCGGGCAGAACAAATCCGTATTCACCCCGCACGAAATAGGGATAATCGGCACACCCAGCTTTTGATGCCCCAAAATTCCCGCGGCGGTGCGGGTGGGGGTCGTCACCAGGTTCACCTTGCGGTAGGTCATCAGCATCGTTTCCCACAAAAAGCGGACTTTCCAGCTGCGCGGCAGGGGCAGCCACATCAAATAAGGCAGCAGATTTTCGGGCAGGAAGTGATTCGTTCCCAAAATGGGAATGTGCATTCGGCGGGCAACCTGCACCGCGCTGAGTTCCAAAAAGTAATGATCCTGAATGTGCAGCACATCCGGGCGAAATTGGCGGAAGATTTCAGCAATCTTGGCGGCGGAGAAGGCATTCAGGAACGTGCCATTGTGAATCCAGTTGAGCGGGATGGAATGCACCTGATGCACCTGCACCTGCTGGATGGTTTCCACCCGGTACGAAAAGTCGGGCGCTGGCACAATCACCGCCACTTCGTGACCGGCGCGTGCCAACCCTTCCGCCAGATGAATGGTGAAAATTGCCTGCCCATTGTTGCCAGGGTAATAAGTTTGCCCACTAATCGCAATACGCATAAAAGTCTCTACTCTTAAAAAATACAGATATCCTTAAAAAACAATGATGATGATGTGGACGCAGTCCCAATCATCATCATTAATTTTATTCTTCCTTCTTATTGCGGCGGCGAAAGCTGCTGATGTAAAACAGCAGCGCGCTGACGGCAATCACCGTGCCCACCACCGCCACAATCTGCACCCCGCGTTCCAGTTTAACCAGATAGCGACCAAAATAATACCCTAAGAGCACCAGCGTCCCCGTCCAGAGAGTTTCCGCGGTTACCAACGCCCAAAACCAGCGGCGCATCGGCACGCGCGTCATGCCCGTGGCAATCAGCACAGGGATCGAAAACCCAAGGGTGAGCTTTGCCATGAATAGCAACTTGGGGGCGTGTTCGTGAATATCCTCTTTCAGGCGTTCAATTTGCTTCTGTGTGACCCCAAATAAGCGTTGGCGCAGCAGCCACCCGGTCTTGCCCATGTACCCAACCCAATACCAGACGGTATCCGAAGTCAGGTTGCCCAAAGAGGCGGCAAAAAAGACCCCAAAGGGGTCCATCAACCCGGCTGAGGCAGCAACCGCCCCTGCCAGGGTCGCAATGGGTCCTTCCAGGATAACAACGAAGGCGAGTAAAAAATATGCCCACAGCCCTAAAGGCTGCGTAAAGTCAATGGACACGCTGGAAACCCTCGAATTTTCGTAAAAATCACCCACGGCAGAAAAAGATACCGTGCCGCCCTGGAATTGTATCATAAAATAGGGGAGAACCTTCCCCGGATGCGATTCTTTCTTGCGCTCCATCGGGGGCACGGAAAAATGGGGATAAAATATATCTACCACGACCAAACATTTGGTATATTTAATCGAATTTCAAAATCAGAGGAACAAGAATGGGGTATGATCTTTCTATATTTCTCCATATTGGTCAGGCGGTTCTTGCTGGGTTGAATCCATACGCGGTGCATGATTCGATGTACCCCCCGGCGATGACCATGCTCTTCGTGATTTTTGCGTGGATGCCGCCTTCCCTGCTTGCCCCGCTGTGGATGGCGTTTAACGCTTTCCTGCTGGTAGATGGGACGCGCCGGCAGAAGCAACCTTCTATCCCCTGGCTGTTCTTTACGCCTGTTCTCTTCATGTTTATGACGGGGCAAATTGATATTCCCTTTTATTGGCTGACCACCCATCTGAAAGGCGGAAAGCGCACAGCAATCCTCTGCGCCGCCCTGCTTACCCTCAAGCCGCAAATTGCGCTGGTGGTTCTTCCTCCGGTGCTGCTGCGCTGGTTCAGGGAGGATCGCCGATGTTTGGCGCAGTGGTTTGCCGCGCTTGCGATCATTCATTCCCTCCCTCTCCTCTATAACCTGCACATTTACGAATACTGGCTGGCAAGTCTAACCGGCCCTTCCCATGATCGAATAGCCATTAGTTCGGGGGTATTCTCGTTTCCATTTTTCGCTGTTTCACCTATATTTGCCTATGCAGTCGTTTTAGGCGTGGCGGTATGGGCGGCTTTTCAGGAGGAGGGCATTGCTCGCGCTGCCATTTTGTTGGCATCCCCGGTCAATCTCTGGTATGACAATATCCTCCTGATTGGGATAATTCCCTGGCAAATCTTCGTTCCCCTTAGCCTCGCCACGTTTGCCGCCGCTGCGCTCCTTCAAAACAGTTTTCCATTTATTTTTCTTCCCTTAACCTCCCTGGTGTACTTAATCACAAAGCAGAAAAATTGCACCCTCTCTTCTCCTTGCCACAAGAAAAGTTAGGGATTATACTTAAGCTGTTTCACCGACCGCGCACGGGGACGAATGCGCGGAAATCAAAAGTTTCACCCTATTTTTTGTACCTCTGAGGAGAGGAAAATCTATGTCTAAGAAACTATCTCTATTGCTGGCTATCGTCATGATCGCCACTATGGCGCTGACGGCTTGCGCACCCACTGCCACCGCCACCCCGGCCGCTGTGGCAACTGACACGCAGACTGCCGCCAAGGCGACCGACACCACCGCCCCCAAGGCGACGGACACCGCCGCTGCCGTCAAGGCAACGGATACCCCCGCTGCCGCCAAGGCGACGGACACCGCCGCTCCGGTGGCTACCGCTGACAAGAATGCCGACTGCTCCAAGCCAGAAGTTCTGTGTGTGGGTCTCGTCACCGATGTTGGCAAGATTGACGACAAGTCCTTCAACCAGTCCGCCTGGGAAGGCGTTCAGCAGGCGCAGAAGGATTTGGGCGCCAAGGTTCAGTACATTGAAACCACTGACCCCAAGGATTACGCCAAGAATATCGCCACCTTTGCGGATGCTAAGTACGATGTCATCATCACCGTGGGCTTCGCCCTGGGTGAAGCGACCATCGCCGCCGCCAAGCAGTATACCGATGTCAAATTCATCGGCGTTGACCAGTTCCAGGGTGATACCATTGCCAACCTGGCTGGCTTGAACTTCCCCGAAGATCAGGCTGGTTTCCTCGTAGGCGCTTTGGCTGCCTGGATGAGCAAATCGGGCAAAATCGGCTCCGTTTGCGGCACCGATGCTGTCCCGCCCGTCTGGCGCTATGGTGAAGGCTACAAAGCCGGCGCCAAGTTCGCCAACCCCAAGGTGGAAGTCAACGTTGTCTATCACAACGATGTTGGCATGGACAAGACCTTCAGCGACCCCGATTGGGGCAAGACCACCGCTCTTTCGATGATTGACAAGGGCGTGGATGTAATCTTCGGCGCTGGCGGCAAAACCGGCAACGGCGCGCTCTTGGGCGCTGCTGAAAAGGGCGTCTATGCCATCGGCGTAGATACCGACCAGTACCTGACCGTTCCAGAAGCGCAGAAAGTCATGCTTTCTTCTGCGATGAAGTTGGAAACCCCCGGCGTCTTTGATCTGATTGGTCTCGCCAAAAATGGCAAGTTCCCCGGCGGCAATTACATGGGCAAAGCTGGCTTCGCCCCCTACCATGATCTGGATGGCAAAGTTCCCGCTGACGTCAAGACCAAGATGGACGACCTCGCCAAGCAATTGCAGAGCGGCGCCCTCAAGACCGATGTTGCGCCTGCCAAGCCTGCCAACCCGTAAACCTGTTTAGAAAAAATAGGGAAGGCGATTCGTTCTCTTCCCTATTCGCAAAAAAAGCAGGGCAGCGAAAACTTTTTTGATGAAGCTTTCGCTGCCCTACTTTCCTCAATTCTTGTTTTCGCAGATTGAACCTGGAGCGCCTGCATGGAAAATTCACTGCAACCCCTGCCTGAAGAGAAAACCCCCGCAAGGGTTCAGCTGCCCGGGTGGATCAGGGCAATGCTCATCCCCTTCCTCTCTGTGTTGACGGCGATTATCACCGGTGGCTTGGTGATTTGGAGCGCGGGGGGCAACCCCTTTGCTGCCTATGCCGGACTGGTGGAAGGCTCTTTTGGCTCGGTGAAGGCGCTCAGTGAGACGATTATTTGGGCTACTCCCTACATCTTTGCCGGTCTTGCCGTTGCCCTGGCGTTTAAAGGCGGCTTGTTTAACATCGGCGTTGAAGGTCAACTGACTCTTGGCGCGGTCGCCGCTGCTCTGGTAGGCTATGGCTTACCCAAAGTGGTGGGCGGTCCCATCCCCACGATCATTCACCTGCCGCTGACTATTCTGGCTGGCATGGCTGCTGGTGGACTGTGGGCGGCAATCCCAGGGTGGTTAAAAGCGCGTTTTGGTGGGCATGAGGTCATCAATACCATTATGATGAACTACATCGCCCTCAATCTCACCAGTTTTCTGCTTAACGGGCCCATGAAGGACCCTAACCCCATGAATGTTCTGGCGCGCACCCCGCTGATTGCGGCATCTGCACGCTTTACGCCTATTTTTACCGGCTTGCGCCTGCATTGGGGCTTCGTCATTGCCCTGCTGATTGCGGTGCTGGTCTGGTGGCTGCTCTGGAAGACTACCCTCGGCTTTGAAATCCGCATGACGGGCGCAAGCCCCACTGCCGCGCGATACGCCGGGGTGAACGTGCAGCGCACCATTATCCTGACCATGATTCTATCGGGCATGTTGGCTGGGCTGGCAGGCGCGATTGAAGTGACTGCCCTCAACTTCCGGCATGAGCTAGGCTTTTCCAGCGGTTACGGCTTTGATGCGATTGCCATCGCGCTGCTGGGCAAAAACTTCCCACTCGGCGTGGTCGTTTCCGCGATCCTGTTTGGCGCAATGCGCAACGGCGCTACCCGTATGCAGTTCCTTACCCAAATTCCGGTGGATGTCATTTCCATTATCCAGGCGTTGATTTTGCTGTTCGTGGCGGCGGATGCCATTATCCGCTGGATTTATCACATTCGCGCTACTGGTGAGCGGGTGACGCTCACACGTGGTTGGAAATAAGGAGCCGCACTCATGGATTTACGGCGTTTTCTCTTCATTGCAGCCATTATTGTTGCCCTGTTTGCGGTGGTCGTGGCGGTGGGGGCTGGGCATGAAACCCCGCTGGTGATTATCGTCAGCATGCTTGCCACTACCCTGGCGGTCGCCACTCCCCTCACTCTCGGCGCGCTTTCCGGCGTCTTCTGCGAACGCTCCGGCGTGGTCAACATCGGCATTGAAGGCATGATGCTGACCGCCGCCTTTTTCGGCTGGTTTGCCTCCGTGTATGCCAGCACAATTCTGAAGATGGACACGATGCCCAGCCTGCTTGTGGGCGTTTTCTTTGCCATCCTCACCGGCGCGTTGATGGGCTTGCTCCACGCGGTGCTATCTATCACCTTCAAGGTAGATCAGGTCATTGGCGGTACGGTCATCAACATCCTCGCCATTGGCATCACCGGCTTTCTCAATCGCCAGCTGTTCTTTGAGAAGAACGGGCTGTTTGGCGGTCAGTTCCCGCACGCGCCGGGCGTTTTGCCTGCCATTCACGTGCCTTTCCTGGCGGATATTCCTGTGATTGGGCGCGTCTTTCAGCAGCAGCCCATCACCATCGCCGCCATTTTGCTGGTCTTCATCAGCCATTTCGTGCTGTTCCACACCCGCTTTGGCTTGCGCACCCGTGCAGTCGGCGAACATCCCCGCGCGGCGGATACGGTGGGCATCAACGTCAACCGCATGCGCTATATTAACGTACTGATTGGCGGCTGCCTTTCCGGCTTGGGCGGCGCATACTTCACCCTGCAATCTGTTCCTTCCTTTGAACCTATGATGACCAATGGACGCGGCTTTGTGGCGTTGGCTGCTATGATCTTCGGCAACTGGACCCCCATCGGCTCGTGGGCAGCCGCGTTGGTCTTTGGCGCAGCTCAGGCGTTGCAAATTAACTTGCAGTTCTTCCGCAACTTCATACCGCCGCAGTGGGCGTTCTTGCAGCAATCTTACGTGGTCGGCATGGTGCCTTATATCCTGACCATGATTATCCTCACCGGACTGATCGGGCGCACCATTGCCCCTGCCGCTGATGGCGTTCCTTACGAAAAATAACCCCTCGGAGACCATATGGACCCCATTCTTGAGATCAGGAATATCACCAAGCAGTTTCCGGGCGTATTAGCCAACGATCATATTTCGTTTTCTTTGATGCCAGGCGAAGTCCATGCCTTTTTGGGCGAAAATGGCGCAGGCAAAACTACCCTGATGAACATTCTGTATGGCTTGTATCAGCCAGATGAGGGCGAAATTTTGGTGCATGGCAATCCCGTGCGCTTTAATTCCCCTTCGGATGCGATTGCCTCCGGCATTGGCATGGTGCATCAACATTTTATGCTCATTCCGGTCTTCACCGTAGCTGAAAATATCATGCTTGGCTCGGAATCAACCAAAGGCTTGGTGTTGGATCGCGCTGGGGTAGCAAAACGGGTGCGCGAGCTTTCGCATCATTATTCGCTGGATGTAGACCCTGAAGCCCTGGTGGAGCAGCTGCCAGTGGGCGTGCAGCAGCGCGTGGAAATCGTCAAGGCGCTCTATCGTCACGCGAAAATCCTCATTTTGGATGAGCCAACCGCTTCCCTCACCCCGCAGGAAGCGCAAGACCTCTTCCGCATTATGCGCGAGCTAAAAGAGCAGGGCGTTTCGATCATTTTCATCACCCACAAGCTGAAGGAAGTCCTTTCTATAGCGGATCGGATTACCGTGATGCGCGGCGGCAAAGTGGTCGGCACAACGGATCCGCAAACCAGCACGGAAACCGAGCTTGCCACCATGATGGTCGGTCGCGCGGTGTCGCTGGAAGTGGAAAAAGGACCCGCGCACCCGCAAGGGAATGTGCTGGAAGTGCAAGATTTGCAGGTGAAAGATATTCGCGGGCTGATCGCTGTCAACGGCGTCAGCCTGGAGGTGAAGGCAGGCGAGATTTTAGGCGTGGCGGGCGTGCAGGGCAACGGTCAGACCGAGCTGGTGGAAGCCATCACCGGCTTGCATTCTCCCGTCTCTGGCAGCATCCACCTGATGGGGCATGACATTACCCATTCCTCCCCGCGCGCTATCACCGAATTAGGCAGCGGGCATATCCCTGAAGATCGTCAGCGAGATGGGTTGGTGCTTAGTTTCCCAGTGGCGGATAACCTGGTGCTGAACATGTATTACAACAAACCCTTCGCGCGGGGCATGTCTATGCAGGAAAAAGAGGTCATTGCCCACGCTGACCAGGAAATTAAGAATTTTGACGTGCGCACCCCCAGCGCGTTGACTCCGGCAGGCAAACTTTCGGGCGGCAATCAGCAAAAGGTGATTGTGGCGCGCGAGCTTTCCCGTCCCATTCACTTGCTGGTGGCGTCTCAACCTACGCGCGGGCTGGACGTGGGTTCGATTGAGTATATCCACAAGCAAATCATCCGCCGCCGTGATGAAGGCGTGGCGGTGCTGCTGGTTTCCACCGAGTTGGACGAAATTTTGCAGCTCTCGGATCGTATCGCGGTGATGTATCGCGGTAAAATCGTGGCAATCATCCCTGCGGAAGAAGCCACGAAGGAATATTTGGGCTTGCTGATGGCAGGCGCCGCCCCAGATCAGGCGCGCCAGAAGATATAACCGATGCGCCGTGCGGTTGGGATTCTTTCCTTAATCGTCTGTGGATTGTTTGCCCTGGTGGGCTGCAATCTGCCAAAACCTGCGCCCACCAACTTGAGCCAGGCGGATGTGGTCAACACTGCCGCTGCCCAAACGGTGATCGCGCTTTCCACCGAGCTGGCGGCAGGCAAGAATCCCACCCTGGGTCCGCTGCCAACCGATGAGGCGACTTCCACCCCGCAGCCGGGCAAGACCTCTGCGGATGCATCTGCCACGCCACAAGGGATTGCGTCCGTCAACCCGTCCGGCTCGAACACCCCCACCCCGCCCAAGGGCAGCCCCAGCGCCACCCTTGACCCGTCCATCCCCTGTAACCGCGCTTCGTTCCTGCGCGATATTACCATCCCCGATGGCTCAACCCTGCCGTCCAATACACCCTTCACCAAAGTTTGGGAGCTGAAAAATACCGGCTCCTGCGCGTGGACAGGCGCATATCAGGTGATTTTTAACGGCGGTGAGCGCATGAAGGGCGCGGAAAGTTCCCCGTTGCTCAAGAGTGGCGAAGTGAAACCGGGTGAAACCGTCCGCGTGGCGGTGGATTTGCGCGCCCCGGATAAAGATGGCAAATATAAGGGCAGTTGGCGTTTGCAGGCGGCGGATGGCACGGATTTTGGCATTGGCGAGAAAGCCCTCGGCAATGTCTTCGTCGATATTGAAGTCACCGACTTCTATTCCTTTGCCGATCAGACGTGCAGCGCGGAATGGTCCACCAACCTGGGCAAGCTGGATTGCCCCATGAAGGATACTTCTGCCCCGGGCAGCTTTGCCCAGCTGACCGACCCCACCTTGGAAACAGGCAAGAAGGAAACCGGCGCAGGGCTGCTGGTTGTGCCGCCTGCCAGCCCAGATGGCTACATTGTGGCGCGTTACCCGCCGGTGCGCGTGCCTGCTCAGGCGGATTTCCGCGCAGTGATCGGCTGCGAACCCAATTCCCCCCAGTGCTACGTAAAGTTTAAGGTGACGTATACCATTGATAATGGCGCGGAACAGCTTTTGGGCGAATGGAATGAGGGCTTTGATTCCAACACCAACCAGGCGATCAAAGACCTGAACGCCCTTCGGGACAAGCTAGTAGCGTTTAACCTGTATGTTTACGTCAACGGCGACCCGTCCTCCAGCCGCGCTATCTGGTTTACGCCCCACCTCACCCGCTAAGAGAATATTGGCGTATTTCACAAAAACGCTCTTTGCAACTGCGCTAATCGCCTGAGCAAGCCACCTTCGTGCGCCAGCAGCTGTGCATAATTCCCGCGCTCGGCAATTTTCCCGTGATCCATGAGGATGATCTCGTCAAAATGCTCCAACCCCACCAGGCGATGCGTCAGGCAGAGCAGGCTTTGTTCACGCGGCTGCTGCCGCCAGAAGGCTGCCCAGAAGGCGCGCTCGGTGAGTGGGTCAAGGTGGGCAGTGGGTTCATCCAGCAGCAGGATTGCCGGGCGGCATTGGCAGATGAGCAGGGCGCGCGCAATCCCCACCCGCTGACGCTGCCCCGCCGAGAGGGTCGCGCCGCCTTCGCCGATCCAGGTATCCAACCCGCGCGGCAAGTTCTTTACCCAATCTGTCAGCAAAGCGGTTTGCAATGCGGCAAAAATCTGCCCATCCTGCGCCTGACGCACCCCAAGCGTTAAATTTTGCCGCAATGTGCCGGAAAACAGGTGAACTTGCTGCGGCAGGACGGCAAAACAGGCGCGAGCGTCATCCGGCGGCAGGCTGCGCAAATCCGTCTCGTTCAGGCTGATTTGCCCGCCCGAATATTCTGCCAGACGCAGCAGCAGATGAAACAGGGTGGACTTGCCTGCGCCGCTCTCGCCCAAAATAGCAATCCGCTTGCCAGCCGGCAGGTCGAGCGAAAAATCCGCCAGGGTGGGTGGCAGATTGGCGGAATATGAAAAAGACAAATCGCGTATCAATAATGAAAGAGGCGCATCCAACAGAACATTCTCTTTTTCTTTCAGATCTGAAGGCGCAATTTGTGGGGTTTGATCAGCAATCGCAAACAGGCGGCGCGCTGCAGATAAGCTGCTGGAGAATGCCTGGGCGGATGCCGAAAGCGGGGTGACGGCTTCAAACGCGGAGAGCGTGACCAACGCCAACACTGCCAGGGTGACGCCGTCCAGTGTGCTGCCCACCAGCGGAATGCCGAACGCCAGCACCGCGCATAAGGTCAGCCCGTTCAGCAGGGTGAACAGGGCGTTGATCAGCGCAGCGGTGCGGGCAAGCCGCTGCTGCGCATGACTCAGGGCGCGGGCGGCGTAAAATGCGCGCGCGGCAAATGATTCTGCCACGCCCGCCACCAACCACTCATCCAACCCGCCGAGCGTATCGAATAATTCCAGTTGAAAGGCAGCCCGCTCATGGGTGACGGCTTCCGCAGGCGCAGCCGAAAGTCCCACCGTCAGCAACGGCAGCAGTAACCCCGCGCAGACCAACCCGCCCACCAGGATCATCCCCAACGCTGGGTGCAGGCTGCCCATCCACAACCCCGCGCCGCCAATCACCACCAACGCCGTCAGGGGTGGGGCGACCGCACGCACGTAGAAATTCTCCAGGCTGTCCAGGTCGGCAGTGGCGCGGGTGAACAGATCCGCGGAGGGGGTTGGCTGGATTTGAGCAGGCGAAAGCGGCAAAACGGCGGCAAAGAACCAAGTGCGCAGCTTTGCCAGCAATGCCAGGCTGGCGGAATGGGTGGCGAGGCGTTCCGCGTAGCGCAAGGCAGCCCGTAAGATGCCAAACGCGCGTACCCCCACGATGGCAACTTGCAGCACAGCGATGGAAGGGTGCAGCGCGGCGGTGGCAATCAGATAAGCGGAAGTCCCCAGCAGACCGATGCCCGCCGCCAGCGCGCCTGCCCCCAGCAGTACGGAAAGCGTCACCGCTGCAGCAAACGGACGCAGAAACCCAAGCAAGCGCAGGGTGGTCTTCATAAGGGCGGCTCCGCGTTTGCGTCTGCATCCGTGTATGCCTGGTTGATCTGCCAATACGCGCCGCGCTTTGTCATCAGGTCTGCATGCGAGCCAATTTCCACCAGCTGCCCCGCTTGCATCACGCCAATTTGCTGCGCCGCGCGGATCGTTGGCAAACGATGCGCAATGACTACGCCGGTGCGTCCCGCAAACAAGCGGTGGATGACCGGCAGCAGGCTCTCCTCGGTTGCCAGGTCAAGGTGAGCGGTGGGTTCATCCAGCAGAAAGAGGGCGGGACGGCGTAAAAAAGCGCGCGCCAGGGCAATCCGCTGGGCTTGCCCGCCGGAAAGGGTGCTTCCGCCTTCGCCCAGCCGGGTGCTGAACCCCAGCGGCAGGGCGGCGAACCACTCCGATAAGCCCGCCTGGATGATCGCCGTCCGCAAGTCCGCATCCGAGGCAATGGGGGCAGCCAGGCGCAAATTTTCCGCCAGCGTTCTGGAAAGTAAGGCAGGGCGTTCTGGCAGCCAGGCAAGTGTGGATCGCCATTCTTCCAGCGGCATGGATGCGAGCGGCGCGCCGTTGACCAGAATTTCGCCGGAGGTAGGCGAATCAAAGCCCAGCAGCAGCTTCATCAGCGTGGATTTGCCCGCCCCGCTGAGACCGACCAATGCCAGCGTTTCGCCCGCATAAATATGGAAGGAGATATTCTCTACAGCGGGCGCAGATTGCCCCGCGTAGGTGTAACTGACCGCGCGGAAGGTGATGGAGGGAGGCTCACCCCACCCTGGCGAGAAGATCGCTCGCCTGTCCCTCCCCGCAAGCAGGGAGGGGAAGACAATGTTTCCCTCTTGTTCCGCTCGCTGTTTGTGGGAAGAAGGGAAACCCTTTTCTTCTTTTCCCTCTGCCTGCTCGTGGGGAGAAGGGAAGCCATCCTCTTCTCTTTGCCCTGCCTGCTTGTGGAGAGAAGGGAAGCCATCCTCTTCTCTTTGCCCTGCCTGCTTGTGGAGGGAAGGGAAACCATCCTTTTTTTGTTCCCCTGCCTGCTCGTGGGGAGAAGGGAAATTCTTCTCTTCGCTTTGCCCTCCCTGCTTGCGGGGAGGGACAGGCGAGCGATCTTCTCGCCAGGGTGGGGTGATTTGCCAGGGTGGGGTGATCTTCTCTATCTCCTCGATCCTCTTTGCGGCTTCTTTGCCCGCCATCGAGGCATGAAAACGCAGTCCCAGGGTGCGCAGGGGCAGGTAAAAGTCAGGGGCGAGCAGCAGGATGAAGAACGCCGGAAAAAATTCCACCTCGCCCGCCAGCAGACGCAAGCCCACTTCCACCGCCACCACCGCCGTGCCGATGGTGGTCAGCAATTCCAGCGCAAGGGCGGAAAGGAAGGTAATGCGCATCACCTCCAGGGTGGTCAGGCGGTAGCGTTCGCTGATTTCGGCAATGCGGGCGGGCTGCTCACGGCTGCGCCCAAAAATCTTCAGGGTGGTCAGTCCGCGCAGGGTATCATAAAACACCGCGCTCATCTGACTGAGCCGCTGCCATTGGCGATGGGTCAACCGGCGCGATTGGCTGCCGATGAGGAATAAAAACAGGGGGATCAGCGGTCCGGTGAGGGCAAGCGCCAGCCCGGAAAGCGGATCAAGCGGTAGGATGATCGCCAAAAAGGTGAACGGCAGCAGAATCGCCAGCCCCGCCGCCGGCAAATACTGGCTGACGTAGGCATCCAGGTTGTCTATTCCGCCCAGCAAGGTGTTGACAAGCTCACCGCTGCGCTCCTGCTGCGTAAACCCTGGCCCGCGCTCCAGAATGGTCTCCAGCAGTGAGCGGCGGAGGTCGTCTTTGGCATGTTGCGCGGCACGGCTGGCGGATGTTTCCGTCCCATAGGTCAGCGCGGCGCGGAGCAGCACGCAGCCTGCCAAGATATACAGCCATCCGCTGACCTGTGGCAGCGTCTGATGCGCCAAAAAGACTGCGTTAATCAGGCTGGCGAGGGCATACGCCTGACCGATGCCTGCCACGCCGGAAAGCCACCCGCTGAGGATGGAAAGCGTCAGCAGTCGCCGGACAGCCCGAATCCGCAGGATGCGCAGGAGCAGGCGCAACTTACGTCCTTCCTGAGCGGATGATTGACCACATCAGCCACGCGCCGAAGGCGAGTGAGGAGAAAAACGCCAGTCCGAAGATCACTTCGCCAAAGGATTGCCAGGTGGCAGGGTGATAGATGACCAGCACCAACGCCAGGGCGATAATCACCGCAGATAAGACCATCGCAAGCGCCATGCGGTTGGTCATTTTTTGCAATTCACCGGTGAGTTCCCGCAGCACCTGGAAATTGACGTTCACTTCCATTTGACCGCGTTCCAGCATGTCCATCAGGCGGTGGATGCGGCGTGGAAAACTGAGGGATAGCTCCAGACTGTCGAGGGTGGCTTGCCCCACGCGCGGAGCCATGCGCTGCGGGGAACGCTCCTGCGCCCAAAAGCTCTCCAGGTAGGGTTGGGCAAATGTGAACATCCGAAAACGCGGATACAGCGCCAAGCCTGTGCCTTCGGCGACCGTCACAGCGCGGGTGAGCGCGACCAGTTCGCCAGGCAGCTGCAAGCCGTGTTTGAAGATGACGGTCATCACGTCTTTCACCATTTGCACGCCGGTCAGCTCGCCCAGGTCGTTGCCCGTGAACGAGTCCAGCAGGCGATCCAGGTCACGGATCAGCCCGCGCCGGTCGAGTCCATGCGCATAAATGCCCGCCGAGATGAGTTCATCCGCCAAAAAAGAGGCATCCTTTTGTTGAACAGCCATCGCCACGCCCAAGAAGGTGCGTTTGATGGGGGCATTCAGCCGTCCCACCATGCCAAAGTCCATCACTGCCAGCGAGGAATCGGGTTGGACGAAGAAATTGCCGGAATGCGGGTCAGCGTGATACAAGCCAAACTCAAAAATCTGGCGCAGGGCAAAGTGCATCAGGTTTTCAGCCACCAGGCGGCGGTTGATGGCGGAGGCATCCAGCGCGGCAAAGTCGTTGATTTTGATGCCATACACGCGCTGCATGGTCATCACGCGGTGGGTGGTGAACTCCCAATAGACTTTGGGGATGGTGACGCGCGGGTCGCCATAGAAATTCTGGCGGAACAGGTCGGCGTTATGCCCTTCGCGCAGGTAGTCAAACTCATTGCGGACGGTGTAGGCAAATTCATCCACCAGCGAGCGCAAATCGTAAGCCCGCCCCACGTCTGTATGCGCGCTCGCCCAGTCTGCGATATCGTGCAGCACTTCCAGGTCGCGCTCGAACATATCCAACGCGCCGGGGCGGATGATTTTGACCACCACTTCATCGCCGCTTTTGAGGGTGGCGGCGTACACCTGCCCAATGGAGGCAGAAGCCAGCGGGGTGGGGTCAAACGCGGCGAACAGGTCGGCAGTTTCGTGACCGAGTTCCGCGGTGAGGACGGCTTCCATGCGGGTAAATGCCGTGGGCGGCACTTCGTCCAGCAGCTTGCTCAACTCGTCCACGTAGGCTTCGGGCAGCAGGTCAGAGCGGGCGGAAAGCGCCTGCCCCATTTTCACAAACGTGGGTCCCAGCTCCACCAGGGCAGTGCAAAGCTGCGCTGCCTGGCGGTGCGTGGCACGTTTGAAGATTTCCGATAGTCCCTGACGCGGCAGGGCGCGGTGTTCGCTCAGCCCGGTGAGCAAAAATCCCAAGCCATGCCGGGTGAAGGTAGAAACAATTTGACCGGAACGCGCAATCAGCGGTCCCCGCGAAAACCAGGGGGCGCGCGGCAGATTGGGCGGCTGCGAGGTCATTCCTGTTGAGGCTTATCGCTCGCCACGCGGATGACGCGCGGGCGCACGCTTTCTGCCTTGGGCAGGGTGAGGGTCAGCACGCCATCTTTGAAGAAGGCTTCGGCGCGGTCTGATTCCACTGCCATGGGCAGCGAAACGCTGCGCACAAACTGGGTGGCTTTGCGTTCGTGGCGTAAGTAGGTGGCGCCTTTTTCTGCCTCTTCGGGCAGGCTGGCTTTAATCGTCAGCGCATCCCCCAAGACGGTGATCACCACGTCATCCGACTGCACCCCTGGTAAACTGGCGCGCACCAGCAGGGCTGCACCTGTATCCAGAATATCCAGCGGGATGACAATTGCGCTCATGGCGGAAGGCATCAGGTCACGCGGCAGCACCCAGCCGCCTTCCAACATTTGCCGGACGGCGTCACGGTAGTTTGCGAAATCAGAAAAGGGGTCAAACGAAAATTTATCTGCCATTGAAAAATTCCTCCTGGGTTGATTATAAATCAAAAGAGGATGGTTGCTGCTCAGTCGCTCCCCACCTATTCGCAGGGGTGATCTCAATCCGTGTAGTGGCTTCCGGCAGGAAGCCTGGTAGCAGCCGAAAATTACCCTTGCGAACCAGAAATGAGCTAATAAGAATTGGGCTTCCTGCCGGAAGCGACTACACGGACTGGGACGCCTGAGCAGTAACAAAAAATGATGGTTGCTGCTCAGGCATTCCAGTCCCTACACATGACATAAAAATCCGACTTACTCGCTTATCTTGCGCGCTTCCATATAGAATCGCTTCTCTTCGGCTTCGCCCATGGAGAAGGTCTTGCGCGGCAGCACGCCATCCAGGATAACGGTCTTGAACAGGTCGCTTTTTTGCATGGCAGGCAGCAGCAAACCCGCATTGCCTGGCTGCGCGCCCAGTTTGGCGGTGACCTCCGCGCCATGCACGTAGTCAATCTGATCAAAGCCGCCCGCTGCTTTCCATTCATCCAAAAAGGCTTGCAGACTGCCCACCGGCAGGTTCGCCTGGGGGGAATGCAGGCTGATGAGGTGCGCTCCGGCAGCCGTCACCAAGCCGAAGCGGTGCGCGCCGTCTGTGCTGACCTGATCCACCGCGCTTTGCAGGGCAGCGGCATCCGCGGCAGGCTCAATGGTTAGGCGGCTGCCAAACGAGGCTTGCAGGGCAGGGATGATCTCATCATGCACGCCAAACAGCACGCGGTGAATGGGATGGAACGCCAGCCCGGCATCATGCACGTTTTCCACTTCCACCAGGGCATAGCGGGCGGGGTGATCCATGCCGACTTGTGGCTTGAGCTTTTCCCAAATGGATTTGGCGGTCGCCAGCGAGTGGTTGCCATCCCCCATCGCGAAGAGCAGCACGCCCTTCTCTGCGCCCACGCCATATTTGTGTTGGAAGGCAGCCGGTTCTGCCAATTTGCGCAGGGCGGCGAGGATATTTTGGGCTGCGGATTCATCCAGCGCGTATCCGCTCAGGTGACCGCTGCCCAGCATCAGGTCAAAGTCATATAGCCGGGTGAGTGCGTCTCGTTGCGCGCGGATTGGCTCGATCACTGTGCCGGAGGGGTCATCAATCAGCACCAGGATGTGCGGCAATTCGAGGGATGCGCCTTCGCGGATGCGCATACGCGGGGGCAGGCGGTCTAAGATTGTGCCTTCGGTGGCGCGGATGAGGGATTGCGAGCCTGCGCGGAAATCGTACGCTTCCAGGTCGAGCGCGAGCATTAAGCCATGCCGGGTTGCGCCGTTGACGCTGCGTTCCACGTAAACAGGACCGGGTTGGGCGCGCAATATGCCTGATTGCTGGTAACGGCGCATCTCCGCCTGGGTGGATTGCACGCGCTCTGCCTCTTCGGGCGTATTCAGGTACACTTCGGGCAGAATCAGGCGCAGGGTGGAGGGCGCATCCCCCACTGTTTGCTCCACCTTCTGCCAATATTCCGGCTGCGAGGTGAACTGGTCACAAGCGATCACCGCCCAGCGCGGCAGGTCAACGGATGAATTGGGGAGGAGAATATCGCCAAACTGCACAGCGAGCGAGGGGTCTTGGATCATACGAGAAGCTCCTTGAGGAAGCAGAGGTTAGGAATAGGTACTATTCCTTTATTTTAATCCCAATTGAGGAAAACGGGCAGCCGCGTTTAGAGCGTTCATTGTTGGCGAGAAGATCACCCCAGCCCCCTGACCCCCTCACCCACAAGTGGGGAGGGGGGAAGAAAGAGCCTCGTTCTTATTCTCTATTCTTATTCCCCTCCCTGCCTGCGAGAAGATCACCCCACCCCCTGACCTCCTCACCCACAAGTGGGGAGGGCGAAGAAATTGCTTCGTTCTTGTTCTCTGTTCTTATTCCCCTCCCTGCCTTGTGGGGAGGGCAAGGCGAGTGATCTTCTCGCCGCGGGTGGGGTGATCTTCTCGCCAGGGATGGGGTGAGGCTCGCGCATTCCGCTATAATGAGGATACTTCTAGATTGACCCGAAAGGAACGAAATGAGTTTAGACGGATTGCATCTAAAAGGGAAAGTTGGCGAGGAAAAGCACACCTTCCCCCTCCACGCGGATCAGGTGATCATCGGTTCGGGCGCGGAGGCGGATATTATCATTCCAGTGGATTCGGTAGACGCGCGCCATGCCAGCCTGACGTGGGACGGGGCGCACCTCCTCCTGGCGGATTTGGGCAGCCGCGGTGGCACCTTCCGCAACGGGCGGCGGCTGCTGGCTCCGCTGCAAGTCTTTCCAGGCGATGAAATCGGCTTGGGTCCAGAAGTTACCCTCACCCTGGATGGCGACCCGCCCCTGGCAGAGCGGGACGCAGAGCAGAAAAAGGAAGCTCCGCCAGACGCTGAACCCGATCAAGGCACGGCGGTATGATTCTGGATTGATCGCAATGGTGAAAATGTTTATAAAATTGGTACGAAAAACATTTACAATGAATAAGAATATTGATATAATTTTATATAGTTTATGGTAAGTTCCATAGGCTGGTTAATCCCA
This sequence comes from Anaerolineales bacterium, assembly GCA_038206515.1. GTDB lineage: Bacteria > Chloroflexota > Anaerolineae > Anaerolineales > Anaerolineaceae > DSYU01. The sequence goes on along the minus strand of JBBRAT010000026.1, from coordinate 27,247 downwards.
ACCCCTTTATAGTCAAGTAAATAATGGAGTAAAACAATGTTGCGTAGGTTTGGTTTAATATTCGTTACGGCAATTATCGTTGCTACTTTGCTGCTTACGGCGTGCGGAGGTTCACCCGCTGCACCCACTGTTGCTTCGAATGCGCCAGCGGTATCTTCAAAAGGCGATGCGGAAACGACGACCGATCCGGATGCTAATCCAGACGCTGCCACTGCTGCTCCAGTAGACCCCTCTGCGCCGACCGCAACGGTGGCTTCCGCTGCGCCTGCGCCGGTGGGCGGGGCTGGGTTTGCTGTTGAAATTAATCAGGCAATTGGCATTCAATTGAAAGGTGCCAAAAATTACGCTGCTGGCAAAGCAACTGCCATTTTGGCATTTATGGACGCGGAAACCAAGGTAGATGAAGCCACCACCCAGGCAGTCGTCATCCGTGATGGCAATCCCGTCACCACGCTGAAAGCGAAAACGCAAGAAAAGCCCGGCAATGTGGTGGAGTTCCTCTGCCCAGATATGCCTACCTGCGGTGATTGGCAAAAAGGCAATTACGAATTTGAAGTGACCGTTAACGGCGCGAAAACCAAGACGGATGCGGTGAATTTTGTGGAATCCAAGGTGCTGCGCGTGTTGGCGGTGAATGTGAAAGCCAAATACGGTACGGTGGTTACCCAGGTTCAGGGCGATGGCTGGAAGACGATGGATGACTTCACCCGCGCCACCTATCCCATTGCTGCCGCCAACTTGCGTTGGGCAGTGCGCGATGAGGTGGATGGCACGCAGTATGACCTGGAAACGGACGAAGGTCGCATTGGTCTCTGGCAGATGCTGACCGGTTTAGTCCCCAATACCTGCCAGGCGGACCCCGCTCAGGAAGGCTGCTATGATATGGTGGTTGGCTTCATCTCCGACCGCCCCATGGGGTATCCGAGCGGCAGTCTGCAGGGTTGGACGGCGGGTCTGCCCGCGACGGTGGTGGTTGCTTCTGATCAGGATGCGAAAGCCACGGTTGCTCATGAAATTGCGCACGTTTTTGCCGTGGGCGATACGTATGCCGGCGGTTCGCTTAACTGCGCCATTAACCCTTCGCCGGATGGCATGAAGGGGTCGGATTGGAATGATCGCTCGAAAGAAACCAGCTGCACGGCTGGCGCGAAGCAGTTCTCTTCTGAAGTCTCTGCAACCATGATTGACGCTGCCAGCGTTCACCCCTACGAAGTGGGCGGGCGCGGCGCACTGCCGAGTATGGCGTGCTTTATGGGGTCAGGCGGCAAGCAGTCTGAGTTCTGGGTAACGCCCGAAGTGTACGATGCTCTTTTCCAAAAGCTGCTCCGCGCGGATAGCGCCAACAGCGCGTTCAAGATGGCTGCCGCCAAACCGGCTGCGGTTGAGAAATCCATGCTTTATTATTTTGGGTATATCAAGGAAGATGGCAGCTTTGTTGCTGAACCCTGGTACACCTTTACCGATGTTGATGCCGAAGCTATGCCTGCCTCTCCGAGCGGCAGCCCCGTCACCATTAAGGTTTTGGGCGCGGATGGCAAGGAATTGGCGAGTAAGAATGACAAGGTGGAGTTTTACCCGAACGTTGCCCCCGGCGACAAGATCGTCAAGGTGGACGAAGCCGCGTTGGAAGGCGTGGTGGACTTCCCAGCCGATGCTAAGAAGGTGCAGATTGTCTATCAGGATAAGGTCATTTACGAAGCGACCGTCAGCGACAATAAACCGGTCGTCAGCGATGTGACCCCTGTGGAAGCCGCCCAAAAGATTGACGGCAACTATAAAGTCACCTGGAAGGGCAGCGATGCCGATAAAGATAATCTGACTTACACCATTGAATTTAACCCGGATGCCTCTAACCCGAATTCGGAATGGTGGGTATTGGCGGATAATTTGAAGGCGACTGAGTGGGAAGAAGACCTCAGCCAATGGCCCGGCGGCGCGAAAGCCAAGTTCCGCGTGACAGCCACCGATGGCATCCTCTCGGGCGAAGCAGAAAGCCAGGAGTTTACGGTTCCGTTCAAAGCGCCCGAAGTGGTCATCAGCGAGCCGGAATGGGGCACGGAATACGCCGTTGACGATGAAATTTCCCTCACCGCCGATGTATATGACATGCAGGATGAACCGGTGGACGAAAAATCCATTGTGTGGACGTCCGATCAGGTGGCGACGCCGCTTGGGTATGGCGCAGAAATCATTACCAGCCTGCCCGCCGGTACGCATACCATCACCCTGACGGTCAAGAACAGCGTAGGGGTTGAAACCAAGGTTGTTTTGGATAAGAAGATTGTCGTCAAGTAAAAAAGCAGCTTGATAAAAATAGCGCCGCAGTCTGACTGTGGCGCTATTTTTATCAGCATCTATTGAACTTACTTACGAATGCAAGCCGAAATACTGCTCTTTCAGGTCAAGATAATAGAGGTAATCCTCGGGGGTGACGTTGGGCGGGCAGCGGTGATCGCAGAAGGGGATGTAACCGCCGCGCTCCACCAGCGGAACCAGGGTATCCATATACGCGCGGATGGCATCGCGCCCCTTGCCCATTTCAATCTTATCGAAACCGCCCATGATGCGCAGGTCTCTGCCATATTCATTCAGCAATTCCGCCGGGTGGGTGCAGGAATTAACCTCAAAGGGGAACAGGCAATTCACCCCGCCTTCCATCATAAACGGCAGGATGGGGCGCACATCGCCATCGCAGTCAATCCACCAAATATCAATGCCCGCTTTGGATAGCAGCTTGTGGATGCGCTCATAGCGCGGGGTGATGACGCGGTGAAACCACTTCGGGCTGACGATGGGACCGGCTTTGTAGCAAATATCTTCCCATCCGGCGGCATAATCCAGCTGGAAATGCGGCAAAATCTGCTCTAAGGATTGCTCCACCAGCTGACAGGCAGTTTCCACCATGTCTTCCACCATCAGCGGGTAATCGTGGATGGCGTAGGCGAGTCCCTCAAAGGTGAGCATATCCCGAATCTTGCCGATCATCGAACCCGTCCACACCCCCAGCGGATAGTCACGGTCGGGGGCGTGGTCGCGCTTCATTTGCTCAATATCGAGCTTGCGATGCGGCTCATTCAGGTTGAATCGTTCGCGCTTGACCTTTGCCCAGTCGTCCGGGGTGACGATAGAGGCTTTGACATAGTGCGGGATCGTGTCATGATGGTCGAGCGGCACTTCAGCGTATAGCCCATCCTCATTAATCATCACCTGGGTATTTTCGCGCACCTCTACCACTTCAGAGGGGAAGGGCGGGTCCATCCAGACAGAGCCGCCGATTTGGGCAACGCGGTCAAAGTTGAAGAACAGGTCGGCTTCTTCGTTATTTTTCACGCCATGTTCGCGGAACAAGTCCCACTCGGTGAAATTTTCGTCCCAATAGCCAAATTCCATATTAAAGCAGCGGTCAATGGGCTGATAGTGCATCTGACGGTTAAACCGTTCGCGGTCGGTGAGCGTGCCTTTCCATTTGGGGCGGATCGGGTCAATCATGGGCGCGTGTCCTTTGGGGGGAAGTGGGTGATAAGGCTGGAATAGACTGAATTATACCGGAGAATAGCCCTGAGCGCAGCAACTGGGCTAGCGCAATAACCGGCTGACCAGGTCTACCACGCTGCTGCCGCCATACGCAAAGATGGCGGATCCCAAATAGATGGGGATGGCAGCTGTCCAGGCGTAACGCAGGATGGGTACACGGTACAGCCCGCCCATGACCGAGACGAACTTGGAGCCATACCCAGGGATCATGCGGGCTACCATCAGGAATAGCCAGGAGTTGACCGGCAGCTTGCCCAACCCAAACGGGATTTTTTCCTTCTGCTTGATGAAATCCGCCGCGTTGGAGATGCGCTCGCCAATGAAGTATTCCATCATTGCCGCCAGCAGGTTGCCCGTGCCTGCCACCATGGTGGCGGTGAACGGTCCGTAGATGGTGCTAATCAACACGGTCAACGGCTCCGATGGCACGGGGGATGCGCCCAGCAAGCCGTACACGCCAACGCACACCAGCATCCCAATCCAACCGCTGTTCAGGATAAACTCTTTTACATTTTCCATATGACGCATCACAAACAGAATCGCGCCAACTAAAATCACCAAACCAATAGCAATCAGCAAACGTTCGCGGAAGGGGTTCTTCTTGTCTTCTTCTGCCATTCGAACCGAATATCCTTGAAAAGAGGTATGCTCCCCTCACAGAGAGGAACTCCTTTGATTATAATAGAGAATAGCTTCTGCGCGGCGGATGCGTTCATGGATGCGGAGAGGCACACAATCCCAAACCTATCCTTCTCCCCCGTACACACCACGACAATCATGACAATAAAAGAATCATTGTGCCTGTCAGGCAGTCTACGCTGCGTCATCGCTTTCGGTGTAGGGACTTCCGGCAGAGAGCCCAAGGGCATGCCAGCAAGGCGCGTTGCAAACCAGAAATTCCTGATCGTTGCTGGGCTTCCTGCCGGAAGATGCTACACGGAGGGGACACCCCCCATCCAAACAAAGAAAAATCATCAGGCGCTTTCACCCATGATTATTTTATTGTCATGATTGTCGTGCTTTTTTATCGAGGGAAACATCCATAAGCCCATTCATTCAGATATATATACTTCTATATATATATATCTGAGTATATAGAACGATATCCTTCTTTATCCCTGGGTGCGGGGGTGGCGGGTAACCGTTCCGCGAATCGCTTTCCAACAAAACGAGGTTACTGCTCAGGCATCTCAATCCGTGTAGTGGCTTCCGGCCGGAAGCCCAATTCTGATCAGCTCATTTCTGATTGGCAAGGGAAATTTTCGACTGCGAACAGGCTTCCGGCCGGAAGCCACTACACGGATTGAGATCACCCCTGCGAACAGGTGGGGCGACTGAGTAGTAACAAAACGGGTTATAATTACTGAGGAAACTTATTCTTGGGGGAGACTTATTCTTGAGGAGGAAATTCAATGATTGCCAGCATTCCTTTTGGACGAACCGGTCACAACAGCACCCGCACTTTGTTTGGCGCAGCCGCTTTCTCGGATGTGACCCAGGCGGAAGCCGACCGCACGATGGAAATTGTGATGAAATATGGCGTCAATCACATTGACACGGCTGCCAGCTACGGCGATGCCGAGCTGCGCCTCGGTCCGTGGATGGAGAAATACCGCAGCCAGTTCTTCCTAGCCAGCAAAACGGGGGATCGCAGCTACGCGGCTGCCCGTGATTCCATCCACCGCTCGTTAGATCGCCTGCGCACCCAGCGGCTTGACCTGATTCAGCTGCACGCGGTGATTGAAGAAGCAGAATGGCAAGAAGCTCTCGGACCGGGTGGCGCGCTAGAAGCCGCCATCGAAGCGCGCGAACAGGGTTTGGTGCGCTTTATTGGCATCACCAGCCACACCCTGACCGCCCCCAAGATGCACATGCGCAGCCTGGAACGCTTTGCCTTTGACTCGGTGCTGCTGCCCTATAGCTTTATGCTGATGCAAAATGCCGAGTATGCCGCCGATTTCAACGCCCTGAAGGCAGTCTGCGAGCAGCGCGGGGTGGTGATGCAGCTCATCAAGACCAATCAACGCCGCAAGTGGGATGGGGACGGACCTCATTTTGCCGCCACCTGGTATGAACCCTTCACCGACCCGGATGCCGTCAAGCAGGCGGTACGCTGGGCGTTGGGGACGCAGCCCGGCGCATTCCTCAACACCTCGGGCGATATTCACGTGCTGCCGCTCTTCCTGGAAGCCGCCAATGACTTCACCCCCGCCATGACCCCCTCCGCTGAACAGATGCACGCGCTGATCCAACAGCAAGAGGGCGTGCCTTTGTGGCCCTAATCCTTTCACCATTAGGATTAGGTTGTTGGATTTTTGACCCATCCCTCTGGACTGCCGAGCGCGAGCGTGGCTTGATGGACACCATGCGCGCGGCAGTCCAGGGCGGGGTGACACACCTGGATACTGCCACTGGTTATGGGGATGGCGCATCCGAGCAGGTGGTTGGGCGATTCCTGGCAGCGGCGGATCGCTCCGCGCTCACGGTGGCATCCAAGGCAAACCAGTCTGACGAGAATCCGCAAACCATGTTCAATCAGGTGCGGCGCAGCCTGGAACGCTTGCAAACCGACTTTATTGACCTGTATTACCTGCATTGGCCCCGCCAAAATCTTGACCTGCGCACTGCAATCGAGGGGTTGGCGATGGCGCGTGAGCGGGGGCTGATTGGCGCGGTAGGCGTCAGTAATTTTGACGTTGACCAGCTGCAACGCGCTGCCCAGGTGACGAAAATTGACGCGCTGCAAATCCCGTATAACCTGTTTTGGCGTTCGCCCGAGCAAGAGGTCATTCCCTATTGCCGCGAACACGGCATCGCGGTCGTCACTTATGGCTCGATTGGCATGGGCATCCTGACCGGCAAATTCCCCCGCCAACTGGATTTGCGCCCAGGGGATCAGCGCAACGGCATCCTCTTTTTTCAAGAGCCAACCTGGGGCGCAATTTATGAGGCGGTGCAGGAGATGAAAATCCTGGCGGATGCGGTTCACCGTCCCTTGCAGCAGCTTGCCATCCGCTGGAGCATTGCGCAACCGGGGATTGTCTGTGCGCTGGTCGGGGCGAACAGTCCGCAACAAGCTGCGGAGAACGCCGCCGCGCTGCAAGGCGATCTGCCCGCCGGCGTGTTGGAGGAAATGAGCGCGATCAGTCAGCGAACCATGTCCCACATCCCCGCCGAGCGTAACCCGTACCGTTATACGCCTGATTAATATGGGATAAAAGTTCCCAATTTGCGTGCGGTTTTTCCTATGCAAAATAGCGGATTAATATATAATTAATCCTGTACTCACCCTGTTCTTAGAATGGGGCGAGTGAGGGGAAATTTATCACTTTTTTTGGAGTCAGCCAATGACGCTATGGAAAAAAGTTAGCTTGATTGGGGCGGCCGCACTGGTCGCCCTGGTCTTGTTGGGCGTGTGGATGGCATATCCGCAGCCGCAAGCGGTAAAAGCGAATGGTCAGGTCAACGCGCCTGCGCATGCGCCCTTACCCGTTCAGCAGCCGCAAGCCGCAAAACCGGATAATTCCGTGTGCCTGGGCTGCCATCAGAACGCCGGGCAGGTCTTGAAGCTGCCCAACGGTGATTTCATGTCCATTACGGTAGACACAACGGCATTCGCGGCTTCGGCGCATGGGCAGAAGAACCTGCAATGCGTGGATTGCCACACCGACATCACCGGCTTCCCGCACCCCGCCCTGCCTGCCACCGTCCAATCCGCGCGCGATTACACCCTGAAATATCAGGATACGTGCAAGAAATGCCATGCAGATCAGACCAGCGCGGTAGCCGATAGCGTCCACGCCAAGGCGTTTGCCAGCGGCAACCATAATGCCCCTACCTGTGCAGATTGCCACAATCCGCATACTCAGAAGACCTGGACGATCAAAGACGGGCAGCTGACGGATGCCACCCAACGCGCGCAGGTGGCGCAAATTTGCGCTCAATGCCACTCTGCCATTTTCAACGAATACAAAGATAGCGTGCATGGCATGGATGTGATGGGTCAGAAGAATACCGATGCGCCCACCTGCACCAGCTGTCACGGCGTGCATAATATTGCGAACCCCACCACTGCCGCCTTCCGCCTGGCTTCCCCGCAGATGTGCGGCAACTGCCACACCAACGCCAGCATTATGGATAAATATGGCTTATCCACCGCCGTCTATTCCACTTATGTGGCGGATTTTCACGGCACCACCATCACCCTGTTTGATAAGACCAGTCCAGAGCATGAAACCAATAAGCCCGTGTGCTACGACTGCCACGGCGTGCATAACATTGTTTCGGTCAAAGACCCCAAACGTGGGATTGAGGTCAAAAATAACATGCTGCAGGTTTGCCAACGCTGCCACCCGAGCGCGTCCTCCAACTTCCCCGCTTCGTGGATGAGCCATTACATCCCAGACCCGCAGCGCACGCCGTTGGTCTACTACGTGCAGCTGTTTTACAATATCTTCATCCCCACCGTCTTGGGCGGCATGGGAATCTTTGTCGTGTCGGATATATTCGGCAAGTTCCGTAATCGCGGCAAAGGAAATACGCCTGCCGCGCCGACCAACCCAGAAAGCAAGGAGAAATAGCCATGACCCAATCACAGGCATCTATCCAACGCTTTGAACTGGCTCGCCGGATTGAACATTTTGTCCTGCTGATATCGTTCACCACCCTGGGGCTGACCGGTCTGCCGCAGAAATACGCGCTTTCGTCCATCTCGCTGGCAATCGTGCGCCTGTTTGGCGGCATTGAGAACTTGCGGATGGTGCATCACGTGGCTGCCGTCATTTTCCTGCTGGAAGCCATTTATCACGTGGTGATGCTGGGCTATAAGCTGTATGTGCAGCGCCGTCAGGCAACCATGATGCCTTCCATCAAGGACGCTGTGGATGCCTGGCAGGCATTCCTGTATAACCTGGGACTCAGCCGCACCCATCCTAAGATGGGGCGTTATAACTTCACCGAGAAAGCCGAATATTGGGCAATGCTCTGGGGCTTGTTGGTGATGGCTGCTACCGGCTTTATGCTGTGGAACCCGATTGCCACCACCAATATTTTCAGCGGGGAGTTTATTCCGGCTGCCAAGATTGCGCATGGCGGCGAAGCCTTGCTGGCAGTGCTGGCGATCATCTTGTGGCATTTTTATCACGTTCACCTGCGCCGGTTTAACACCAGCATGTTCACCGGCAAGATGAACCGGGCTGCCATGCACGAAGAACACGGCGCGGAATTAGAAGAAATGGATAAGGGTCTGATCCCACCCATGCCATCCGCCGCAGAACAACGCCGCCGGATGACGGTGTTCGCGCCGCTGGCAGTCATCCTCTCGCTGGCGTTATTGGGCGGAGTCTATTACTTCGTCAACGCCGAAAAGACTTCGATTGAAACGCTGCCGCCCGCCGCCGAGCAAGTGCCGGTGTACGTGCCGCAGACGGCTACCCCCGCCCCAACCGCTGCCTCCACCGCGACCGCCGCAGCTCCGGCTGCCAATCCTGGCGGCGGCGCAGACTTCACCTGGGAAGCGGGCGCAAAAGACCTGTTCAAGGCACAATGCGGCACCTGCCACGCAGGCAAAGGCGCGGGTGGTTTCTCTGCTGATTCGTATGATACCGTGTTGAAGCAGATCAAGCCTGGCGACCCGGATAACAGCAAGATCGTCACCGTGCAGAAAGCCGGCGGTCATCCTGGTCAATTTAGCGCGGATGAGCTGGATAAAATCATCAACTGGATTAAAGCGGGCGCGCCGCAGCAGTAAGCAAGTCACGTTTATACAAGGGATTGCTGCCCTCCGGTGGCAATCCCTTTTTTTATGAGGGAATGAGGTAACTTACCTATCTCAGTCCGCGTAGTGGCTTCCGGCAGGAAGCCTGATGTTGCTCGATCCATTCTTTCTGCCGCAGGAGAACGTTTGGATGCCTGCCAGCTTCCTGCCGGAAGCGGCTACACGGACGCGCAACCACTGCAAACATGGAGATGCTTGAGCAATCCCCCAATGGCTTAAATACCATACGATAATCTTGATTTTAAGGCATAATAGTAAGATTATTGCCTGCCCGATATTCCGTGAAGAAGGAGCGAAAAGAGAGGATGATCACCTTAGAGACTGAACGAATGTGGCTGATGGCGCTTGGGCGCGAACAGCTGAACCTGTGCCTCTCGGATATTCCTGCCCTGGGTCAGGCGCTGAACCTGGACATTGCCGCGGATGCGTTTTCGGAAGAGTCGCGCCAGGCGATGGCGATTAAAATTACGCGCATGTTGCTGACCACGCCCCAAACCTATGCCTGGTACACCTACTTTCTGCTGGTGCGCAAGGGCGACCGGCGCGTGATGGGGGTTTGTGGTTTTAAAGGCGCGCCCAACCCCTTCGGCTCGGTGGAATTGGGCTACGGCATCCACGAAAATTACCGTAACCAGGGCTACATGACCGAAACCGTCCGCGCGTTGGTGGTTTGGGCATTTGATCATCCCGCCTGCCTGGAAGTGACCGCCGAAACCCTCAAAGATAACCTCCCTTCCCAAAAAGTGCTGCAAAAGGCGGGTCTTCGCTTTTATCACGCTACGGATAAGATGAAATATTGGCGCGTCCTCAAAAAGCAAGCCATCCAGATGAAAGCTAAGGCGGATTTGCCCCTGGAGACGTTCGGCGGCAAGTCTTTTTCGGGGGTGATGCAGGCATATATGGAGATTAATCACCTGAAGCAGCTCTATCGTCAAGGCTGGCTAAAGCGCGGCGTACCGGCGGAGCAATGCGAATCGGTGGCGGATCATGTATTTGGGATGGCGATGCTTGCCTGGTGGGTGGCGGATGACCATTTCCCAGGGCTGGATCAGGGCAAAATTCTGCGCATGGTGCTGCTGCACGAATTGGGCGAAGTGTATGTGGGCGATTTGACCCCCGCGGATGGCGTTTCGATGCCGGAAAAACACCGTCAGGAAGAAGCCGCCTTCGGGCAGATTGTCAATAAGCTGCCGCGCGCCGCTGAATATGAAGCGATCTGGCAGGAATTTGAGGATGGTCTCACCCCAGAGGCACGCTTTGTGAAGCAAATGGATCGGCTGGAGATGGCTTGCCAGGCGGCGGTGTATCAGCAGCAAGGCTTCAGCGGCATGGACGAGTTTTTCATCACTGCCCAGCAAAGTTTATTTGACCCCGCCATCAAAGAGATTTTCCGTGAAGTTTACCCATAATTGATCTCTGGTGTTTTCTTTTGTAACCGCTCAGGCAATCCCGTATTTGTGATGGTAGCCCAGTCCGTGTAGTCGCTTCCGGCAGGAAGCCCAGCAATTTCAGGCAATTTCTATTTTGCAGAGAAAATTGTGTGAATAACATTAGGCTTCCTGCCGGAAGCGACTACACGGACTGGGGGACTGGGACGTCTGAGCAGTAACTTTCTTTTTAGGAGGATTGCCTTATGCGTATGTCCGCTCTGTTTTCCCAGACCCTGCGAGAAGCCCCGTCTGACGCGGAAGTAATTAGCCAACAGCTGCTGCTGCGCGCCGGATTCATCCGCCCCTTAGCCGCTGGCATTTATTCGTATCTGCCACTGGCGCGCCGCGCCATGAACAAAATTGAGAATATCATCCGCCAGGAAATGGATGCCATCGGCGGGCAAGAAATCACCATGCCGGTCGTTCACCCCGCCGAGCTGTGGCAGGAAACCGGCAGGTGGTATCAGATTGACGCGGAAATGGGGCGATTTCAAGATCGCTCTGGGCGCGATATGGTCTTGGGCATGACCCACGAAGAGGTGGTGACCGACCTGGCGCGCAAGGAAATCCGCTCGTATCGCCAGCTGCCTGCCCTGGTCTACCAGATTCAAACCAAGTGGCGCGATGATCCCCGCCCACGCGCCGGGTTGATCCGCGTGCGCGAATTTACCATGAAGGATAGCTATTCGCTGGATTCCAGTTTTGAGGGGCTAGACCGGCAGTATCGCCGCCATTACCAATCTTACTTTAATATCTTCCGCCGCGCCGGATTGGAAGTGATCGCCGTCAGCGCGGATACGGGCATGATGGGCGGCAAGCTCTCGCATGAATATATGTACCTGACCGGCGTGGGCGAAGATACCCTGCTGCTGTGTCCATCGTGCGGGTACGCCGCCAACCGTCAGGTGGCGCGCGCTGGTCAGCCAAGCGTTGCACCGGAAGCTGCCCTGCCATTGGAAAAGGTAGCCACCCCCGCCTGCAAAACCATTGACGAACTGGCGCATTTCCTGAATATCCCTGCCAGCCGCACCGCCAAAGCCGTCTTTATGGTGGCAAATATCCTGCACGGGCAACAAGGCAAGGATCAATTTGTGTTTGCGGTGGTGCGCGGAGATATGGAATTGAGCGAGACCAAGCTGGCGAACGCCCTCCAGGCGCGCTCCCTCCGCCCGGCAACCGAGCCGGAAATCCGCGCAGTGGGGGCAGTGCCGGGCTATGCCTCGCCGGTGGGACTGAAAGACGTGCTGGTGGTGACGGATGCCCTGGTGACCACCTCCCCCAACCTGGTATCCGGCGCAAACGAGGAAGGCTATCACCTGCTCAACGTCAACTATGGGCGGGATTGGTCTGCGCAGATCATTACCGACCTGGTCGCCGTCCGCGAAGGGGATGCCTGCCCGGAGTGCGGCACAGCGTTGAAATCGGTGCGCGGCGTGGAAGTGGGCAACATCTTTCAGCTGGGGACGCGCTATACCGCCGCCCTGGGCGCAACCTTCCTCGATCAGGACGGGCAGCAAAAGCCGATTGTCATGGGTTCGTATGGCATTGGGGTGGGGCGGCTGCTGGCGTGCATCGCCGAGGAGCATCACGATGAGCATGGTCTCATTTGGCCCGTGACGGTTGCGCCTTATGCCGTTCACCTGACGCTGCTGGTGGGCAAGGGCAGCGGCGCGCAAACGACGCAAGCCGCCGATGACCTGTATGCGCGCCTGACCGCCGCAGGCATCGAGGTACTCTATGACGACCGCGAGGAAAGCCCCGGCATCAAGTTCAACGATGCCGACCTGATCGGCTTGCCCATCCGCCTGACGGTATCGGATCGCGCATCCAAGGCGGGCGGGGTGGAGTTTAAACGCCGTGACCTGCCAGAGAAAGAAATCATCCCCCTGGAGCAGGTGGTGAGCCATATTCAGGCGCAGCTGGCGGTTTTGCATGCCGAAATTGAGGCGAAACTCAAGCCAGAGACGTACGCGTAGGTTTCGAAATCTTCTTTTACGGGTTCCTGCTCAGGCATCCCAGTCCGTGCAGTGGCTTCCGGCAGCAAGCCACTGCACGGATTGGAATGCTTGAGAAGTTTGTTTTTTACAGTATAATTATTTCTACTGACCCACAGCACCAAGGGATTATGAATGAGCCAGAGGCAAATTGGTATACCAAAATGACCTGGATCGGCAAAAGAAGTTAGCAATTCATTCGGCTGCGGGGGCGTTGCAGCACGGAAACATGTCGCGCCGAGAATTTTTGCGTTTATGCGCCCTGGCAGGCTTCAGCGCAGCCAGCCCGTTCTTCTTAGGCGGATGCCAACCTGCGCCCACATCGGACGCTGATAAGCTGCGCGCCAGTATGTCACCCACTTCCACCAGTGAGACGAATGACCAATATGCCTTTCTGCGCGATGTGGGGCGCGGCTTTCGCGGGATGACGCTGCATATCATCACCGAAGATACCCCGCCTTCGCGCGCCACCCGCGAATTGGCTGCCCAGGAGTTTGTGCCCATCACCGGCATTCAGATTGACTGGGAGCAGCTGCCGCTCTATCGCGTGCTGGCAAAAATCAGCGCGGATACCGCCTTGCACGCTGGCAATCAGGATGTGTATTATATTGATCAAAGCTGGGCGGCGCGCTTTTCTGAGGATACCATTTCGCCCACTGAGTTGCTTCTCCACGCCGACCTGGCATACCCCGATTATCGTTTTGATGATATTCTGCCTTCCCTGGTGCAGCACGTGGCTTCCTATAAGGGGCAGTTGCTGGGCATCCCCTATGACATTCCCATTTTCATTATGATGTACCGCCAGGATGTATTTAAGGAATTGGGGCTTGCCGCGCCCGCCAACCTGGCGGAATATTTAAACGTGTGCCGCGTGATTAATCAGGCAAAGGGTCCGCGCATGTATGGATCGGTGGCGCAGTGGCAGTTAAATCATTACAGCCTGGAATGCAGCTTCAGCTCGTGGCTGTGGTCGCATGGCGGCTCGTACTTTGGCGCAGATCAGCAGCCCGCGCTGGAAGACGATCAGGCAGTTGCTGCCCTGGAGTATATGCTTCAATTAGGCAAGGTTATGTCCCCGGCAGTCACGACCATGGATTGGGACATGGAGGCGGCGGCGTTCCGCGCTGGTCAGGCAGGGGTGTATATCTCGTGGGGAGAAAACTTCCCCAGCTTTGATGACCCTGCCGTCTCTCGAATTGTGGGGTTAGCTCAGGCTGCCCCTTGCCCCCACGAACTTGCCCTGCGCCCGGCTTCGGCGTGCGGTTTTGACGAAGCGCCGGGCATCAGCCACCAAGGGGGGAGCTACCTGGGCATTTCGCGCTATAGCAAGCAGATCAACGCGGCGTGGGTCTTTGTGCAGTGGGCGACCAGCGCGGATGTGACTGCTCGCGCCTGTCTTTTGGGCGGCGGATCTAGCCCCATTCGCAAGAGCAATTATTCTGATCCGCGCGTTTTGGCGCAATCCAGAGTAACCCCTGGCACCACCCGCCATTTTGATGTCACCCTGGATGCTATTCAAAATAAAATGGGCACCGAGCCACACTTACCGGACTGGAGCAACCTGGCAGTGCAGGGGATTTCGATGGAGTTGAGCAAGCTGTTGACCGGTCAGCAAACCGTCAGGCAGACGGCGCAGCAGATGGCGGCGCATGCCAGAGAGGCAACCCGGTAGGGAAGCATGCGTACCTCTTCGTTGTGGACGCGCATTTTGGTTGCTTTCCTTGCTATCGCGCTCATCCCGCTGGCAATTGTGGCTTATCAGGATTATGAAGCCTTCACCCAGTCCCTTACTCAGGCGGCGTATCTGGCGTTATATACGTCTGCCTCCCAGACTGCGCTGCGCGTAGATGAATTTACCCGCTCTAATTTGAATGTCCTTGGCGCGGAGGTGCAAGTTCCAGCCTTGGGGGATTATTTGCAGGCGGAACGCTTCAGGCAGAATACCCTCGATCAAAAAAGAGCCACCTTATCCCTTTTGGCGGCGTTTCAGCAAAAAAACGTGGTCTTTATCTCCTCGTGCGCGCTGCTCACCCTGGATGGCGAGAACGTGCTAGATACCCAGCCTGCCAATATCGGTCAGGACGAATCCGCGCGCGATTATTTCCACGTGGCGTTAGAAACCGGCCTGCCTTACGTTTCCCCGGTGGAATTTTCGGCGCAGGAAAATAAAGCCTCGCTCTTTTTTAGCAGCCTGGTGCGCAACAGCGCTGGCGCGCCGGTGGGCGTTTTGCGTGAGCAATACAGCGCGTCTATCATTCAGCAGCTGGTGGTGCAGGATACGCGCCTTGCCGGATCAGATTCCTATGCTCTGATTGTGGATCAAAACGGGATGGTGCTGGCGGATGGCAGTTTGCCCGCCGGGGTAGCCGCTGACAGCCTGTACCGCACGGTGTTTTCGCTCACGCCCGCCCAAATTGCCGAGCAGCAGCGTCAGCATCGCCTTCCCATGCGCTCGGTGACGGAGCTATTGCTGCGATTCCCCGAATTAGAAAGCGGTCTGCGCAAATTAAGCACCGCCGAACCTTACTTGACCTTCCACATGGGTGGAAGCAGCGTGTTGTACGCCGCGTCCGCTGACCGCGCCGAAATCTTGGGTTGGAATGTAATCTATTTGCAGCCGCAAGAGGTGTTCTTAGCCCCCGTTCGCCAACGATCGGGCGGCACGTTGATTTCCATATTGTTCATTACGCTATTTGTGGGACTGGTGGCGGTTTGGGTATCGCGCTGGTTGGCTGCGCCCATTCAACAGGTGACGCACGCGGCGATTCGGTTGGGGGATGGCAACCTGAATACGCGCGCCCCCGTGCAGGGCAACGGCGAGATTGGGCTGCTCGGCAAAGCCTTTAACGATATGGCGGATCGCTTACAAGAAACCCTGGTGGGGCTGCGTGAAAGCGAAGCCAATTATCGTAATATCTTTGAAAGCTCGGTGGCGGGGATTTATCGCACCGGCGTAGATGGGAGATTTTTCACTGTCAACCCGGCGATGGCGCATTTCTTAGGGTTTACCTCTCCGCATGAAATGATGGCAACCTTGCAAAATGCCCGTCAGATGTACCTCCACGAAGGCGCGCGCGATGAAATGGTGGCGGAGCTGATGCGGGTGGGGCGGATTGTTAACTGGGAAACGATTTTGGTGCGGCGCGATGGCACCCCGCTGTGGATGCTGATCAACGCGCGCATGGAGCGCAACGAGCGCAATCAGCCGGTGTGGATTGAAGGCTTTATGACCGACATCACCGACCGGAAAATTGCCGAGGATCAGGCGCGTCACCAGTTGGAAGAACTCTTCTTGCTGCATGCGATTGCCATCGCGGGCAACGAATCCACCACCGAGCGCGAGCTGTTAGAGCGCGCGGCAGCCATCCTCAGCAACGTGGAAGCCCTGGAGCCGCTGGAACTGCACCTGCTGCCGGCAGGCACGGGCAGGTTGATTCCCATCGAAGACCGCCAGTCACGCCTGACGGTGTTCAACGCCTTGCTGCGCGTCTATGCTCCGCCGGAGACGGTCATCACCCCAGAGCAGCATCGCCTGTTAGAAACCATTTCGGGGCAGATTTCGACCGCCATTGATAAAATCCGGTTTATTGAGCAAGCCCATCGTCACGTCAGCCGCCTGAATGCCCTGCACATGATTGACACTGCCATCAACACCAGCCTGGATTTGACTCTGACTTTGAACGTGATTTTAGATCAGGCGATGGAACATTTGCGCCCAGACAGGGCAAATATTGTGCTGATGAATGGCGATTTCGGTCAGGTGGGATATAGCATCGGACAGGGAGAGGAATTTGATGAGGCAGATACCGCCGACCTGACGCGCCTTTCTAACCGGGTGCTGACCCGTCAAAAGCCGCTGATGATTGCCGATTTGAATACGCCTGAGCAATTTGGTTGGGATGGCGCGCCGCCCGCAGGCTGGGTGCAGGCATATTTTGGGCTGCCGATTATCGCCAAAGGGCTGGCGCAAGGCGTGCTGGAAGTCTATTACCGCCAACCTTTCACCCCATCCACGGAGTGGCTCAACTTCTTCTGGTCGCTGGTAGGGCAGGCAGCCATTGCGGTGGATAATACCAACCTGTTCAACGCCCTGCAAGAATCCAATCAAGAGCTGGTGCGCGCCTACGATGCCACCCTGGTTGGCTGGGCGAACGCCTTGGAGCTGCGCGATCAGGAAACGCAAGGTCACAGCCGGCGGGTGGTGGGGTTGACCCTGCGGCTGGCGCGTAGAGCCGGTCTGTCTGAAACGGAGTTGGTGCAGGTTCGGCGCGGCGCATTGCTGCATGATATTGGCAAAATTGGCATCCCCGATAAGATTTTGCAGAAGCCCGGCAAGCTGAGCGAAGAAGAATGGGTAATGATGCGCAAGCACCCCATCTTTGCCTACGATTGGCTATACCCCATTGCCTATCTGCGCCCTGCCTTGGATATTCCGTATAGCCATCACGAGAAATGGGATGGCTCCGGCTATCCGCGCGGCTTGGCAGGCGAGCAAATTCCGCTGATGGCGCGCATCTTTGCGATTGTGGATGTGTGGGATGCGCTGATTTCCGAACGCTGCTACCATACCCCAATGCGCCCCGAAGAAGCCCGCGCCTATCTGCTTACGCAGAGCGGCATCCACTTTGACCCCTCCCTGCTTCCCCTGTTGCTTGAGATTTTGGATGAGGGTGAGGAGTAAGGAAAGTATCAGCGTAG
Source organism: Anaerolineales bacterium (assembly GCA_038206515.1). Lineage (GTDB taxonomy): Bacteria > Chloroflexota > Anaerolineae > Anaerolineales > Anaerolineaceae > DSYU01. The sequence continues at coordinate 9,815 of JBBRAT010000026.1, read as the reverse complement.
ATCAACTGGTTGAGGAATGAAATCGGAATACCCGAGATAGCCGAGCAACCAGAAATTAAGCCCAAAGGTGACTGTTCAGTCACTACTTGGACGGGGACACCCCTACGAATATGGGGATGCCTGAACAGTAACATCCAAAGAGGAGAATGCTGCAATGACCGAACAAGAACCGATCCGGGTTGCCATTATTGGCACAGCCAAACGATCCGACTATTTATACGGACCCATTCTGGCGGCATTGCCAGAGACGGTAAAGCTGGTGGGAGTATGGGGACGCAGCGCGGAGTCAGCGCAACGCTTAGGCAGCAGCCTGGGCGCACCCTGGTATACGGATATGAGCAAACTGGTGCGTGAGACGGCTCCCCAAATTGGGATTGTCTCGGTGACGTATGGTGCAAATGGCGAAGTGGGCTTGATGGCGGTGGAAAGCGGCTTGAACGTGCTGCTGGAAACGCCCATCGCCCATGACTTGCGCCAGGCGGATGCGATCATCGCGGCGGCGCAGGCGCGCGGGCTGAAGGTGGAAGTCTCCGAGCAGTTTCACCGCCGCCCGCATGAGCAGATCAAGCTCAAATTGCTGGAATCCGGGCTATTTGGGCGCGTGCATACCTCGTTCAGCGACTTTGCCGGGCATGGCTATCACGGCATTAGCGTCATGCGTTCCTATTTGGGCTTTGACGCGCAGCCGGTAAGAGTGACGGGCTTGGTGCGTGATTTTCCGCTGGCGGCGCATTGGTCACGCCTGGGCAACAGTCGGGACGCGCGTACCGAAACCCAGGAACACGGCATTTTTGAATTTGCGGGTGGGCAGATTGGCATTTTCCATTGGACAAGCGTGGCGTATGATTCCCCCTTGCGCTGGTGGCGCAGCAGCCGCTTTTTGGCGGAGCGGGGCATGGGTATCACGGTGGGCGGTGCGGCGGATTTTGAAGACCAGCTGACGCTGCTTTCGCCGGATGGGGAAGCTCCCATGCGCATCACCATTGAACGGCGGTATGAGCGGGTGGATGGCGGCGCGCTGATTGGCGTATATGCGCACACCAGCGACCCCGTCATTCCGCTGGTCAGCTGGGAAAATCCATTTCGTCCGGCGCAGCAGGGGCATGGTCAGCAATGGCACGATGATGAAATTGGGGTGGCGGGCTGCCTGCTCAGCCTGGTTAACGCCGTGCGCAACCACACCGAGCCCACCTACGGACCTCATCAGGCGCGGATGGATCAGGAATTGATCCTGGCGCTGCATCAATCGTCCGAACAGGGCGGCGCGCCGGTGGAATTGCCGCTGTAGAAAGAGGGCTGATTCCATAATGAGAGATGATTTGTTCCACAATTCATCTCTCATTTCTTTAATGTTCGTTATCCGCAGGCGACGGAAGTCCGCGTGCCGGTCTATGCTCGCCGGGCAGATGCTGACGCAGTGACCGCAGCGGATGCAGCCGAAGGTTGTGGTACTGCTGCCGGTCGCTACCACAGCCTTATACGCGGAATAAGCCATGATGACGCCATTGCTTACGGCAATTTTTTCTAATTCCTCAATACTATAATTATAGTAGAAAATATCTTGCCTGTTAGGTACACGAACCGAAGGTCCGTCAGGGTAAAACATTCTCCACGGCGATCGTCCATCCTCGCGTTGCGCCTCGATCGGTTTAATCAGCCGAAGGTGAAGCAAAGGATAGTCATTATCATTGATGTTATAAAATGAGTCAGTATGCTGATCCGGTGACGCACAACCCGCCGAAGTGGTTCAAACACTACAACAGCAGGCAAACCATTGAGGCAGGCATCAAGGAAACCAAGCAAGTCTTCTATCTGAATAAAATCAAGATGCGCTCCGAACCAGCGATTTATTTACAGGAGGCTTTTGTGATCTTCGCCGCCAATTTCATCCGCCTGGCCACACCCTGGATAGCCAGCCAAACCCAGGCGACGCCACAAAATCTGAAAATCGAGAAAATGGGCGTCAAATGCCAGGTGCAGGTGGGCGCACCTGTTTCCGCATAGGTGATCCATGATTCAGAAGGTAAGTTGTTGAAGTTCAGTGATTACAGTGTTTTGCTGGAAAAGTCCTCAAATTTCCGGGTTGTTCTTCGCCCAAATCGTTTCGTTGAAAATCTTGCTTTTTTATGCCGTTTTCCAACGAATCGCATCTGATTGCACAACCGTTACGCTAGTTGACATATTGACTTCCTTTTCACCTGTTTGAGGAAGAAAGTTACTCCCTCAAACAGTACCGCGACTCGTTCTTTTACTTTCCACCATAGATGAGCTTATGGATAGGTTTCGTCTTCACGCTTTCGGCGATCAGAATGCTGATGGTCACGGCAGCAGCGATCAGTCCCGCTTCCCAGCGGTGCAGGGGAGCGAACGCGAACAAGTCGCGCAGGAATGGCACTGTCAGCACCAGAGCCAGGAAGCCCACGGCGAAACCGGTGATCCACCACAGCGCCTTGTTGGGGATACGCAGCGTGGCAATGATCGAATGATTCCAGGAGCGGTTGGTAAAGATCAGCCCCAGGTTGCTCAATACCATGCAGGCAAAACTGATCATGCGTGCTTCGGCTTCGCCCAACCCTTGCATCAGGCAGAACGCGTAAACACCGAACACGACCAACAACACGCCCAAGCCCTGGATCAGTCCGGTAAGAATCATGGAACGCCCAAAAAGGGGCTCATTCAGCTTGCGCGGTGGACGGTTCATCACATCTTTTTCATCCGCCTCCATCTCGAAAACGATTGAGCAAGCTGGGTCGATGATCAGCTCCAGGAAAAGGATATGCACCGGCAGCAACGCCAGCGGCCATTTGAGCAACACCGGAATGAGGGACAATCCCGCGATGGGAATGTGTACGGCGAAGATAAAGGCGATGGCTTTTTTGAGGTTGTCAAAGATCCGCCGGCCCATCCGCACAGCCTGGACAATCGAGGCAAAGTTATCATCGAGCAGCACCAGCGCGGCGGCTTCGCGGGCCACATCTGTTCCACGACCACCCATCGCAATGCCGATATGCGCTGCTTTGAGGGCTGGGGCGTCATTGACGCCATCGCCCGTCATCGCCACCACTTCGCCGTTGGCTTTGAGCGCCTGGACGATGCGCAGTTTTTGCTCGGGGACGGCGCGGGCAAAGATGCTCGTGGTTTTGATGCGCTTTTGCAGTTCCGCGTCATCCATCCCATCCAGTTCAGGACCGGTAATGATTTCGCTCTCCTGATTCAACCCAATTTGGTTGGCGATATTGCGAGCGGTGCCCGGATAATCGCCAGTAATCATAATCACTCGCACGCCGGCGGTGTAGCACTCCTGCACAGCACCTTTTACTTCCGGGCGTACCGGATCGGATAAACCCAACAGGCCGATAAACTCGAATTTGAAATCATGCTGTTCAGCGGGCAAAGTAACCTTATGAAAATGGGATTTGGCGACCCCAATTATGCGCAGTCCTTCATCGGCCATGCGGTTGATCTGTTCTTTCAAAGCCTCGATTTGGGCTGCATCCATGTGGCACAGGTCAGCCACCGCTTCTGGCGCACCTTTGGCGGCAATCACATAATCCGTCTGATTCGGTGAGCGCCAGACGTGCGACATAGCCAGCAACTTCTCTGATAGCGGATATTCCTTGACCAGCATCCAGTCTTTGTGAATGTGCTCGGTGTTGACCAGGGTGCGCCCGCCCAGTTCCTTCATCGCTTTTTCCATTGGGTCGAAAGGATTCTCAGGGCTGGACAGAATGCTGTACTCCATCACCTCATGCAGGTTCTCTGCCAGGGTGAGCTGCTTGCCATCCACCGGCACGATCTGACCCGTAACGGCAATCTTCGCCACCGTCATGCGGTTGAGCGTGAGTGTACCCGTTTTATCAACACACAGGACCGTGGCCGCGCCCAGCATTTCAATCGCTGGCACCCGGCGAGTGAGCACTTTGCGCTGCGAGATGCGCCACGCGCCCAGGGCTAGGAAGATGGTCAGCACCACGGGGAACTCTTCCGGCAGCGTTGCCATCGCCAGGGTCAGCCCAGCCAGGAAACCGTTGAGCCAATCACCGCGGGTCAGTCCAAAGACCACCACCACCAGAACGCACAATCCGATGCCAATTATGGCGAAATTGCGCACGATCTTGCCCATCTGCTGCTGCAGGTTTGTGTCTTCTGGTTCCAGGATTTGCAGCGCCTTGCCGATCTTGCCGATTTCGGTGCGCGGTCCGGTGGAACGGACCTGCGTGATCCCCTGACCCTTGACGACCAGCGAGCCAGAATAAACAAAGGGCAAGTCATCCCCACCCGGGCGGCCCATTTCCAACTGACCATCCCAGGTTTTTTTTCGCACGGGCACAGATTCACCCGTCAGCAGCGACTCGTCGACATTGATATTGCTGCCTGAGAGCAGTACAGCGTCTGCTGGTACGCGGTCACCCTCGGCGATCAGGACGATATCTTCGCGCACCACTTCACGCCCGGCGATGCGCTGCTGCTTGCCATCACGGATCACCAGCGCGCGTGGGCTGGAAAGATCACGCAGCGCTTCCAGCGCCCGTTCTGTTTTCTGTTCCTGGTAGAAGGTGATGCCGATAATCACGAACACAAAGCCCAGCAGCATCAGGGCTTCCTCCTGGCTGCCTAGCAACAGGTAGAGTAGTCCGCAGGCGATTAGCATCAGGAACATAGGCTCGCGGATGACTTCAAGCAAAATATGGAAGAAAGTGCGCTGTTTCGTTGTAGGCAGTTCGTTATAACCATCTTGCGCCAATCGCTCGCGCGCTTCCTGCTCGGTCAGTCCTTGTAAATTGGTTTCGGTAAAAGGTGTATTCATTGGCAATCCTAAAAAGTCGATATGGGTCTTTGATCCAAAGGCGCAATCATTTCGCACTGTAGGCGCGCCGGTAGATAGGTCTGCGATTCCATTCTTGCGGGATATTGACCTGTCTCCAGGTCAAATCTACCGTACCGGTATCTAGTACAGGGAAAGCGATGCGATTTTTGGCGGGATGTAGATGGGAAATGCGAACTGCCGTTCCAGACGAATGCTCCAGGCAGGAATGACAGTGGGATTGTTGTAAAGAATGAATTCTGGCAGGCTGGCAGCCATCGCCAGGTCATCCTGATGTTCCATTTCATCGAAGTCTAATCCTGCGGAAGAATGGCCTCGGGTAGATGAATCCACTGATTGATTGAGGGAAAAATCCCCCGCAAGGAAATGTGCGCTCAGGCAGAAGGCAATCATCAGCAGAACGAGCGAGAAGATTGCCCTGCGTTGGCAGACAGAAGGATCAGCCGTTCTGGACATGTTTCACTCCCTGCTGAAAGAGCGCAATGATGTGTTCATCTTCGATGCGATAGTAGACTTCTTTTCCGTCCCGCCGGGACTCGACCATGCGCATCTGTCGCAGTCCGCGCATGTGGTGAGAGACGGCTGATTCACTGATCTCCACCACTTCCGACAGAGCGGTAATATTCATTTCGCCGGTGAGGAGTGCAGACAGGATACGCACCCGGCTGGTATCAGAAAAGGCGCGAAATAACTCCGCCACATGGGCGGCAAGGTGTTCGGACAGGATGGAGGAAGGTGAATTTTTTATCATAGTCGAAATAACATCTGAACAGATGCTCAATCGTTTAAATTTTAGTCTGTGGCTTATATTCCCGCAAGTGATAAATGTCATATTCCTTTGGAATTGAAAATGTTCATCTAATCAATCTTCACCTATGAACCAGAAGGAACAGGCGCATTCTCTTTTGAGCTAAATCGCCCATTCCTCTGCATCGCCACCCAGGTAGGCATCTTGAATCTCGGGCTGTTTGAGCAGCTGCTGCGCATCCCCCTGGAGTACAATCCGACCGTTTTGCAGCACGTATCCGCGGTGCGCGATTTGCAGAGCAAGGTTGGCATTCTGCTCTACCATAAAAATGGTAATTCCCTGCTGGTTGATCGTCTGGATCAGCTCTAGCACCTTATCCACAAAGGCGGGTGAAAGACCCATCGTTGGTTCGTCCATGCAGATCAGGCTGGGGCGACCCATCAGCGCGCGACCGATTGCCAACATCTGCTGCTCGCCGCCGCTCAATACGCCGCCAGGTTGGTTGAGGCGTTCTTTCAGGCGGGGGAACATCGTCAGCATCCGCTCGTAGTCCTGGGCGATCTCTGGCTTGTCGCTGCGTTTGTAAGCGCCCATCAAGAGGTTTTCGCGGACGGTCATTTGAGCGAAAATGCGGCGCGACTCGGGTACGGAGCCAATTCCCAAGCGGATGATTTTGGGAGTAGGCAGCCCGGTGATCTTCTGTCCGCGAAAGATCACTTCGCCGCTGCGTGGGCGCACCAGCCCTAAAATGACCTTCATGGTGGTGCTTTTCCCGCTGGCGTTGCCGCCCAGCAGGCAGACAATTTCCGCGGCGCGCACTTCCAGGCTGAGATCAAAATGCACCTGCACCGGCCCATAAAACGTATTGACCGATTGGAGCTGTAAGAGGGGTGGGGGGATGTTCATGGGTGTCCCTGCGGGGATGGATTGCCCCGCCCGTGACCCAGGTAGGCTTCGATCACCTGCGGATTAGAGCGAATCGCTTCTGGGCTGCCTTCGGCAATCTTCTGCCCGTTGTCCATCACCACCACCCGATCCGAAAGGCGCATCACCAGCGAGAGCTTATGCTCGATCAGCAGGATGGTCAGTCCCTGCTGCTTGAGCTGGCGAATGAAAGTGAGCATTTCGGCGGTTTCGGTGGGGTTCATCCCGGCAGTGGGTTCATCCAGCAGCAGTAACTGAGGCTTAAGCGCCAGCGCGCGAGCCAGCTCTAACCGCCGGCGGTTGGCATAGGATAGGCTGTGGGCGGGTTGATGCATACGCGGGGTGAGCCGGTCGCCAAACAATGCCAGGATCGCTTCAGCTTCCTTGCGCAGTTGGTTCTCTTCACTCCGCGCCGTGGGGGAGGGCAGCAGTGAAAGCCCTAATTCGCGGATCAGGTTGAGCAGCGGAACGTTGAAACGCAGTGTCTCGCGCCGTGCGTGTGCGCCAATGAGAACGTTTTCCAACACGCTCAGGTTGCCAAAGACTCGCCCGTGTTGGAAGGTGCGGGCAATCCCGCGCGCGGCGAATTGGTCTACTGGCAAGCCCGTCAATGACTGCCCGGCAAAGCGAATTTCACCCTGGGTAGGCTGGTCTAAGCCGGTGATCAGATTGAACAGGGTCGTTTTGCCCGCGCCATTCGGCCCGATCACCGAGACAGTCTCGCCCTCGTGAACCGGGAAGGTAATATCGTCCACCGCCAGCACGCCGTCAAAATTACGTGAAACGTGATTAATCTCTAATAATGCCATATCGGTGATTTTCTCGGTTATACCGTTCCGAACAAGCCCTGTGGGCGGAAGCGGATCAAGAGCAGCAGAGCCAGTCCATAAAACAGGTAGCGATACTCCGCCAACCCGCGGAAAAGTTCGGGCAGAGCCGTCAGCGCGAGTGCGCCGAAGACTGCGCCAAACAAATTTCCCATCCCACCCAGAATCACCATGGTCAGAACAAGGATGGAGAGGCTATTGGGGAATGATTCAGGGTTGATATAGGTGTACATGTGACCGGTAAACGCGCCGCTTAGCCCGGCGACGAGACCGCTAGCAGCAAAAGCCAGGGCTTTATAGCGATTCAAGCTGATGCCGAAAGCCTGGGCGGCTATGTCATCCTCGCGGATGGCGCGCCAGGTACGTCCCAGCGGGGAGCGCAGCAGCCGCCACTGAAACAGCAAGGCGAATAACAGCAGCCCCAGCGCGTACCAGTAGAGCGCGCGGGGGGTGATTGCCTGAAAGCCAAAGAAACTGGGCGGGGGCAGGTTGGTCAAGCCCATCGCGCCGTTGGTCAATGAATCCCAGTTCAGGATGATCTGGCTGACGATCTCACCAATCCCCAAGGTAGCGATGGCAACATAATGGGCGCGCAGGCGGAAGGCGGGTAGCACCATCAAGGTGCCGAGGATGGCAGAGACAACCGCCGCGGCAAGCAATGCCAGCTCAAAGGGCCAGTGCAGACGCAGAGTCAGCAATGCGGAGGTGTACGCGCCAATAGCCATGAACCCCGCTTGCCCAAGCGAGGTTTGCCCGGATGTTCCAGTCAGCAGGGTCAGGCTGAGGGCTACCATTCCGATCAGCCAGACATTGGTCAGGACTTGCAGCAGGTAGGCATCCGTAACGATCAGAGGAAGGAGCAGTGCAATCGCGATTAACGCGAAAATAGCCCAGGGTGGGATTTTGACCGGCGCGCTGTTGGCAACGAAGCTGCCGGTTAGCGGCTCGGGCGGCAGCATGCGGCGCTTATTGAACAATCCGTTAGGACGAAAAACCAGTACGATGATGAGGATCACGAAGGCAAATAGGTTGCGGTAGGTTGCGCCAAAGGCAGCTACGCCAAAGCTCTCGATCAAGCCAAGCAGCAGACCGCCAATAATCGCACCAGGGATATTCCCCAGTCCGCCCAGCAGGTTGGCGGCAAACCCTTTTAACCCAGCCTGGAAGCTCATGGTAGGGTAGACCGTGTTGAAGTAGATGCCCACCAGCATACCGGCGATACCGCCCAGGATGGAGGCAACCGCAAAGGCGGTCCTATTCACGGTGTTGACATCCACGCCCATTTGCTGCGCGGCATCTCGGTCTTGGGCGGTGGCGCGTAATGCCCAACCGATTTTGGTGTAGCGCAGGAAGAGAAACAAGGTAAGCGCCATCGCCAGCCCGATTCCGGCGATCAGCAGGTCAATCGAGCCAATGCTGACCCCGCCCAGTGGGATGCGGGTGTTGGGCAGCGGGCTGGGGAACGACTGAGGATTGGGGGAAAAGAGGATTTGCGTGCCTTGATCGAGGATAAAGCTGATGCCAATGGTTGCCAGCAGCGGAGCAATGCGCGCACTGCCTTGCAGGCTGCGCAACCCCAGCCGTTCGATCAAGATGCCCAGCAATCCGCACACAACCGCTACCACCAGAAAGGTCACTGCCAGGGGCAGATGCAGGCGGGTAATGCTGAACCAGCCAACATACGCGCCAATCATATACACCGAACCGTGGGCGAAGTTGATCAGGTTGCCGACCCCGAAGATCAGAGCCAGCCCCACGGCGGTCAGCGCGTAGATATTGCCGATAGCCAGTCCGTTGATGATTTGATCGAACAGGGATTGCAGAATTTTTTCCATGAGGGTTTCCGTCCATAAGCATATACGGCGAAAAGGCCAGCTTCCTCATTGTACCTGGGTTTGGATTTGTCCACAAAGGGGCTATGGATTAAAATTTTCTGAAGCGGAAGCCGCGCTGCCCCATTTATTTCCACAACGCCCTGAATAGCTAGCTTTCTGAGGGTGGTTTTGCATTTGATGTATTCTCGCTGCCGCATATGCTACGGATCATCAGCGTATTGAATGACATCGGCATCCGCTCCATCCACTTTGACCCCAATTCCGTGCGCGGCATTTTCTTCGGCACCCTCTATCATGGCGGTCTTGAGTGAAGTAAGCTTTCTAGTTACTGCTCGCATCTCCATGTTTGCAGTAGTATTCCAGTCCGTGTAGTGGCTTCCGGCAGAAAGCTCGATAATGGTCAACCGATTTCTATTTTACAAGATAAATTTCTTGATTACCATCAGACTTCCTGCCGGAAGCGGCTATTCGCGTAACACAAGGGATTGTAGGGTATTATTATCGTAATCCAAATAGTTTGGACTTTTGACAAAGTAAGCGAAAAAGGTGGAACTGCATAACAATTGGTGGTGTGAAGACACAATTGCAGCAGTTCCGAGATAAAGTTTACCAGAACTTTAACAACTATAAACGAACCGACACATTAATGGATTTGG
>JBBRAT010000025.1:0-60577 GCA_038206515.1 Anaerolineales bacterium | reverse complement strand
CAAAATTGTGAGCAAAAATCTGCTCTTGGTCAGCCTTTGGATACAACCGGTAACGAAAGGCTTTGCGAATTACCATATGTTTATGACGATTTTAGCACAAATTTTTCAAAATTGCCCCAGATTGCGCCTTCGGCCCACCCGCCTTTCATCCGCGAAGCTGAAGACTTCGCGGTTTTCAGTCGGTTCTTCTTATAAAAAAATCACGTGGCGATTTTCTGCCACGTGATTTTTTTATTGCATCCATATTTTCAGGGCTTAGAACATATCCCCATCTTGAGAATTGTCTTCGGTGACGTCGTCACTGCGCAGGGTGACAGCCATATTGCCTGCCTCCACCTGTTGCGCCACATGCGCGCGGATTTCGGATTCCACCTGCCCGATACGACCATATTCAAAGCCCGTACCGCCAGGGATCAGCTTGCCGATGATGACGTTTTCTTTCAAGCCATACAGATGATCGTCTGTGCCAGCAATCGCCGCGCCCGCCAACACCTTGATGGTGTGTTGGAAGGAGGACGCCGACAGCCACGATTCGGTGTTGAGGGATGCCTTGGTGACACCCAACAGCACTTCGGCAATACGCCCTGGCTGCTTGCCTTCGGATACCAGGCGCTCGTTCACCTTGCGAATATCCAGGCGGTCAATCAGGTCGGCGGGTAAATAGCCCGTATCGCCTGGGCGCAGCACCTGTACTTTGCCCAACATCTTGCGGATAATCACCTCAAAGTGTTTATCGTTAATGTTCTGACCTTGAGCGCGGTACACCTTCTGAATTTCGGTCAGCAAGTACATTTCGCAGGCATCGCGTCCCTTGATCTTGAGGATGGCGTGCGGGTTCAGCGAGCCTTCGGTGAGGGGTGTACCGGCTTCGATTACGTCACCGTCTTTGATCAGCAGGCGCGAAGTGGACGGAATATCATATTCCTGAGACTCACGCTGCTCGTAAGAAACGATGATCTTGCGCCCTTCAATGCGCACCCGTCCAGCGTGTTGAGCGTTCATGGCGGCTTCGCCCAGGGTAGCAATCGGGTCGCTGACTTCCAGCTTGGTTTCATCCTTCGCCAGAATAGTCCATTCCTCCGGCGCTTCATACTCATCACTGAGCATTTCAGAGCGTTCCACCCGCACCACGCGCTGATCGCTGTAGCGTTCAGACTGGAGGGTATGGGCAGTGCCGCCGATTTCGCTGAGGATCGCCTCGCCCTTGGGCATACGGCGCGCCTCGAAAAGTTCTTCTACGCGCGGCAGACCGGTGGTAATATCGCCGCCAGCCGCCACACCGCCGGTGTGGAAGGTGCGCAGGGTGAGCTGCGTGCCAGGCTCGCCGATGGATTGGGCAGCCACGATGCCAACCGCTGACCCTAACGTAGCGCGGATGCCACGCCCCAGATCCATGCCGTAGCAGGTGGCACAAATGCCATGCCCCAGCTCGCAAGTCAGCGGGCTGCGTACCATGACCTCGTCCACACCCGCATCCACAATCTTGCGCACCATGCTGTGATCCAAAATGTCATTGCGATCCGCCAGGAGTTCGCCGGTGTGCGGGTCAACGATGCGGCGACCCACAGTGCGACCAAACAGGCGATCTTTCAAGCCTTGTCCAGCCACTTCGTCACTGCGGCGCATCCAAATGCCATCTTCCGTGCCGCAGTCTTCTTCATTAATAATAATATCCTGCGCCACATCCACCAGACGGCGGGTCAGGTAACCAGCGTCTGCTGTGCGCATCGCGGTATCTGCCAAACCTTTACGGGCGCCATGCGTGGAGATGAAGTATTCCATGGTGGTCAGCCCTTCGCGGAAGTTGGACAGAATGGGCATCCGAATAATACGCCCGGAGGGGTCTGCCATCAAACCGCGCATGCCTGCCAGCTGGGCGATAGGACCGAAACCGCCCTTGGTGGCGCCAGAATACGCCATCGTTGCCAGGTTGCCGACTGGGTTCATTGCTTTACGAACCGCGCTGGCAACCGTGACGGTCGTCCTTTGCCAGACTTCAATCGTGCGCTCGTTGCGTTCTTGTTCAGTTAGCAACCCGCGCCGGAACGAACGGTTGATCGTTTCGACTTCTTTATGCGAGGCTGCTAGAATTTCAGGCTTCTCCACCGGAATGGTAATATCAGATACGGCAATGGTCGAGCCAGAGCGCATAGCGTATTCAAAGCCGATGTCCTTGATGAGGTCAGCGACTTCGGTGGTGGCTTCAGAGCCAGCCACTTCCAGCACGTCCGCGATCAAATCCTTCACCCCGCCCTTATCCAGCTTGATATTGCGGAATTGGACTTCTTGCGGCAGGATGCCATTGAAAACAACCCGCCCTACGGTGGTCTTGAGCAAGACGGTGCGCGGCTCAAGCAGGCGATGATCTTCATCATCGTACCAGGTGGTGACGTTAACCTTGACGAATTGATGTACCTTCAGCTGCCCAAGGGTGTACGCCAGTTCCACTTCTTCCATATTGCTGAAGTTGCGGATGGCTTCTTCCGTCTTGGGGTCGCCGTCCATCGTTAGGTAATACACGCCCAAAACCATATCCTTGGATGGGCTGATAATCGGCTCGCCATCGGCAGGTTTGAGCAAGTTTTTGGAGGAAAGCATCAGGTTGCGAGCTTCCCACACGGCGCGGTCGGAAAGGGGTACGTGAACCGCCATCTGATCGCCGTCAAAGTCCGCGTTAAACGCGGTGGTGACGAGCGGATGCAGTTGGATGGCGCTGCCTTCGATCAACACCGGCTCAAAGGCTTGGATGCCCAGGCGGTGCAGGGTGGGGGCGCGGTTCAGCAGGACGGGGCGCTCTTTAATTGCCTCTTCTAGCACTTCGTACACTTCCGGGCGACCACGTTCGATAAAGCGGCGCGCGCCCTTGACGTTGGCGGCGTAGTTATGCGAAACTAATTTAGCGATCACGAACGGGCGGAACAGTTCCAAAGCCATCGCCTTGGGCAATCCGCATTGATGCAATTTCAGGGTAGGACCAACCACAATTACCGAACGACCGGAATAATCCACGCGCTTGCCGAGCAGGTTGCGGCGGAAACGACCCTTCTTGCCCTTGAGCATATCGCTGAGGGACTTGAGTTCGCGGCGACCGCGGCGAGAAAGCGCCTTGCCGCGCTGCGAGTTGTCAATCAGCGAGTCAACCGCTTCTTGCAGCATACGTTTTTCGTTGCGCACAATAACATCCGGCGCGCCCAATTCCAGCAGGCGTTTCAGGCGGTTATTGCGGTTGATTACGCGGCGGTACAGGTCGTTCAGGTCAGAGGTAGCAAAGCGACCGCCATCCAGCTGCACCATGGGGCGCAGGTCGGGCGGGATCACCGGCAAAACGGTCATCACCATCCACTCGGGGCGGTTATCCGAACGGCGGAAGGCTTCCACCACTTTCAAGCGGTTGGTTGCCTTCTTGCGTTTCTGCTTGCTCTTAGAAGAGCGCACCTCGCGCCACAGGTCGGCGGAGAGTTTTTCGAGGTCTAAGCGGCGCAGGATGTCATAGAAAGCTTCTGCGCCCATATCCGCGCGGAATACCTGCCCCCAGCGTGATTTCAGCTCGCGGTAGCGGCTTTCGCTGAGGAACGTGAAGGTGCGCAGCTCTTGCAGTTCATCGCGCAGGTGCGAATTTTGCCCCTGCGACACGTTGGATTGATCTTCCAGCTGGTTGCGCAAGCCTTCCATGAGTTCTTCGGCTTCGGCGCGCACCCGGTTGATTTCCATGGTGGTCTGTTCAATGTCGCGCTTCTGACGTTCCTGCGATTCCTTCTCCATGCCACTGAGCAGGTCTTGCACGCCGCGTTGAATCAGGGCAATATGCTCTTTAGAGATGGTGTTCCCCGCTTCAACGATGGTCAGATGCGCCGCTTCAAAAACGATGGCGCTGACAGCCGTCTGCCCCATGCGGTCTTGCAGTCTTTCTTCCAGGCGATTGCCTTCTTGAATGGCAGGATCAAGGCTGAGAGCAACCTGCTCTTCCGAGCGGGTCTGCAAATCGGTGCGGCGTTGCTGAAGTTCGCTGATCTTATGATCGCGTTCCAGCTTAACCTGCTTGATCTTTTCGTTGATCTGATTGCCCTGTTCGCGTTCTGAGACGTTAATTTCGTCTTCCAAACGCTTCAGCGCCTTGGTGCGGGCATCTTCATCTACATAAGTGACGATATATTGCGCAAAATAGAGGACGCGATCCAGGTTGCGGCGGCTAATGTCAATCAGCAAGCCTAAATAAGAGGGGATGCGGCGCGTATACCAGATGTGCGCCACCGGCGTCGCCAGGTCAATATGCCCCATGCGCTCGCGCCGGACGGATGCGCGCGTCACTTCTACGCCGCATTTATCACAAACAATACCTTTAAAGCGTGGATTTTTGTACTTCCCACAATAGCACTGATAATCTTTGGTTGGTCCAAAGATGGCTTCACAAAATAAGCCGTCTTTTTCTGGACGCAGCCGGCGGTAGTTGATCGTCTCTGGTTTTAAGACTTCCCCATACGACCAACTCCGAACCGTCTCGGGAGAAGCCAGGCTAATACGTAGCGCGGTCAAACCTTTGGTTTCCACTAAAACGCCTCCTCGATCCGTAACCCCAATTGCTGAAAGAAGAACGATGGACAATTTTCTAAACAGGGGATGTTCGCCCCCATATTGCTTAGAAAATAAAAACACTCTGCCAAGAAACAAGCCGAAGCGCAAGAGATTTGGTTCTTCTCAAGCGCTTTACGAAAGTCCAGGTGCTTCGCGTGTTATACATGCGACCTAGAAGTATACCACGTTTTTTTGAGATCTGCAAATTTAAGAAAACACTTAATTCCTGCTCCAGCATTGCGAATCACTGTTTCGTCACCTATCCCACCCGCCAACCGTCTATACAGAATCAAAAAATCTCTCCTCTTCTTGGAATTCTTCCGAAAAGAAAGGGAGAGATTTTTTAGCCGGTCTTCGCTTTTCAGGCTGGGGGCAAAGGAGTCGAACCTCTACAAGCAAATCCAGAGTCTGCTGTCCTGCCATTAGACGAGCCCCCAATGGGTGATGCGTTTGACTGGCAAAGATTCTAGCACGGTTGCAGAACTTTGTCTAGGGTTTTGAAGGAAAAAATTGGTTGTTTTCATCCTGACGAGTGATTTTCTCGTCAGGATGAAAACAACCATTATTTACCCTTTGCCTTTGCCGTAGGAATCGCGCAGGTCTACGGTACGGTTGAAGACCAACGCACCGGGGCGCGAGTCGGGGTCGGTGCAGAAGTAGCCCTGACGCTCAAACTGGTAGCGCATGCCGGGGGTAGTCTCCGCCAGGGAAGACTCTAGCTTGCAGTCGGTCAGCGCGGTCATCGAGTTCGGGTTGATAAAGTCCATGAAGGTGCTGCCTTCCGGTCCGCCCATCGGGTCAAGCGCGGTGAATAGGCGATCATACAGGCGCACTTCGGCGGGGATGGCATGCGCCGCAGAGACCCAATGCAGCGTGCCTTGCACTTTGCGCCCGTCAGGGGCATAACCGCCGCGCGTTGCCGGGTCATAGGTGCAATGGATTTCGCTCACGTTGCCCGCTTCGTCCTTGGTCACGCTTACGCAGCGGATAAAGTAACCGTAGCGCAGGCGCACTTCTTTGCCCACCGTCAGCCGGAAATACTTGGGCGGTGGCACTTCGCGGAAGTCCTCTTGCTCAATGTATAGCTCGCGTCCAAACGGAATCTGGCGCGTGCCTGCCGTAGGATCTTCCGGGTTGTTGATGGCTTCCAACATCTCGGTTTGACCTTCGGGGTAATTGTCAATGACCACCTTCAGCGGCTGCAATACGCCCATCACGCGCAAGGCAGAGCGGTTCAGGTCTTCGCGGACGCAGTGTTCCAGCAGGTTAATATCCGCCACGCTGTCATTTTTGGCAACGCCCACGCGGTTGATAAAGTCACGGATGGCGGCGGAGGTATACCCCCGGCGGCGCATCCCCGAAACGGTGGGCATGCGCGGGTCGTTCCAGCCGCGCACCACGCCCTGCTGCACCAGCTGCTTCAGGTAGCGTTTGCTGAGGACGGTATAGGTCAGGTTCAGGCGCGCAAATTCAATCTGGCGCGGGTGGAAAATGCCCAGCGCATCCAGAAACCAGTTATATAGCGGACGGTGATCCTCATAGCCCAGGTCGCAGAAGGAATGGGTAACGCCCTCAATCGAATCGGACTGCCCATGCGCGTAATCGTACATGGGGTAGATGCACCATTTGTCGCCGGTGCGATGGTGCGGCGTGTGCAGGATGCGATACATGACTGGGTCGCGCATGTTGATATTGCCAGAAGCCATGTCAATCTTGGCGCGCAGCACGCGTGTCCCTTCGGCAAATTCACCCTTGCGCATTCGCTCGAACAGGTTCAGGTTTTCTTCCACGGTGCGGTTGCGATAGGGGCTTTCCTTCCCTGGCTCTGTCAGCGTGCCGCGATATTCGCGGATTTGTTCAGGGGTCAGGTCGTCCACATAGGCTTTCTGGTCGCGGATGAGCTTGACCGCCCACGCATACAACTGCTCAAAATAGTCTGAGGCGTAAAATTCGCGGTCTTCCCAATCGAAGCCCAGCCAGCGGATGTCTTCCTTGATGGCGTCTACGTATTCCACGTCTTCTTTGATGGGGTTGGTGTCGTCAAAGCGCAGGTTGCAATGCCCGCCAAAGGTCTGCGGCAGACCAAAATCTACGCAAATGGCTTTGGCATGACCAATATGCAAATACCCGTTTGGTTCGGGCGGAAAGCGCGTGCAAACCGTGTTGTAGCGCCCTTTTTGCAGGTCATCCTGCACGGCTTCTTCGATAAAATTGGCTGGGGTGACTGATTCTGTCATGGCAGTGTCTCCAATAATTGAATGGCGCGCTGCACGCGCTTGAGTACGGTGGCTTGACCGATAATTTCCATGCTTTCAAACAACGGCGGGCTGACCTTTTGGGCGGTGACGGCGATCCGCAAAATGCCAAACACCTGCGCCGGGGTCAACGCCAGTTCTTCCACCAGCTCGCGCATGGGCGGCTCGGCGGTTTCCAGGCGCATATCCGGCAGCGCGGATAACACCGCCAGGCAGCGCCGCGCCACTTCTGCAGATTGGGCAGCTGTCAACCCTTTGGCGACCAGGTCCGCCGCCTCTGGGTGCACGTCTTCTTTAAAGAAGAAGCCCGCCAGTTCCGGCGCATCCGTCAACACCGTCAGCCGTTCGCGCAGCAGCGGAGCCATGCGTACCAGCGTGGCATCATCTGGTGTATATCCGGCGGACACAAAATACGGGCGCAGCCGCGCAGCCAGGTCAATATCCATCAACGCGCGGATGTGCAGCCCGTTGAAATGGTCTAGCTTGGTGAAATTAATCGCCGCGGGCGAAGGGTTCAGCTTTTCCAGGCTGAATTTTTCAATCAGGTCGCTCATATTGAAAAATTCGGTATGATCGTCATAGCTCCAGCCCATCAACGCCATCCAGTTGACCACCCCCTCCGGGGTGTAGCCCAGCTCCGCCAGGTCTTTGATGAAGATGGAATAGCCATCTTTAATCAGGTCAGCCGATTCGCGCTTGCTCATTTTGCCTTTGCCGGAAGGCTTGAGGAACACGGAAAGATGCACCCACTCGGGTTCATCCCAGCCAAACGCACGGATGATGTGAGCGTGGATCGGCAGGGAGGGCAGCCATTCTGAGCCGCGAATGACGTGGGTGATGCGCATACGGTGATCGTCCACCATGGCTGCCAGGTGATAGGTGGCGAATCCGTCCGATTTAAGCAGAACGGTGTCATCCAGGTGGGCGTTTTCTACCGTAATCTCGCCGCGCAGCACGTCCCGCACGGTGATACTGCCCTCTTTGGGGGTTTTAAAGCGGATCACGTGCCTTTCGCCCGCCTGCACGCGCCGCTGCGCCTCCGCTGGGTCAATCAGGCGGCATTTGCCGGAATAGACGAAAGGCAGCTTATTCTTGATCGCAAGCTGGCGACCCTCTTCCAGTTCCTGCGAGGTACAGAAGCACGGGTACGCCTTGCCCTCTTTCACCAGCTGATCGGCATGTTCCTGATACAGGGCGGTGCAATCCGATTGGCGATACGGGGCATACGGTCCGCCTACATCGGGTCCTTCATCCCACTGGATGCCCAGCCAGTGCATCGTGTCGTATAGTTCTTGTTCCGCGCCTTCCACGTAACGCTTGCGGTCGGTATCTTCAATCCGTAAAATAAGCTGACCGCCAGTCTGACGGGCGAGAAGAAAGTCATAGAGCGCGGTACGACCGCTGCCCATGTGTGCGTGACCAGTGGGGGAAGGCGCGAAGCGAACCCGTACAGGTCGGTTTGAGGATGTCTGCGTCATTCTCTCTCCAAAGATTTAAAATTCCAACGGCTTGTGGCGAATGATGACACTTTCCACCAAGCCAATGCCCATTGCCAAAGAAAGCAGCGAGCTGCCGCCATAACTGATGAACGGCAGGGTTAACCCGGTGACGGGGATCACGTTCAAGTTTACCCCAATATTGACCGCTGTTTGGAAGAAGATTAAGAATCCGAATCCAAATGCGATCAATGAGCCGAAGGGGTCAGCGGCAAGCTGCGCGGCGCGGAAGCAGCGCAGGATGACAAACACAATCAGCGAGACGATGAGCGCGGTTCCCACAAAGCCAAACTCCTCTGCCATTGCCGAGAAGATAAAGTCCGTGTGACGCACCTTCAGGTAGCGCAGCTGCACCTGCGTCCCCTGCCCGTATCCCTGCCCAAACAACCCGCCTGAGCCAATGGTGATGCGCGCCTGATCCACGTTGTAAGTGTCGCCATGCCGCGCGTTCGGGTCAGGCACAAAGAAATTCATCACCCGCTGCACCTGATAGGGCTGAATGAAGGGGATAGAGGTCAACGCGCCGGAAAAGAGCAGCAACGCCAACGCCACCACCACCACCGAGGCAAGTCCGGCAAACCATGCCATAAATTTAAGCGGCAGCCCACTGACCCACAGCATCGAAAACCACATGACTATAATCACAATGGAGGTGCTTAGGTTGGGCTGGAGCAAAATCCACAGTACGATGCCCATCGTCAGGGCAAAGCCGCGCAGCACCCACATGAGGGTCTTGGGCGCGTCTTTGGTGCTGGCAAAGTAAGCGGCAAGCACCAGAATGATGATGATTTTCGCCAACTCCGAGGGCTGCACCAGAATCAGACCGGTATCCACCCAGCGGGCAGAGCCATACCGCGCCGTGCCATAGACGAAAATAAACACCAGTGAAATCACCGCAAACAGGTACATGACGCGCGCCAGCGACAGCCAATAATGATAATCAATGGCTGCAAAGAGCAAGATCACCACCAGGCTGACCGCAATAAAAATGATCTGCCGGTTGACGCCGTCCAACATGCCCGCATTGCCTGCCGCTGCCGAGCGGATCATCGCAACGCCAAAGATACACAAGATGATGACGGTTCCAAACAGCAAAAAGTCAAAATGCCGCCAGGTTTGTCCGCCAAAGAGTCCTTTTCGGTTAATAATCCCTTCCTCGTTTGCGCTGCTGGATCGATTTTAACGGAATATCCGCCAGAAGACGTTGTTCACGGCCTTCCTGCGACATCGTGATGGACACCGATGTCGGGTCAATCTCAATATAGCGCGAAATAACCTCTAAAATCTCATTTTTGAGGGCTTCCATCTGAGCAGGGGGCAAGTCCGTTCGGTCGTTAATCAACACCAGTTTGAGCCGTTCCTTGGCGCTATCGGCGCTTCTCCCCTTCTGACCGGTCAACCATTCCAACCACCCACTCATGCCTGATTCCCTCCTGAGCGAATAATGCGCGACAGGCGCGAGAAGAAGTCATTTTTTACCTCCAAGTTCATCAGAGGGACGTCTTCGCCGTTCAACCGCCGCGAAATATTATGAAAGGCTTCGCCCGCGCGGCTTTTCTCATCCATTGCCACCGGCTGCCCGCGATTAGACCCCATCACCACATGCTCATCTTCCGGCACGATCCCCAGCAACTCAATTGCCAGCAGCTCCAACACGTCATCGGCGGTCATCATGTCGCCGCGTTTGACCAGCATTGGGTTCAGCCGGTTGATAATCAGGCGCGAAGGACCCTTTTCTTCGGCTTCGATCAGCCCGATGATCCGGTCAGCATCGCGCACCGCGGAAATTTCCGGGTTGGTGACGACTGCCACCAGGTCTGCCGGAGCAATGGCATTGCGGAAGCCGCGCTCAATTCCGGCGGGCGAATCAATCAGAATCCAGTCAAAATCCGCGCGGAGTTCATCGCAGAGATGCACCATATCGGAGGGCGATACGGCGTTTTTGTCACGTGTTTGGGCAGCGGGAATGAGATATAGCTCTGGCAGGCGTTTATCGCGGATCATTGCCTGGCGTAACCGGCAGCGACCTTCCACCACGTCTACCAGGTCATAGACGATGCGGTTTTCCAATCCCAAGATCACGTCCAGGTTGCGCAAGCCAATGTCGCCGTCAATGCAGACGACCTTTTTGCCGTCCATTGCCAGGGCAACAGCCAGGTTGGCGGTGGTGGTGGTCTTGCCCACCCCGCCCTTGCCAGAAGTAATTGTCAGTACCGTAGCTGCCATCTTTTTTCCTTTAAGCTGCCATTCTCTTTATAATTATCTCTTGTTACATCTCGATCCACGTAGCCGCGCACTGCGCGCGCATGAGGTGGGTCAATATTTTTGGGTTTCCACCGGAATATATCCCTGCATACGCAGGCGCACGCAGTGCGCCGCTACTGGTACCCCCCTCCCTGCCAAGTCGAGCGCTCTTTGCTCGACACGGGGAGGGCAAGGCGAGTGATCTTCTCGCCGAGGGTGGGGTTTCTCTATCTTTTGCCAGTCTTCCAGGCGGTAGCCACCACCTGCCCATCCACAATTTGCGCCATTTCAGGCTCCACTTTGCTGCGTTTTTTGGGCGGGATTGCCACCAGCCCGGCGATGCGCAGCTGCATGGGGTCCAGGTCAAGCGCGCAGACGATGGCGCTTTCGTCCCCTTCCGCGCCGGCATGTACCACCCCGCGCAGCCTGCCCCAGATGACCACGTTGCCCGTAGCGATGATTTCCGCGCCCGGGTTCACGTCCCCAATGACGATGACATGCCCCTTGTTAGAGACTTTCAGCCCTGAGCGTAGGGTACGCTGCACAAACACCGCCCCTTCGCCCTGCACCTGATTTTCAATGGACTTCAGTCCGCGCTTTTCAACGTGCGCCTCGCCGCGTGGGCTGCCGATACGGGTTGCCATGCCCAGCCCCTGCGCGCTTTGCTCGGTGACCAGAGAGGTACTCAGGACAGCCCACAGGTTAACGGAATGCTCGCCGAGCTGCGTGCGCAAATCGCTGAGTTCGGCGGAACGCAAAATATGATTACCGGTATCCACCGCCATCTTTGCGCCCTTGAAAAACGCGGCGCGTTCCGCAATGTGCTGCAAGAGGGCAGCCTGTAAATCTTCCCAGACACCTTCTTCCAGCGTCACCAGCAATCCATCTTGAATGCCTTTAATCTGCACCTGGCATCATCCTTCTATTTCTCTCCTCCCTTGCGGGGGGCAAGTAGGGAAGCGTCTATATATAGCCTGCGTCCATTCTCTTTCCCTCCCTGCCAGGTCGAACGTTCTTTGCTCGACACGGGGAGGGCTAGACGAGTGATTTTCTCGTCAGGGTGGGGCTTCTTTTACGGGGTTGTTTGCGCGGGTGCGCCCTTTTGCGCGTCAATCGCTTTCAGCTGAAAATAGGACTCCAACACGCTGCGCACCACAGGGGCGGCCACACTCGCCCCCTCCCCTCCATTATACACGAAAGCAACGACTGCAATCTCGGGATTATCATACGGGGCATAGCCAAAAAACCAGGAATGGGTGGGCCACTGACCACGATTGCACAACCCTTTATTATAAGCAATCTTGTCGCAATATTCTGCGGTGCCGGTCTTGCCTGCCGCCTGCACCGGCGAGCCTTCAAACACTTTCTGTGCCGTCCCTTCCGTCACCACCCCGCGCATCGCTTGTTCCGCCAGCTTCACGACCCATGGGTCTACCACCTTATATTTGCCGGTCTTGACGTTATTCTCATCGTAAATCTGAATCACCGGGTCTTGGGTGATGTCCCACTTCATGCGCGGCTCAAAGGGCTTGATGGCGTTGCCGTTCAGGTCCAAAATATCATGCACCAGGGTCACTTGCATATATTTGCCGCTGTTTGCCAGGGTGGCAGCCGAAGTGAGCACCTGCAGCGGGGTTGACAGCACAAAACTTTGCCCCATCGAGGCAATGTAGGTATCGCCCAACGTCCAGCTTTGCCCCTGATTGATGCGCTTCCAGGTGGGGTCAGGGATTAGTCCGTTCATTTCGCCGGGTAGCTCAATGCCGGTTTTCACACCGTATCCCAAAGCGCGCGCGTATTCGCCTAATCGCAAGATGCCCAAACCCCCATTTGGCACCTGATCCTTATACCCGCCGCCGATTTTATAGAAATATACGTCACAGGATTGCTCCACGCCCTTGATCCAATCCACCTGACCATGCCCGCCGGTCAGGTAGGCATAGCAGTAATATACCAGCGGGCGCGGCACGGAGTTTGGCAGGGCTTTTTGCTCTACGGTGATCGTGCCGGGGTCATCCACCTGATAATCGGGGGCAATGACGCGCTCATTCAACGCGCCGATGGCAGTGGGCATCTTGAATACCGAGCCGGGCGGCAGTTCCGCGGAAATAGCAACGTTTAACAGTGGCGTGCGCGGGTCTTCACTGAGCTGGTTGTAATAATCCCCCGGGATGCCGCGCGCCATGCGGTTATTTTCATAGTTCGGGTACGAGACCATCGCCAAGACTTCCCCGGTTTTCGGGTTGATGGCGACCACTGTACCACTGTTCATTTTTTGCGTTCCCAGGCGCGTGTTCCAGTAGTTGATTTCGGAAATCAGTGCTTCGCGGGCAGCCGTTTGCAGGCGGATGTCTATCGTCAGGCGCACGTTATTGCCGGGGATGGCAGGCACAGGCTCGGTCAGGTTGCGCAATTCTTTGCCTGCCGCGTCCACTTCCACCAAACGCTGCCCATTGATGCCGCCTAACACGTCTTGCAAGGTATTTTCCAACCCGGCGTAGCCCACCTTATCCCGCCCGGGCAGCATCCCCTTCTGGCGGTAATAATCCTCCTGGATGTTCGGCACAGGACCTAAAAAGCCAATCAGTTCAGCGGTCAGTTCACCGGTGGGGTAATCACGCACCGGCTCGACCTCAATATTCACGCCCGGCAGGTCCGCCGCTTTTTCGCGGATAGTGCGGGCGATGGTTTCATCTATGTTGCACTTAATCCGCACCGGGTCGTAGGGCCC
Organism: Anaerolineales bacterium; assembly: GCA_038206515.1. GTDB lineage: Bacteria > Chloroflexota > Anaerolineae > Anaerolineales > Anaerolineaceae > DSYU01. Next base: position 47,279 of record JBBRAT010000025.1, on the reverse strand, counting down.
ATTCGTGTCACCGATGTACACAATTTGCTTGATGCCTAGCGGCGTATCACACGGCTTGAAGATGGTTTTTTCATCCACCGTGCCATTGCTGACGGGCAGATTCAGCATTTGCGAAAGCTGGCTGTAGACGGCTTCAATCTCGCCCGGCACAGAATCCGTTTGCAGCAGGGGCAGCGCGCCAGGCAGGTAAGCGGGCGTAATGGTTACATTAAAGGAAGGGATGTTGCGGGCAAGCTCTACCCCGTTGCGGTCATAGATCAATCCGCGCGCAGCCGGTTCGTTGATGAGGGTCGTGCGGTTCTCCTGCGCCTGGGCAACGTAGCTCGCGCCATTCAGCACTTGCAGCTGGAACAGGCGGTAAGCGTAAAATAAAAATAAGGCAGCCACTAACCCATACACCACCCACATCCGCCAATTGTCGCGGAAGTTCGCGGAGAGTTTTGTCTGAAATTCAGATCGGGCAGATTTCATATTTCAACCTCTTCTGGGTAAACCCACCGCGCCAGGTCAACGATGAGGGCATGAACGGGTAAGGCAAGCAGCAGGTTGAGGAGCGTCCCTGGCAAAATCACCAAGTTGAGACAATCCAGCAGTTTAAAAGGCGTTCCTTGCACATAAAGGACTGCCAGGATCAAGATTTGCGAAACGAGCGACCCCACAAACGTCACCCCAAACATTGCCAGGATGGGCGTCTGCCAAATGCGCCGGCGAACCAGCCGCGCGATCAGCGTGACCAGCAGGTAACCGGTGATGGGCAGGTAGGGCGGCAGCGCAGAAACAGCTGCCATCATCGCCCCAGCGATCAGCGTCCACAGCCAGGCATGCTTCACGCGGTCTTGCAATGCCCACGCCACCAGAATAACCAGGATCAGGTCTGCGTAACCGCTCAGGAGCGGCACGGTTGGCAGCAGAACGGTTTGCAGCATCAACGCCAATAGCAAAATGGGGATAGCAAGCAGGGTGGGGAACATGGGCTACGGCTGCACGGCAGGCAGCAGAGGGGTGAGGTCCACCGGTTTAAAATCGGTGATGACCAGCACCCAGCGGATATTCCCAAATTGGACGGCGGGCTGCACGGCTGCGCTCTGGAACAGGGCGGTTTGCTCTTTGCGCACGCCCACCACGCGCCCCACCACCAAATTGGGCGGATAACTGCCGCCTAAGCCAGAGGTAATCACCAGATCATTTGGGCTGACCTGCGCCTCCTGGGGGATCATCTCTAGGGTAATATCGCCGGTAACGGAGCCAGTCAGCACCGCGTTGCCGCCTTTGGGCAGCTGCACATTCACCGCCGAAGACGTATCCGTGATAAGCTGCACCTGAGCGGCTTCCGCGCTGACCGACACAATGCGCCCTGCTAACCCCTGATCGGTGGTGACGGGCATCCCGCGCCGCAAACCAGCGTCCGACCCCTGATTGATGAACAAATAGCGCAGGAAGGGCGAAGGATCGCGTCCAATGACCAGCGCAGCGATATAGGAGCTATCCGAGGTGGTGCGGGCAATTTTCAGCAGGGAATACAGGGCAGGCGCGTCTTTTTGCTGCTCTTGCAGGCTGAGAATCTGATTACGCAGGCGAGCATTATCCGAGCGCAAACTTTCGTTCTCTTGAACCAGCTGCGTGGCATCCGCTGAGGGACGGATGAGGGTGTAATACCGGGTGGCGACCCAGGTTTGCACGGTGACAAGGGGTGTTGAAACCGCGTGGATGACCGGGGCAAGGTAGCCACTGAGCGCCAGGAAGAGCAATCCTGCCGCCAGCAGCGCGCCAATCACAACGCGCCAATATTGTTGTAAAACAGTCTTTATCATTGGTTTACTTTAAACGTTCCAGGTGCGGAATAGTCCACACATTCCTCGTTTGCCAAAGCGTTAGCTTGAGCGCGACCCGTTGCGGTCAACGCCTGCAAAGTACGGAGCAAAGCGATCCAGGTCTTCCAGAATCATGCCGGCGCCGCGCGCCACGCAGGTCATCGGGTCTTCCGCCACCCACACGCGCAGGTGCAAATCTTCGCTCAGGCGTTCAACCAACCCGCGCAGCTGCGCCCCACCCCCCGCCAGGCAGATGCCCGTTTCAATCAAGTCCGCCACAATTTCGGGCGGAGCTTCATCCACCGCATCTTTGATGGTATCCACAATCACTTGCACCGAGCCAGAAATACCTTCGCGGATTTCCACTGAAGAGATTTCCACCGATTCCGGCAGTCCGGTGATGAGATTGCGCCCGCGAATCAGCATGGTGATCTCATTTTCCAGCGGATATGCCGAGCCAACTTGCATTTTCGCCTGCTCCGCCATGCGTTCGCCGATCAGCAGGTTATATTTATTACGAATGTAGGTGATAATATCCTGATCCAGCTCATCGCCCGCCACGCGCAGCGAGCGCGATACCACAATTTCGCCAATGGAAATGATGGCGACCTCAGTCGTGCCGCCGCCAATATCCACCACCATGCTGCCGCGCACTTCCGAGACGGGCAGCCCTGCGCCCAAAGCCGCCGCGCGTGGCTCTTCTACCAGATATACTTCGCGCGCCCCGGCAGCCATGGCGGCATCAAACACGGCGCGCTTTTCCACTTCAGTGGCGCCAGAGGGGATGCCAATGACCACGCGCGGGCGCGGCATGGGTACCACGCTCTGTTGATGGGCTTTGCCGATGAAATAGCCCAGCATTGCCTGGGTGATTTCAAATTCAGAGATCACCCCATCCCGCAGTGGGCGGACGGCAATCACATTCAGGGGGGTGCGCCCGACCATTTCTTTGGCGTGCGCCCCAATCGCAAGCGGGCGACGACTGCGCTTGTCAATCGTCACCCACGAGGGTTCATTTAAAACAATGCCCTTGCCTCGCACGTGAACCAGCGTGTTCGCCGTGCCAAGGTCAATGCCAATATCGAGGGAAAACAGGCCCAACAGCCAGTTTAAAAGGTTGGGTGCCAAGTGTAAGAGTACTCCTCAAGGTTGTTGCACTACCCAGCGATTGCCAGGGCAGGGATGGGTGATAGAATCGCGCGGGAAATAGTCATCCATTCTCCCGAAGACCTAAAAGAAGATTATATCATGTAATTCAAGAGCGCAAGTTTAGGAGAAGGTTAAGGAAGGGGAAAGAGGAGTATAGCGAATTTTTGTGAATTTTTATATAGAGAGCTTGAAATCACAGCTAGCCGTGCTATAATAAATTTGACGTTGGTGTACTCGACCTTTCGCACACTCATGTTTTGCTAACGGCAAAAACGCAGGCTGAAGCGTAATCTTCAGGTGAAAGATTGAGGGGTGGTTGCCCTCATACGTCAAGAAATAGACTCCTTTGGGGTCTATTTTTTAAAGAAAAATCGCATCTTCCTCACCTTCCCCCCAAAGTCGCGCCTTCCCCAAGACTCAACCCAACGCCTCTGCTTCCCTCACCCAGCTGGTCCGCGCTGAAATTGCCAAAGATAAGGAAGCTGAAAAACATGCCAACAGATAGGGCGCAGTCCGTAGAATAACAAAGGACTTTTTTGTTGAATGTGACTTTCCAATCCTCTCGTGATGTCCCCAGTCCGTGTAGTGGCTTCCGGCCGGAAGCCTGACAAGCATCAGATGATTTCTGTTTTGCAAAGAGAATAGATCGAATAATCTCAGGCTTCCGGCCGGAAGCCACTACGAATGCACATTCTTATATTGTAGCTCCAAAATTCTTCACCGTAATTCATGTTCATGTTATAATCCCTTCGCTAAATATCGTAAATGAGTACCCTGATTTTGCGTTATTACGTCTGTGAGTCTGGGGAAGTGCTGGAATTGGCAGACAGGCATGACTTAGGATCATGTGCCGCAAGGCGTAGGGGTTCAAGTCCCCTCTTCCTCACCAAACGGCGCAATACCCCGATAGATGGGGTGGGAATTCACCGAACTTGATCTCTTTTTTGGATAGGGAAGGCTACTTTGAAAATCGAAACGCAAGCTCTTGAAGATCGTCAGACCAAAATCACCGCCGAATTAGACGCAGAGGCTTTTGAGCAGTACAAGCGGCGTGCGGCGCGGAAAATTTCTCAGCAGGCAAAAGTCCCTGGTTTCCGCCCGGGAAAAGCGCCTTATGAAGTGATTCGCCGCATGTATGGCGACCCGGCTATTCAGCAAGAAGCCATTGAGTTGATGGTGGATGAACTCTATCCGCAAATCCTCAAAGAGGCAAATGTAGAGCCTTCCGGTCCCGGCAACCTCAGCGAAGTCATCAGCATGGACCCGCCCCGCCTGTCCTTCATCGTCCCGCTCGCCCCTGAAATTACCCTGGGCGACTATAACGCCATGCGCAAAGAGTACGCCCCTGAGCCTGTGACGGATGAGATGGTGGAAAAGGCGTTCCTGCGTTTGCAGCGCACTTATGCCACTGCTGAACCGGTGGAACGCGCCGCCCAGGAAGGCGATTTGGTCGCTTTCAAGATGAGCGCGAAGCGTCTGATGCCCGCGGAAGGCGAATCCGAAAACCTGCTGGAAGAAAACAGCTATCAGATGGTAGTCGGTGAAGATGATGAAGAAAAGTGGCCCTATGAAGGCTTCACCCTTGGCTTGGCAGGCTTATCCGCTAATGACAGCAAGACCTGGACGCACCTCTTTGACGAGTCAACCCCGTTTGAAGACCTGCGCGGCATCGAAGTGGAATTTGCCGTCACCGCCGAGAGCGTCAAGGAATTAAAGCTGCCCGAAGTCAATGACGAATTTGCCCACACCGTCAGCCCGCAGTTTGAAACCGTTGATTCGCTGCGCTCTGCCTTACGCACCCAGCTGGAACAAAACTACACCCAGCAATATCAGCAGAATTACTACGAAGAGCTGATTAACAAGATGGTGGAAGAATCTACTGTTGCTTATCCCCCGCACCTGCTGGATGAGGAAGTCGACCAATTCCTGAAGAGCGTGGAACATGACCTCTCTCACCAGAATATGGACCTCGACACCTACCTGAAGCTGCGTGACCTGGACCGCGAAACCTTCATCAAGGACGAAGTGAAGCCCGCCGCGGAACGCCGCCTGCGCCGCTCATTGGTGATGGGGCAATTTGCCGAACTGGAAAAGGTGGAAGTCACCGAACAGGAAACCCGTCAGATTTTTGCCATGGCAATGCAGCAGGGTGAACAGATGGGCGCACAGGGTAAGCAGACCAAGAAGAGCCAGCAGGATACGGCTGTATCCCTCACCTCTAGCACCGTCAATAACCTGTTCAACCAGCGCGTGATGGATCGCATGAAGGCAATTGCCAGCCCCAGCTCCGTTCCGGCAGAAGGTCAGAAGATGATCAGCATTGCCGAACTGCTGGAGCAGGATCAGGCTGCCCGCGCGGACGCAGAAGGCGGAGCAGAAGGCGATGTGGTCGAGGTCGTAGAAGTTGAAGAAGTTGGAGCGGAAGACGTTGTGGAAGTTGAAATCATTGAAGAAACTCCCGCTTCCGAAGAAGCTCCTGCTGAAGGCGAAACCTCTGCTGATAGCGAAGCTCCAAAGGCGGAGTAAGTTAGTGTAAAAAAATAGGACAACTCTCCCAAGGGCTGTCAGACGGGCGTACTGAGCAATTCTGCAGTGCGCCCGTCTTTTTTAAGGATTAACCTGATGAATGTATTTCTTACCGGCGGCACCGGCTTTATTGGCAGTTCCCTGGCGCGGCGGTTGGTGGATCAGGGGCATACTCTCCGCTGCCTGGTGCGCCGCCATAGCCGCGTGGAGCCTCTGCGTGAGCTGGGCGCAGAGCTAATCGTGGGAGATGTGAATGACCGCGCCGCTCTTGACGAGGGCATGCAAGGCTGCGATTGGCTCTTCCACCTGGCAAATCTGTATTCGATGTGGCAGCCAGACCCGCGCCGCTTTACTCAGGTCAACGTGGAAGGCACGCGCCAGGTGATGGAAGCTGCCCTGGCTGCACCCATCCAGAAGGTGATTTACGTTTCGACTGTGGCGGTATTCGGCAAGCCTGCCCGCTGCCCGTTTGATGAGACGGACACCCCCGGAACGCAGCTCTTCAGCGAATACGCGCGCACCAAAGCCCAGGCGGACGCGCTTGCCTGGCAGTTCTATACCCAGCGCGAACTGCCGCTCGTCTCCCTTTACCCCGGCATCGTCTTGGGCGCAGGGGATGAGAAAGCCAGTGGACGCTATATTCAGTCCCTCATTCGCCGCCGCACCCCCAGCACGATCTTCCATCATTCCTTGGCGACGTACGTCTATGTGGAGGATGTTTCCCTTGCCCTGCTGCGCGCCGCCGAAAAGCCCGGCAATGTGGGTGAAAAATACCTGGTGGGCAACATCACCCTGAATGGCAGCGACTATGCCCGCCTGATCAGCGAAGTTTCGGGCGTACCGCTGCCGCCTTTTCGCTTGCCAGACCCGCTGGTGACGCTCACCGCTCACGCCCTCACCGTTCTTGCCCAAATCACCGGTCAAACCCCGCCCTGGGGGCTTTCTGTGGATGCCGCCCACACCCTGCGCCAGGGATTTTGCTTTGATGGCAGCAAAACCGAACGCGAACTCGGCATTTCCTATACACCCATCCGCCACGCGCTGACCGAGGCGATTGCCTCTTACCGTCAGGCAGGCAGATAACCGGATTTTCTCCCTCTCTGATCCAATTTGTGATATAAAATGAGAACGATAAATCTTTTTGGAGTTTTGCTTTGACTTCTACCCTGATTATTGGTTATGGAAACCCCGACCGCGAGGATGATGGCTTGGCGTGGCATGTGCTGGTGGAACTGGCTGCCCGCCTGGGTCGCCGCATCCCCGGCGCGCCGGAAGAGGGCTTCTTCCCAGAAGGACTCACGCCTGACCTGTGGTTTGTGTTGCAGCTCGTCCCGGAAATGGCGGAGGACTTCGCCAAATATGACCGCCTGTGCTTTGTGGACGCGCACACCGGCGACATCTCCGAAGAAATTTGGCTGCGCACGGTGGAAGAGAGCCAATCCGCTTCTGCTTTTACCCATCACGTGACCCCGGCTACCTGTCTGGCGTTGGTTCACAGCCTGTATCAGAAATTCCCAGAGGCACAGCTGCTTTCGATGCGCGGTGAGGCGTTCCGCTTTAGCCGCGAACTTTCCCCTGCCGGGCAGAATCTGGTGAATCCGGCGGTAGAGCTATTGCAAAATTGGTTAGAGGAGCAATCATGAGCGAAGAAAATTGGGCAGGGGATGAATCGATCCTGTTTGTAGTGACGGGCAATCGCGGGGCAGGCAAGACCACCTTTTGCCAGCGGGTTGCCCAGGCTGCCCATGAGTCCGGTTGGCGCACCAGTGGGCTGCTTTCTTTGGCAATCTTTGAGGGCGAGAAACGCACCGGTTTGGATGCGCTTGACTTGCTCAGTCGCCAAAAACGCCGCCTTGCCGAGCGCATCTCCCCCGGCGCAGGCAACCCGGCAAAGGGTCCCGTTACCCTTACCTGGCAGTTTGACCAACTCACCCTGGCTTGGGGCAATCGAGTGCTGCGCGCCAGTGTTCCCACTGACTTGCTGGTCATTGATGAATTGGGTCCGCTGGAATGGGAAGGCACGGCAGGCTGGCAGACCGGACTGGACGTAGCAGGCGGGCATCAATACAGCGTTGCGCTGGTAGTGGTGCGCGCTGAATTCCTCCCCCAGGCGCTCCTGCGCTGGCCCGAAGCCAACTTGGTGGAAATTGACACCCCCGAAGACAGCGAGCGCAAAGCCCAAGCCATCATCGAAAACTTATTCTAACAGAGCTGGTTATACCGTCTCATTGATTATTTTTGCGTAGTAAAAATAATCAATGAGATTATATTTTTACAGGGTTTGCAGAAGTTCAAATCCACCCACCCAGGGTTCACCCAAGTGATGCCGCACCGGCACGTCCACTTCGCTTAATTTCCCGCCCACCTGCGCCATCACCAGAGCAATGCTCGCCCAATCATCTTGCAAGACCGCCTGACGCATCTGCCCGCCCAATCGCCCCGTCCACGCCCACTCCATGCGGTAGCGATCCGCCTTCACCCAGTAGCCCTTCTTTTCCCAGGCAACCACCGAGCTTTCGACCGTGTCCGAGATGGCAAGCAGGGCGTAAGCAATATACGCTGCCAGGTCGCGGCTGTGCAGGTCAGGTTCAGATTGGCGCATCAGTTCACGCATGGCTAAAACAATCGTTTTCACCAGCCGGGCACGTTCTTTTCCGGCGGTTTCAGGGTTAATCACACGACTCAACCAAAGCCTCCAAAAACAAATATAGGGGATTATTTTAACCGATAATTGCGCCAATTCCCCAAATCAAAACAGGTTCATTGGGGATTAGGGGGTAGGCATTGAATGGGCGATCTTCCCCTCTCAGTGCCTACCCCCCTAATCCCCAGAGTTCCTTAATACACCAACTTGCGGACGCTTTCCAAGAAACGCTGCGGGTCAAATTCCTTCCCATCCCGCAAGGGCATTTCCGCGGCAACCCGCAACACCGCCCCGGGGATAGAAAAATACCCCTGCTGGTCGTCCTGATGCACCCATTCGCGCAGTGCGCCGCGATGAATCAGTTCATTCAGCGCAAAAAGCCGCCAGCACAGGCTCAGATACTTTTCGCGCGTCTCTTCACGGCACCACTCCTGCAACGCCAGCATAATTCGGTTGAGGGGCGTATCCACAAAAGGCTTATGCTCCACCTCGCCGCGCTCATTGGTAAAGTTCATCTGATAGCGGGTGGGGTCAAAAGCATCCTCGCCTGAAAAGACGCGGGCAATCAAGCTAAACGCATCCGCAAGCTCTTGCGGATCCACAGGTAAAGCGTTCGTCAGTCCAGCGTTGGATGGTTCCAATGAGGCTCTCCTTTGGATTAAGTATATATCCACTTTGCAAGCGGATCGGTCTAACCAAGCCCTTTAATCCCCTCTTGCGAATCTCTCCATGTATATAGTTTTTATGACAGAGAAAAACATGAAATATGTCACTTGCCCAAATGGGGGTAGAAAACTTAAAATGACAAAGATTTAACGGATTCGAGTCCCTCTAGCCGAAAAAGGGCGGCGGTGCGAAATGCCCCCCATTGTGTGCTTGTGGAGAAGCTGCGAATTCACCGACTTTCTTCACTTTGGTTTATTTGTACGTATTTAGAACCTGTGTATTTCATTTTTTTCTGTAAAATCAATTTACAGAAACTCGAGACATTATCATTGGATGGGATGGAAAGGAAAAACCATGATCAACCTGACAATTGACGGGACACCCGTGCAGGTTACAGACGGAATGACCGTGCTGCAAGCCGCAGAGCAAGCCGGTATTCACATCCCCACGCTGTGCAATCATCCTGCATTGAAGCCGTTTGGCGGCTGCCGCTTGTGCCTTGTAGAAGTCGAAGGTGCGCGCGCGCTGCAACCCTCATGCACGATGCCCGCAGGCGAAAAGATGGTCGTCCATACCAGTACAGACAAGGTCAAGGCGGCGCGCCGGTTCGTTCTCAACATGATCTTCAGTGATCGCAATCATTTTTGCCCTTACTGCCAGGTCACCGGGGCGGACTGCGAGCTGCAAAACGCTTCTCTCAACGAAGGCATGAGCCACTGGGAATTTACCCCCAGCTGGAATCGCTACCCAGTCGATGCTTCTCACCCTTATTTTATTGTTGATCATAATCGCTGCATCCTCTGCAGCCGCTGCGTGCGCGCATGCAGCCAGCTGGTGGGCAACTTCACCCTGGGCATTGAAGAACGCGGCGCGCGCAGTATGTTGATGGCTGACACCGGTACCCCCATAGGTGATAGCAGCTGTATTCAGTGCGGCACGTGCGTGGCGGTCTGCCCCACGGGCGCATTGATCGAACGCGACAGCGCCTATCAAGGGCTGGATAAGACCATGACCATCACCCGCTCGATTTGTGTCGGGTGCAGCGTGGGCTGCGGTATTCAGGTCTTCACCCGCGATAACCGCGTGGTGCGCATCCTGGGCGACTGGGACGCTTCCATCAATGGCGGCGTACTCTGCAAGCTCGGTCGTTTTGAACCGATGGACGAAGCCCGCTACCGTATTGAAACCCCCATGTTGCGCAAAGATGGCAAGCTCATCCCCGTCAGCTGGGACGAAGCCCTTCAGGCAGTCGCCGCCCAACTCAAAGCCTCTGGCAGCGTTGCCGCAGTCGCCTCTACCCGTCTGCCGGTGGAAGCGCTTTCTACCTTCAAACAAATCTTTGCGGATGGACTGGCGGCGCAAACCGTCACCAGCACCGAGCAAGGCGCTTCTACAGTGGCTGATTCTGCCATGGCGCAGGAGTTGGGTCGCCCGTATGAAAGCAACCTGGATGCGCTCAAAGACGCGGACGCCGTTTTGGCGGTTGAATCCGGTCTCGCGGCGGATCATCAGGTGGCTGGGTTCTTCATCAAGCGCAACTTGCCCAACGGCACGCGCCTGGTGATGATTGAATCGGAAATGGATGCTATGAGCGCCCGCGCCAATGCTTTTGTGGCGGCGGATGCTGAAAACGTGGCGACTGTTATGGATGGCTTGCAAGCTGCCCTGGTTCGCCTGGGCGTGATTGAAGGCGATGCCGCTGCTGCCCTCGCTGACCTGACCCGCGCTGCCGATCAGAGCGGCGTCAGTCAGGATGAGCTACTCGCCGCAGCCGGCGTTTTGGGCGGGTCTGAAAAATTAGCCTTCGTCTATGGCGCTGATCTGCCCATCGCTGCTCTGCGTAAGCTGGTTGCCCTGGCGCAAAAAGTTTCCGCCAAGGTCGTCAGCGTCAAGGGCGATGCTAACAGCCTGACCGCCGCGCAGATGAGCCTGGATGGCAAATTCCAGGTTGCCGTTGGTCAAACCGTGTTCGCCGCCATCGCTGACGAAACCCCCAGCGTTGAATTGATCAACACCCTCAAACAGGCTGCTTTCCTGGTGGTGCAAACCAGTTATGCCTCTGAATTGACCGAACAGGCGGATGTCATTCTGCCGGTTGTCACCTGGGCAGAGCAGAATGGCACCTATATCAACCTGGAAGGTCGCATTCAGCAAGCCGTCGCCAGCCTGATAGCCGCCGATGGGGTGCGCTCGAACGCTGATGCGCTGCAATCCCTTGCCGATGCCCTGGATATTCACCCGACTGCGGATTGGCAGGGTATTCTTTCCCAGCGTCTCGCGCCGGTCGCAATTGCCTAAACCTATCCAATGATTTTGGATGGTTGGCTGAGGGGAAACCCGCTCAGCCAACCATCCAAAATAAGTTTTATCGGGTAGATAACGATGAGAAGGAGTATGTTATTATGGCAAAACCCAAGATTTCCTCGGATTGGTTAGCTGGATGCGCTGGCTGCCACATGTCCCTCTTAGACATGGACGAGCGTATTTTGCAAATTGCAGAATTGGCTGATATCCGTTCGACCCCTATTACTGACTTAAAGACCCCGGACGAGAGCGGCGTGGATGTTGGTATTCTGGAAGGCGGCGTCAATAACAGCTATAACGTAGAAGTTGCCGAACGAATGCGCAAACGCTCCAAATGCCTGGTGGCGTTGGGCGATTGTGCCGTGTTTGGCGGCGTGCCTGCCATGCGCAACTTCTTTGAACTGCAAGATTCGCTGCGCCGCGCGTATATCGAAACCGAAAGCACCGATGAGAGCGGCAAAATTCCGAATGATCCCGAATTAGCCGTCCCAACCGAAGTTCGCCCGCTGGGTGACGTGGTGGCGGTGGATATTTTCGTCCCTGGCTGCCCGCCAGATGCGGACACGATCTTCTACGTCCTGTCGGAGTTGGCGCAAGGTCGCAAGCCCGTGCTGACAGACGGCAAATTGCAGTGGCACTAAGAAAGTAAAGGAAAAGAGCCATGACAATTGCAACGACTACGCAAAAAATTACCATCGAGCCTGTAACGCGCATCGAAGGCCACGCCAAAGTCACTATTCACATGAATGACGCTGGCAAGGTGGAACACGCTTACATGCACGTCAATGAGTTCCGCGGTTTTGAAAAATTCTGCGAAGGGCGCATGGTCTTTGAAATGCAAGCCATCACCCCACGCATCTGCGGCATTTGCCCGGTCAGCCATCATCTGGCGGCTGCCAAAGCCGGTGACAAGGTGATGGGCAGCCCTGCTCCGCGCCCTGCGGAACTCCTCCGCGAGCTGATGCACATGGGGCAGATCATCCAGAGCCATGCCATGCACTTCTTCGAGCTGGCGGGTCCTGACCTACTCCTCGGCTTTGATGCCGACCCCGCTACCCGCAATGTGGTCGGGCTGATTGGCGCAAACCCTGAACTCGCCCTCAAAGCGGTTGCCCTGCGCAAATTTGGGCAGGAAATCATCCAAACCCTGGGCGGACGGCGCTTACACCCCGTCTTCGCTGTGCCGGGTGGGGTCAATAAATCCCTCAAAGTTGCCGACCGCGAAAGTATCCTGGCGAACCTGGACGAATCCATTGCTACCCTGCAACTGGGCATCCAGATTATCCGCAGTTGGAATGCCAATAATATGGAAGACATCAACAAGTTTGGCGTTTTCCCCACCGGCTACTTTGGCTTAGTCACCCCGCAAGATTCGCTGGAACTCTATGATGGCGACATCCGCCTGATTAGCGAAACCGGCGCAGACCTGGAACGCTTCAGCGCGCAGAATTACCTCGATTACATCGCTGAACACGTGGAGAACTGGTCGTACCTGAAGTTCCCCTATTACAAGAAGCTTGGCTGGCCCAAGGGCGTTTATCGCGTGGGTCCCCTCGGACGGTTGAATATCTCCAAGCAGATTGATACCCCCTTGGCGAACGCTGAACTGCAAAACTTCAAAGCCATCAACCCGAATCGCCCGGTGGAAAATACCCTGTATTACCACTACGCCCGCCTGATCGAAGCCCTGTTTGCGGCGGAGCGGGTGCAGGTTTTGCTGGACGACCCGGATATTTTCTCGACCGATATTATGAACACCCGCAAAGACTTCAAGGGTGAGGGCGTGGGTGTCATCGAAGCCCCGCGCGGAACGTTGCTGCATCACTACTGGGCGAACGAAGACGGCATGATCGAAAAGGTCAACCTGATCGTCTCGACCGGTCACAACAATTACGCCATGACCGAAGCGGTGGATAGCGTCGCCAAGACCTACATCACCGGTCCTGAAATCACCGAAGGGCTGCTCAACCGCGTTGAAGCCGCCATCCGCGCCTATGACCCGTGCCTGTCTTGCTCTACCCACGCCGTAGGTCAAATGCCCATGGCAGTGGAAATGTTCGACCCGCAGGGCAACCTGATCCAATCCGTTACCCGCGACTAGAAGTAATCGATAGAATCAAAAAAATGGAGGCATCTGCCTCCATTTTTTTGATTCTATCGATTACTTCGATGCAGGTTGAATATCGAGCTTCAACGCCAGGTTAATCTTATCCACCACGCTGAGGACGACCGGTACGCTCGGCTGCGAGAGGTTGAAATCCTCAAAAGTGAACTGGGTGGTGGCTGTTCCGCTACCCACCCCATTGGTGAGCGTCCCCACCACGTCCCAGGTGACCGGTTTCGTCACGTCACGGATGGTTAAATTGCCGGTCAGGCTATATTTTACATCCCCAGACTGCGGCAGCGGCGAGGGCAGCCCGCTAATAGCAGTGGGGACGAATACAATTTCCGGGAATTTATCCGTCTGTAAGATATTGCGCTTCACGTAGCCATCGCGCATCCCCGAATCCGTGGCGAGGGAGGAGGCGTCCACCGTAAATTTGCTGTTGGCGGTGTCGATTGTGCCATCCGCGTTGAGGACAAGCTGCCCGCTGACGGCAGTGGTCTTGCCAACCGCATCGGTGGGGAGGTTCAAGCGGGCAAGCTGCTCGCGTACAGTGTAACTGGCTTCACTCTTGCCAGGCACCAGGACGTATTTGACGCCGCCAGAGCTGGCAGCCGAGGTATCGGCAGGGGTGGGCGTGCTTGCCGATGGCATCGTTGCCGCAGGGTATGCTGCGCTCGTGGATGTTGCCATCGTGGTAGCAGGATACGCTGCGCTGGTGGATGTTGCCCCGGTGACGGGCAATGACGCGCTATTTGTGTCGGTTTGTACCGTAGCCGCAGGCGAACAAGCCGCCAATACGCCTATCAGCAGCAATCCAAGAATACCTTTCAAGAAACGAGGCTTTGTTTTCATATTTATTTCTCCTTTTGCCAGATTACACTTTTTTATCGCCCCCAGTGGCTAGCGAAAGTGTGTGAATAAATCAACCAATATTGATCTATTCTATTGATATTATTCGGTTAAGATGAATAGAATATGAATTTTGGAGAACTGCTTGGATAACTTTAAGAATTAGCGCAGTCATTCGTTGAGAAGTGCGATCTTCCCCTCTCAACGAATGACTGCACTAATTCTTAAAGCTCTTCTTTATTTTGCGAATTTTTTGCGGAATTGCTCGCTTGCGTCGCCCTTGATCGGTCCACCGTGACAAAATGCGGCGTTTTCAAACTGCATCCCGCCCAGTTTACGCAGGGTTTGCATGCCAGCATCCAAATTTTCAAAGAAAATGGGATAATCCAGGCTGAACATTTTACCCGCCGCATCGCCCACGAACAACACCCCGCCCTGCTGCTGCCAGAGGAAGGATACATGTCCCGCCGTGTGACCGGGGGTATGCACCACCTTCAGCCCGCCCGCAATCGGCAGTTCCTGCCCATCCTCCAACATGCAATCAATGTGGGTAGGGCGGGCGTGCATGCCTGGCACCTGGCGCTTCATAAAGCCCAGGATGATGCTGTTGACCAGCCCAGGCGCGGGGGTGCGTTCCTGGCGCATGATAATCCCCTGCTCGGTGAGCGCTGCGTCCAGCGGGTGCATGGAAATATCCGCGCCGCTGGCTTCGCGCAATTCATTTGCGCTGCCCACATGATCGGCATGCAAATGGGTGAGCAAAATGTGATTGATGTCCTTGGCTTGCTTGCCCAGGCTGCGCACGGCTTCCAGAATTTTAGGCGCGCTGCCCGGAACGCCCGTATCAATCAGCGTCAGAGCGTCGCCATCCACCAATAAAAAGACGTTTACCATGCCCAAATTAACGCGATATACGCCCGGCACTACCAATTCTGCAGCCATACGACCTCTTTCTATAACAGTATTGCCATTATACGCGATTTTGTTCCCCTTTGCGCGTTAATTCCGTCAACGCCAACACGCTGACCAGCGCCGCCACGATGTGAAAGACAATCAGCGCGCCATACGCCGCCGCTGAGCCACCCTGGAAGGGCAGCATCGCCGGGTTTGCCATTGCGCCAAAATTCGGCAGGATGGAGAGGATGAGCGTAATCACCGCCACCCAGCGGAACGTGGTAATGGGTCGGCGTGACCAGCGCAGAAAGCCTGCATACACCCCCGAAGCCATCAGCACGCCAAACAGGGTAAATGCCGCAACGGGCGTCACCTGCAACGGCTGAAAGTCAGCGGGCAGGGGCAGCAGCGCGAACAGCGCAAAACGCACCCCCAGATTGGCGATGACTGCCCCGATGAGGGCTATGGCGGCAGCCAGCCAGAACCGGCTGCGGTCTACTGCTTCTGTTTTCAGTTGGGTGGAAATTGCGTTTGCAGACATTTTCTCATTCCTCCGTTGGTTGATTACTTTCGCTCAGGCGTCCCAGTCTGCGTAGTGGCTTCCGGCAGGAAGCCTGACAATGCTCAAATAATTTCTGCTTTGCAAGAGAAAGTTCTTGATTGCCATCAGGCTTCCTGCCGGAAGCCACTACACGGACAGA
Organism: Anaerolineales bacterium; assembly: GCA_038206515.1. Taxonomy (GTDB): domain Bacteria; phylum Chloroflexota; class Anaerolineae; order Anaerolineales; family Anaerolineaceae; genus DSYU01. The sequence continues at coordinate 31,628 of JBBRAT010000025.1, read as the reverse complement.
CAGAGCATTACAAACATTGAAATATGCCTGAGCAATTCTATTTCCTTTATTATAACGAACGGTCTACATAAATTCAAGTCACCAAAAGGGTGAATTTCGCCTCATCCAGGTTTGCTCTTAGCCCTTATTTGCGATTATAATTTACCACTATGACTGAATTTTTATCAAAATGGAAATCCGGCTTGGAACGCACCCGCAAGGCGGCGTTTGGGCGTATTGCTACCCTCTTTGGGGCTACGTATATCACCGAAGAAACCTGGGAGGAGATGGAAAGCATCCTCGTTCAGGCGGATTTGGGCATTGAAACCACCGAGGAAGTGGTCAAAACCCTGCAACAGCGCGTACTGGAGGAGGGCTTGATCACTTCCAGCGACTTGCAGAAAGCCATGCGCCAGGAGTTGATCCAGCGGTTAGACCCTGCCCCCCCGCAGACCTGGGACGGGCAGCATCCGGCGGTCATCCTGCTGGTAGGGGTGAACGGCTCAGGCAAGACCACCACCGCCGCCAAACTGGGCAAACAATACAGCCAGCATCACAAGCAGGTGGTGTTGGTGGCAGCGGATACGTTCCGCGCTGCGGCGGTGGATCAGCTGCAAGTGTGGGGCGAACGCCTCAACCTGCCCGTGATCGCTGGTCAACCCAATGCCGACCCCGGCGCAGTCGCTTTTGATGGCGTGCAGGCGGGCATTGCGCGCCAGGCGGATATTATCCTGGTGGATACGGCGGGTCGCCTGCACACCCGCTTTAACCTGATGGAAGAGCTGAAAAAGATGTATCGCGTGGTGGGCAAAGCCTTGCCGGGCGCGCCGCACGCCGTCTGGCTGGTGTTGGACGCTACCACCGGTCAAAATGCCCTCATCCAGGCTCGCGCCTTCAAGGATGCCGTCAAGGTGAATGGCATTATCCTTGCCAAGCTCGATTCTTCCGCGCGCGGCGGCATGGCGTTTGCCATCCAACGCCAGCTTGGCATCCCCATTCTGTACGCTGGCTTGGGCGAACGTCCCGAAGATTTGCAGGTCTTTGACCGCGAATCCTTCGTGGATGGCATTATGAACATAAAATAATCCAAAAATACCTTTTGAAAATTGCGCTTGCGCAATTTTCAAAAGGTATGAAAGAAAAAAAGGAGCCTCTTTATGCAAGACATCGTTGAACGCCTCGAAAAATTACGCGCCACCCTCCGCCAACTTCAGGAGCATCTTTGACTTCGCTCAAAAGGAAGTTCAATTAAGCGCGCTTCAGCAAAAAACGGAAGACCCTGACCTGTGGAGTGACCCGGCTCAGGCGCAGCGCCTCATGCGTCAGATTTCTGCGCTGAAAGATGAGCTTGACCCATTCAACCACCTGGCGCAGCGCACGGCTGACTCGCTGGAACTGGCTGAACTGGACGATGAAAGCATGCGCGCTGAACTGGAAAGTGAAGTGAAGAGCATTGAGCAGGAAACTGCCCGCCGCGAGATCAGCGCGCTGCTTTCCGGTCCTTACGATAAGGGCAACGCGCTGCTGACCATCAACTCGGGCGCGGGCGGCACCGATTCGCAGGACTGGGCGCAGATGTTAGAGCGCATGTACTTGCGCTGGGCGGAACGCCGTGGCTACCGCGCTGAAATTTTGGATCGCAGCGAGGGTGAGGAGGCGGGCATCAAGTCCGTGACCATCGCCGTAGACGGTCGTTATGCGTATGGTTATTTGCGCCCCGAAAAGGGCGTGCATCGCCTGGTGCGCCTTTCGCCGTTTGATTCCGCGCACCGCCGGCATACGTCCTTTGTCCAGGTGGAAGTGCTGCCGGAAGTTTCGGATGACGAGCTGAATATTCCTATCAGCCCGGACGACTTGCGCATAGACATTTACCGTTCCTCCAGCGCGGGCGGGCAGAACGTCCAGAAGAACGCCACCGCTGTGCGCATTACTCATATCCCCAGCGGATTGGTGGTCAGCTGCCAGAATGAGCGTTCGCAGATGCAAAACCGCGAGAATGCCATGCGCGTTCTGCGCGCTCGCCTGCTCGAAATGCGCCGCGTTGAGCAGGAAAAGCAAATCTCGCAACTGCGCGGCGAATACGTCAAAACCGAATGGGGCAGCCAGATTCGCTCGTATGTGCTGCACCCCTATCAGATGGTCAAGGATCATCGCACCGACTATGAAATGGGCAACACCAGCGCCGTCCTGGATGGCGACCTGGACGGGTTCATCGAGGCGTACCTCAAGAACCCCAGCAATGCCCATGCCCAGCCTGACATTGAAGAATAAGGAAAAGTTCCCATGACTGCTCAACCCGCTCTTGTTGTCCCTGTGGACGTGCTGCAACGCTTTATGTTTGACGTTTTCACCTGCCTGGGCGTACCCGCTGAGGATGCGCGCGTCACCGCCGAAGTGCTGATTGCCTCTGACCTGCGCGGCGTAGAATCGCATGGCATCGGTCGCCTGAAAATGTACTATGATCGCATCCGCCAGGGATTGCAGCAGGCGGTGACGCAAATGGAAGTGGTGCGCGAATCGCCTACCACCGCCGTGATTGACGGTCACGATGGCATGGGGCAGGTGATCGCCCATCGCGCCATGCAGACCGCCATTGACAAGGCGCGCGCTTATGGCATGGGCGCGGTTGCCGTGCGCAATTCCGCTCATTTTGGCATCGCGGGCTACTATCCGCTGATGGCAGTCCAGGCGGGCATGATTGGCTTGACGGTGACCAACGCCCGCCCATCCATTGCCCCTACCTTTGGCGTAAAACCCATGCTCGGCACCAATCCCATTGCTTTTGGCTGTCCAACGGATGAGGATTGCCCCTTCCTGTTTGACGCCGCCACTTCCATCACCCAGCGCGGCAAGCTGGAAGTGCTGGATCGCATGGAAAAGGACGCGCCTGCTGGTTGGGTCATTGACCAGAACGCCCAAACTCTCACCCATCCTGCGGATATTCTGGAGGGCTTTGGCAAAGGCACGGCTGCGCTCCTGCCCCTGGGCGGCTTGGGCGAAACCCTGGGTGGTCATAAAGGTTACGGATTAGCCACGATGGTGGAAATCCTCAGCGCATCCCTGCAAACCGGCTCGTTCCTGTATGGTTTGATGGGCGTGGATGACCAGGGCAAAAAGACGCCCAACTATCTGGGTCATTTCTTCATGGCAATGAATGTAGAAGCCTTCTGCGAACCGGAAGCCTTCCGCAAAACCACCGGCAGCATCCTGCGCGAACTGCGCGCCGCCACCCTGCAGCCCGGTCAGGGGCGCATCTTTACGGCTGGCGAAAAAGAATACGAACACGAGAAGCTCGTCCGCCAGACAGGAGTCACCATCGTCCCCAACCTGCTCAAGGACGTGCGCGTCATGGTCAACGAGTTGGGAATGCGGGAATATCAAGAGATTTTTGGATAGAATCGCCCCACCCCTAGCCCCTCCCCATAGAACAGGGAGGGGAACAAGAGGAAGGCATTCGCCCTCCCTATTTATAGGGATTAGGGGGTGATAGGGGGATAAGAGGAAACTATTTTCCCCTTCCCTGTTCTATAGGGATTAGGGGGTGATAGGGGAACAAGAGGAAGGCATTCATCCCGCCCTATTCTATGGGGATTAGGGGGTGATGGGGGAACAAGAGGAAGCTATTTTCCCCTCCCTGTTCTATGGGGAGGGGCCAGGGGTGGGGCGATCTTCTCGCCACGGTGGGGTGATTGCCCTTTAGAAAGCCAGGTGTTCATGCTGATTGACCACATGATGGAATCGCTGCCCGAAATCTTTACCCCGTCCGATCGGGAGCAGATTTTGCGCGCCTATCACTTTGCAGAAAAGGCACACGAAGGGCAAAAACGCGCTTCCGGCGAGCCGTATATTTCGCATTGCGTGGCGGTAGCAACCATTTTGGCGGAGCTGCGCGTTTCGCCCTCCATGATTATCGCTGGGCTGCTGCATGACACGGTGGAAGATACCCCCGTTACCCTGGCGGAGCTGCGCAACGAATTTGGCGAGGATGTGGCGCGCCTGGTGGATGGTGTTACCAAGCTCACGAACATCCCGCGCGTTTCCCGCGGCGATCAGCATGAGTCTGACGCGGAAGCTGCCCCCGTTGAGGAAGACCCCACCCCCGCCCAAGTAGATGCCCGCAAACGCGAGCTTGCTCAAGAAACCCTGCGCAAGACCTTCCTGGCGATGGGCGAAGATATTCGTGTCGTCATTATTAAGCTAGCCGACCGGCTGCACAATATGCGTACCCTGGGGTATATGTCGCCCGCCAAGCAAAAGCGCATCGCCCAAGAAACAATGGATATTTTCGCCCCTCTCGCCAACCGCCTGGGCATTTGGCAGTTTAAATGGGAGCTGGAAGACCTGGCGTTCCGCTACGTGAACCCTGAAAAATATAAGGAAGTAGCGGAACTCATCTCGCAGCGGCGCAGTGACCGCGAAAAACAAGTCTATGAGATTATTGATAGCCTGAAAGAGATTCTTGCCAAAGAAGGCATCCAGGCGGAAATCAGCGGGCGACCCAAGCATATTTATTCCATCTACCGCAAAATGGTGGACAAAGACCGTCCGTTTGATATGCTCATGGATCTGCGCGGCGTGCGCCTGATTGTGCCGGATAAGCCTGACTGCTACGCCGCCCTGGGCATTATCCATACCCATTGGCGACCCATCCCGCATGAATTTGACGATTACATCGCCGGTCCCAAGAACAATATGTACCAGTCCCTGCATACGGCGGTTATCTATGACGATGGACATCCGCTTGAGGTGCAAATCCGCACCCGCGAAATGCACCAAAACGCGGAATTTGGCATTGCGGCGCACTGGCGTTATAAAGAAAAGAGCAAGCTGCACGATGAAAACTTCGAGCAGCGCGTCAATATGCTCCGCCGCCTGATGGATTGGCGCGCGGACGTGGTGAACGCTCAGGAATTTGTGGATGGCATGAAGACCGATGTCTTCCAGGATCGCGTGTATGTCTTCACGCCGCGCCGCGATATTATTGACCTGCCGGTTGGCGCTACCCCCATTGACTTTGCTTACCACGTCCATACGGAAATTGGGCATCGCTGCCGCGGGGCAAAGGTCAACGGGCGGCTGGTGACCTTAGATTACCTGCTGCAGACCGGCGACGTGGTGGAAATCCTCACCGCGCGGCATGGCGGACCCTCCCGCGATTGGCTGAATAATACCCTGCGCCTGGTCAACACCCAACGCGCCCGCGCCAAGATCCGCGCCTGGTTTAAGCAACAAGACCGCGAACAAAATCTGCTGCAAGGCAAAGAGCAGCTGGAACGTGAACTCAAGCGCCTAGGGTTGGAGATGGAAGCCGATATTTTGGCGGACGCTCTGATGTTCCATAACCCGGACGAACTCTATATCGCCCTTGGTTGCGGAGATTTATCCGTTAGCCGCATCATCAACAAGCTAGATGACCTTACCCGCGCCAATACGCCCGAAGAAGAATTGTTGGTGGCGAATGCGCCCGCCGCAGAACCCAAGCCCGGCGATAACTCGATCACCGTGTTCGGCTTGAAGGGGCTGCTGACGAACTTTGCGCGCTGCTGCAAGCCCGCCCCTGGCGATGAGATCATCGGCTACATTACCCGCGGACGTGGGGTCACCATTCACCGCCAGGATTGCCCGAATATCTTGCGCGCCTCTGACCGCGAACGCCTGATCCGCGTTTCGTGGGGGGCTGCGCCGCGCACGTACCCCGTCCCGATTGAGATCAAAGCCTACAACCGTCAGGGGTTGATGAGTGATATTTCCAACATCCTTTCCGAAGAAAATATCAATATCCTGGATGTGAATATGAAGACCAGTCACAACCTGGCAACCCTCTTCCTGGAGCTGGAAGTGGGGGATATTGCCCAACTGAGCCGTGTATTGACGTTGATCGAGAATCTGCCCAACGTCACCCTTGCCCACCGGATTAAACCAGGCTAACCACTATGACCGATACCCTGCTTTCCGTTCACGAAGCCCAGCAGCGCATCTTAATGGGCTTCACACGCCTGCCCGCCGAGCGCATCCCCTTGCAGGATGGGCTGGGGCGCGTTCTGGCGGAGGATCTTTTCGCCGCGTTTGACCTGCCCCCCTTTGCCAATTCCAGCATGGATGGGTTCGCAGTGCGCAGCGCGGAGGTGCAGTCTGCAACGTTGCAGCAGCCCATTGTGCTGCCGATCAGCGCGGATATTCCGGCAGGTGGGCAGATGCCGCAGCCGTTGCCCATGGGTTCAGCTGCCAGGGTGATGACCGGCGCGCCCATTCCGCCTGGCGCGAATGCAGTTGTGCCGGTGGAAGATACGGATGCGGATTTCAACAGCCCCGCGCTGCCGCAGGTGAGAATTTTCAGCCCCGCGCCGTTCGGTCAAGCCATTCGCCCACAGGGGCAGGATGTTCACGCCGGGCAGCTGTTGTTGACCGCCGGGCGCATCCTCAGACCGCAAGACCTGGCGTTGCTGGCAGCCCAGGGCGTAGACCCGCTCACCGTCATCCGCCGCCCGCGCGTGGCATTGCTTTCCTCTGGCGATGAACTCGCGCAGCCCGGTCAGCCGCTTCAGCCGGGTCAGGTGTATGATTCCAATTCCCCCTTGTTGGCAGCGTTATTGAGCGAGGCGGGCGCGCAGGTCATCCGCCTGGGGGTCGCCCCGGATGATCCGCAGCAGCTGTATGCCTTATTGAACGCCGCCATGACCGCCTCCCCTGCCCCTGACCTGATCGTCACCTCCGGCGGGGTCAGCGTGGGCGCATACGACTATCTGCGCCAGGTGATTGAAGCGCATGGGCGCATCACCTTTTGGCGGGTGAATATGCGCCCCGGTAAGCCGCTGGCGTTTGGCAATTTTGCGGGCGTACCGGTCTGCGGGTTGCCGGGCAATCCGGTTTCCGCTTACGTGGGTTGCCGCGTGTTCATTCTGCCCATTCTGGCGCGCCTCAGCGGTCAGCTGCAGGTTGCCCAGCAAGAGGAACGCGCCACTTTGCAAGAAGCCATCACTTCAGATGGGCGCGAAAGTTATTTACGTGGTATAGTCGAGTGGCAGGATGGGAAATGGCTGGCGCGCCTCAGCGGGCATCAGGGTTCTGGTAATTTGGCAGCTTTGGTGCAGGCAAACGCTTTACTGATTGTCCCCTCTGAGGTAAAATCGCTCCCGTCAGGTGCAGAAGTGAAATGGTGGCGTTTATAATCGCCTGCCCTTCGTAAAGTTGCTTTTCTCGTTCTACTGTGCCTACCTTTGAAATTCATACCACACTTGGTTGTTCGCCAGGAGGAGAAAATTAAATGCCTCGAATTCGCTGTCACTATTTAGATTGTGTTTTTCTCGATGAAGGCTATTGCAGCGCCGCCCAGGTAGAAATTGATCCAGACACCGGCTGTAACACCTACAGCCCCAACGCCGAAGCCGCCTCTGGCGAAGATTGGGCTGAAGATGAAGAGGATGAACTGGATGAATGGGAAGAGGGCGATGATGACGAAGAAGATGATGACGGAGCCTGGGGCGAAGAAAGCGAAGAAGAGTTCTAGGGTGACTGGCTCCCCCTGAGCCTCCCCACTGCCTGATTTTACTTGACCTTTTTTTGTATCCACTGCCCCCCGGCAATCTTCCGCACTTTCGTGGTCGCTGCCTGGGGCTACAGTGGATACTTGTGCTTAAAGAAAGATTGCCATGCTCAATTCCGAAGAACAAAAAAACTTGCGCCGCAATTACATCGCGAATGTGATGGAAGGAGGATTCTTTGGTGCAGGCACCGGCTTTGCTTCCTTTGGCACAGTGCTGCCGTTATTTGTCTCCACCTTCACCCAGTCCGCCGTTCTTATTGGGCTAATTTCCTCGCTGCACGTACTCTGCTGGCAACTTCCGCAGCTGCTCACCGCCAATCACGTTGCCCGGCAGGCGCGCTTTAAGCCTATGACCATGCTTATGACCATCTTTGAACGCCTGCCCTTCCTGGGCTTAGGCTTGATTGCCATATTCTCGGCGCAGCTAGGGGTTGTCCCTACCCTCATCCTGACGTACCTGATGCTCATTTGTCAGGGATTGGGCGCAGGGTTCACCGCTAACGCCTGGCAGAATATGATCGGGCGCGTCATCCCGGCGGATTATCTGGCAATGTTCTTTGGCATTCAATCATCCGCGGCGAATTTGTTTTCCGCCGGCACTGCCTTCCTGGCAGGCTTGGTTTTGGAACGCTGGACGTACCCGAATAACTATGCCGCCTGCTTTTTATTTGCATTTGGCTTATTGATCTGCTCATTCGTGGTGCTATCCTTCACGCGTGAATCGCCCCGCGAAAACGTCATCACCAAAGCCGAGCAAATCCCCTTGTGGGATACCATCCTGCGCATCCTGCGCACGGATAGCAATTTTAACTGGTTCATCTTCAGCCGCGCCATTGCTCAGTTTGGCATGATGGCGTTCGGCTTTTATACCGTCTATACCGTGCGTTACCTGGGCGCGTCCGTATTGACGATGGGCGTCATAACCACCCTTCAATTTATCACCAACGTGGTGGCGAATGTGGCGATGGGTTGGCTGGCGGATCGTTGGAGCCGCAAGGGGGTTATGTGCCTTGGCGCGTTCTCCATCTTCCTCAGTGCGCTGCTCGCCTGGTATGCCCCAAGCGTGGGTTGGATGTACCCTGTCATTATCATCTCAGGCATCGCCAACACCGCTTTTTGGACGGTCGTCATGGCAATGACCCTGCAATTCGGCAGCGAACATGACCGCCCGGCGTATGTGGGCATGTCTAACACCCTGATTGCCCCGGCAACGGTGGTCGCGCCCTTGTTTGGCGGTTGGCTGGCGGATACCGCTGGCTACCAGGCGACCTTTTTATGCGCCGCCCTGGTCGGTCTGGTAGCCTTTGGCTCGTTTCTCTTCTTCCTCAAAGAACCCAAAAAAGGCTTGCAGGTCTAAGTTAACCTTTCAGCCACTGCGCGGCGCGTTCCAATTCCCCATCTGCCAGCGGACCTTCGGATTTATCCACCCCAAAGCCCTGCGGCGCGGTGAACAGGGTGCCGCCCTTGGCTTGCAACGCCTTTGCAATCGGTTTAGCAGCATATCCCGCCCATTTGACAATCTGCCGGAAGATGGGCGAGGCGATGGCTTTATCCGTCAGGCGGGTATCGAACGCGGTGACCTTCACCCCCTTCAGCGACCCTTGTGGGATCGCCCTCAGGAAGTCCATCGTGGCTGGGGTAGCACGGAATCGGCGCGTAGGTGAACCCACAATCAGCATATCCATTCTGGGCAGCAAATCTGGGCGCGCATCCTTAACGGAAATCACCTGAGCATCTGCCCCGAACGTGCTGCCAATCGCCTGCGCAATTTTCTGCGTATTGCCAAATACAGAGTCATAGATCACAATGATTTTCATGCTTTTTTCCTTGCAAAATGAATGATAACGAAATGATACATCAAATGCCGCGTTGTTGACGTTTTTGCTTCCTTTTCTTCTGCCCTTTTTCCCAATCCGGGGTAAAATTAACCGACAGTACCCTACTCTTTCTTCTATGAGGATGTATGCAAAAACTTTCCTTCAATCGCGATTGGCGTTTTTGGTTGGGTGGACCTACGTTTGGGCGTGAAGAACCGCCCCAAAGCGGGTGGCAATCGGTAACTCTGCCGCATGACTGGTCTATTGGTCTGCCGCGTGCGGCGCAAGAGCCGAGCGGCGTCTCTAACGGGTTTTTCCCGATGGGACGCGGGTGGTATCGCAAGACGTTTGACGTACCCGAAAGCTGGCGCGGGCAGCAGGTGTTGATTGAGTTTGAGGGCGTCTATATGAACGCCGAAGTCTGGCTGGATGAAAATTACCTAGGTCGTCACCCGTATGGGTACACCACCTTCACCTTTGACCTGACCCCTTACCTGCGCATCGGTCAGCCGAACACCCTCAAAGTGATGGTGGATAACAGCCAGCAGTTGAACAGCCGCTGGTATTCTGGTTCTGGCATCTATCGCCCGGTTTGGCTGCACGTGGGCGCACCAGTACATGTGGCGCATTGGGGCGTTGCCGTCACCACGCCGCAGGTGAGCGCGAAAGAAGCCAGCGTGGTAGCGCGCACCCAGGTCGAAAATGCGCATAGCCAACCAGTAGAGATCAGTCTGACCTCCCGCATCGTGCGACAGGGGCAGGAAAAGCCCGCTGCTCAGGCGGAAACCTCCGCTACCGTCAGACCCGGCACTGTTTTTGAGTTTGAGCAGACGCTCGCGGTTGCTTCCCCAAAACGGTGGTCTGTCGAGACCCCTCATCTGTACGACCTCATCAGCGAAGTGCGCATTGGCGGCGAGCTGGTGGATGAACAAACCACCCCCTTTGGCATCCGCAGCATTGAAGTGAGCGCGGAACGTGGCTTCCTGCTCAACGGGCAGGAGGTCAAGCTGAAGGGCGGCTGCGTGCATCATGATAATGGCATTGTCGGCGCGGCCGCCTTTGCCCGCTCTGAGGAGCGCAAGGTCGCCATTCACAAAGCCTCTGGCTATAACGCCATCCGCTGCGCGCATAACCCGCCGTCCCCTGCTTTCCTGGATGCCTGTGACCGCCTGGGCATGTTGGTGATGGACGAAGCCTTTGACTGCTGGCGCGATGGCAAGAATCACGGCGATTATCACCTTTCCTTTGATGATTGGTGGCAGCGTGACGTGGAAAGTATGGTCTTGCGTGACCGTAACCACCCGTGCATCATCATGTGGTCGATTGGCAATGAGACTATGGAGCGAGACGGTCGCTCCGGCGGCGTGCAGATTGCCAAAATGCTCTCTGATGAAGTCCGCCGCCTGGATCCAACCCGCCCGATCACTGCCGCCATTTGTGGCGTTTGGGATAAAGCCCGCGTGTGGACGGATACCGACCCCGTTTTTGCCTCCCTCGATGCTGGCGGTTATAACTATCAGTGGCGCGAATATGAATCCGACCATGTCCGCGTCCCCAGCCGCGTGATGATGGGAACGGAATCCATCGCCAAGGAATCGTTCGAGAACTGGAAGTCAGTCACTGATCACACCTACGTCATTGGTGATTTTGTGTGGACTTCGCTGGATTATTTCGGCGAAAGTGGGATTGGGCGCGTGGTTTATGGGGATGAGAAGCCCTTCCTGGGTCAGTTCCCCTGGCACATTTCCAACTGCGGCGACCTGGATATTACCGGCTGCAAGCGTCCGCAGTCCTATTACCGCGATTTGCTGTGGGGCGTGGGGAAGCCGGTGTATATGGCAGTCGTGCGCCCCGGACCCGAAGGGCAGGCGGCAACCGTCACCTTCTGGGGCTGGCCCGATGAGGTCGAAAGCTGGACGTGGGCGGGTTTGGAAGGCAAATCGCTGACGGTGGATGTGTATTCTTCCGCTGAGCAGGTGGAACTCTTCCTTAACGGCGAATCGCTGGGCGTCAAACCCACTACCCCCGCCGAACGTCATACTGCCTCGTTTGATGTCCCTTACACCCCTGGCGAACTGCGCGCCGCCGCGTTCATTGGCGGGAAATTAGTCGGTGAATCGGTGCTGCAAACAGTGGGTAAACCCGCCGCCCTGCGCCTGACCGCCGAAGACACCGCCATCACCACTGCCGAGGGCGACCTGGCTTATGTGACGGTGGAAGTGCTAGATGCCCAGGGTCGCCGTGACCCAACTGCCCACATGCCCATTTATTTCACTGCCGAGGGCGAAGGCAGCGTGTTTGCGGTAGGCTCTGCTGACCCGCTCTCCACCGAACGTTACCAGGGCAATCAGCGCAGCGCGTTCCTCGGTCGCGCTCTGGTCGTCCTGCGTGGCACAGGCATGCCCGGGCAAATCACCCTCCGCGCCCAAGCTGATGGCTTATCCCCTGCTGAAGTGACGGTGCAGGTGCATTCGTAATTTGTATTTGAATATCTTGTAGTGTTATTTGAGTCGCGAAGCGACTCAAATAACACTACAAGATATTCTTTAAAGAAAATAGGTCATGCTCTGCAAGAAAATGACCGGGTCAACGTTTTGGACGCGCACCCCCGCCGGTGTCACCAGGGTGATTGGCGCATAGTTGAGGATGGCGTGGATGCCCGCCTTCACCAGCGCGTCCGTCACCGCCTGCGCCGCCCCCGCTGGCACCGTCAGCATGGCAAGCTGCACCCTGCTCTGGCTGATCTGCTCATCCAGTTGGGCAATATCCTGCACCACCAGGTTGCCCATCGTCTGCCCAATCCGCGCTGGGTCGTTATCGAAGATCAACGCTACGCGGAAGCCATGCTGGGCAAAATGCGGGTAATGAGCGATGGCGCGCCCCAGGTTGCCTGCCCCAATCAATGCCATATCCCACACGCGATCCACCTGCAAAATGGCTTGCAGCTGCTCCACCAGGTACGCCACCCCATACCCGCGCCCCTGCTTGCCAAATTCGCCAAACTGCGATAGGTCTTTGCGGATTTGCGCCGCCGAAATGCCCACTTGCCGCCCCAGTTCATCCGATGAGGTGGTTTCTTGCCCGTTCTGCTGCATATTTTGTAACGCTTGCAGGTAGATAGGCAGGCGTTCAACGATGATGGTGGGGACAAGTTTTTTCAAGGGGACACTCCTTCAGCATAATTATTTCATCTTCTATCAATACCTTAAACTTTTTACAACCTGTTCAACGCGCCGCCTCAAGCGTGCCTTCCACAAATTCCCTGGGCATGCCGGTCTTTTGGCAAACATCCGCTACGCTTGCCCCATGTTGGGAGAGACGCATGACCACGGCATCCATCCTCTCGCCAATTTCCACCACGTGACCGTCCGGGTCATAGAATCGCATCACCCGCTGCGCCCATGGCTGCTCACAGATTGGGTGGATAAACACAACGTCCGCCGCTTTCAGTCGTTGCTCAAATAGTTCTATGGCATCGGTTTCAAAATATAATTCGCCCGCATGTGATTTTGTCACCGCCGCGAATGGTTCTCCCCCGCCAAGCATCCCCTGAAAATGATCCTTCTGGTGAATTGTCAAGCCCCCTTCAAAGGCGACATCCACCCCAAAATCAAACTTCACCGCCTGCCCAAGCTGCTCCTCATAGAATCGCCTGGAGGCGGCGATGTCTTTCACGGCAATCAACACACCCTCATATTTCAGCATCATTCCCTCTTAAATAGCGACTTTAATCACAATTTTGTGGACCTGTTCCGGCTCACCGAAGGCGATTTTGGGCGCATGCGCGTCAGACGGGAAGAAAACCGCCGCCTGCCCAGCCTTCACCTTGATCAGCGTGCCTTTTTCCACCGCGCAAATCCCGTTGCACACGTCTTTTTCCGGCAGATAGGCTTTGGTGATGGTCATATCTTCCAGGGCAGCCCACCCCATGATTTCGCAGCCAGAAACCATATATTGAATGTCAATATAGCGCTGGTGCGCTTCATATTTGGCATCCGGCTGAAATGCCAGGGTGGTATAGCGTTGCGCCATCGCATAAACAGCGTCACCCTCAATTTCGTAGCGACCATCTGGCAGCAAGACATTCGCAGGGTCCTGCAAATAAGCAATGGCTTTGGCAAAATGCGCGTTAGCGGGCAGCTGTGCGGCTAATTCTTCTAAATTGGCGACAATCATAACGGTGTTGCTCCTCTATGGATGGGTTTATAGAAAGTATATACCCAATCAAAAAGCGCATTTGAACTTTTTGCCGTTCAAATGCGCTTTTTGGGATAATTCCCCTAAACGCCGCCGGTTTGCGTGCTGAACAGCACCGCGAACGTCAAAATCAACGTGATGCCCACCAGCACGCCAATCACAAAAATCATGGCGAACAGGCGGCGATCCGTGCGCAGATGCATGTAAAATAACGCCACCAACGCCACCTTGATAAACGCCATGGGGATGAGAATGGGCGCGCGCGGAATGGGCAGCTGCGATACCACAATCTCCAGCCCAGTCAACACCGCCAGCACGATAAACACCACCAGGTAGCTGGGTCCCGTTTTGCGGGATACTGGTTTCGCCAATTTTTGCTCTACTTTTGTCTCTTGCATACTGCCTCCCGCACCTAGATCAGCAAATACACCAGGGTAAAAATGATGATCCAGATCAAATCAACAAAATGCCAATATAACCCCACCATTTCGATCTTAAAATCCGCATGCGGCAGGTCGCGCTTCTGAACCAGCTGCACAATCACCAGAATCAGCCAGATGATGCCCGAAAGCACGTGCAGCCCATGCGTCCCCGTCAGGGTAAAGAAGGTGGCGCCGAACAGGTTGGTGGAAATCAGCAGCTTATCCGTCACCAGGTGGCTAAATTCATACACTTGCCCACCTAAAAAGACGATCCCCAACCCGGCGGTCACCGCCAACCACAGGATTGCCTTGCGAATATCTTGCCGCTGTGCCGCCGAAAGCCCCGTCACCAGCGCCATCGAGGAGGCAATCAGCACAAAGGTATTGATCGAAACCAGCGGCAGGCTGAGGACGTCTCGCGGGGTCGGTCCGCCGGTGGATCGCCCATGCAAAATGACGTAGGTGGCGATCAGCGCGGAGAAGAACAAGGCTTCGGATGCCAGGAATACCCACATCCCCAATTTGCGATTATCCACCCCCATACTGGTATGTTCCACTTCCACGCTGGCAGCGTCAACGCTGGCAGGGGAAGTTAGGTTCGTATTGGTTAGGTTTGCCATAAGAGTTCTCCTAAACTTTCTGCCAGGTCCAGTAGATGACGGATGCCAACGAGAGGATAATCCCCGCAGCAGCCAGAGCCACGCCGTAGATCATGCCATAGCATAAGATCGTGATGCCCGTTGCCAACAGCAGCGGCGCCCATGACCCGGCGGGCATGTGAATTTGCGCTGCTGCTACTGCTACATCCGCAGCAGTTATGGCAGGGCGCAAGCTGGCTTCGGTGCGCGCGGTAGCTTTGGGTGTTTCAGTAGGCATGTTGCCATCCGCGCCATGTTTCTGATCCCACAAGGGGCGCAGGCTATGCACGGTGGGGATTTTGGCGAAGTCGTAGCGCGGCGGCGGCGAAGAGGTCGTCCATTCCAGGGTAAAGCCATCCCATGGGTCATTCCCAGCCGTTTTGCCCTTAATCATGCTGATGACGACGTTCCAAATGAAGATAAGAATGGCAATGGCGATGATAAACGAGCCGATGGTTTCCAGCTCATTCCAAATATCCCAGCCTAAGCCTGAACCGTAGGTATACACACGGCGCGGCATCCCATCCATGCCTAAAAGGTGCATGGGCATAAAGGTCAGGTTGAAGCCTATGAGCATGATCCAGAATTGCCATTTGCCCAAGGTTTCGGAAAGCATCTTGCCCGTCCACTTGGGGAACCAGTAATAAATGCCCGCGAATGCCGCGAACACCGTTCCGCCAAACAGCACATAATGGAAATGCGCCACCACGTAGTAGGTATCCGTCACCTGCAAGTCAATCGGGACAATCGCAACCGTGATGCCCGACAGTCCGCCGATCAGGAACATGGCGATCATGCCAATGGCGTAGAGCAGGGGCGTCTGGAAGCGCAAACTGCCGCCCCACATCGTGCCAATCCAGCTGAAAATTTTAATGCTGGTAGGAATGGCGATCAACATGGAAGAAAGCGAGAAAATCGCATCCGCCACCGGGCTCATCCCCACCGCAAACATGTGATGCGCCCATACCCCGAAGCCCAAAAAGCCAATCAGGATGCCCGAATAGACGATGGCGCGGTAGCCGAAGATCGGCTTTTGCGAAAAGACCGGCACCACTTCAGACATGATCCCAAACGCGGGCAGGATGAGGATATACACCTCTGGATGCCCAAAGAACCAGAATAAGTGTTGCCACAGCAACGGATCACCGCCTGCGTTTGCCGCGAAGAACGGCGCGGAGAAGTTGCGCTCCAAAAACAGCAGGATTGAATCCACCGTCAGGCTGGGGATGGCGAACAGCAGCAGGAACGCCGTCACTAACATCTGCCAGACGAAAAGCGGCATCTTGAACAGGGTCATGCCAGGCGCGCGCATGTTCAGGATGGTCACCACCAGGTTAATCGCGCCGGCAATCGAACCAATGCCGGTGACGATAATGCCCAATGCCCAAAAATCCATGCCGTGACTGGGCGAATATGCCTTCGTGGTCAGGGGCGCGTAGGCAAACCAGCCGCCATCCGGCGCGCCGCCCAACAAGAACGAGGAGTACATAATCACCCCGCCTAGCACCAACGTCCAAAAGCTGAGGGCGTTCAGGCGAGGAAAAGCCATATCGCGCGCGCCAATCATCAGCGGCACCATGTAGTTGGCGATCCCAATCAGGATGGGCATGCCAAACAAGAACACCATCGTGGTGCCGTGCATGGTGAAAATCTGATTATAGGCTTCGGGCGTCACCACCGTATTTTCAGGTCGCGCCAGCTGAATGCGGATGATGAGGGCTTCGATGCCGCCAACCCCAAAGAACAGAATCGAGGTGATGATGTACATGATCCCAATATCTTTGTGGTCGGTGGTGGTCAGCCAGCGGATGATTCCGCTGGGCGCACGCCGCTGTAAGAGGGGAAGAGCTTTCGAGGTAGCTGCCATAACGTCAGGTCTCCGATAGAAAAATTATTTCAGGCTTTCCATATATACTGCCACCATTTGCGCCTCTGCCAGGGATAATCCCAGACCGGGCATCTTGTTGCCAGGCTTCATCTTTTGCGGATCGTAAACCCATGCGCCCACGTTCACGCCATGATTTTCAAAGCTCGCGCCCGCAAAGGTGGAGCGGCTGGCAAAATGGGTCAAGTCTGGTCCAATTCGCCCAACGGCTTTGGTCCCCTGAATATAGTGGCAAGCGGTGCAGGCGTGGGTCATCACAATCTGCTGCCCTAATTTTTCATCGGGCGCCAGCTTGTCGGTCGCCAGCGGTGGGGATTTTTGGTTTGCCATCCATGCGTTGAAGGTATCTGGCGGGTCCGCGTAGACTACCAGGCGCATCAAGGCATGTTCCGTGCCGCAGTATTCGGCGCATTGCCCGGTGAATCGCCCGGCTTCCGTCACGTGCCACCAGCTGTTGTTGATATGCCCAGGGATAGCGTCCGTCTTGCCGCCCATCTGTGGCACCCAAAAGCTATGAATCACATCGGTTGATTCAATCTTAAAGCTAACGTCCGCGCCCACTGGCACGTGAATCTCGTTGGCAGTCGTAATCCCCAGGTCAGGATATTGAATTTCCCACCACCATTCATGCCCAATAATGCGCACATTCACATGCTGCGTGGGGGATGCACCCTTTGCCCAGGTTGGCGCGGTCGTCAGGTAATTGAGCGTCCCGAGCGTGAGCGCAAAGACAACTGCCAGCGCAATGGCGGGGATCGCCGTCCACGCAATTTCAACCGCAGTATTGCCGGTGGATTGACGCGGCATGCCTGCCCCCGGTTTGTTCCGGTAACGGGCGATGGTCAGCATCAAAACGCCCTCAACAATCACAAATACGACCGCCGCGATACCAAAAGTCACCCAAATGAGGTTAGCAATCGAGCTAGCGTTCTCCGATGCAGGCTTGAGCATTGCCGGTAAGCCCGAGCAGCCAGCCGCAGCCAGCAGCGCAGCAACCGCCATCAGCACACCCGCGTAGCGTATAAAATTAGGAAGACGAGTTTCCGGTTTCAATTCTTTCCTCCTCGAAATAAGGCGCATTTCCCCCAAATGCCCACCGTCCCATTGCCGTTAGTCCCTTTAATTATCGCTGAAAACGATGATGTATCACGTCAAGGGAGTATACAATTTTCCGTTTCAGCCCGCGTTCTACACGCCCACACCCTCTTACCCCCATGAGTGGAGAGTGTTCTTTGTTCTATGATTATGGCAAATATCAGGGTAGGTTGTCAATCCTGTTACCTTCATGCAAACGGGTTATCTGCGGGTGATTGTAATAAAGAGTAAAGTCATACGCGGATGGGATACCCTCCACAATCCTTGATTTTCGTCTATGCAGGGGGTATAATCATTAAAGACTAGTCAGTCTAGTTAGATAGAGAGGCGAAAATGGATAATATCTGGCAGTTGCAAGAGGCGAAAAGCAAATTCAGCGAACTCGTTTCCCGCGCCTTATCAGACGGGGCGCAAATTATCACGCGCCACGGCAAAAACGCCGTTGTGGTGATTTCAATAGAAGAATACGAGAACTTAACGCACCCGGCGGGCAGCCTGAGCCAATTCTTGCTGTCCTCTCCTTTGGCTCAGGCTGAAATTGTTGTAGACCGTGACAAAACCACCCCCCGCGATCTTGAGATTGAGCCATGAATTACCTGTTAGATACCTGCGTTCTTTCTGAGTTTACCCGCCGCTTGCCCCATGCAAACGTCATCGGCTGGATGGATGCAGTTGAGGAAGAAAAGCTGTTCCTCAGCGCCATCACCCTTGGCGAAATCCAGCGCGGCATTGATCGCCTGCCTGAATCACATCGGAAAATGGAGCTGCTCCTCTGGCTGAACAATTCCCTCATGCAGCGGTTTGGTCAACGGATCATCGCTTTAGATGCTCAAACCATGTTAACCTGGGGGGCGTTTACTGCCAGAATGGAAAAATCCGGTCAACCCATGTCTTTAATGGATTCCTTGATTGCGGCAACGGCGATGCAGAATAACCTGATCATCGTCACCCGTAACGTTGCAGATTTTCTTCCCTGTGGCGTGCAGGTGATTAATCCCTGGGAATAAAAAGCGAATTGCTTTCCAGCGATTCTACTCTGCGTGGAACGAAAACTTTGGTTCAAACCCAATCAGGTCACGGGCGCGCTGAATAGACACCAGGCTTTCTGTGCCTTCCAGCGGCTTTTTGCGCCCGACCACGTTGGGGAAGAACAGGCGCAGGAGCGTTTCAGAAGGAATATTGGCAGAATTGACGGCATCATTCACAAATAGCGGATGCGCCCCTACGTATGCCGCGCTCAGTCCTTTTTCTAAGGCTTGCGCCGCATCGCGTTCGTCAATCAACGCCCAAAAATTGTCACGCGAAAGCAGCAGTATCATCTTCTCAGGCGGCAGGACGGGCGTTTCACTGAACAGGGCGTGCATAAATTCGCCGCTTTCCATCATCCGGCGGGCGCGCAGATCGGTTAATTCAGCCATCCAGCTTTGCCACCAATCCAGGCGATCCGCCTCTGACATGGCTTCCAGACGTTCCACCAGCTGATGGGTGAGATCCGTCCGCCGCCCCACCCTTTGCCGAAACTCCACCCGCTGCACCCCCGGAAAGCGCAAGCTGACGCTCGAAATGCCCGACCGCTGCCAAAAGAACGCCGCGATTTCCTCTATTACCCATTTGGAGAAAGAATACGCATCCGTTCCATGCGGAGCCTGGTCTTCGTCAATGGGGAAGGCATCTGGCTCAACCGGTTTTACGCCGTAAAACATGCCAATCGCATTAATCGAGCTTGCCTGTGAGATGCGCTTGATTCCCAGCGTATCCGCCGCCTGGAAGACGTTAAACGTGCCAGTGGCGTTCACATGGAAGACTTCCTCCGGCGTACCCACCATAGGCGCAGCCAGAGCAGCCAGGTGAATCACCTGATCGCAGCCCGTCATGGCATTCAAGACCGCCTCGTAATGGTTCAGGTCGCCCTGCACATATTCCGCGTCCGCATACATGCTGGCGCGTTTGGCAGATCGAGCATCCGCCTCACTGGCGCGGTCAAAAATCCGCACGGTGTACCCCAGGTTAAGCAAATGCGCAACCGTAGCGCAGCCCACCGAACCAATCCCGCCCGTTACCAGAACTTTGCTCATGGAATCCCTCTATTTTTTTGAATCGATGGGATTGGCGTGGTAGTCGTTGAGGGGACGACCTCCCCCTCGAGGACGACTATCCCGATCCCCCAGGAATCTTACTTTTGACCAATAAAGAGCATGTTGCGCATGCCATAATTAAATTCCATCGAAATCGGCACCGCTGTTCCCATTTCATTGAAATTGCCTACTGTTGCGTGCAAATGCAGGTGCGGGATGGCGGGCGTGCCAGAATTGCCAATCATTCCCAGCTGGCGATTGAAACCGATCGTCTCGCCCGGTTTGACGTTAATCGTCCCTTTGCGCAGGTTGGCGATCGTCACGTAAAATTCGTAGCATTGAATCACCACGCGGTTGCCCAATTCATCCGAAGGCGGCTGACCGGGCTGCACGTCTGCAAACCCATCCACCACATCTACCACCTTGCCGGGGCAGGGCGGATACACCGGGTCATGGTCAATGAAGCCGGTATACTCATCCAACCGCTTGGGGGAGAAGCTGTCTGCCATCATACCGTTGGTGTTCATCTTCATAATATCCACTTCATATCCGCGGGTTGCCCAAGGGCGGGTGGTGCGACCCAAAAAGTCATAATAGCCGGTGTTCATCCCTAACCCTTCCAGCCCATTCCCGCCGTTGACGATTACATACAGCCCGGTTTGCACCGGATATTGCGTTAGCACAGCCTGATAGACTGGATGGCTGAAATCATAGGATTGCAACGCGCGGTAACATGGGTAAATGGACGCCAAAAACACTACCGCCGAGAAAATGAATGGAACAGCCCAAAATTTGCGAGTGCGGTCTGGCAGCCAGCGGCGATGTGCGGGCAGCAGGAAGAATCGCGCCAAAAAGACCACCAATGCAATCACCGGCAGCGCGCGCAGCCAATAAATGAGGATGGCAAAGTTCACCACCAGCACAAAATACAGGTTAAACGCCGCGTAAGCTAGAATCAAGCTGATATACTTCAGACGATTGTTAATATCCGCGCGCGCCAGGTAAGCGGTAAACGGCAACCACAGCGCCAACCACACCAAAACAGGAATAATGCTATCCCAGGGCATAATCTCTTTTCTCCTTTTTCAACTGCGCCTATATTATAGTATTAATGCTTGCGGAGCGCGAGAGGAAAGGCAACTTTTTCACTTTATTGCCGTTGACTTCTCTCTCCGCTTCCTGTATAATGAATTTATCAGACCGAATATTTGTTGTATAACAAATATTGTGGACTGTCCTCTTGGGGATGATCGGCTTCGACGGAGGAGGCTGACCTCGGGCGGCGAGTCGAGAGGAACCGACCTCGTAAAATCAGTTCAAAAAATTAAGTGCCAATACTCGCACTTACTCTGCTCTGCCTCTCGCTGCATAAGCGATTGACATCAGAAATGCCCCTTCGGGGCACGTCTGTCAGCAACGTTCGTTGATCGTTCGTTGAACAGGCGACCCAAAATCAACGTGCCGCGCGGAAACGCCGTTATCCGCGTGAAAGAGGGCTTTCGGGTCTAAACGGCTGGCTTGGCTTACGTTCTGTTCCTCTCGGCTGCCAGGTGACTTAAAAGAGGTACTACACTCGTAGAAACTCGAAGGTTGAATCTTTCGGACGCGGGTTCAATTCCCGCCATCTCCACTTTGTGGAGAAGAAAAACCGGTGATTAGATGAAGGCATAACCTTCATCTAATCACCGGTTTTGTTGTTTCTATTCCTACTCTTTACTTAATCTCTTTTCCATCCGCTGATGACATGCGGCCGGGGGCTTTGGCTTCATTTTGGCTGCGCATCCCTGGCACATACATGCCCGTCACGTATTCCTTGACCATCCGCCGCGTGGAGAATTGCGGGGCGAGCGTGCGGATGGATTCTTTGATCTTCTGAATCCATTCGTTCGGTTGGCTATCAGAACTGGCGCGATTCTTGTAATACAGCGGGATAATTTCATTTTCCAGCTTGTCATACATATCTTTGGCGTCCGCCTCATCCTGCTGGTAGGGGTCCGCCAAATCGCTATCGCCGCCAATTGCCCAGCCGTTCGAGCCGTTGTAGCCTTCGCACCACCAACCATCCAGCACCGAGAAGTTCAGCGCGCCATTCAGGGCGGCTTTCATTCCAGAGGTGCCGCTGGCTTCGTTGGGGCGGCGCGGCGTATTCATCCACACGTCCACGCCCTGCACCAGCAGGCGCGCCAGGTTGATGTCATAATCTTCCAGGAACACCAGCCGCCCGCCGGAACGCGCATCCTTCACCGCGCGGTAGACTTCCTGAATGACCAGCTTGCCGGGTTCATCCGCCGGGTGCGCCTTGCCTGCAAAGATAATTTGCACCGGCATTTCCACATTGTTGATGATCCCCAGCAGGCGATCCAGGTCGCGCATAATCAGGTTGCCGCGTTTATACGTGGCAAAGCGGCGGGCAAAGCCAATCGTCAGGGAATATGGCTCGAGTAAAACGCCGCCAGCCACCACCTGCACCGGGTGGAATGACCCGCTCACCCATTGACGGCGGGCGCGTTCGATGGCGTAATGCACCAGCTTGTTCTTCAGGTGACGGCGCACTGCCCACAGCTCGCTATCTGGAATTTGATCCACCAATGCCCATACGTCCGGGTCGTCAATGCTTTCCATCCAGTCGCGCCCCATGTAGCGATCAAACAATTGGCGCATGCGGCGGGCTAACCAGGTGCCGGTATGCACGCCATTGGTCACGTGACCAATCGGCACATCGTCCACCTTCAGGTTGGGCCACAACTGCCGCCACATCTGCCGAGATACGCGCCCGTGCAGCTCGGATACGCCATTGGCATATTCGCTCAGGCGCAGCGCCAGAACCGGCATCGAGAACGTTTCACCCCAGGTTTGCTGATGGCGGGCAATATCCATAAATTGATCGCGCGTCAGGTGCAGCTGCTCAAACATGGGCTGGAAATACTTATCCATCATCCACAATGGGAATTCATCGTTACCCGCCGGAACGGGGGTGTGCGTGGTGAAGATATTCGACCGGCGCACCAGCTTGGCAGCTTCGTCATAGCTTATGCCGGTTTGCATATAGTTGCACATCCGCTCCAGGGTCAGGAACGCGCTGTGTCCTTCATTCATGTGCCAGACGGTGGGCGCATATCCCAGCTTTTGCAGGGCGCGCACGCCGCCAATCCCCAGCAGGATTTCCTGCGAAATGCGCACTTCCTGGTCGCTGCTATACAGGCGCGCCGTCAATTGACGGTCGTTGGGTTGGTTGCAATCCATATCTGTATCCAGCAAATAGAGCGGCACGCGCCCAACCTGTACTTCTAGCATGCGTGCGCAAACGTCACGCCCTGCCATCTGCACCGTGACGGTCATCGGCTTGCCCGCTTCATCCAACAGCGGCACGACCGGCATTTCCTCAAAGTCGATCACCATGTTACGGGTTTCTTGCCAGCCGTCTTCGGTGATCTTCTGCGAGAAATATCCTTGCGTATAGTAGAACCCAACCCCCACCAGTGGCAGCCCCAGGTCTGAGGCTTCTTTTAAGTGATCGCCCGAGAGGATGCCCAAGCCACCCGCATACACCGGCAGCGATTCGTGCAGCCCAAATTCAAACGATAAGTAGGCGATCTGGTGATCTTTCAACTCAGGGTAGGTGCGGTGGAACCAGGTGCCTTCATTATTCAGGTACTGGTCAAACTCGCGCATTACCCGATCATACAGGTCCAGGTAAGTGCGGTCATTCGTGGCAGCGTTCAGGCTAGAACGTTCCACTTGGCGCAGAAAAGCGACCGGGTTATGATTTACCCGATCCCACAAAGGACGGTCAATCATCGAGAACAGGCGTTGCGATTCCGGGTTCCAAATCCACCACAGATTGTAGGCAAACGCGCCCAGGCGGCCAATCCGGCGTGGTAGACTGAAATGATTAGGCGTCTCTCGGAAGAATTTTTTCATATTCCTTTATCATCTTTCCTAAAAGCAAGCGATTCATCCCCCTATAAATGCGCATGACGATTTGCTTACTCAGAGAAAACCGTGTTCTTCTCCTGAGCATACTTCGCACAGATTATATCACGGAGACCCATAAACTTTCTATAAAGAACCGATTACATTTGCATTACACTTGGGTTGAAATGCCGTTTTGACCGCTTTTTTGCGCTTCAAAGAGCATTTTCAAGCCCAATAATGCCAGATGTGGCTCAACCGCTTCGATGAGCGCGGTTTCAGGAGCGATCAGGGGGGCTAATCCGCCGGTGGCAATCACCCGCGCGCTGCCCCCCAATTCGGCTTGCATCCGCCGCGCGATCCCTTCCACCATCCCCGTAAAGCCAAATACCAACCCCGATTGGATCGAAGCGATGGTATTTTTCCCAATTGCCTGCGCCGGACGCTGCAACGCCACTTGCGGCAGCGTGGCGGTGGATCGGAAGAGCGCATCGCTGCCCGTCACCAGTCCCGGCGCAATGGCGACCCCCTCTAGGTTGCCTTCCGCTGAGACTGCCGTAAAGGTGGTGGCTGTGCCAAAGCTGATCACCACCAGCGGCGGCGGATACAGCTTCCGCGCTGCCAGCGCATTAACGATCAGGTCTGACCCCACCTCTGCCGGGTAATCTGTGTGGATTTCCATGCCCACTGCCTGCCCGGGTTGCAGCACAAGGGCTTCCGCCCCCAAATAACGCCGCGCCAGCTCGCCAAATTCCTGACTGAGCGCCGGCACCACCGATGACACCGCGCACCCGGTCACATCCGCCAACGAAAACCCGCGCGCCGCCAATAAACTGCCCAGCAGCACCGCGTATTCATCCGCCAGGCGGTTGCGCTCGGTGGCAATCCGCCAATGCGCGCGCATTTCTTCCTCGGCAAACAACCCCAATTTAATGTGGGTATTGCCAATATCCACGCATAAGAGCATATCTTAACCCTCTCTCTTTTCGGCAATTTTACGATAATTTTATCTCTATTTCATGGATTTTCTGCGCTTTTCCGTCATAATTGAGTCAATAAATCTTGGGTGAAAAATTCGAATGGAATGGAACCCCCCCTGATAGGAAACAACAACATGACGCTATTTAAAAAATTACGAATTCGTGGAATTGTCCTCTTTGCAGTTTCCTTCTCAGTCTTACTTGTCATCATCAGCAACGTTCTTTCGCTGACTGAATTAGCCCGCTCTAACCAGACGTTAAGTCAGATCGGTACGCAAACCCTGCCCAGCGTGGAAATCATCCGCAACATGCAAATTCTCATCACCCGCGTGCGCGCTAACCAGATGCAGCATCTGATGACCGCCAACAAAAAAGATATGGGCAGCGTGGAGACGGAAATCCAAGACGATATTACCAAAATTGAACATGCCTATCGCAGTTACCAAACCACCTACGCCAAAGACCCGCAAGAAGTGCAGATGAGCGATCAGGCGATCAAAAGCTGGAATGATTATATCGCCCTGACGCGCGGCTATACCATCCTGCAGCGCAGTGGGCAAGCCGATCAAGCCTTGTCGCTGGTGGCAAAAGATGGCAATCCGCTCTATGATAAAGCCATGCAGCAGTTTAACAATTGGTCAACCCATGCCACCACCCAGGCTGCCCAAGATGCCGCCTCTGCCCAGGATCAATTCGGCGCAGCCACGCGCAATACCCTGATCTTCCTGACCGTTGCCGTGTTGTTGAGCGCGGGCACTGCTTTCTTGCTGATCCGCATTCTGGTTGCGCCAATCAATACCATCGTGCTAGGCGCGAATGCCCTGGCGGCAGGCGATCAGGTAGGCGGCACAATCCAGGCGCAATGCGATGCTTTGATAACACGCCATGATGAAATCGGCGATCTGGCAATAGCCTTTGGCAAGATGCGCGCCCACTGGGCAGAACTGGGCGTTGCCGCTGAACGCATTGCCCAGGGCGACCTGACTGTTGAGGTTCGCCCTTCTTCTGAACAGGATGCCTTCGGTCGCTCTTTCCAACGTATGCTCATCCGCCTGCGCGAGTCGCTCCGTCAGGTTGCCCTCAGCGAAAGTCAGTTGATGGACGCCTCGCAGTCGCTGGTTTCCTCCGCCCAGCAGACCTACCAGGGCGCAGCCCAAATTGGCTCCGCCATGCAGCAAATTGCCATCGCCGCATCTCAGCAGAGCGAATCGGTTGCCAACACGGCTGCCTCGGTGGATCAAATGACTCGCGCCATCCAGGGCGTTGCCACTGGTGCGCAGGAGCAAGCCAGGTCGGTCAACCATGCCAGCGAAGTCAGCTTGCTGATGACCCAAACCGCACAGGCAGTCATCGGCAGCATCCAGTCCGTCAGCCAGCAGTCCACCCACGCATCGCAGCAAGCCGTTTCAGGTGGCGAAGTGGTCAAAGGCACGATCAGCGGCATGGAAATTATCCGCGCCAAGGTAGGGCTATCCGTGCAAAAAGTGAACGAAATGGGCGCGCGCTCCGATGAAATTGGTTTGATGGTGGAAACGATCGAGGATATTGCTTCCCAAACCAACCTGCTGGCATTGAACGCCGCCATCGAAGCTGCCCGCGCGGGCGAAAGCGGACGCGGCTTTGCCGTAGTTGCCGATGAAGTCC
The DNA here is from genome assembly GCA_038206515.1 of Anaerolineales bacterium. Taxonomy (GTDB): domain Bacteria; phylum Chloroflexota; class Anaerolineae; order Anaerolineales; family Anaerolineaceae; genus DSYU01. The sequence continues at coordinate 5,441 of JBBRAT010000025.1, read as the reverse complement.
GTAAATTGGCGGAACGCTCGGCAAATTCAACCAAAGAGATCAAAAGTCGGATTGCTGCCATCCAAAAGACGGTGCGCGAGGCGGTGCAGGCAATGCAGGAGGGCGCGCGTGAGGTAGAGAACGGGGTGATGAATGCCGCCCAGGCGAAAACCGCCCTGAGCAGCATCCTCAGTTCTGTACGCGCGGTGGAAGAGCAGGCGCGTCAGGCTGCCACCGGCGCGCAGCAGTTGATGAACGCCACCGCTGAACTCACCCAGGCGATGGATGAGGTCAGCGCGGTGGTGGAGCAGAATACCGCTGCCACCGAAGAGATGAGCGCGGGCGCGCAGGACGTCGGTCAATCCATTGATACCATCGCCGGCACCAGCGAAGAAAATTCCGCCAGCGCCGAAGAAGTGACCGCCAACGTGGAAGAGATTTCCGCGCGCATCGAGGAAGTCAACGCCTCCGCCCACGCCCTGGAAGAAATGGCAGTCAACCTGCATCAGGTCATCGCCCGCTTCAGCCTTGGCGAAGAAGTTGCCCCATCGCCTGCCCTCGCCCAACAAGAACTTATCCAAGAGCCTGCGTAAGGATCATTCATTCACAAGAACGGGACGCTCATCAGCGTCCCGTTTTTTGTTCCTATCTTTTCGGAATCTGCTATACTATTCTTGTAGATTAAACTTTGACCGGCTGATGTGGTTTACTAGGGGATATTAAGGAATCTTTAATCTACGTAGTGGCTTCCGGCAGGAAGCCTGGCGGTAGTCGAGCAAAACAGAAATTTCCTTAGATCTGTCAGGTTTCCTGCCGGAAGCCACTACGCAGACTAGGACAGCGCAATGATGCCATAAACACTTGTGAGGGAAATTTGAGACGTGAAAAGGTGATTGCCCTTTTGGAAAAGAACATGCCTTCCCTGCATGCGTTTGGGGTGAAGTCACTGGCTATTTTTGGTTCTACTGCCCGGCAAGAAGCCACCAGCGCCAGTGACATAGATATTTTGGTGTCATTCCTCACTTCCCCCAGCTATGACCAATATATCGAAACCAAACTCTTTTTGGAAGATTTGTTTATGTGCAAAGTAGACCTGGTTATCCAGGATGATCTAAAATCGCTTGTTCGAGTGGAGGTTGAAAGAGAAGCAATTTATGTCTCGTAATCCGCGTCTCTATTTGGAAGATATTCAAAAAAGCTGCGTAAAAGTATTGCGTTTTACTCAAGGACTTTCTTTTGAGCAGTTTAAGCAGGATGATCTTGTCTACGATGCAGTTTTACGGAACCTGGAAATAATCGGTGAAGCAGCTAAAAACGTAACAGAAGAAATACGACAGAAATATCCCGTAATTGAATGGCGAAAAATTACTGGGTTTAGAGATATAGCTGCTCACCAATACTTTAGCGTAAATGATAGTATCGTATGGGATATTATTCAAAATAAAATCCCTGTTTTGTCATCCGAAGTGAGTGAAATGTTAAAGGAATTTCCACAATGAACGTATCCGAAGCCATCCGCACCAAGCGCGCCGTGCGCCAATTTAAGCCTGAACCGCTGCCTGAAGAGGTGGTCAAGACCATCCTCAACGCCGGTCGCCGGGCGCAGTCCGCCAAAAACACCCAGCCCTGGCGTTTTATGGCGATCCAAGACCCCACTGTCCGCCAAAACCTTTCGCAGTTGGGCGTGTATGCCGCTCACCTGGCAGGCGCGGCGCTGGTGGTGGGCATCCTCACCCCTGACCCTGCCTCGCGCTTCTCCGTCATGTTTGACGCGGGTCAATCCGCCAGTTACATGCAGCTAGCCGCCTGGGAATTGGGCGTTGGCTCTTGCCTGGCGACCATTTACGAAACCGATAAAGCCCGTGACTTGCTCGGCTTTCCGGCGGAATACACCCTTAGCGTGTGCATTTCCTTTGGCTACCCGGCGGAAGACGAAGCCCTCACCCGTACCCCCAAAAAGGGCGGACGTGAACCGCTCACCGACCTCGTCCATTGGGATCACTGGTAGGCGTTCAGCTTCTCCACCAGTTCCGGCAACTGCCCCAGGTGATCGAGCGCAAAGAAGCGACCTGAATCCGCGCTGGGTTCTGCCACCACTTCGTGCGCCCAGGTGAGCGGGTAGGGGACGTAAGCCGCATAGCCGCCCAATTCCAGCACTGGCAAGATGTCTGAGCGCATCGAGTTGCCTACCATCAGGAAATGCTCCGCCCGCAAGGCATGTTTTTTCAGCAAGCGGGCGTAGATTTCCGTTGTCTTGTCGCTGACAATTTCCATCTCCTGAAACAGCGGCAGCAACCCCGAAAGCGCTGCCTTGCGTTCCTGATCCACCAGGTCGCCCTTGGTAATCATCATCAGCGGGTAGTGTTCCGCCAGGGTTTGCAGCGTACTGCTGACGTGATCGAGCAAGCGGATCTCGTGCGAGAGCATCTTGTGCGCCAGGTCGAGGATTTTCTGCACCTCGTGTCCGCTAATTGCCTCCTGGCTAATTTCGATGGCGGCTTCTACCATCGAAAACGCAAATCCCTTTACCCCATAGCCGAACTCTGGCAGGTTTTTCAACTCGCGCTGGTGCAAAGTCGCCAGGCAGGCTTCCGCATCCGGCTGATAGACTGCCAGCAGCCGGGTAAATTCCGCCTGGGTATCGTGATAGAAATTTTCGGAATGCCACAGAGTGTCATCCGCGTCAAAAGCAATCATCTCGATCATCGTTTTTCTTCCAATACGCTGGTTTTGCTGGCGCGTCCCATCTCATCCCGCACCGCCTGATAGAGATTCTCCGCTCTAAGGTCAGTCAAACTATAGCAGGGTGCGTGTAGGTGATCCGCTAAATCCTGCGCCAAGCCCTGGTCAAAAGCGGCATGTTCCATATTAATCACCACCGAGTGAATTTCTTCTTCGGCAATCAGCTGGGATAAGCGATGCGTCTCTTCTTGCGGCGATAAACTGCCCATCGAGACGTTCCCCGCGCCATCCGTCAGGACGATCAGCAGGGGCAGCACGTCTGGGTGGAGCATTTTTTCACGCCGCAGCACATCGTAGGACATTTGCAGCCCGGCGGAGAGCGGCGTTTTGCCTCCCACCGGAATATCCTGCAAGGCGCGTTCCGCCAGCAGCACCGAGTTAGTCGGAGGCAAGATCAGCAGTGAGCGATCTTTCTGGAAGGTGATCAATCCCACCCGGTCGCGGCGTTGATAGGCATCATTCAGCAGGGAAAGGATCGCGCCTTTGGTTGCCGCCATCCGCTCTGCCACCGCCATAGACCAGGACGCATCCACCAGGAACAGCACCAGGTTGGATGCCCGCCGCACGCGCACTTTGCGTTGATAATCGGCTGGCTGCACCGCAAACGCCACATTGCGCTGCGCCCGCACGTGCGCCCGTCTGCGCTGGAAGGGGGCTGCCGCGCGGATCGTTGCATCAAATGCCAGGTCGTCCGGCTTGCGTCCCATCATGGGTCTGGCTAAAATATACCGGCCGCGCTTGCGATCCGAATAGGTACGCGAGCGGCGGCCAGAATTTTTGCGCATCATTTTGTCCAGCGGGGTATCTAACCGGCGTGGCTCAAAGGTAGCGCTTGCTTTCACTTTTTTGCCGCCATCCCACCAATACGCATTCCCCTGGTCAAACGGGTTCTGCTTGCTGGCTTCCGGCGACATTTCAGACGAGGTGTCTTCCCCCTGCGAGGTCTCGGTTACTTTTTTTTTTGCGAGCTGCGCTCTTCTTCCACCTCATCCGGCGATTCTTGCGGCTCGCTTTCGGCGGTCTGACCTTGCAACCCTTCGATGCGTTCGGCAAGGTCTTCCATGCCCACGCCCTGTTGTTGGAAGGGGGTATGTTTCAGGCGGTGCGGCAGGGCTAATTCGGCAGCCAGGGCAATATCGCGGTTGGTGATGGCGGTGCGCCCGTCAAACGCTGCCTGAGCGCGCGCCGCACGTAAGATCACCAGGTCTGGGCGATGCCCATCCACCCCCAGCGAAGCCGTCAGCGAGGCAATCGAGAGCAAATCGCGGCTGGTATAGGTGACTTTTTCCACCAGGTCACGCGCGGCGGCGATTCGGCTGGTCAATTCATGTTCCTGCGCCTGCCACTGCTCGGCAAAGCGTACCGTATCCGCCTCATAGGCAAGGTTGCGGCGCATAATCTCCACCCGTTCGCGCGGCTCACGAATCCCGTAGATTTCCACCGATAGGGCGAACCGATCCAGCAGCTGCGGGCGCAGGTCGCCTTCTTCGGGGTTCATCGTGCCAACCAGGATAAACCGCGCCGGATGCGAGAAGGAAATACCTTCGCGCTCCACGATGTTCATGCCCATCGCCGCCGCGTCCAGCAGCACATCCACCACGTGATCGTCCAGCAGGTTGACTTCATCAATATACAGCAGCCCGCGATTAGCCGCCGCCAGCACGCCTGATTCAAAGTGGCGTTCGCCCTTTTGAATGGCGGCTTCAATATCCAGCGTACCCACCACGCGGTCTTCGGTGGCGGAAACAGGCAAGTTAATAAAGGAAGTGGCGCGCCAGGTGACCGGCAGTTCTTTGCCGCCTTGCGCCCGTTCCACGCATTCCGTACACCAGGTGGATGGGCGGTCGGGGTCACAGCCAAAGCGGCAGCCCTGCACCACCTTTACCTGCGGCAAGAGGGCAGCCAACGCGCGCGCCGCTGTTGATTTGGCAGTCCCGCGTTCGCCGCGAATCAATACCCCACCAATGCGTGGGTCCACCGCGTTCAACACCAACGCCCGCCGCATTCGTTCTTGACCAACAATCGCAGTAAATGGATAAATTGAAGGCATTCCATTCCTCAATATGCAAAGTAATGTGCAAAGTTAGACGGCGAACCAATTCGGTTCGCCGTCAAAGAGTGTACCACATTTTCACTTTCCGTTTATGAATATCGGACGTGCCGTCTCAGTTTTTCGCTGATCCGCCTTCCCTTATTGAATCCACTCGCGCCCTTCTGAAGGTTTAAGGGCGGAGGGTTCAATCATCTGCGCAAAAATGTCTGAAAACCGGTGAATCATGACCACATCGCCGTTTTTCAACGAGTTCTGCATGGCTTCATCCTTGCTTTTTGCCGTGCGCAGGTAAAAATCAAACTGGTCATGCCCTTCCGTGTGCGTGACCACGAGAAAGAGTTGTGACTCTCCCTCTTCAATATAGTGGATGCCCTGTTTGGCGAGCGACAGGAGCAGCGCTTGCTTCTTATCTGCCATGATACGTACCCCTTCCTTTATTTGATTTTTGGATGGTTACGTTCCGCCTCTGACCTCTCTCCCCCCGAAAAGCGCCCGGCTGCCAATTCGCAGCTTGCGTTCATTGTAGGACGGAATGAGATGGAAAGCAAGCACGGAAACAGGAATTTTGTATAGAATTCATAAACAATTGAAGAAATGGCGCAGGCATCCCAACTTTTGTAATAATGTCTCAATCTGTGTAGTGGCTTCCGGCAGGAAGCCTTTGTGT
>JBBRAT010000024.1:0-62501 GCA_038206515.1 Anaerolineales bacterium | reverse complement strand
CTCAAGCGCGAAGAAGGCGGCCGTCACAAGGCGTTCTTCAATGGCTATCGCCCCCAGTTCTACATCCGCACCATGGATGTGACTGGCTCGATCAAACTGCCGGAAGGCGTTGAAATGGTCATGCCCGGCGATAACGTCAACTTGGAAGTCGAACTGATTGTCCCGGTGGCTTTGGAACAAGGCTCAAATTTCGCCATTCGCGAAGGCGGTCTGACCGTTGGCGCTGGCGTTATCACGAAGATCATTAAGTAAGGTGGAAAATGGCTAAACAACGTATTCGAATCCGTCTGAAAGCATACGATCATCGTGTGCTTGACCAGTCCGCGAAGCGGATTGTTGAAACTGCCGAGCGCAGTGGCGCCCAGGTTGTGGGACCAGTGCCGCTGCCCACCAAAATCGAGCGCTTCACTGTGCGCCGTTCAACCTTCATTGATAAGGATTCGCACGAGCATTTTGAAGTGCGTACCCACAATCGTATGATTGATGTGCTGGACCCAGATTCAAAGACCATTGACATGCTCATGCGCTTGAATCTGCCCGCTGGCGTAGACATCGAAATCAAGATCTAAGGGATTTATCCAACCTATTGGGTAAAATCCTGTTTGAAAGAATTTGACAGATTGCGTGGAGCGTTGTTTCCACTCAATCTGTCAAATTCCCTGGTCATTTAGCGAAGTTGTGGTACAATAATACGGTTTGGCAGAGAGCCAGACCCCAATGAAACGAACGGAACAGACTTGTCTGATCGCAGAGATGTGAGAGACAACCTGATGGCAATATAAGAGTGACTCTTGTGGGCGACCGACAAATCAAACGGGTTCGCAGCAAGTCACTGACTGTATTGCGTCCGGGGATGATGCAGCTTAGCCCAAGCTGACAGTCCCGACATACTTGAATGAAGGAGACAACTGATATGGTTAAAGGGCTAATCGGTAAGAAAATCGGAATGACCCAGATTTTCGATGAGAGCGGCTTGGCAATTCCAGTCACTGTAATCGAAGCTGGGCCATGTTTTGTTACCCAGGTTCGCTTACCGGAAAAAGACGGCTACAGCGCCGTCCAACTGGGTTTTGGTGAGACCAAGCCAAAACGACTGACCGGTGGTCAGTTAGGGCATTTAAAACGCAACAGTTTACCGCCACTTCGCATTTTACGCGAATTTCGGGTGAAGAACCCGGAAGTAAAAGAAGGGGATGCGGTCACGGTTGCGGTTTTTGTTGTCGGTGAGCGGGTAGACATTGTTGGCACCAGCAAGGGTAAGGGGTTCCAGGGTGCCGTGAAGCGTTACCACTTCGCGGGTGGCCCACGGACTCACGGTGCGTCTGATCGTGAACGCGCGCCAGGTTCAAACGGTTCCGGTACGACTCCAGGCCGCGTCTATCGCGGTTCTCGGCGGCCAGGTCACATGGGCGATGACCGGGTTACGTCTCAAGGACTGAAAGTCGCATTGGTAGACGTGGAACGGAATTTGATCGGCGTCATGGGTTCTGTCCCAGGTGGACGGGGCGGCGTGGTGTTGGTCAAAGAGGCACGCAAGCAATAGAGGCACCGAAGCCTGTAGAATGGGAGCGAAGTCAATATGTTAGTAGATGTATATAACATGGACGGGCAGAAGGTGAAGACGGTTGAATTACCGCCGAACATTTTTGAAGCCCCTGTATATACGGATCTGATGCACCAGGCTTATGTGCGCCAGATGGCGAATGCGCGCCTGGGTACGCATGATACCAAAACTCGTAATGAAGTTGCCGGTGGCGGTCGTAAACCCTGGAATCAAAAGGGTACGGGCCGTGCGCGTCAGGGTTCGTCACGCTCGCCGGTTTGGGTGGGTGGTGGTAAGGTTCATACGCCACACCCGCGCTCTTACGAGCAGTCTATGCCTAAGAAAATGCGCCGTGCGGCTTTACGCTCTGCGCTTTCTGTAAAAGCTAGTGAGAACAATATTGTGGTGGTGGATACGTTGACGTTAGCCGAGCCGAAGACCCGCCTGATGGCGAAGTCTTTGAATGCTCTGGTTGGCGCTGGCAGCGCGCTGATCCTCATCCCTGAAAAAAAGGGCAATGAGATGGTCATCCGCTCCACGCAGAACCTACCCGATGCGAAAACGCTTCTGGCTAGCTACATCAACATCCGAGACCTCTTGTCGTTTGACAAAGTGGTGCTGCCGTTGGCGGCGTTGGATGTCTTGAGCCTGAATTTTGGAGGGTAGGAGATAGCTTATGAGTACCACGATTTACGACATCCTCCGCCGTCCGCTGGTAACGGAGAAATCCAATTACCAGTCCAGCAAACTTCACCAATATGTTTTCCAGGTAGCCAACAGCGCTACGCGCACCATGGTGAGGGAAGCGGTCGAAAAGATTTTTGAAGTATCCGTCCTGCGGGTGAACGTGATGAATGTTCCGGCAAAGCGGTCACGCCGTGCTCGCAGCCGTAAGTGGGTCATCACTCGCGCGCAGTATAAGAAGGCGATTGTTACCCTGGCCGCCGAAGACAGAATTCCGATCTTTGAAGGGGTAGAGTAATGGCCGTCAAAGTATACAAACCTGTAACTCCCAGCTTACGCAATATGACTGGGTACACGTTTGAAGAAATCACCAAGTCGAAGCCCGAACGCGCGCTGATTGTCATCCGCAAGAAGTTCGCGGGTCGCAATTCCTCTGGGCGGATTACGGTACGTCATCAGGGTGGTGGTAATCGCCAGTTTATTCGCCTGGTGGACTTTAAACGCGAGAAACATGATATTCCGGCGAAGGTCTCTGCGATTGAGTACGATCCGAATCGCACCGCTCGCCTGGCGCTGTTGGTGTATGCTGATGGCGAAAAGCGCTACATTGTGGCTCCTATCGGCTTAACGGTAGGGGACAAAATTGTGTCTGGCGCTCAGGCGGAAATTCGCCCTGGCAACTGCCTCCCCATTGCCAATATTCCGGTCGGCACGATGATTCATAACATCGAGCTAAAGGAAGGCAACGGCGGTCAACTGGTACGCGCTGCCGGCGCTTCTGCCCAGGTTTTGGCGAAAGAGGGCGATTATGCTCAAATTCGTCTGCCATCCGGCGAAGTTCGCTTAATTCGCCAAGCCTGTTACGCGACCATTGGTCAGGTAGGCAATCTGGATCACAATAACGTCAAGCTGGGCAAGGCAGGCCGCAAACGTCATTTGGGCATTCGCCCGACCGTTCGTGGTACAGCGATGTCTCCGCGTGACCATCCGCACGGTGGTGGTGAAGGTCGCCAGCCGACGGGTATGGCCGGTCCTAAGTCTCCGTGGGGTAAACCCACCCGTGGCTACAAGACTCGTCGGAACAAAAAGAGCAACCAGTACATCGTTCGCCGCCGTAATCAGGGCGTCCGCTAAACTGGAAGTGGGAAGCACGGAGCTTGATTTAGCGCAAGAAAGAGGAACGTAGAGATGTCACGATCTTTGAAGAAAGGCCCATTTATTGAGCCTAAACTTTTAGAGAAAATCGAGTCCATGAACGAGCGCAGCGAGAAGAAGGTCATCCGCACTTGGAGCCGAGACAGCGTTATCTTCCCGCAGATGGTCGGACACACAATTGCCGTCCATGACGGCCGCCGGCATGTTCCGATTTATATTACCGAGAACATGGTGGGTCATCGCTTAGGGGAGTTCGCTCCCACCCGCCTCTTCCGCGGTCACATTGCCGAAAAGGCTTCCGCCGCGAAGGCAGCTAAGAAGTAGGAGGAAAAAATGGCCCACGATATTCGTGCTCAATGGAAATTTGCCGATATTTCCGCCCAAAAAGCCCGCCTTATCATTGATATGGTGCGCGGTCAGGGTGCAGAACAGGCAATGAATACGCTTAAGTTTATGCCCAACAAAGCAGCAACCCAGGTGAGCAAACTGCTTACCTCGGCCATCGCCAATGCTGAGGAAAACTTTGGGGTCAGCCGCGATAATTTGTATGTCTATCAAATTATGGCCGATGAAGGTCCCACCCGCAAATGGCGCCGCTTTGGTGCGCGCGGTCGTTTCAAGCCGTTGCTGCGCCGCTCGTCTCATCTGACGATTGTGCTGCGCGAGCGAGAATCGTAAAGGTAAAGGAAAGAACCAGGAGAAATTATGGGAAGAAAAGTTCATCCGGTAGGATTTCGCCTTAACCTGAATAAGAACTGGGAAGGCCGCTGGTTTGCCAAGGGGAGTGAGTACCGCGAAAACCTCATGCAAGATTTTGACATTCGCAAGCTCATCCAGAAAGAAGCCGAAAAAGCGGGTGTCTCGCGCATTGAAGTCGAGCGTTTCCCTGGTAAGGTGAAGGTCATCGTCCACACCGCTAAACCCGGTATCTTAATTGGGCGCAAGGGCGAATCCGTCAAAAAGATTCGCGTGAGCCTGGAAGAAATGACCGGCAAGAAGATTGATCTGGAGATCAAAGAAATTAAAGCTCCAGATACCGATGCTTATTTGGTAGCCCTAAACCTGGCGGGTCAAATTGAACGCCGCGTAAGCTATCGCCGAGCGATGAAGCGCGCGCTGCAACAGGCGATGCGCCAGGGCGCTCAGGGCATCAAGGTTGAGGTGCAGGGTCGTTTGAGTGGCGCGGAAATGGCGCGCAGCGTTTGGCTGCGTGAAGGTCGCGTGCCGCTGCAAACCTTGCGCGCCGACATTGACTTTGCCCGCGCTGAAGCCACGACCACCTACGGACGCATTGGCGTCAAGGTATGGGTCTATAAAGGCGAAGTGCTGCCAGCGGTTGAGGAAAAGGCGGAAGCTACCGCAGGCGTTTACGTTAGCGAATAATTGCTTCAGGGGAACCTCTCCTGAAGGTTTAGAAAGAGGGAACGACTATGTTGATGCCAAAACGTGTTAAATGGCGTAAGCAGCATCGCGGTCGCATGACAGGGAAGGCGCTGCGAGGAGCAGAACTCAGCTTCGGCGAGTTTGGCTTACAAGCGTTAGAACCCGGTTGGATTTCGGCTCGCCAGATTGAAGCTGGTCGCCGTGCGATCGTTCGTGAAATGCGCCGTCGTGGGAAAGTCTGGATTCGCATTTTCCCCGATCACCCCTACACCCACCGCCCCCCGGAAACTCGTATGGGTAAAGGCAAAGGCAATGTGGAATATTGGGTAGCTGTGGTCCGCCCGGGTCGCATCATGTTTGAAGTGGGTGGCTTACCCGGCGAGATTGCTAAGGTTGCTCTGGAACAGGCTTCATATAAGTTCTCCATTCGCACCAAAGTAATTGCACGTGAAGAACAAGCAGGAGAACAGGCATGAGTACTGAAGAGTTACGTGTACTTTCGGTGGAAGAGCTGCGTGCGAAGATTTTAGACGCTCGCCAGGAGATGATGAATCTGCGCTTCCAGGTTGTAACGGGTCAGTTGACCGATACAAGCCGGTTGAAGACCACTCGGCGACTGGTGGCTCGCTTAGAAACGCTGATCCACGAGCGCGAGCGGGAAGAGGAAGGGAAAGAATGAACGCTCGACGTCGAATGAATGGGGTTGTGAAAAGCACCAAAATGATGAAAACGGTTGTTGTGGAAGTAACCCGCAGTTACCAACACCCCCTATATAAGAAAATTGTACACACCTCCCGCCGCTTCAAAGCCCACGATGAACTGGGCGCGAAGGTTGGGGATGTGGTGCAAATGGTGGAATGCCGACCGCTTTCTCGCGATAAGCGCTGGGTGGTTGAAACCATTATTCGTCATCAAGAAGCGGCCGCCGTGCAGCTGATGGATGAAGCGCCTGAGGCGACTCAAGCTGAATAACGGTACATTTTTACTGGAAGGAGCTAGTCAACTATGATCCAGCAAGAAAGTCGCTTGAAAGTGGCAGACAACACCGGGGCGCGTGAGCTTCTGGTCATCCACATCATGGGTGGTTCTACCCATCACTATGGATATGTCGGCGATATCGTGGTTGCGACAGTGAAATCGGCAGCGCCACAGGGGACTGTAAAAAAGAGTGATGTTGTCAAGGCTGTGATTGTGCGCTGTTCAAAAGAATGGCGCCGCGAAGATGGTTCAAGCATTCGTTTTGACGACAATGCTGCCGTCATCCTCGATGCGAACTTGAACCCGCGCGGTACGCGCATTTTTGGGCCGGTCGCGCGCGAACTGCGTGAAAAAGGCTTTATGAAGATTGTTTCTCTGGCCCCTGAAGTTATCTAGGGACCGGCGTAGGAGCGAGGCCATGAAGGTCAAGATTAAAAAAGGCGATACAGTTCAAATAATGAGCGGCCGCTCTGAAGATAAGGGCAAGCGCGGCGAAGTCGTTCGCGTGCTTGTGGAAGAAAACCGAGTGGTGGTTGCTGGCTTGAATATGCACACCAGACACCAACGCCAGGTCCAAACCCAGGGCCGTACCATTAATCCGGGGCGCGTGAGTTTTGAAGCGCCGCTCCATATCTCGAACGTCATGCTGGTTTGCCCAAAATGTGGAAAGCCAACCCGCGTTGCCCTGCAGCGTGAAGGGGATAAAACCTCTCGCATTTGCAAAAACAAAGGCTGCCAGGCCAGTTTTGATGAGAAATAGGCCCATCGGAGTGATGCTATGAATAGAATGAAAGAACGGTATCGGACCGAAATGGTGCCTGCCTTAAAAGATCAGCTCAACCTGATCAACGTGATGCAGGTTCCACAGGTCAAAAAGATTGTCATCAACATTGGCATGGGTGAAGCGTTAGACAACCCCAAGTCCATTGATGCGGCGGTGAGCGATGTTCAGCAGATCACCGGGCAAAAGCCGATTGTCACCAAGGCGCGCACCAGCATTGCGAACTTCAAGCTGCGCGAAGGGCGTGCCATTGGCGTCAAAGTCACCCTGCGCGGCGAGCGCATGTGGGCTTTCTTAGATCGCTTACTAAACATCGTCCTGCCGCGCGTGCGCGACTTCCGCGGTGTTTCACGCGATGCCTTTGATGGTCGTGGAAACTATACCTTGGGTCTGCGTGAACAATTGATCTTCCCTGAAATCGAGTACGATAAAATCGACAAGGTTCGCGGGATGGAAATCACAATCTGCACCTCCGCTCAGAATGATGAGCAGGCTGCGCGATTGCTTGAAATGTTCGGCATGCCTTTTAGGAAGGATTAATATGGCTAAGACGTCCATTATTGTTCGTGAGACGCGGCGTAAATTCCCGAACCAGGTCCGCAATCGCTGCGGTCGCTGCGGTCGTCCTCGCGGCTATCTGCGCCGTTTTGGCCTGTGCCGCATTTGTTTCCGCGAATTAGCTTTGCAGGGGAAAATCCCCGGCGTGATGAAGTCGTCCTGGTAAAACCGGTCTGGAGGAAGTACGATGAGTGTGAATGACCCGATTTCTGATATGTTGACGCGAGTGCGCAACACGGTAATGACCGGACAAAACCTTGTGGCAATGCCTAGCTCTAAGATTAAGATCGAAATTGCTCGTATTCTTAAGGAAGAGGGCTACATTGAAGGCTACGAGGTGGTGGACGGCGTAATCGAAGTGCAGAAAATGCTGCGCTTGCGCCTCAAATATGTTGGCGAACGGCGCTCGCGCCGCCCCGTCATCACCGGCCTGGAGCGGGTAAGCCGCCCCGGTCGCCGGATTTATACCCATAAGACCGATATTCCCTGGGTTCTGTCTGGAATTGGCGTTGCCATTCTTTCGACCCCTAAGGGTGTAATGACCGGGCAACGCGCGCGCCAGATGGGCGTGGGCGGTGAAATTCTCTGTAAAATCTGGTAAACGCCAGGTTTCAGAGATGGAGGAGGTATAACAGTGTCTCGAGTTGGTAGATTACCAGTCACCGTTCCAGCAGGAGTGCAGGTTGACGTTCAGGGCTTAAATGTGTCTGTCAAAGGACCGAAGGGCGTGATGACACGCACCTTTAACCCCGGCATTGCCATCCAAATGGAAGACGGTCACGTTATTGTTACCCGCGAATCGGATGCGGCGAGTCTGCGTGCCATGCACGGCACCACGCGCGCGCTGATCAACAACATGATTACCGGTGTGAGCACCGGCTATATCAAGGTGTTGGAGTGGGAAGGCGTGGGCTACCGCGCCGAAATGAAGGGCAAAACCCTGGTGCTTTACCTGGGCTTTTCGCACCCGATTGAGTTAGAACCCGAAGCAGGCATTTCCTTTGATGTGGACCTCAAAGCCCGCCAAGTTAAAATCAGCGGCTTTGATAAAGAACAGGTCGGCCAGATTGCTGCCAACATTCGCGGCATTCGCCCCCCCGAACCTTATCATGGCAAGGGCGTGCATTATTTAGGAGAGAAGATTCGCCGCAAGGCTGGTAAGTCTGGCAAGGCGAAGGGGAAGAAGTAGGTGATCTATGGCTAAATTATCTCGTTCTGAATCTCGCATTCGTCGTCATTACCGCCTGCGCCGTTATATTAATGGAACGGCAGATCGCCCGCGCCTGAACGTCTTCCGCAGCGATGAGGAAATTTACGCCCAGGTCATTGACGATCACGCTGGTTGCACCCTTGCTTCCGCCTCTTCGATTGATCATGAACTGCGCGAAAAGTTGTCTGGCAAGAATAAGACCGAACAGGCCAAGCTGGTAGGCGAAGCTGTTGCCGAACGCGCCAAGAATAAGGGCATCACCCAGGTGGTGTTTGATCGCGGCGGGTTCAAGTACATTGGCCGTGTCAAGGCTTTGGCTGACGGTGCTCGTCAGGCCGGGTTGGAATTTTAGTTAAGGAAAACAAAGGGCCTGAATTATGGATACGACCGAATATCAAGCTGGATCGGATCAGCAATTTGACGAGCGCGTGATTGAAATTGCGCGCGTTGCCAAAGTGGTCAAAGGTGGCCGTCGCTTTTCTTTCCGTGTGACGGTGGTCACTGGCGACCATCAGGGCAAAATTGGCATGGGCATCGGGAAAGCCAACGCTGTTCCTGAAGCCATGCGCAAAGCGACCGAGCGCGCCCACAAGAATATGCGTAGTTTCTCGCTGCGTGGTACGACCATTCCGCACGAAGTGCTGGGTCACGTGGCTGGCGCGAAAGTAATGCTCAAACCCGCTTCCCCTGGAACGGGCGTTATTGCGGCAGGTGGCGTGCGCGCTGTATTGGAAGTGGTTGGCGTGCGTGACATTCTGACCAAGTCGCTGGGCAGCGCCAATGTCCTCAACGTGGTGCAAGCCACGTTTGATGCCCTTGAGCAGCTCAAAAGCCCAGAGGAACAGGCTGCCCTGCGCGGCAAAGACGTCAAGGACCTGCTGCCCTTCTGGGAACGGAGGCACAGCAATGGCTGAGACGCAAGTGTCTAAAAAACTGCGCATCGAATATGTTAAGAGCGCAATTGGGTATTCTGTGCGACATAAAAATACCATTCGCGCGTTAGGACTGCGCAAATTGCATCAGGTAGTGGTCTTAGAGGATACTCCCTCGCTGCGTGGTATGCTGCAAATGGTCAATCACCTCGTCAAGATTGAGGAAGCGTAGGGACTCTATGAAACTTCACGACTTAATGCCCAATCCGGGCTCGAATAAAGCTGGCAAACGCAAAGGTCAAGGGCATGGCGCCGGTCAGGGCAAAACGGCTGGCCGTGGCACCAAAGGCGAAGGCGCGCGCTCTGGTACGGGTGGACACCTGTATCGCCAGGGCGGTAACCTGCCTTTCTTCCGCCGCTTGCCTTTCCGCCGTGGCGAGGGTTTTACCCCGCCGAACCGGGTGGAATACAATGAAATCAACTTAGAGCAGTTGGCTGATTTTCAAGCCAACGCCGAAGTGACGCCCGAAGTTTTAACGGAAGCGCAAATGCTTAGTAAACCCAAGAACCCGGTCGTGGTTTTGGGTCGTGGCGAGATCACCGTCCCCTTGACGGTTCGTGTTCAGCGCGTCTCTAAGAGCGCCCGCGAAAAGATCGAAGCCGCCGGCGGCAAAGTTGAAATTATTGCCTAGCTGTGGTTTGAGGAGACTCACCCATGAATAAACGGTCACCTTGGCGTTACATACTGAAATCAAGCGACATTCGCAACAAAATTCTGATCACGATTGGTCTGCTGATTCTTTACCGCCTGGCGGCCAATATCCCTGTGCCAGGCATCAATCGCGCGGTTATTGCGCAGCTGGCACAGGGAAATAACCCCGCTCAGGCTCTTTTGGGGCTGTTTGATCTGCTTTCTGGCGGCACGATGTCAAACTTCTCCATCCTGGCGATGGGGGTGTATCCGTACATCACCGCTCAGATTATTATCCAGCTGTTGGTGCCGATTATCCCTTCGCTGGAACAGCGCATGAAGGATGACCCACGTCAGGGGCGCATCTGGATGGAAAAATGGACGATGATTCTGACCATCCCGATGGCATTGCTATCGGCGGTGGGTCAGATCAACATCTTCCAAACGTTGGCGGGCGGCGCTCAGGTGATGACGAACTATGGTTTCACCGGCGCAGCACTTTTGCCCACCTTAACCACGTTGATCTCGATGTTGGCAGGTACGATGTTTGGTATCTGGCTCGGTCAGCTCATCAGTGAATATGGCATCCAAAACCAGGGCTTATCGCTCATCATCTTTGCGGGCATCGTTTCGCGTATCCCGTCAAACCTGGGCGGTCTGTTGAGCGATCAACAGAATGGCTGGTGGATGGTGCTGCTGGTGCTGCTCATCCTGGGCTTGACCATTTTTGCCATCGTCTTCGTGCAGCAGGGTCGCCGCAATGTACCGGTGATGTTCCCCGGTCGCCGTGTGGGCAATCGTATGTCCATGCCGGTGCGCTCCAACCTGCCGCTTATGGTCAACATGGCTGGCATGATCCCGTTGATCTTTGCGCAAGCGATTCTTACCTTCCCCGCGATTATCTCGAGCTATTTCTTGCAAAACTCGCTGGATTGGGTGCGCAATTTCGCCAATGGGGTTTATACCACCTTCGGCGGAAGTGGGTTCTGGTACGCCCTGTTCTATTTCATTATGGTCGTGGCGTTCACCTTCTTCTATACGGATGTGTTGTTTCAGCAGCAAAACTATGGCGACAACCTGAAACGTCAGGGTGCGCAGATTCCGGGTGTCACTCGCGGCACGTATACGCAGAAATATCTGACCAAAGTGCAGCGCCGCATCACCCTGCCGGGCGCGTTATTCCTGGGGTTTGTGGCAGTCCTGCCCTTCCTCTTGACGCCCCTCTTCCCCACCCATGCTCGTTCGAGCCTGGGGTTGATTACGGCAGCGGGCTTGCTGATTGTGGTCGGTGTGGTACGTGACACCTTTATGATTATTGAAACCGAGCTGAAAATGCACGGCTACGATGAAAATCTGATCCGCGGCTAGGCTAAGGGTCAAAAAGGAAGAGGCGCATGACCAAGTATATTGTTCTGTTAGGACCTCCTGGCGCGGGTAAGGGTACGCAGGCGGAAGTCATCTCGAAAGAGATGCATCTGGCGCATATCTCCTCGGGCGATTTATTCCGCGAAAATCTGAAGAATCAGACGGAGCTGGGAAAATTAGCCAAGGGATATATGGATCGTGGTGATCTAGTGCCGGATGACGTGACCATTGCGATGGTTAAAGATCGGGTTTCACGCCCCGATTGCAAAGAAGGCGCGCTGTTGGATGGTTTCCCGCGCACCCCGGCGCAAGCCGAAGCGTTAGACAAGATGCTGGGCGAGTTGGGCGGCAAGGTGAATCGCGTGCCGTATATCTCCGTCCCTGCGGATGTCTTGATCGAGCGTTTGGGTGGTCGGTGGACCTGCCCGAAGTGCGGCAAAGTCTATCATCAGGTCAATAAGCCGCCGCGTACTGCGGGCGTGTGTGATGATGACGGCGCCGCCCTGATTCAGCGTGATGACGACAAGGCTGAAACGGTTGAAAACCGGATTAAAGTCTATCTGCAACAGACTTCGCCTCTCATTCAGTATTATCAGCAGAAGGGTTTGCTGACAGAGGTGGACGGGCGTAAGTCCATTGATCAGGTCTCCGAAGAAATTCTGGCGGCCCTCAAGTCTGCTTAGATCGCAGACTAAAACGAAAAGAGTGAGCAAATGTCCTGGGATCGGCAGATAACCATCAAGACACCGCAAGAAATTCAGATCATGCGCGCAGCAGGTAAGATTAATGCTGAGGCGCTGGCGGCGGCGCGCGCGGCAATTCGCCCAGGCGCGACCACTGCGGATTTGAATGCGGCTGCCGAAGAAGTCATGCGTAAGCACGGTGTGATTTCGCCTTTCAAGAATTACCCAGGCGCATATCCCTACCCAGCCAGCACCACCATCAGCGTCAATGAAGAACTGGTGCATGGAATTCCGGGGAAGCGCAAATTAAAGGAAGGCGATATTGTTTCGATAGACAGCGGCGTGATCTATGAAGGCTTTGTCGCCGACTCGGCTATTAGCGCCGGAGTTGGTGAGCTTTCAGACGAGGCGCGCAAGTTGCTGGAAGTGACCGAAGCAGCGCTCTACGAAGGCATCCGCCAGATGAAGGTGGACAATCGCATTGGCGACATTTCTGCCGCTGTGCAGCAATATGTAGAGAGCCGCGGGTTTTCGGTCACGCGCGAATACACCGGTCATGGCGTGGGGCGCAAGATGCACGAAGGCCCCCAGTTGCCCAATTACGGCGTTGCCGGACGTGGGCTGCTCTTACGCCAGGGTATGACCATTGCGCTTGAGCCAATGGTGCTCACCAAAAGTTATCGGACGAAAGTAATGCCTGACGAGTGGACGGTGGTATCCGCTGATGGTGGCTTAACAGCCCACTATGAGCATACGGTCGCCATCACCGCGGATGGGCCTTACATTTTGACAGTCATTCAAGAAAGCGAAACCAGAGTTGCAAATAATGCTGGACAAAGTGACGATGAACAAGTATAATCAACGCTTTGGCTATGTTAACGCAATCATGGTTGAATTTTAAGGAGAAGGTGTCATGAGAGTATCTCCATCAATTCGGAAACGCTGCGCGAAATGCAAAATTGTCAAGCGCAAAGGCATATTATTTGTCATTTGCGATAACCCAAAGCACAAACAGCGACAGGGGTAAGGATATATGGCAAGAATTGAAGGCGTTGATCTTCCGCGCAATAAGCGGGTAGAAGTAGGGTTGACTTACATCTACGGTATTGGTCCCACACGTGCTCAAAGCATTCTGGCGGCGACGCAAGTTAGCCCTGATATTCGTGTACGGGATTTAAGCGAGAGCGATACGGCTGCTCTACGCGAATTTATTGGCCGCAACTTCAAAGTTGAGGGCGATTTACGCCGCGAAGTTCAAATGAACATTAAGCGGTTAATCGAAATTGGTTGCTATCGCGGGCTGCGTCATCGGCGCAATCTACCGGTACATGGCCAACGCACTCGGACGAACTCACGCACGCGCAAAGGTCCTAAGAAGACGGTTGCCGGGCGCGGTCGCCGCCGTGGTGGCAAGAAATAGTCTAACGCAACGGTCCTGGTCCGGGAAAATAGGGTACCTTCTCACCCGCGGCTGCCCGGCCAGAACCGATGTTAGAATGTGGATGCCCACGGACGGATTATTTCAAGAGAGGTTGATAGCGAGGAATTATGGCACAAAACGTACGCTCAACGCGACGCGCCGCTACTACAAAAAAAGTCAAGCGATCTTTGACCAGTGGTCAAATTCATGTGTTCGCTTCTTTCAATAATACGATCATCACGATCACTGACCCGCAAGGCAACACCATTTGCTGGGGTAGCTCCGGTTCTGCCGGATACAAAGGCTCGCGCAAGAGCACGCCTTTTGCCGCTCGCCTGGCAGCTGAACAGGCTGTAAAAACCGCCATGACTATGGGTCTGCAAGAAGCGGATTTGATCGTCAAGGGGCCTGGTCCCGGGCGCGAATCAGCCATTCGTGCTGTGCAATCAATGGGTGTGCGCGTGCGCTCCATTTCTGATATTACCCCGGTGCCGCATAACGGCTGCCGGCCTCCTAAGAAACGCCGCGTTTAATAAGAGAGGGAACTTATGGGAAAGTATATTGGACCGGTATGCAGATTATGCCGGCGAGAAGGCGAAAAATTGTTTTTAAAGAGCGAGCGTTGCTTCACTCCAAAATGCTCGTTTGAGAAACGTGGTTTTGCTCCTGGTCAACATGGCCGTGGCAAGCAAGGCCGTGTTGACCGCGAATCGGACTATGCCCGCCAGCTGCGCGCCAAACAAAAAGCGCGCCGCGTTTATGGCATCTTCGAACGCCAATTCCGCCGCTATTTCGGCATTGCCCAGCATCGCACCGGTCTGACCGGTTTCATGCTGCTGCAAACGCTGGAATGCCGCTTAGATAATATCGTTTTCCGCCTGGGCTTTGCGGGTGACCGCTCTCAGGCGCGCCAATTGGTCAATCATGGTCACATTATGGTCAATGGACATAAGGCTTCTATTCCTTCTATGCTCCTGCGCCCCGGTGACGTGATTACGGTTGAGGAAGCTTCTCGCCGCAAGACCTATTGGAAAGAAGTGGTGGATTTTGCCGAAAAGCGTCTCTCGCCCCAGTGGCTCGAACGTGATGTGCGCGGCTATTACGGTCGGCTTGTCCGCCTGCCCGAGCGCGCCGAAATTGACGGCAATTTGAATGAACAATTAATCGTCGAGTACTACTCGCGCTAACACCAATTCGTTCAGGCGGTCTCTGAATAAAAGATCGTTCCCTGGAAGGGGTGAATCGTGGCTGCTCTTAGTAACATGGTAACGCCGAAAGTTGAACGAGAAGCAGAAGCTCGTAACTATGGCAAGTTCGTGGTCAGCCCTCTGGAAAGAGGGTATGGGATCACGCTAGGGAACGCGCTTCGGCGCGTACTGCTCTCGTCTTTGGAAGGCGCAGCTGTGACCTCCATTCGTATCTCGGATGTGTTGCACGAGTTCAGCGACATCCCGGGTGTGCGCGAAGACGTCATCCAAGTGATGTTGCAAGTGAAGCAACTGCGCCTGATTTTGCATGACGTGGATACTGCCCATTTGCATCTGGATATACGTAGCGAAGGTGTTGTCACTGCGGCGGATATCCAGACCCCAGCTGAGGTAGAAATTGTCAACCCTGATTTATATCTTTTCACGGTTGATGACCCTTCCACTCGGCTGGAAATTGATATGACCGTTGAGCGCGGGCGGGGTTATTCCCCAGCCCCCGAACGTAGTGGTGGTTTACCTATCGGTGAATTACCGGTAGATGCCATCTACACCCCGGTTCACCGGGTTAACTGGACGGTTGGCTCTGCCCGTGTCGGTCAAAGCACCAATTATGACCGGCTTATTATGGAAATCTGGACGGATGGCACCATCAGACCTGAACAGGCGATGAGCACGGCTTCTCACCGGCTTATTGAACACCTGCGCTTAGTCGCAGGCATGTCTGAAGAAACGCTGATCACCGGTGTAGAGAAAGAAGTCACCGGCAGCCGCCTGACGAGTGAAGCTGCAGAAACCCCGATCGAGAACCTTGATCTTTCGGTGCGCGTCTTCAACTCCCTCAAGCGTACCGGCATCACGACGGTTGGCGATGTGTTAGACCTGCTGGATAAGGGCGATGAAGCTGTCATGTCCATCCGTAACTTTGGCGAGAAATCGCTCGATGAGTTGCGCCAAAAGATGCAAGAAAAAGGTTTCTTGCATGATGAAAAGACTGTGGAGTAAGGAACATGCGACACGGAGTAGCTGGTTTTAAACTTGGTCGAAATAAAGGTGAACGAAATGCCCTACGGCGCACGCTGATTAATCAGCTGTTTGAACACGAGCGGATTACGACCACTCGCGCCAAAGCCCAGGCAATTCGCGGCGACGCCGAACACCTCATTACATTAGCGCGCCGCAGCGCCTCGAAAGATGATGCCGGGCGCGTTCATGCCCGCCGTTTGGCTGCTGCTCGCATGAGCAACGCCGATATGGTGCGCAAGCTCTTTGATGATATTGCCCCTCGCTTTGCCAACCGCCCGGGTGGGTACACCCGTATTTTGCGGATCGGCTTACGCGCCGGGGATGCCGCCGATATGGTTCTGATCGAACTCGTCGAGGGCTAGTCCGCAATGGACCCATTCCTCACCTGGCCAATTGCCAGAGGTTCTTCTGGAATGGGATGATGGAACGTTACAAAGTTACCGTAGCTTACGACGGCACGCAGTTTGAGGGTTTTCAACGTCAGGGACAGGCACGCACGGTTCAACTGGCGTTAGAATCCGCACTGCGCCCGCTACACTGGCAAGGCACGTCCATTCTTTGCGCTGGTCGCACAGATAGCGGTGTCCATGCGGATGGGCAGGTGATTGCATTCGACCTGGATTGGACTCACGAGCTGCAAGCTCTGGGGCGCGCCATGAATGCGTATTTACCTGAAGATGTGGCGGTAACGGAGGTCGAACTGGCACAGCCAGATTTTCACCCTCGTTACGATGCCCGCTGGCGCACGTACCATTACCACTTGTGGTTTGGGTCACTGCGTCACCCACTGCGCGAACGGTATGCCTGGCGTGTTTGGCCCGCTGCTGATCTAGCCCTGCTAGAGACAGCCGCAGCCCTCTTGCCCGGCGTTCATGATTTTGCTGCTTTCGGTACCCCGCCCCGGCCTGGCGGCAGCACGATCCGCGCAATTCGCCAGGCAGACTGGCAACTTCTGGAAGACGGGCGACTGCGTTTTACAGTCACCGGCAATGCCTTCCTCTACCACATGGTACGCAGGATGGTTTTTCTCCAGGTGCTGGTCGGGCAGCGGCGGTTGGAACTGAGCGATCTGCAAAAAGCAGTGGAACAGGCTCAACCGCTCACCCAAGGTCTGGCGGCGCCGCAAGGGCTGATTTTGAAAACAGTGAGTTATGCGGGCAGTGATCCGCGTAAGCAGAGTATATTCGGTGAGGAATAACCTTACAGTAAGGTGAGATTGATTATGGCACAGGACAAAACTTTCGTCCCGAAGGGCAGAACAGAAGGCAACTGGTTGCTGGTGGATGCTACCAACCAGGGCATTGGCCGTCTGGCGACCCAGATTACTGCCTATTTGTTAGGCAAACATAAGCCCATCTATACCCCTGGTGTGGAAATGGGCGATTTTGTGGTGGTGATTAATGCCTCCGCGCTGCGGATTACCAACCAGCGCATGGATGACAAAAGCTACCGCCGTCACTCTGGCTATCCGGGTGGGTTGTTCACCATCACCCTGAAAGATCAGATGAAAACTCACCCAGATCGCGTTATTCGCGGTGCCGTGTGGGGCATGCTCCCGCACAATAAACTGGGTCGCAAGTTGATCGGCAAATTGAAGATTTACGCGGGCAGCGAGCATGAACATCAGGCTCAACATCCGCAGCCAGTTCAAGGAGCATAGCAAATGGCAGTTCAATATTATGAAGGCGTTGGTCGGCGCAAGGAATCGACTGCTCGCGTGCGCGTGATGAGCGGCACCGGCCGCTTCGTGGTCAACGATCACCCTGCCGAGGAATATTTCCCCCGCGTGGGTGACTTTGAAACCGTGATCGCCCCCGTTGTCACTTCGGGTCAGGAACGCTCCACCCTCGACATCACCATTGTGGTGCATGGCGGTGGCGTTACCGGTCAGGTGGATGCCGTCAAGTTGGGCATGGCCCGCGCTTTGACGAAAATGAACCCTGAGTGGAACAGCGCCATGCGCAAAGCTGGTTTCCTTACCCGCGATGCCCGCGTGAAAGAACGCAAAAAACCAGGTCTCAAACGCGCCCGCAAAGCTCCAACGTACACCAAGCGTTAAGTCTTTGCTCTATTTTGTTCCTCAAATGGGTCGGTTGCGTATGCCTTGCATACAAGATCGGCCTGTTTCCTGTTAAACAACACCCTCTCTTTGCAATAAGAGGGGAGAATGGGAAATTATGACGCCTCCATCTGCTTCCTTCGCTGGAATTACCCTTTTAGGTTTAGGACCAGGCTCCCCAGCCTTGCTTACCCGTCAGGCATGGGATTGGTTGCAAACGATCCCCGAAGTTTACATTCGCACCCGCCAACATCCCACCGTGCAGGGCTTTCCGGCTGCTCTACAGGTCATTTCTTTTGATGAACTGTATGAAAACAGCGCGAAATTTGAAGAGGTATACGCTCAAATCGTGGAGCGCGTACTGGAGCTGGGTCGCCGTCCGCAAGGGGTGACGTATGCCGTGCCGGGGCATCCCTTTGTGGCAGAAGCCACCTGCCCAGAAATTGCCCGCCGTGCCAAAGCCGAAGGCATCCCCATCAAGGTGATTGAGGGCATCAGCTTCTTAGAGCCAACCTACACCGCCCTGGGGCTTGATCCCTTCCCGCAAATGGCGTTGGTGGATGCGCTTGACCTGGCAAATGCACATATCCCTTCTTTCCCTACCACCCAGCCCGCACTGATCGCCCAAATTTATTCGCGTCAGGTAGCTTCCGAAGTGAAGCTCACCCTGAACGCTTTTTACCCGGATAAGCACCCTGTGCGTATGGTACACGCCGCCGGCACGCCCGCCGAGGTGGTTGAGTCCCTTTCTTTGTATGAAATTGACC
Source organism: Anaerolineales bacterium (assembly GCA_038206515.1). GTDB lineage: Bacteria > Chloroflexota > Anaerolineae > Anaerolineales > Anaerolineaceae > DSYU01. The sequence goes on along the minus strand of JBBRAT010000024.1, from coordinate 44,121 downwards.
GCAGCGAGCATATTGGCTTGCTCACCGCGCTTTACCTTCCCCCCCTCGCCGCGGATTCCTCGCTAGAATCCCTGGCGGAAATTGTGGCGCATTTGCGCGCGCCAGAGGGCTGTCCCTGGGATAGGGAGCAGACCCTGAAGTCCCTCATGCCCAGCCTGGTGGAAGAAGCCTACGAGGCGATGGACGCGCTCAATTCGGACGAAATGGACGGCGTCAAGGAAGAATTGGGCGATGTATTGATGGTTGCCATTATGCTTGCCCAAATCGCCAGCGAAGAGGGCGATTTTAACCTGGTGGATGTCACCGAAGGCATCGCTCGCAAGCTGGTATTCCGCCACCCCCATGTCTTTGGCGATGTGCAGGTGGGTGATTCTGCTGAAGTCCTCAAAAATTGGGAAACCCTGAAGGATCAGGAGCGCAAAGCCAAGGGCAAGAAAGACAAACCCAAGGGCATGTTTGATAGCCTTCCCAAGATGCTGCCAGCCTTATCCCTTGCCCAAGAATATCAGGATCGCGCGGCGCATGTGGGCTTTGATTGGCAAAAGATCGAAGATGTGCGCGCCAAGGTGATGGAAGAATGGCAGGAAGTGGCGGATGCCCCCAGTCTGGATGAACAGCACAAGGAACTGGGCGACTTGCTCTTGGCGGTGGTCAACCTCATTCGCTGGTATAAAGGCGATGCGGAAACGGTGTTGCGCGGGGCAAATTTGCGCTTCAAACAGCGTTTTGCCCACATTGAACAAGCCGCCCGCGACCAAGAGCGACCGCTTGGTGAGTTTTCGATGGATGAGATGGAATCCCTCTGGCAAGAGGCAAAACGCATCGAAAGAGGCGAGTAACATCTCTTAAATTTCTTCCATTTTCAATAACAAAAGAGGAGGCGCGCCTCCTCTTTTGATTCTGACAGTTCTTTTTCTTACTTTGCTAATTTTGGCGAATTGAACCACGTCCCTGAGAGTTTATGCGGGGCAGCTTGGTCAAACGTTAGGCGTACCGTCACCATATCTTGCTCAAACTTCGCGTTGTAAAAGACAGAGTAATAGGTCTGCACCTTATCCACGTGATCCACCGTCCGCGATTGATATGCTCTCACCTTGCTCAACGTCTTTTTGAGGTCCGTTAGCCCGCTTTCTGGCACGGCTTTCAGAAGCTCAGGGCTGAAGTCACGTGAAAAGGCAGGGTAATCCCCCGCGTTCAGCGCAGCAAAGAAGTTATCTGCCATCGGCTCAGAGAATTGCAATACCTGATCCAATTCTGTGCCTTCCACCTTTGTAAACTGCGGCGCAGTATTGCAACCAGCCGGCAAAATCAGCAGCAAGCCCATCAATAGTATGAAAAATGTCTTGCGAAACATTCTCATCCTCACGATCTTTTCCGCTTTTATTAAATTGGGGTTCATTGAGAATTAGCATGCTAATTCTCAGAGTTCCTAAATTGGCTCAAAGCGAGCGGTAAAGTGACGCAGCAGGGGCGGCGCATAAGTGATGCGATAACCCTTCAGCGCATCGCTCTTTTCTTTGAGGGTGATCAGCGTATCCGCCACATAATCCAGGTGACTTTGAGTATACACGCGGCGCGGTAAGGCAAGGCGCACCAGCTCCAGGCGCGGATATTCCATCGCGCCCGTGTCTGGATTGGGATGAGCAAACATCACCGAGCCAATTTCCACCCCGCGAATGCCGCCCTCCAGGTATAGCGCGGCTGCCAGCGCCTGACCTGGGAATTGCGCGTGAGGAATGTTCGGCAGCAGCCCGCCCGCATCCAGGTAAATGGCATGCCCGCCCGCCGGTTGAATGATGGGAATGCCTGCCTCCATCAGCCGATCCGCCAAATAAGCCGTTTGCCCCAGCCGGTACGCCAGGTACGCTTCATCTAAGCCTTCTAGCAGACCCACCGCCATTGCGTCCAGATCACGCCCCGCCAGCCCGCCGTAGGTGATAAACCCTTCGCGCAAAATCAGTTCGTTAGATACCTGCTGGAAAAGGGACGGGTCGCGCATGGCTAAGAATCCGCCAATATTGACCAGCGCGTCTTTCTTTGCGCTCATAAATGCGCCATCTGCCATGCTGAAGATTTCCTGGGCAATTTCCATGGCGGATTTCTGCGCATAGCCTGGCTCACGCAGCTTGATAAAGTAACTGTTTTCGGCATAGCGGCAAGCATCAATGAAAAATGGGATGCCAAATTCGTGATACACGCTCGCTGTTGCGCGGATATTCTCCATTGAAACCGGCTGCCCGCCGCCCGCATTGTTGGTGATCGTAATCGTCCCAAAGGGGATATTTTGCGCGCCGGTCTGCTCGATAAACTGGCGCAAGGCTGTTACGTCCATATTGCCTTTAAAGGGATGAATCCGCGCCGGGTCGAAAGCATCCTGGATGACCAGGTTGGAAGGCCGCCCGCCGCGTGCGCGGATGTTGGCGTCTGTGGTATCAAAGTGCATATTGGATGGTACCGACATGCCGGGCTTGACCAGCACCGCTGTCAGGATATTTTCGGCAGCGCGCCCCTGGTGGGTGGGTACGAAGTATGGAAAGCCAAAAATTTGCTTCATCACCTCCGCCAGGTGATAGTAGGAGCGCGCCCCCGCGTAGGATTCATCGCCTTGCATGATCGCCGCCCATTGATTCTGGCTCATCGCGCCCGTGCCGGAATCGGTGAGCAGGTCAATAAACACATCTTCGGCGCGCAAACTAAACAGGTTATACCCGGCTGCCTGCATCGCCGTCTGACGCGCTTGTGCGTCAATTAAGCGAATCGCTTCAACCGACTTGATCCGAAAAGGTTCTGGGGAATAGTGAGCCATCTGTCCTCCAAGGAAAAGAATTCTGTAAAAGATTAAATAAAGTGTATCACTGAACGCCAAAGTAATGGATAATCGTCTGATAATACTTCTTTTTAAAAAAACTAAATAAAATCAATATATATTTACTTTTATTGAATTTACCCCTTGACAAAAGTTAAATAAATTGCTATTATATTTCTTGTAAGTAGAAATATTAAAATAACGATTTTATCTGTGTTTAGAGGTTGGGAGAAATCCCAAAGAAAGAAGAAATCCAATGGATAACAGCACGATTCCCGTGAAGGAAGATACTATCATCGTCATCCGCACCTCTGCGGACCTTTACCTCAGTGGCGGTGACCAGGCAGATGTGCGCCTCTTCAGTTCAGAAGAGCGCGTACAAATTAGCCGCGAAGACAATTTGTTGCGGATCGAAAACCATTCCGGCTTAGACCTGATGGTTCCGCACGGCTCCAACATCAAGATCGAGCGGGTGGGCGGCAGTGCCTTCCTGCAAGACTTGGGCATGGTGGAAATTGATAAAGTAGGCGGTGAACTCGCCCTCCAGCGCCTGGGTCAGGTGGAAATTGGCAAAGTCGGCGGCAGTCTGACGGTGCGCGATGTCAGCGGTCCCTTCCGCGTACAGCGTATTGGCGGCGAATTGATGGCGCGCGGACTTGAATCCCTGGTGACGCTGGAAGCCGTTGGCGGTGACGCGGACGTGCAAGGGGTCGGCGAGGGCGAATTTATTCTGCGTGCAGGGGGGGATGCCCAAATTTACCTTACCCGCAGCATGGGGCGCCTGGTTTCCGTCCGCGCCGGGGGAGATGTCGCCTTACACCTGCCGCCCGAAGTCAACGCTCGTTTTGAAGTGGTGGCGGATAGCGAAGAGATTCACCTCAATCTTAATCATCAGGCTGACCCGTTTGATGGCACCATTGAGCAACGCCGCCATGAATTTATCATTGGCGAAGGCGAAGCGCGTGTCGAATTGCGCGGCGGCGGCGATTGCCTCATCAGTGATGAGCCTGCAGAACCCTCTTCGTTAAATAGTGAGTTTGAGCGGATTGAAACCTCCTGGCAGAACGCGCGTGAGAATCGGGCGCGCTTTGGCTGGCCCGGTCATTTTGACCCCGGTCGCTCGGTTGCCTGGGCAGATATGATCGGTCGCCGCGCTCAGGAAGCCGCTCGCCGCGCGGAAATGCGTGTTGGGCGACATGGTGGGCATGGCGAGCATGGTCGCCACGAAGGTTGGGAACGTTTCTTCCAAGGAGATTTTACGCCCCCCGTTCCTCCCACCCCACCCACCCCGCCCATGTCCCCTCAGCAGACGAGCCGCACGCCCGTCTCTGAACAAGAGCGGATGCTGGTGCTTCAGATGCTGCAAGATGGCAAAGTCAGCGTGGAACAGGCGGAAGCTTTATTGCGCGCCTTAGAAGGCAAATAAACCTCGCTTTTTTCATAACTGTTAGAGGGATGTTTTGGGTGGTCAATACCATCAAAAACATCCCTCTCTTTTTTTGTAACGAAATCAGGTTTCTTTGTATAATAAAACCATGAAACCTCGATCCTGGCGATTATGGTTGGCAATGATCGTACTCGTCTTTTCCGCCGGGCTGCTGATTGCCACGCTGCTGCCCCCGCCGCGTGATCATCAATCCGTACCGCTGCCCGCCGTCACGGTACCTGCGCCGCAGTCCTGGCATCCATCCACAGGCGTAGACGGGGGAGCGATCCGATGGTAATCCGGCGCATGGGGTGGATCATCTTGTGCCTGATGGTATTGGCGGCAATTGCGCTGGTTGGGTGCAGCCCGGCGGCAACTTCTATGCCATCAAGCGTTAATCCAACCGCTTCTTCAGTCATGCCCATCGCCACTTCCGCCGCGCCAGAACCGACTACAGTTGCTTCTCCCGTTTTGAACGAAAAACGCCAGATTGTGCTGGATTGGCCCCTCCAGTTGCGCGAAGGCGATAGCGATCTGATTACCCTTTCGCTCCTCCTGGATGAAAACGGTCAGCTTACCGTCACCCCTGAAACGCAGGGACATAGCATCACTTCTCAGGCAGTCCAAATTCCGAACATTTACGATAATTATCACGTGGTAGCTGCCGCCCGCCTTGACCTGGCGGGGTTAGACGTGCGCCAAGATGAGATGCGCGAAGCCATGCGTCCTGGGCTGCCCGTCACCTTCCGTTGGAGTATCCATGCTGTTGATTCAGGAACGTATCGCGGGGTTGTCTGGCTCTATCTTGAATTTGTCCCCAAAATTAGTGGCGATACGGAACGGCTAACCCTGCTTTCTAAGCCCATCGAGGTGCAATCCGTTACCTTTTTGGGACTGCCGGGTTGGGGCGCGCGGATGGTGAGTGGGGCAGGGCTGTTGGTCAGCACGGTATTAGGCTACCCCTTTATTCAGCGGCTGCTGGAGTGGCTCTGGTCAAAGCGAAAAGCAGGTCAATCCGGGACGAATAGATAAACTAATTCTGACAAATTTCGCCCGACCGCAGATAAACTTGTGATAAAATTCATTATCGAAGACTTTCTCCACCGCAATCCAATCCGCTTTGGGGGCATGACGGGTGTTTTTTTTCTTAAAAGTACATCGGTTTCTGGTGAGATCAGGGAGGAATTCCGGCTGCCGCGTGAGCTTTTCCCGTAAATGACCCTTTTCTTTTCAAATGGATAATTCCCTGTGCGTTATGCGCAGTGAAGGTGCTGTGAAAAATTGTTAAAAAGGAGTAGAGATGCTCAATAACTGGCTATACATTGGTATCTTTTTCATCATTGCGCTCGCTCTGCCTGGAGTAGCGATTTTTCTGGCAGGCGTTTTGGGACCGAAAAAGTCCAATGCCGAAAAACGCGCCACGTATGAATGTGGGATTGAAACAGTCGGCGAGACGCAAATTCAATTCCACGCCCAATATTACATCTTTGCGCTGATCTTCCTGATCTTTGACGTGGAAGCTGTATTCCTGTTCCCCTGGGCGGCGGCGTATGGGCAAATGAGTTTCTATGCGGTGCTGGAAGGTCTGATTTTTATTCTGGTGCTGATGGGTGGGCTGGCTTACGTCTGGAAAAAGGGCGTATTGGAGTGGAAATAGGCAGCAGCCTCGCTGATCCCATGCTGTTGATCCTTACGTAAGAGCGCGAAAGAAGAGGAGTGCCACTTTATGCCAGGTTTTTGGCAGGATCCAATTGGTTTTATCGCCAACTTGTTGCATAGTCTACTGATCGGCTGGGGGTTGCCCGCCGCCGTTGTGGATGTGATCCTATCCGTCCTGGGCGCAGGCGCTCTGGCGATGGGCGCGATGTTGTTCGTTATTTTCTTGATCTGGTATGAGCGCAAGCTCCTGGGTCGCATTCAAGACCGTTTAGGTCCCAACCGCGTAGGTCCCTTTGGCATTTTCCAATCCTTCGCGGATATGTTCAAGATTTTCACCAAAGAGACCATCACTCCCCAGGGCGCGGATGTCATCCCCTATAACCTTGCGCCGATCCTGGCAGTTGCTGCCGTACTGCTGGTTTGGGCGGTCATCCCCTTTGGAGTGAATATTATGGGCGCGAATCTCTCGGTGGGAGTGTTATTTGTCCTGGCGGCGGGTGGCTTTGGCGAGCTGGCGATCATGCTGGCAGGCTGGGGATCGAATAACAAATATGCCCTAATGGGTGGCTTCCGCGCGGTTGCCATGCTCGTTTCTTATGAAGTGCCGATGGTGCTGGCATTGCTCGTGCCGGTGCTGCTGGCAAATTCCCTCAACCTGAATGACATCGTCCGCGCCCAGACCGTGCCGTTCCTGTTCACCGCCCCTGTTGCCGCGATTGTTTTCTTCATCACCCAGGTCGCCGAATCCGGTCGCGCCCCATTTGACGTGGTGGAAGCTGAATCGGAGATTGTCGCCGGGTTCAACGTGGAATATTCCGGCTTGAAATTTGGCATGTTTTATGTGGCGGAATTCCTGCACGCTTTCACCGTCTCGATGTTGTTTGCGACCCTCTTCCTCTCTGGCTGGCGCGGACCTGGCGCGGAGCAAATCCCCTTGCTGGGCGTGCTTTACCTGATGATTAAGACCTTCCTGGTGTATTTCATCATCATCCTGTTTCGCGGGTCTTTGCCGCGCTTCCGCATTGACCAGATGCTGAATCTGAACTGGAAAGTGCTGACCCCACTGGCGTTGGTCGCCTTCTTTATGACTGCCTTATTTGATAAATCCCTGGCGCAGCTGGGCGTGGTGGGCAACGACCTGGGCGCACAGGTCATTCGTACCCTCGTGCTCCTCGTCGTCAATGGGATCATTTTGTGGCTGGGCGAACGGTGGCTCAGTCAGGCAACCCGCCCGGTGCGCCGGGATGTGCGTCTGACCAAACCGGCGGTTGTTGATCGTTATCCTGGTGCAAAGTAACGCGGAGAAGCCCTTTATGTCGCCATTTCAAATTATTTTTCTCATCGTGGCTGGATTGACCCTGGCTAGCGCGGGCATGGTGGTCACTGCGCGGCGCATGATGCACGCAGCCCTGTGGTTGGTGTTGACCTTGCTGGGCGTGGCGGTGCTGTTTGCCACGTTAGAGGCAAGCTTTTTTACCGCTGTGCAGGTGGTGGTCTATATTGGCGCAATTGCCATTCTCATCATCTTTGCCGTCATGCTCACCCGCCTGAATTTGCAAGAGGATGAGCCTGGCGTTAACCGCTTTGCCTGGCTGGCAGGCTTGGTGTCGCTGCTGATCTTTGCCGGACTGGTGGCGGTCCTCAGTCTGTGGACGGGATTCAACACAGTGCGTCCCACCTTTGCGGGCGAAGATATTATCGCCCTTGGCAAGGCAATGGTTTCCGCCAATGGCTACGCCATCCCATTTGAAGTTGCCTCTGTGCTGCTGATTGGCGCGTTGATTGGCGCAATTTATGTGGCTGGCGAGCCTCGCAAACCGGCGAGCAAACCGGAAAGCAAGTAAAAGGAGCGCACCCAGATGATTCCGCTCTCATGGTATCTGATTTTTGCAGCCCTCCTGTTTTGCGTGGGGCTATTTGGCGTGATGGCGCGGCGCAACGCGGTGGCGGTGCTGATGAGCATTGAACTGATGCTCAACGCCGTCAACGTCAACTTGCTAGCGTTCTGGCGTTATCTTTACCCCGATGTCCAGGCGCAGATTTTTGTGGTGATCGTGCTGGCGGCTGCGGCAGCCGAGGCGGTCATTGGTCTTGCGCTCATCATTTCCGTCTATCGCCGCCGCAAAACTGTCTTTGCCGATGATCTCACTCTGTTGAAAGGCTAACGGGAAGAAAAACGATGGATATCCTTGTCTGGTTTATTCCGTTACCGCCACTTTTGGCTTTTTTCGCCATTGTCCTCTATTCCAACCCTCGCAAGGCGCTCAGTCATAGCATTGCGATTGGCGGCGCGCTGCTTTCCTGGCTGATGGGCATGATTGTCTTTATTGCCGCCATCACCCGCCCGGATTTGCGCGCGCATCCCATCGGCTCAGTCATCAACTGGCTGCCGGTTGCGAATGGTTGGTTTCAAATCGGGGTGCGCATTGATCCGCTTTCCGCTGTGGTGCTTTTCTTTGTGGTCTGGACGGTGCTAGGCATCTTCTTGTATAGCGTTGGCTATCAAAACTTTGGGCAGCCTGCCGGCGAACACGATCACCCCGGTTTGCCGCCGGAAGGCGCAGCCATTCGCGTGCGCAAAGGCTTGACCCATCATGTCATGTCCATCGAGCCGCTCTATTCGCGCTTTTTTGCCCTCATCAGCCTGTTTGCGTTTGCCATGTTGCTGCTGGTGGTCAGTGATAACCTGCTGACCCTCTACATCGGTTGGGAAATCATGGGCTTTTGCTCGTATGCCCTGATCGGCTTCTGGTACGGCAAGAAATCCGCACGGGATGCCGCCATCAAAGCCTTCCTCACCACCCGCGTTGGGGATATGTTCCTCTTTATTGGGCTCATCGCCTTATATGTGCAGACTGGCTCGCTCAGTTACGCAGGCAGCCTGGAAAGTTCCGCCGCCCTGGCGAAATTGGCTGCCCCGGCTGGCTTTTTAGGGCTTACCTGGGCAGGCTTGATTGGCATTCTGATCTTTATTGGCGTGGTGGGCAAATCCGCGCAGTTCCCGCTGCACGTCTGGCTGCCGGATGCAATGGAGGGTCCCACCCCCGTTTCCGCCATGATCCATGCCGCCACGATGGTTTCCGCGGGCGTGTATCTGGCAATCCGCATTTTCCCGTTGGTGACGTTGGGCTGGCAGCAGGGCGCACCGATCACCGCGGCGATGACGGTTATGGCTGCCATCGGCACGTTTACCGCGCTGTTTGCCGCCTCTATCGCCGTCACCCAAAATGACATCAAGCGCGTGCTGGCGTATTCCACAATCTCGCAGCTTGGATTTATGATCGCCGCGCTAGGGGTTGGCGCGTATGTGGCTGCCGTCTTCCACCTGATGACCCACGCCTTCTTCAAGGGGTTGCTCTTCTTAGGCTCTGGCTCGGTCATTCATGGCATGGAACATGGCGCAATGCACGCCCAAGGCGATCAACCCGCTGAGGGGCATCCAACCGGCGAACACGTTGACCCACAGGATATGTTCAACATGGGCGGCTTGAAGGATCGTATGCCCATTACGTTCTGGACGTTCCTCGCCGGCGGCATGGCGCTCTCCGGGCTGCCGTTGGTGACCGCCGGGTTCTGGTCAAAGGATGAAATTTTGGCGGGCGCATTTAATGGCAATCACCTGCTGATCTTCATTGTGCTGGCAATCAGCGCCTTGTTGACGGCGTTCTATACCATGCGCCAGATCACCCTCACCTTCTTAGGTCAGCCGCGCACCGAAGCCGCCCGGCACGCCCAGGAAAACACCCGCACCATGACCATTCCGCTGATCGTACTGGCAGTGTTTGCGGTCGCTGCTGGTTGGGTGGGCATTCCACGCAGCTTCCCCGGTCTGGGTGCGATTTCTTCCAATCCGCTCGAGAGTTTTGTCGGCACGATGATCCCCGCCTGGCTCGAAGGACATGCCGATGTGGCAGGCAGTTCTATTCCACTGCTCACCTCGCTGCTCGTGTCACTGCTGGGCTTATATGTGGGCTATATGGTCTATCGCAAGGTGGATGCAGGCGCAGAAGACCCGCTCCGCCGTCCGTTAGGCGCGTGGTATGCCTGGGCGCAGAACCGCTATGGCATAGATGCGCTCTATCACACCCTGTTTGTGCGCCCGGCAGTCTGGCTTTCAGAAGTGTTCACCTATCAGATTTTGGATAAAAAAATCATTGATGGCATTCTGGAAGGCATCGCGCGTGGAACACTGGGCTTGGGCAGCCTGATGCGCCGCTTTATTGATGTGGCGCTCGTCAACCGCGCGGGCGACCTGACCGGCTCGGGCGTGCGCGGTCTGGGCGGGGAGATGCGTAAGGCGCAAACGGGCAAGGTTCAACAGTATATGCTCCTGGCTGTGCTGCTGACGGTGTTGGTCGGCGCAGTGTTGTTCTTCATTTTGGTTCGCGCGTAACCCTGGGAGGGTTCTTTTATGCAGTCAGCTACTCCCTTTCTTTCGCTGATCTTATTCATCCCCACAGTGGCGGCGCTGCTTTTGCTATTTGTGCCATCCAATGAGCGCGGCGTCATCAAATGGGGCGCATTCATTGCCAGCCTGCTGCCGCTCGCGCTGACGATCCTCATGTGGATGCAGTTCAGCCCGAACGCGGTCACCGGTCGCTTCCAGTTTGAAGAAATTGCCTACTGGTATCCGGCGATTGGCGCTTCCTATCACCTGGGGATTGATGGCATTTCCCTGACCATGATTTTCCTCACCACCTTGCTTGTTCCCTTGGGAATTTTGGCTTCCTTCTCCCTCACTGAGCGCGTCAAAGGCTTTATGATCCTCTTCCTGCTGCTGGAAACGGGCATGTTGGGGGTCTTTATGGCGCTCGACCTGATGCTCTTCTTCGTCTTTTGGGAAGCAGGCTTGGTGCCGATGTACTTCCTCATCAGCCAGTGGGGCGGGAAGAATCGCAACTATGCCTCGCTCAAGTTCATCCTCTATACCATGGGCGGCTCGTTGGGGCTGTTGCTAGCGATTCAGATGATTGGCGTCACTACCAAATCCTATGATTATTTGCAGTGGTTAGGCAATTGGCGCACTCTGGATGCAGTTGCCAGACCGCTCTTTGGGTTGCCCGTAAGTACAGTGAAATCCATTGCTTTCTGGGCGTTTGTGGTTGCATTTGCCGTCAAAGTGCCGATCTGGCCCTTCCACACCTGGCTGCCGGATGCGCACACCGAAGCGCCTACCGCTGGTTCAATGATCCTGGCGGGGGTGATGCTGAAATTGGGCGCGTATGGCTTCTTGCGCTTGGTACTGCCGCTCTTTCCGGTGCAATCCAAGGAATATGCGCCGGCGCTGGCAGTGCTGGCAACCCTGGCGATTATCCTGGGGGCGTTAGGCGCGTTTGGGCAGGATGACTTCAAGCGTCTGGTCGCCTATTCTTCCATCAATCACATGGGATTTGTGGTGTTAGGCATTGCTGCTGCCGCTGCTGCTGCCGGGACGGATAACGCCCTGCTGGCGATGAATGGGGCAGTCCTGCAAATGTTCAATCACGGCTTGTATGCGGCAGGCATGTTCTTCCTGGTCGGCGTCATTTATGACCGCGCCCACACCCGTGATCTGAATGCCTTTGGCGGTTTGTGGCGGCTGCTGCCCATCTATGGCACGGTGCTGATGTTTATGTCTATGGCGTCTTTGGGGCTGCCCGGCTTGAATGGCTTCGTCTCGGAGTTCCTGGTGGTGCGTGGCGCGTGGCCCGTCTTCATCGCCGCTACGACCATCAGCATGATTGGCGTATTCTTCACCGGCGCATATACCCTGAAAGCCTTGTGGAAGGTGCTGCAAGGACCGCTCAACGTGCATTGGGTGGGTCACCTGACCGAAATGACCACCCGCGAGCTGGTGGTTGTCGCGCCGCTGATGGCGCTTATCCTGGTGATTGGCATTTGGCCCGCCTGGATATTGGATGTGATTAATAAAACTGTGATGACGTTATTCTAGGCGAGGTGCAGGATGGTTTTGTTACGGGCAATCATTCCTCTTCTCAGCATTCTCATCTTCCTTCCTGCAATTGCCGGTCTGGTGATTTTGGCTCTGCCGGAAAACCGCCGCAATTTGATCCGTTGGGTGGCTCTGGGGACTTCACTGGTGACGCTGCTGCTGGCGTTGCTGGTTTATGTTTCCTATGATGCCGGAATTGGCGGTTATCAATGGGTGGAAGGTCCCTTTCCATGGGTCGGGGCGCTGGGGATTTCTTATTTCGTTGGCGTAGATGGCTTAAGCGTGCCGCTGGTGTTGTTGGCGGCAGTGGTGTTGCTCTTTGGCGTGATGATCTCGTGGAATGTGGAAGACCGTCCGCGCGAATATTTTGCCTTTCTGCTCTTTTTGGGGACGAGCGTCCTGGGCGTATTTAGCTCGTTAGACCTCTTCCAGCTGTTCTTCTTCTTTGAACTGGCGGTCTTCCCCAAATACCTGATGATTGTGCTGTGGGGGTCGCCCAAAACGCGCAACTATGGCGCCATGAAACTGACCCTCTACCTCTTTATTGGCTCTGTGGTAGCGTTGGTGGGCGTGCTGGCGATGTATTTTGCCTCTGGCAAGTTCACTTTCAACCTGATTGAGTTGGAACGAGCCGGGTTCTCGCCCGCTTTCCAATATGCCTGGTTCCCGGTGCTGTTTTTGGGATTTGCAGTTCTCAGTGGCATCTTTCCCTTCCATAGTTGGGCACCGGACGGTCATGTGGCTGCCCCCACTGCCGTTTCCATGATGCTGGCGGGCGTAGAGATGAAAGTAGGCGCGTTTGCAGCCTTGCGCGTAGCTATTCTGCTCTTGCCGATTGGCGCAAAGCAGTGGGCATGGGCAATCCTCATCCTGGCGACCATCAACGTCGTCTATGGCGCGCTCATTGCTCTCATTCAGAAGGATTTCAAGTATGTCATCGGCTTTTCCAGCGTCAGCCACATGGGCTTGGTGCTGATTGGCTTTGCTACCCTGACGCATGATGGCTTGTTAGGCTCGGGGATGCAAATGTTCTCGCATGGCATTATGACCGCGCTCTTCTTTGCGGTCGTTGGCATGGTCTATGACCGCGCCCACACCCGTGAGATTGGGCAGCTGGGCGGTCTTTTCCGCGTGATGCCTGTCGCTGCAATCGGCTTTATTATCGCCGGTTTGGTTTCGATGGGCATGCCCGGCTTCTCTGGCTTTGTGGCAGAGTTTCCCATCTTCATGGGCGCGTGGCAAGTCTCGCCTGCGGTAGCGATTATCGCCGTCCTGGGGGTGATTATCACCGCTGGCTACATCTTATTGGTCATCCGCCGCGTCTTCTTTGGAGAGATGCCTGCCGCCTTACAGGGGCGCGTGGGTGATATTGGCATGATGGATAAAATTGTGGTTATTTCGCTTTCGGTGATGATGATTGCCTTGGGCTGGTTCCCGCAGGCGCTTATGGCGGGAATCCTCAACTCCGGGGTGCAGCGCATCCTGACTTTGCTGGGAGGTGCTTAGGTGCAACCAAATCCGTTCCAACCTGCGATGTTCCTGGCAATTTTGCCTGAGATTGCGCTGGCAGTGTTAGCCGCTCTGATCCTGACCCTCGACCTTACCCTGGGTACCGCGCGCAAGCGTTATTTGGGTTGGGTGACGGCGGGTGGGCTGGTGATCATTATGGCATTGGCGGCAGCCTTATCCCGCCCCGCCGCTCAACCTGAGCTAATCTTTGGCGGTATGCTCCGTTTGGATGGGCTGACCTTCGTCTTTCGTTTTATCTTCCTGCTCGGCGCCGCCATCACCTGCCTGCTCATGGTGGATTCAGCCACCGTTGCCACTCCTGGGGTACGCGCCCCCGGTCGTGAAGGCGAATTTTACGTCTTATTGCTGATTGCTACCCTCGGCATGGACCTGATGGCTTCCTCTGCTGACCTGGTGATGCTCTATCTGGCAATTGAGACGACCTCCCTGCCGCTATATATCCTGGCTGGCTTCCTCACCCGTGATCCGCGCTCCACCGAAGCGGGCATGAAGTATTTCCTGTTTGGTGCGATGACTGCCGCCATCATGCTCTACGGCTTCAGCCTGATCTTTGGCTTGACGGGTACGACCAACCTGTATGCCATGACGGCGCAGTGGTCTGCTGGTAAGATTCCGGTTGCGCTGCCGCTGGTGGCGGTCATGTTGGCGTTGGTGGGCTTTGGCTTTAAGATTTCCGCCGTGCCGTTTCACTTTTGGGCGCCGGATGTCTATGAAGGCGCGCCTACGCCGGTGGCTGGGTTTCTGTCTACCGCTTCCAAGGCGGCGGGTTTTGCGGTGCTGCTGCGCTTTTTGCTGGCTGCCTTCCCCCAAATTGCCCCAGATTGGACGGTGGTGTTAGCGGTGATCGCCGCTGCCAGTATGATCGTTGGTAACCTGCTGGCTGCCGTGCAAAAGAATATCAAGCGTCTGCTAGCATATTCTTCCATCGCTCAGGCGGGGTATATCCTGGTAGGCGTGGTGGCGGCGGGCAGTCCTATCAGCGCAAAACTGGGCGCGCAGGGCGTGTTATATTATCTGCTCTCGTACCTGGTGACCAACCTGGCTGCCTTTGGCATCGTTGCCTGGGTGGGACGTTCGCTGGGTTCCGATGACATCAGCGTATATGCCGGTTTGCAGAAGCGCAATCCATACCTCGCGCTGGCATTGTTGGTTGCTATGCTTTCATTGGGCGGCGTCCCTCCATTGGGCGGCTTTATGGGCAAGCTGCTGGTTTTTGGCGCAGCGGTACAGTCCGGCACGCTGGGCATCGTCTTGGCGTTTATTGGGGTGATTACTTCGGTCATTGGCTTATACTACTACCTGAACGTGCTGCGGATCGCCTTCAGCGTTCCAGCGGAAGCCCATTTGCCTGCCTTGCCGGTGACCGTTGCGTTCCGTGTGGCGATCATCACCTGCGTGGCGTTGATTTTGGCGTTAGGCACGATCATTGCCCCCTGGTTTGGACTTTCGATCTTGGGAGCAGCCTTCTAGAATTTGTTCACGTAGAAAAGCAATGGTGATATAATCTCTCCAATGAGTCAGTCGCCTGCCCCAAAACAAAAAGATAAGCAATATTGGCTAAACTTAACCCTGGTGGGGATGGTTGGTCAGGTGGGCTGTTTGACGATTGTCATTATTTTGGGTGCAATATTAGGTGGGTTGTGGCTGGACACGCAATTTCATACCCGTCCGGTCATTACAATTGTTTTATTATTGGTCAGTATCCCAATTTCGTTAGGGGTGATGCTCCTGGTGGTGCGCGCAGCCATTTCTAAGGTGAAAGCCGGGGCTGCACCCGCACATCTTCCTTTCCAGGGCGAGCAGCAAGCAAACGAGGAGGTAGGCATTGGAAAACGTTAGTCCAAGACGGCATGGGTTCTATCGCTGGTTTGTTTTAGCCTTTATCGTATTGACGGTTGTGGCGGTCAGTTTTTTTCCGCCGGTCCGACCGCATATTTTGGTCGCTTCTGAACACATCACAACGTCCCCGTTGTTCACGTTGCCGGTCATTGGCAGTGTTTATCTGACCAATACCATGACGACCTTGCTGGTAGTGGATATTCTTATCCTCTTACTGGCTTGGGCAGTTCATCGCTCGATGAGCAAGGGCGGGTTGATGCCCGGTGGCGTGGCAGGCGTGGTTGAAGCCGGCGTGGAAGCCCTCTATAACTTGACGGAAACCACCGCGGGGCGCTATACCAAAATGATCTTCCCCTGGTTCGCCACCTTTATGATCCTGGTGATGTTCTCCAACCTGATTGCCCTCATCCCTGGGTTCGAAGCGTTCGGCAGCTTAGAGCGCGTGAAGGCGGGTGAACATGGTAACGCCGCCATTCAACTCCTGCCCGGTGTCATGGCAATCACCAATCAGCCTGGCGAATTTGTGGTCGTTTCCTGGTTCCGCGGCATGTCCACCGACTTAAATTTCACCGTTGCCCTCGCGCTTATTTCCGTGATCACTACCCAGATAATTGGTTTCAAAGTGCAGGGCTGGCGTTATATCTTCCGCTTCTTTAACGTCACCACTCTATTCAATAAGCCGTTCTTTGGTGTGATGGACTTCATCGTCAGCGTATTAGAGCTGATCTCGCAAATGGCGCTCATCCTCTCGTTTGCCTTCCGGTTGTTCGGCAATATGTTCGCCGGAATGGTGCTGCTCTTCCTGGTCGCTTCGATGGTGCCGGTGTTTATGCCCTCCATGATTATGACCTTTGAGTTCGGCATCGGGCTTATTCAAGCCTTTGTGTTTGGCATGCTCACCCTGGTGTTTATGTCCCAGGCGACTCAGGGGCATGAGAGCGGCGAAGAACACAGCGGTTAAGTTGGAATATTCCGGGGCTGCGCACAGCCGCCCTGGTGATCCTATTCAAATGGAAATCATTGACTCGTCCAAATATTTGTTGGGGAGGGTTGTTAATGGAAGGTAATATCGTATTAGCTGCAAAATTTATTGGCGCTGGTCTCTCGATGATCGGCGCGTTGGGTGCGGGGATTGGGATTGGTCTGAGTGTGCAAGGCGCGTTAGAGGGAATGGCGCGTAACCCAGATACCTACGGCACTCTGTTCACCAACATGATTTTAGGCATTGCCTTCTCGGAAGCCATCGCGATTTACTGCCTGGTGATTGCTTTCTTGATGCTCTTCGTTCTGTAAATCTTATTTGCAGTCCTGGCTAAAAGCAGGATGACCGTTTTTACGGAGAGAAGAAAAGGAGTTGCCTTGGAAGCACTAGGAATTAGTCTTGGTTATTTACTTACCTTTGCCCTCAGCTTTGGTATTTTGTTCGTGGTTTTGCGCGCCTGGGTGTATGGACCCATGCTCAACATGCTTTCAAAGCGCCGCGAAGCGATTGGTCGTGGGTTGGAAGATGCGCGTGTGGCAGCCGAAGCCCGCGCCAACGCTGAAAAAGAAGCCAATCGCGTATTAAGTGAAGCGCAAACCAAAGCCGCTGAAGTCATCCGTGACGCCACCGAACGCGCCGGTTCCGTGGAAAAAGAAATCCGTGTCCAGGCAGAAGCCGAAACCGCCAAAGAACGTCAGGCGGCGATGAATGACCTGGAAGGCGAACGCAACCGCATGTTAAGCGAAGTGCGCGGGCAGATTGTTTCCCTGACGGTCGCCGCCACCCGCAAATTGCTCCACGAAAACCTGGATGAGCAGCGTCAAAGCCGCCTGGTGAATGAATTTTTCACCGGCTTGAAAGACGGCAAGATGCAGCTCTTCAGTGGCGTTGACCTGACCAGCGTCACCAACGCGCAGATCACCAGCGCCTTGCCCTTAACCGCTGATGAACAGCAGACCGTTCAGGCGCAGTTGATGCCTCATCTGAGTGACGCTGCCGCTGTGAACTTCCGCGTAGACCCTTCCATCCTGGGCGGGTTGGTGGTGCGGGTCGGCGATCAGGTAATGGATAATTCCGTTGCCGGTCAGCTGGAGGAATTGCACCAAAGCATGCGCTAATTCGCATGAGATAGAAGGGTTTTTGTGGGGGCGTTTTCCCTCGCAGAGACCCTTCTTTTTCTTTTTTAAGGATAATAGGAACTGCTCAGGCATACCATGTTTGTGTAGTATCCCAATCCGCGTAGTGGCTTCCGGCAGGAAGCCTGATGTTATTCGAGTATATTTTCTCTGCAAAACAGAAATTACCTAATTACTGTCGGACTTCCTGCCGGAAGCCACTACGCGGATTGAGATGCCAAGTAGTTACCCAAAATAGGATATTTTTAACGCCATCAGGAGGTGCTGGGTTGACCGGTTTTGTGCCGAAAACGCTGTCCCAATTGATTGGCAGCCTTCCGCCAGAAGCGCTGCTGGCGACTGCGCAAGCCATCGCCGCGTTGCCTGCGGTGGCTGTCACCGGCGTGACCGAAGATTCGCGCGCGGTGACGCCTGGCATGCTCTTTGTGGCGGTGCGCGGCGAAACCCTGGATGGTCACCGTTACATCCCCCAGGCGATTGAGCGCGGCGCAGTGGGCATCCTAGGCACAGAGCCGCTGGAATACGTCCACGTGCCTTATATTCAGGTCACAGACGCACGTCAGGCGCTTGGGCTGCTCTCTGCTGCATTTTATAACTATCCTTCCCGCAACATGACCGTCATTGGCGTGACGGGGACGGATGGCAAAACCACCACCTCAAACCTCATTTATCAAATTCTGCTGGCTGCCCGCATTCACGCCGGAATTATCTCTACCGTCAACGCCGTCATTGGCGATGAGGTCATTGACACCGGCTTGCACGTCACCACCCCCACCGCGCCGGAGATTCAACGTTACCTGGCGCGCATGGATACCTCCGGGCTGACGCACGCGGTGCTTGAGACGACTTCGCATGGTTTGGCGCAGCATCGCGTGACCGGCTGCGATTACGATATTGCCGTGCTAACGAATATCACCCACGAACACCTCAACGAACACGGTACATTTGAGGCGTACCGCGATGCGAAAGCCAGCTTGTTCCTCCGTCTGGCGCAACGCCCGCCAAAAGCCAATGGGGTAGCTCCTCTTGCGGTGCTTAACGCGGATGACCCTTCCTATGAATACCTGCGCCGCCGCATCAGCGTCCGACAGGTGGCTTATTCGCTGAATTCAGGCGCGGACCTGTGGGCAGAAGATGTGCGCCACGATGTCAACGGCTTGCATTTTGTGGCGCGTGGCGCGGATTTCCAAATCCCCATAGATTGCCGTATTATGGGATTGTTCAATGTGTCCAACTGCTTGGCAGCCATTGCCGCCACCGTGATTGGCTTGGGGATTTCACCGCACGCCGCACAGCAGGGGATTGCCAGCTTATATGGCATTCCGGGGCGGATGGAGTCCATTGCGATGGGGCAACCCTTTATTGCCCTGGTGGATTTCGCTCACACGCCGAATGCCCTGGAACAGGCGCTAAAAGCCGTCAGCGAAATGGCGAAAGGGCGCGTAATTGCCGTCTTTGGCTCGGCGGGCTTGCGTGACCGCGAAAAACGCCGTATGATGGCGGAGGTTTCCGCGCGTTTGGCAGATGTGAGCATCTTCACTGCCGAAGACCCGCGTACTGAGTCGCTGGAGGACATCCTGAAAGACATGGCAGCGGGCGCGGAAAGCCAGGGCGGTCAGGCGGAACACTCGTTTTGGTGCGTGCCGGATCGCGGCAATGCCATTCGTAAGGCAGTCCGCATGGCGCATGAAGGCGATGTGGTGATCGTCTGCGGCAAGGGACACGAACAATCTATGTGCTTTGGCGCAAAAGAATATCCCTGGGATGATCGCCGCGCTATGCGTGCCGCCCTTGCGGAAATGTTTTCCGCCACTGGTCCCAGTATGCCTTACCTGCCCACCCAGGATGAATAATCCACTAAAACAGAGTCTATTATTTTGTAAATGACGAAGTCCCTTACAAAATAATAGACTTAGAAGAAGGTGTTCGTGCAAGATCAAGAGCAATCGCAGCTTCCCTTTTGGAAGCGCAAAACGTTAGAAGAAATGACCCGCGCAGAGTGGGAATCGCTGTGTGATGGCTGCGCGCGCTGCTGCCTGTATAAGCTGGAAGATGAAGATACCGGCGAAATTTACTACACCAACGTAGTTTGCCGCCTGTTGGATACCCACCGCTGCCGCTGCACCGCCTATACTGACCGCGCCACCCTCATGCCCACTTGCTTGGTGCTGACCCCTGAAACCGTCCGTAAGCTAAATTGGATGCCCAAAACCTGCGCCTATCGCCTGGTTGCGGAAGGCAAAGACCTCTATCCCTGGCATCCGCTTATTTCAGGCAACCCGAACAGCGTGCATGACGCTGGAATCTCTGTCCGCTGGCGCACCCAAGCCGAAAAGGACGTGGATATGGACGCTTTGGAAGATTACATTGTAGAGGATTTGGAATAACTTAATCATCCGCCAGTATTAAATCATTTCGGGTGTTATGGGATGTACTTTCACATCCCATAACACCCGAAATCTTATCTATAGCAAATAATCAGAACGGACTAACGGCGATTGCCGCCACGATTGCCATTCCGGTCACCACCGCTGCGATTGCCATTGCGGTCACCGCCACTGCGAGGCGCGCCACCCCGATCACCGCCGCCAGAGCGACCGCCGCGATCATGTTCCTGGGCTTCTTCGGGCGTCCAGCCTTCCAATACCGCCTGACGTGACAGACGAATCTTGCCATCTGGGTCAATGTTGGTGACCATCACGCTCACTTCATCGCCCACTTGCACCACGTCTTCCACCTTTTCCACGCGCTGCGAATCCAGCTGAGAAATGTGAACCATGCCGTCAATGTTGGGCAGAATTTGAATGAATGCGCCGAAATCCGCCGTGCGCACAACGCGCCCGGTGTAAATGCGTCCAAGCTGAGGCGTTTCGGTCAGCATTTCAATCCGCTCGCGGGCGGCGCTTTCGCCAGCCTTATCCGTAGCGGAAATATATACTGTGCCGTCTTCCTCGATGTCAATCTTGGTGCCGGTTTCTTCTTGCATGGCGCGGATATTCTTGCCGCCAGGCCCAATGATCGCGCCAATTTTGTCTACAGGAATCTTCACGATGGTAATGCGTGGTACGTGCGGCTTTAATTCCGAACGAGACTGAGGAATGACTGCCAGCATCTGTTGTAAGATATCTAAGCGAGCCACGCGCGCCTGTTCGAGCGCCTTTGCCATAATCTCAGGCGTAATGCCCTTGATCTTGATGTCCATTTGCAGCGCGGTGATGCCCTTGGGCGTACCGGCTACCTTGAAATCCATATCGCCCAGGTGATCTTCCAACCCTTGAATGTCGGTCAGGATGGTGTAACGATCCCCTTCTTTGATAAGACCCATCGCCACGCCAGCCACGGGCGCAGTAATCGGCACGCCAGTATCCATCAACGCCAGGGTTGACCCGCAGACCGAAGCCATGCTGGATGAACCATTGGACGAAAGAACTTCAGACACCAACCGTAGGGTATACGGGAATTTGTCAGAAGGGGGGATGACCGGCTCAAGCGCGCGTTCCGCCAGAGCGCCATGCCCAATTTCGCGCCGAGACTGCCCACGCAGCATTTTGACTTCGCCGGTGGAGTAGGGCGGGAAATTATAGTGGTGGATATAGCGTTTGCTATCCGTTGGGGAGAGCGAATCCAGTTCCTGAGCTTCCTTGGGCGTACCCAGGGTTGCCAGGGTCAGAACCTGAGTCTGACCGCGCGTGAATAAGCCTGAGCCATGCGCGCGCGGGCTAATGCCCACTTCACACCAGATCGGGCGAATTTCGGTGGGAGTGCGCCCATCCGGTCGTTTACTTTGATCCAGAATGCGATTGCGGACGACCTTCTTATAGGCATCCTCAAACGCTTCTTTAACCTGCCCTTGCAGGGTTACATCTTCGCCGCCCAAATCCGCCACTAACTGTGCGCGGACGGCTTCCACCGCCGCCGTTTGGGTCTGCTTATCCATCGTTTGATTGAGAATATCAGTCAGCTTGTCCGCTGCGCCCTGATAGACCTTTTTGAGCAGGTCTTCGGCTACGGGGAAGAGCTGAACTTCGCGCTTGGGCTTGCCAGCCTTGGCTTGCAGTTCTTCCTGAGCGTCAATCAGCGGCTGAATAGATTTGTGACCATAAGCCAGCGCCTCGACCATTACATTCTCAGGGATTTCCTTTGCGCCGGATTCCACCATCAGGATGGCATCGCGCGTGCCTGCAATGCGCAGGTCTAAATCAGAGACTTCAATTTCCTGGAAGGTGGGGTTGGCAACCAGTTGGCCATTGACCCGCCCAACGCGCACCGCGCCCACGGGTCCAGCCCAGGGAATATCGGAGATGGTCAGGGCAGCGGAGGCGGCGTTGATCGCCAGCACGTCCAGCTGATTTTCCTGATCGGCAGAGATGGAGAACATAATCACCTGCACCTCATTGCGCATCTGGTTGTTGAACAGTGGGCGCAGTGGGCGGTCGGTGAGCCGCGCAGTGAGGATCGCATCCGTAGAGGGGCGACCTTCGCGGCGGAAGAAAGAGCCAGGGATGCGCCCACCGGCGTACATGCGCTCTTCATATTCAACCGTCAGGGGGAAGAAATCAAACCCCTGGCGCGGTTCGGGGGCCATGGTGGCCGCCGCAAAAATAACAGAATCGCCTAAGCGAATGGTCACAGAACCGCCAGCCTGACCGGCGAGTTTGCCCGTTTCAAAGGTGATGGTCTTGCCATCTACCAGGGCAACAGATTGTTTTGTTTCAGGTATCATTTTTTTCCCTCGTGAGTGTCCCCTCTAATTTGGTCAGGGATTGAAAGCTGAGGAGGAACTCTTGCTCCTCGTCAAGTTTCAACTCCTGACCCGCAATGGGTGAGCAGGACTACTCTTTACATTATATCCGATTTCTTATTTGAGAAATTCGGTTGGATCACAATAGACGGTTTGCCGTTTGCCATGCTTTTCCCCCATAACAGACTTACTCTTGAAAAAATCGGGTAAGTGGTCGTTCGTTCTGCCACTTACCCGATTTTGTTTTTAAGCTAAGCCATTTTGCTAACGCGCAGGCTCAGTCGTTCCACCAGCGTATTAAAGCGGGATAAGTCTTTGTGACGTAGGTAAGCCAGCAAGCGGCGGCGGCGTCCGACCAGCTTCAGCAGCCCGTGACGTGATGATTCATCGTGCCGGTGGGTGCGCAGGTGATCGGTGAGTTGCAGGATACGGGTGGTCAGCACAGCGATCTGTACTTCAGGGGAACCCGTGTCGCCCTCGGTACGGGCATAATCCGTAATGAGAGCCGTCTTTTGTTCTCTGGTAATAGACATGACATCTGCCTTTCAAGAATAATTTTGCAGGTCTCCATGCGTGCAGGTGCAAATGCATACAGTGCAGCCACGCGCAGGACCCAGTCAATGCCAATAATTATACCAGAATTTGGAGCTTTTTGGGAAGTTTTCTAGGAATCGCCCGAAATCTCCGCTGCCTTTACCCAAAATTCTTGGCGGCTAAAGCAGTCCGCAGACTTGCTTGCTGCTCAACAGGAAATTCGGGGATCACTTTGCGCACCAGCCGTGCCGTGACGGGCGTATTGGCTTGCACCAGCGCCTGGCGCAGAAAATAGCCCGTTTCCATCGGCGATCGGCGGATCAGCGCCTGGATAGCTTCGAGCATGTCGGGTTGATATGCCCCAGATACGCTTTGCAGCAGCGGCGAGAGGATGCGGTAAATGATCGGCAGGTTGCTAAATCGTTCATCCTGAATGAGGGGCAGCAGAGCGCGTATCCCCACCGCCTGCTGCTGCACGTCCATGGAGCCGGTCCATTCTTCAATCAGGGCGAGCAGTTCTTTGGGGGCGGATTGGCGCAGCTGAACCGTTCCATCCTGGGCTAATGCCGCGAAAATATGGATATTTTCCTTGGGCGTTCCCCATGCGCGCAGTTTTTCGAGGACGGCGCTGCGATACGCCACCGATATATTGCCCAGCAGGGCAGCGGCAAGCAGGCGCGGCTCTAAATATTCATCTGCCCACAGTGCATCCACCAGGGTCAGCGCATCCTGCGGGCGTTCCTGAGCGGTTTTGCCCAATTCTAATGAAAGTTGACGAGAAACCAGCGCGGGGACGCGATAACTCGGGAATAAGGGTTGCGCCTGTACGGCTTGCCCTGCGCGGTAGGCGTGATTGGCGTATAGGCGATACAAATCATGTAACCGGCGGCGGAACTCCTGCGGTTGACCAAAAATCAGGATCAACTGGTTGATTTGCAACCGTAATCGTGAGAGTTCCGCCGCCGGCATACGCCTAATACGCTTTGGCGAAGATAACTTTTTCGTGCGATTCTGCCCCGCATACGATGCAGGGTCCGCTTCCGCCGGGCTGCTCATTGGGGATACAGCGGGTCGTGGCTTTGGTATCTTCTTTCACCTTGGCTTCGCATTGCGCACTGCCGCACCACCACGAAAACGCCCATCCGCCCTTGACTACTTCCTTCAACTCTTCGTAGTCGCACGGGTCGTGGGTGTTTGCCTGGCGATATTCCAGAGCGCGGTTGAACATGGACGTATGAATATCCAACAGCAAATCCTTCACCTGCTGTGCCAGCTGATCTTGCGAGACAAAGGCTTTGCCCGCCTTGCCGGGTCGGTCACGCCGAGAAATGGCAACCGTGCCTTTTTGCACATCTTTTGGACCAATTTCAATGCGCACCGGCACGCCGCGCATTTCCCAATCGTTAAACTTATAACCGGGTGTCAGGTTTTCGCGTTCATCCACCTTCACGCGGAAGTCGCTCAGTTCCCCCACTACGCGCTGCACCACCGGCATCACCGCGGATTTCTCTTCGTCACTGCGGAAAATAGGCACGATGATGACTTGAATGGGCGCTAATCTCGGCGGCATGACGAGCCCCTGGTCATCTCCATGCGTCATCACAATGGCGCCCACAAAGCGGGTGGAAAGCCCCCAGGAGGTCGTCCAGGCAAATTGCTGCTCGTTGTTGGCATCCAGGAATTGAATATCAAAGGCTTTGGCGAAGTTTTGCCCCAGGAAGTGGGACGTGCCGGATTGTAAGGCGCGCGTATCGCGCATCATGGCTTCGATGGTGAAGGAATTGACCGCGCCCGCAAATTTTTCGGTCTGGCTCTTGCGCCCAGGCACAACCGGCACAGCCGCTTCGTTAAACGCGAAATCCGTGTAGGTATCTAACATGCGCATGGTTTCTTCCACCGCTTCTTTGGATGTGGCGTGCGCGGTGTGACCTTCCTGCCAGTAAAATTCCAGAGTGCGCAGGAATAACCGCGTGCGCATTTCCCAGCGGACGACGTTGCCCCATTGGTTGATGAGGATGGGCAGGTCGCGGTAAGACTTCACCCATTTGGAATACATCGAGCCGATGATCGTTTCAGACGTGGGGCGCACCACCAACGGCTCTTCCAGTTGATTGCCGCCGCCAATGGTGACGACCGCCAGCTCAGGCGAAAAGCCCTCCACGTGTTCCTTCTCTTTCTGCAGGAACGACATGGGGATCAGCAGCGGGAAGGCGGCGTTGCTGTGACCGGTGGCTTTAAAGCGTTTATCCAGCGCCTGCTGAATATTCTCCCACAACGCCCAACCGTAAGGGCGCACCACCATGCAGCCGCGCACCGGGGCATAATCCGCTAGTTCGGCTTTTTGCACAATCTGGTTGTACCATTCTGAAAAATTCTCGCTCTGAGTCGGTAGTTTCTCTTCGGTCATGGATGAAATTCCTTAAGGGTTAAAGTTTTATCGTAAGTTTCTATTTTATTGGAGGCGAAGCCTCCAATAAAATAGAAACTTCACTCTCTTTTACTCGCTTTTAGGCGCATCCCAGGTGCGGGTAGCGTTGATGCGCAATTTGTCTACAATAGCCTGCTCCAGGTTGATATTGGATAAACTGGCGAGCTGCACCAAATATAACGCCACATCCGCCAGTTCGCCAGAGAGTTCCTCGCGGTCTTTCACGCCATCCCCCCACTGGAAATGTTCCAGCACTTCGGCGGCTTCCAGCGAAAGCGAAATGGCAATGTTACGCGGAGTCTGCTGGCGCAGGCTGGTGGGTTCGTACCAGCCTTTACCCTCCACAAACCGGTGCATGATCTCAGTCAATTCGTCCAGGGTCATCGTATCCTCCAGGTCATAGAGGAGAATTATACCTTAGAGGCGCAACAAAAGAGGGTGTTTCTGCTTGCGCTCTAGGCAAACAAAACACCCTCTTTTTGAAATCCTCGTAGGGGTAGGGTTGCCCCTACCTATTCTTATTCTTCCTTCTTCTCCTTGGCGTGAGCGGCGATCACTTCTTGCGCCAGGTGCGAAGGCACAACATCGTAGCGTTCAAATTCCATCTTGAATTGACCGCGACCGCCCGTCATGGAGCGCAATTGGGTGGTGTAGCGCAGCATTTCCGCCAGGGGCACGGTAGCGGTGACGATGGATAAGCCATGTTCTGAGTTCATCCCTTGCACGCGCGCGCGGCGGGTGTTCAGGTCGCCCAAAATATCGCCCATGTTTTCTTCTGGGACGGTGATTTCCACCATCATAATCGGTTCAAACAACACGGGTCCCGCTTCGTGGAATGCCAGCTTGAAGGCTTCACGTCCGGCAATTTCAAACGCAATTGGTTTAGAATCAACCGGATGCTCTTTGCCGTCAAAGACTGCCACGCGCACGTTCGACACGGGGAAGCCAGCCATCACGCCTTCTTTCATCACGGCGCGGATGCCCTTCTCAATGGCGGGCATATAGCTGTTGGAGATTGCCCCGCCGAACACATCGTTGACAAATTCAAAATCAGCATCTTCCAGCGGTTCGATGCGCAGGTGAACTTCGCCAAATTGCCCTGACCCACCGGATTGCTTTTTGTGGCGGTACATTGCCTGACCCTTTTTGGTGATGGCTTCGCGGTACGGTACGCGCGGCTCTTCAATGGTCATACCCGTCAGAAATTTGACCTCGGCGCGGCGAATGGCGGCGTCAATGTGCTGATCGCCCATGCCTTGCAGGATGGTCTGGTTGGTGCTAGGGTCCATGTGCCAGGACAGGGTGTGGTCTTCTTCACACAACCGCGTGAGGGTGGGCGATACCTTGGCGGAATCAGCCTGTCCCTTGGGGTTGACGGCGACCTGATACAGCGCGCCCGGGTACTGCGGCTCAGGCAGGGTGACGGGATGGTTGCGGTCGGTGAGGGTGTTGCCGGTGGAGGTTTCGATTAGCTTGTGCACAGCCCCAATGTCGCCCGTGTGGATGGCTTTCACCGCCACATTCTCTTTGCCGCGAATGGTGTATACCGTTGCCAACCGCTCTTCAATGCCCTTATTCTGATTCCACACCCGCGTATCTGCGGCGACTGTGCCAGAATAGACGCGGAAGAAGGTTTGCTTGCCCACGAACGGGTCAGCTGTGGTTTTCCAGACGTATGCCGCCAGCGGAGCCGTGGAAACGGGCTTGATGAGGGTCTCTTCGCCCGCTTTGCCAGTTGCCACCGCAGCGGAAACGTCAGCCGGAGAGGGCATCAGGTTTACAATGGCATCCAGCAAGGGCAGTACGCCTATGCCGCTTAGCCCAGCTGTGACAAATACGGGTACATAACTGCAACTGCGCACAACTGCCTTCAAGCCGCGCAGCACTTCTTCGTTTGATAGATCGCCGCTCTCTAAATATTTCTCCAACAGGGCATCTTCGCCTTCAGCGGCGGCTTCCGTCAACTGTTGACGCGCCAGTTCAGCCGATTCGCGCAGGTCAGCCGGAATTTCAACGGCGGTCTTGCCTTCGCCCTTATAGGCTTTCATGCTGATCAGGTCAATCACGCCTTGGAAGGCTTGTTTTTCTCCCCAAGGCAGCTGTACGGGAATGGTGCGGATGGTGGAAAATTCTTGCAGGCTTGCCAGCGCCTTCTGGAAGTTGGCGTTTTCACGATCCATTTTGTTGACGACTGCAAATCGTGGCAGCTTGAACTTGTCGCAATACTGCCAGGTGATTTCCGTCCCCACCTCAACGCCCGACACCGAATCCACCAGAACAATTGCGCCATCGGCAACGCGCAATGCGGAAACCACCTCGCCGATGAAATCCAGGAATCCTGGCGTATCGAGCAGGTTGATTTTTACGTCTTTGTATTCTACGGGAATCACGGATGCGTATAGAGAAATTCCTCGCCTGACCTCTTCCTCATCAAAATCAGAAGCGGTCGTTCCATCTTCAATCTTCCCCATGCGAGTAGTGGCGCCGGTGTAGTACAAAAATGCTTCGGTCAGCATTGTCTTGCCTGCGCCACCATGCGAAACGAGTGCAATATTGCGGATAGCCTCAGTACTATACTCTTTCATGAATTGGGACCCTTCTTTACGATCGTGAGATACGACTGTCAGCCAATTTATGTGTAGCAAACAGAATGTATAGAAAAGGGACGCACACAAAATGGAGTTGAGCCGTTGTGTTAATAATCTATTTTAAAAGAAGAATTGATTCTTGTCAAAGACCATTTCCCTCCAGTTTGCTGAAAAAGGCGGAAATTCACAAATTGGGTACTGATATTGGAAAGTCATTGTTCAGATGCCCCAGTCCTTGCAGACAATTTGTAGTGAGCAGACAAGATTGCTGGAACACGATCACAGGCTTCCGGCAGGAAGTCACTACACGGACTGGATACCTGATTAGTCACGAAACACCAATACAAATGTATTTTCGGTTAAAATGGAAAGAATGAAATCTTTAGGGAAGATTTTTGCTCAATGGGTTCTACTTGCCGCGCTGTTGACGGCATGCAGCGGTTTGCGAATTGCCTTGCCAGTGGATAGCACCCCAACCCTGCCTTTTGGGATGGTTGCCCCTGGTGACCCAACCGAGACGCCCACCCCCTACGGTGGCATTTGCTCTTACGTGTGGGCAAATAATCCAATGCCCGATCTTTCCACTACCCTGCGCACCGAATTTCGTAATGCGGGCATGAATGGGGTGGAGGTGGACGCTTCTGCGTATGGTGAAAATTGCGTTGCTTTGGGGACGGGGCAGGTGATTAGCTTTAGCCCGCAGGAAACTGCTCTGGCGTTTACCTTGCCAGTGAATGACATTAACGATGAAGCCACCCTGGGCGCGCAACTGACAAAACTGTTGACCACCTTGGGTAATTTTCCAGCGCAGAACTTTCCCGGCGGCAAGCTCGGACAGATAGACGTGCAGCTGGCAGACCCTGCGCACGCGGCAAATCTCACGTTTCAATATACGCAAGCAGAGGCGATGATGAAGCAAGGGCTGACGGGCAGGGCGTTATTCGCGGCTTTGCAGTCCCTTCCCTATCCCTCTCCCTAGCTTTATAACCGCTTTTGCATCCGCCAGGCAGGTTCTACCATGTGATGCCACATCCCTGCCTCATCCTGATACGACCACTGCCCGGCTTCGGGGGCGGAAATACGGTAGCCCTGACGCAAATAAAGCCGCTGCGCCCGCCGGTTCTCCCTTGCCACGTTCAGGGTGGTCCACTGAAAGCCGCGCTCGCGCAGATCATCTTCCACAGCCTCCATCATGCGCGCGCCGATGCCCATGCTGCGATATTCTGGTCTCACGCGGAAGGAATACAGATAGGCGCGGTCTTCACCATTTGCCAGTTCAGGGCGGTCACAGATCAGTTGAATAAACACCTGACCAATCATTATGCCGTTCAGCTCCGCTACCCATAGCACGGATAAGCCTGCCTGATGGCGTTTATACGCTTCGGCATACACCCGCCGGAAGTGGTGAAATTCCCCTTCCCATTCTAAGCCGGGCAAATCCTCTTCTTCTAAATATCGAATCTTTACCTGAGAGAGCCATTCAGCATCTCGGGTACAAGTTTCCAGGTTCATACCGTTAATTACTCCATAAGGCTGCCCCGAAGCGATGCGGGCAGTGCTTGAATCAGCGCAAGCAGGTGCGCTTTCTCGTCATTTTCAGACGTGATTGTACCATTTAACCAGCCAGCGCGCAGGGAAATGAGAATCTTGCGGTAATGCGGTCCACGCGGCAGGTGGAGCGCCAGCAGAGTATCTCCATTGGTATGCGGTACCATCTGCCGCCAGAGATGCAGGTAGTTCTCGATGACTTCACGCCTGGCAGCGTCCGTTTCCGGCAGGTGAACCATAAACAGCGCAGCCAGCGGGGTCTCGTCCAGCCGGAAGGTGATTTCGCTAGGCGGCTGACCCGGCAAGGCAGGCAAATCGCGCTGTAACTGGTGAACGGCGCAAATCAATTCATGCAGGTCGCTGGGCAGGCGCAGACGGTTGGCAATCGCTTCCGCTTCCTCCGCCGGGTAATTCGTCAGCCACAGCAGATATGCCAACGCCAGGCGGCAAGGCAGGTTGGCGATCCGCTCTGGCAAGCCCCAGTTCGGCTCTGGCGTGCCATGTAAAATTTGTTCCAGCAGCCCGTCCAGTTGCGCGGACCAGCCCAGCCCAGGGTGGATGGCTTCCAGCAGTCCCAGCGCATCGAGCCGAGCCAGGGCGCGTTGGGGCTGCCCTTCCTGCAAGATCAGGTTAAGCTCATGCCGCAAGCGATCCCCCGAGACTTGCTTCACCAGTGGGCGCGCCTCTGCCATCAGATGAAGGGTGCGGGCTTCAATTTCAAAGCCAAACCGCTGCTCAAAGCGGACTGCGCGTATCAGGCGGGTGGGGTCATCCACAAAGGAGAGCGAATGCAGCACGCGCACCAATCCCCGCCGCAGGTCACGCAGACCGCCCCAATAGTCGTACAGGTCGCCGTAAGAGGCTCCATCCAGGCGCAGGGCAAGGGTGTTGATGGTGAAATCCCGCCTGTGCAAGTCGAGCTTGATGCTGCTGCGCTCTACGCTGGGCAGCGCAGTGGGGTAATCGTAAAATTCAGTGCGCGCGCTGATCAGGTCCAGGCTGTCAGGCAAGTCAGCATGGGAAGGGAGAAGGCTCAACCGCTGGATAAAGTCGGACGAGAGGGCGTTCAGCGTCCACTTGGCGGTGCCAAAGTGGCTGTGACTGACTACCCGCCCCCCGAAGCGCGCTGCCAGGGTATTTGCCAGGGCGATGGCATCCCCTTCAACCACAATGTCAAAGTCACTGCTCGGGCGCGCCAGAATCAGGTCACGCACCACCCCGCCCACGATATATACCGCCATCTTAAGCGCGAACGCCTCCTCAGAGACAACTTTGAGCAATGCCAGGCGCGAGGCAGGCAGGGCAGCCTCCAGCCGCGTGGATAGATTTTGCTTGCCTGGGATGGCTGCGCTTTCGCCGGCGGTCTTGATTAAATCTGTGCGGGTGATGATGCCCACCAGCTGCCCATTTTCGGCATCCATTACCGGAATTTGCCCCCAGCCGCTGTCCATCATGGTTTGGCGGACTTGCTCAATAGAATCCTGCGGGTGGACGGTAACTTCCCCGGCTTCCATCAGGCTAGAGGCAGGCAGGTTGAGCTTGTGCGCCAGGGCGCGATCTACCGCGCGGCGTGTCAGCAAGCCCACTACCCGCCCATCCTCCACCACCGGAAAGCCTTCGTAGCCATAACGCAGCATCAGTTGTTGGGCGCGTTCGGCGGGCGTATCCGGCGCAAGCGCTAGCGGATTCGGCGACATCACTTGCTGGACGGTGAGCGGAGGTTGCACCAGTCCAGGCAGCAGCGTCAGCAGCTCGTCACAAGTTTCCGCCAGGGTAGGATGATTCTCTTCCTGCCCAAGCATATTGGGACGCGCGGCTTGGTGAATGAGCGCAGCCGCCGCGCGACCATGCCCCCCGCCGCCAAAGCGTTCTGCCACGCGCGCCACGTTCACCTGATCGGTGGTGGCACGGGCAACCATGCGAATACCTTCATGGGTCTGTACCAGCAGGATGACCGCGTCCGGGTCGAGCAAGTCACGCAATTTATGAGCAATCGCCGAGATTTCATCGCGCAGCTCCAACGCCTGGGCAGTGCAGATCAGCAAATTGCAGCCCTGGATGGGGACGCGCAGGGCAGAAGCCACCAGCTGGTCATATACCTGAAGTTGTTCGGCGGAAAGGGGCGGATTCAGATAGCGCGAAAGCAACTGCAAATTTGCCCCATGTTCCAGCAGATACGCCGCTGCGCGCACATCACGCGGAGTCGTGAGGGTGTAACTGAGCGAGCCAGTATCTTCATAGATGCCCAGCAGCAGCAGAGTGGCATGAATGGGGGTGAGGGCAACGTCTTGCTCGGCGATGCCTTCCACAAACAGAGTGGTACATGCGCCCACCGGATCAATATTTACGTTCCAATCCGCAGGCAGCGCACCCCGCAGGGCATGATGATCCACCACCTGCACAGCGGTGCGGCGATTCATCCCCTTCAGCGTAATCATGGATTGCGTATCCACCAAGATTACAGAGAGAATGGGGGTATGCGGCAGGTCACGCGCATCCAGGAACGGCAGGTCTGCCCCATACAGGGTGAGGAAGGCGCGCACATTGCGATTTGCCCGCCGGGGAGCAACCGGCAATGCCTCCGGATTCATCAGCGCAGCCCCCAGCGCAGAGGCAATGGCGTCAAAATCCGCCTGTTCATGGGTGAGGATGACGGCATTCATGCCTGTATTGTACTCGATTGGTCGGGGAGCGATGACCTGATTTTCTCCGCTTGCGCCCATTTGGTGATAGGATTGGGCAGGAGAATGGATATGAACAACACTGCCAAAAATATTGTGGTTGTCTTTAAAAATAACGGCATGGGCGTGACGGATGAGCAGCCTTTGCGGGATAAGTTAACCAAAACGTTCCTGTATCTCTACCTTGAAAGCGCAGACCTGCCGCGCGTCATTTGCTTCTATACCGAAGGGGTGCGCCTGGCGTGCGAAGGCTCACCGGTGCTGGAGGAATTGACGCAGCTAGAGGCAAAGGGCGTGCGACTCATCCTCTGCCAGACCTGCCTGAATTATTTTGGCTTGCAGGGCAAGGTGAAGGTCGGCATTGTGGGCGGCATGGGTGATATTTTGACCGCCATCACCCAGGCGGATTCTACCCTGATGGTCTAATCGCAGGCAATTCTCTGACATTTTCTCGTTGTCATTCAGCCACTACACAGACGAAGACGGAGAGGTACCTGATCCATTCTTGGGAAAAGCCCACTTGCGCTCAAAAGTCGCCGCTTGTACAATCATTATGAAAGATAAATAAGTGTGAAAGAGGTGGGGAATGTTCAGGTCAGGCGTTTTTAAATTTGCAAATGGGTTGGTATTGATTGGGGCTGTTTTCGGAATTATCCTTAGTCTGTTTGGACTGCTCACCTTGTGGACGGTGAAGCCTAAGGTGACGGCGGCAATCACGGACGCCACTCAGCTGGTAACGCAAACGTTGGATGCTACGGATGGGATGTTAACCGTCACTTCTGGCTCATTGGATAAGGCTGCCACGGACCTGACCCTCATGCACACCATCTTGACGGACACTTCGGATACGATTGGGCAAAGCACCCTCATGGTGGATGAGACCGCCAAGCTGATGGGTGAATCCATGCCCCAATTTGTGAAAAATACGCAGGACGCGCTCACCTCTACCCAAACGACCGCTAAATTTGTGGATGATACCTTGGGTGCGATTTCCAGCATCCCGTTTATTGGCGGCTCGCTGACCTCGCAATATACGCCAACCGTGCCGCTCAGTCAGAGTATTGGGCAGGTGAAGGCATCTTTAGACCCGTTGAATGATTCTTTTTCCAAGCTGAAGAGCGATCTGCAAGTCACTTCCGCCAGCATGGCAACCGTAAAAAGTGAGGTATCTTCTCTCTCCGACCAGGTGAAGAATATCGAAGCCTCGCTGAAGGACGCGCAAACCAAGGTGAAAGAATATCAGCAGTTGCTGGCAAATGCGCATAATCGCTTTGATGCGCTGCAAAAACGTCTGCCTGCCTGGCTCGATGGAATGTATATTGCCATTTCCGCTTTATTAGCGTGGATCGCCGTTTCGCAGCTTGGCGCATTTTTACAGGCGGTCGTGCTGATCACTGGACAGAATGAGAAGAACTTATAAGACAAAACGAACAGTTTTGATAACCAATTGGCGCGCAATTTGTGATAGACTCCTTTTATCTTTCAAATATTAGGTCATTTGTCCTTTTTTGGAGCATAAAATGAAAGGCACACGCGCGCGCCTGCTTTCCACAGGGTTATTTTTGACTTTGCTGTTCCTTATTTTTGGGATTAATTCTGCCATTACGGTGGCACAGGCAAGTTCCTCTGATTCCTCGAAAATTTTCTTTCCCCTGTTTTTCAACCCGCAACCCACCACCCAGGCATTTCTACCACTCGTCTTTTACCCTTATCCCACCCCCACGCCTACGCTGACCCCCACCCCAACCCAAACATTTACGCCCACGCCGACCGAAACATTCACTCCTACACCCACAAATACCTCCACACCCACTCGCCTGCCTAATGGCAAGCTGCCGGTCGCGGGCGGATATACGTACCCATCCTTTACCGCCAGTTATTATATGACCTATATTGACCCGCAAAAACTGTATACCCTGGGCTGCCAGCTGGGCGATACTGCCCTCAAAACAGATGGCGCACAGGATAGCTTGACCCTGCTGGATTTTGGGAGCCCGAATCTGCGCAACGGCAAATATGGCACTGACCTGTTCGGCTATGGATCAGTGTCGGTGGATCAGATCGCCTCGGCAGTGGAACAGTTCGCCTGGGGCTATTACGTATGCAGCGGCAACGATTATGTTTCTCATCTGCGCGTGGGGGTGGGGACGACCAACTACTCCACCTATTATGGAGCGGTCAACGCGGCGCATGGGGCTTCCTGGGCGAAGATGGTAAATAACATCAACAGCTGGCTCCAGCAGCAAGGCGCAACCGCCCAGGTGGACGTGGTGGGCGCAGATGATATTGAGCTTGCCTGGAATATGTACTCTGTCACCAGCGATTGGGTGAATGGCTATGATTCTGCCAACCAGTATCCGCTGTATAACTTCGGCGCAGTGCCGGGCTGCCCATACCTGAAAAGCCCGAATGCACAGTGTGGCAGTTATCCCAATGTCTGGACGCGCGATGAGGTCTGGTATGTCATTTATGGCTTCGGTCCCGTATATCCGGTGCCTGAAATTTACCTGACGGATGGGCGCAACGCCGAGCAGTGGTATTTGATGAGCTTATATGGCTACCAGCATCATGGTTACAGCGTGGGGTTCGTGGGCAGTTTAGCCACCTGGGGGGCATGCCAGCAGCGCAATTGCAAGGTGAATGAGCCGGGCATTGATAACACTCCCCGCACTTCCTGGCAGCAGCTGTTTGATTTGCTGCATGGCAACAGCACCACCGCGCAAGGCTTGGAATGGGCGACCGATATGTGTTGGACATCGCCCAGCGATAAAGTTCCCAACCCGTGCCTCAAGTATTATTCATCTCTTTCGGCGGTGACTGCCCCCAATGCGCCAGCATCCCCCATAATGCCGCCAACCGCGCTGCTGATCCCTAACCTGCTGCCGCCCGTGCCGCTAACGTTGGAAGATCAGGCTGCGCTGGATGAGAAGAGCCAGAATAGCGTAAATTTGGACGAATTGCGCGCTGCAGGGCAGTTGTATCGCGCTGCCAAGGTTGCACCCGTATTCCCAGCGCAAAAGACCCCCTTGCCGCCCGTTTTTGACGGCAATGAACAAATCATCCCAGGCAGCGAAGGCTTGGTGAAGCCCTCCTCCGCGGAAATCCGCAACCTGTGGCGCGGCAGCTTGTCAGGGGCGTATTTGCAGGTGTTGGCGGGTTCGTTATCAGAGAATGGCGCAGGGGTTGTGATCGTCTTTGGCAGCGAGAGCGCGGGACCTGCCTATTTCACGGCTCCGCAAGGAGTGGGCGCATTGCAAATTATGCAGCGCAGTGGAAATACGCTCCTCCTGCGCAGTGATAGCGGTCAAACCCTGTCCTTTGATCTGATCACCCACGAATTTACGAAATAACAAAGGTGACTGCGCAGGTATCCCCGTGAATATGGGAGGGTGACTGAGCAGCAAACAAGGTGGATTATAAAATTGGGTTGCCCAATTTTATAATCCACCTTGTTGATATGCCAGGTTATGCTTCCTTATGCCGCTGAATGTGGGGTGCGAGGGGTGCGGTTGCGGCGCATCAGGGCGCGGATAATCAGGAACAGGATAATCAGCGGGATTGCGATAATCAACAGCGTGGGCAAGATATACAGGATGATCCAAATAGCGGCGCTGGCGATGAATTGCAGGGTGTTGACCAGGGATTGCAGGGCATCCCGGGCGATGCCTTCAGGCTTCCATCCCGTCACTTCCACCGGCTTGATGGCTACCCGCGCCGTCAGATTCACCGCGATAGAGGATAGCGCAGCGGATTCTTTGTAATATTGCATTTGCCCCTGGATGATCTCAATTTGCTCATTAATCTGGCTGATCTGGTTATAGACTGCCAGCACGTCTTCCGTCTTTTGCGCGGATTTCATAATTTCACGCAGCTGGGCTTCGGTTTCCTGCAGGTTCTTCAGGCGCGAACTGAGGTCGGTATATTCTTTGGTCACGTCCTGCCCGGTGACGACCTCAGAGGTGATGTCCTTGGCGGGGTCTTTGGTGAGGGCGTGTATTTGGGTGAGGGCATCGTTCAGGCGATCCGCCGCTACCCGCACGGTGATTTGCGCCGCGGGGATTTCCACATCGCCGGTGGAAGCGGTCTTATACAGGTTAGAGCTGACCACGTAGCCGCCCATGCCGCTTGCCATGCGGCTGATTGTTTCCATTGCGCGACCAGGCTCATCCACCACCATGCTGATTTGTGCATTGCGGATGACCATGCGCTCGGCAGAAGGCACGGAAGAAGCAGCGTTGCCCGTCACCGCACCTTTGGCGTTGCCGGCGGCAGGCGCAGCGGGATCCATCGCAGCAGCCTGGGTGGGCAGCGCTTCTGGCATGGAAGATTGCGCGTCTAAAGAATAGCGCGCGGATGGCGTGGCAACAGGTGAGCAGCTGGTAAGCAGCAGCAAGGATAAGAGCAAAATAGGCAAGAGTTTCTTCATCATGGCGTTCTCCCTCTTTGGATGGCGATTGGTTGATTGCGACTTACCTCTAAGACGAGAATCACCGCTAAAAGTTCCTGTCTTTCTTCATTCTTCCTCTACCACCCCTCCAACAAGCGTGAGGCATGTCGGGCGGGCAGGTCTTGGGCATGGATGCGCTTTTGCACACTGTAAATATCATAATCCACGCGGTGCAGCTGCCAGGTACTGGCGACCGTATCGTAAATGGCATACGAAGCGCGCGGGTCGTGGTCTCGCGGTTGACCGGTGGAGCCAGGGTTGAGGATGGCGCGGGTGGTCAGGGTGAGGGTTTCGCCATCGCTCGGCAGCATCCAATTTACATCATAAAATGTTTCTGTGACGGCTTGCTGTATGTAGACAATTGGCAGGTGAGTGTGACCGACCATGCACACCGGGGTGGTGAACTGCTTGAAGTTCTGCGCCGCGCTGTGTAAATCCAAAATATATTCCCAAATGGGGTTGCGCGGACTGCCGTGGGCGAGGGTCGCTTCTGGCAGGGTAATTTTCTCCGCCAGCGAATCCAGGAAGGCATAATTGCGCGGCTCTAATATATTTTGCAGCCATTCGATGGAACGGCGCGCATCGTTGTTGAACGTCTCTAAGGGAATCGCGCCCAGGGCGGCGGAATCATGATTCCCTTGCACGCAGCTGAGGTTGGGGATGCCACGCACCCGTTCGATACACTCGTTTGGGTCGGGACCGTAGCCCACAATATCACCCAGACACCAGGTACCCTCCACCTCACCGGCGTCTTTCAACACGGCTTGCAGGGCAGTAAAGTTGGCGTGTATGTCAGAAAGCACCAGGATGCGCATGGATAGATTTTCAATCCCATCTACTACGGTATATCGAAATTGAGTTCCCAATCGCCTTGCTTGGGTTCAGTAAAAATAGAGCTATCTCCGGCTAAAACGATCCAGGTATTGCCTGGTTTAAGGTGATATGGCACGCCAAAGGCATTGAAGAATTGCAGCGGACGACCATTATCCAGACTCTTCCAGTGACCATCCGTCATCAGCCCATCGCGGAAGAGGACGGCGCGCTTGCCGTTCGTGTTGCCGTAGAGCGCCACATCATGCTTGGTGGGCGCATATTCCTTATACGTGGCAAACACCAGGACGATATTGGAGAAAGCCAGCTGCTTTTTCGTCAGCCGGTCAATCCAAGGGATCATAAACAGCGGATTTTCAGGCTTCGGGTCTTCCTGATAACCCACATATTTGCCCTGTTTTGCATCGTACTGCCATTCTCCGCGCGTTATTTTCCCATATTGTACACCAACTTCGGTTGCGGGCAGGGCATTTTGCTCCAGGTGATCTGAAAAGAGCATACCGCGCAAATCACGCCTGCCATCCGAGACCATTTTTTGCTCGTTGACGTAATCAGTCACTTCGGCGGTGTTGGTGAACAGGTTGATGACCGAATCCACCGCGCCAAGGCGATGCTTGGGTGGCGAGGGCAGGTATTTCTCCGCTAAGGCGCGCGGACCTAGTTCAGCCAGCAGCACATCGTCAATGGTAGGGTCAGCATCGCCATATACCAGCAGGGATTGGTACATTTCGCCCAGCTGCGCATCTACCAGGCGACCGGAACGGATGGGACCGACCTGCGAGGCGTCCTGCCCCAGGTAGATGGCGGCAAAGCGATTGAGTCCAAAGCCAATGTAATATTCAAAGACCATATCTGCCAGGGATAGACCCGCGTGTGGGCGACCGGTACGCGGGAAGTTGGAGACTTTCACCATGACGGGGCGGCGTTCCAGGCGGGAAGGGTCTTGCACCTTCAGCCCGGTCAGCGGGTCAACGTCCAGCGGGAAGGGCGCATAGCCCAGGATGGCAGGCGAATCCATCTGAGCAGGCAAGGTGGGCAGTACACTGGTAGGGGCAAGGGTGATGACTTGGGCGGTTGCGCTGGGTTCAGGCGATTGCACCGGCAGGACGCGCGTGGCGGCGGTGTTCCCAGGCTGGGGAACGGTTGGCACGGGCGTACTTTCCGCGCTGACAGCCGGGCGGTTGGCAAGCGTGATGACCACAAAGAGCAGCAACCCCAGGACAAGAAAAATCACCAGACCTTCGATGAGTAGAAAGCCCAGGTTGCTTGCGTTGCGTGGGGAACGGTTAGAGGGTGGCAGCCCCATCCGGATGGATTGCCTCCAAAATATCGGCAGCTACGTCAAAGCGGCTGAATGCGGGCATCAGATACACGCCCTGCACATACGGTTTCATTTGTTGGATCAATTCTACCGCAATTTTCACGCCTTCCGCCGCCCCTTCACTTTTCGCCTGTTCCATGCGCAGCCGCAGCGGTTCGGGGATGCTGATGCCAGGCACTTCGTTGTGCAGGAAATTCGCATGGCGATCACTAGCCAGCGGCAGAATGCCCACCAGCACCGGCACGTTGACCAGGATTCCCGCTTCCTTTAACTGCTTCAAGAAGGCGATGGCATGGGTAGGTTCATAAATGGGCTGGGTGAGCAAGAAATCCGCGCCCGCTTTTACCTTGCGGCGCAGGTTCTTAATCTCGCTTTCTGGGTCAGGCGGGGTCAGGTTGAGCGCAGCCCCCACGAAGAATGAGGTCGGTTGACCAATATTCGAGCCAGCGTGATCCACTCCCACGTTAAAGCCTTGCTTGATGAGCTTAATCAAACCCGAGGGGACCACGTCATAATTATCATTTGCAGTGGGGTAATCGCCAATCGAAGTAGGGTCGCCCATGACCACAAAGACGTTGCGTACCCCCAGGGCATGGGCAGCCAGCAGGTCGCCCTGTACGCGCAGCAGGTTACGCCCGCGGGTAGGAAAGTGCAGCACCGATTCGATGCCGACTGTCTTTTGCAGCAGACTGCACACCGCCCAGGGACTCATCCGCATGCGCGCCATGGGGCTATCCGCTACATTAATCACATCCGCGCCGGAATCCGCCAAGAGCGCCGCGCCCGCCAGCAGCTTATGGGTCGAAAGTCCGCGCGGAGGGTCCATTTCGACCGCGCTGACGAACTTGCCAGCGGCTAATTTTTGCGCCAGTTGGGTGGGCGCTTCGCCGGGCTGCCCTTCTTCCTGTTCCACCAGGGTGATGGCGGCATTCTCAGGGCTGCAACCGACCGGATTTGCCTGCAATGCGCGGCTCATGGCGGCAATGTGGGCAGGGGTCGTGCCACAGCAGCCGCCCAATACGCTGATGCCTATTTCGCAGAAGGATAGGGCATATTCGCCAAAGTATTCCGCCCCCGCCGCGTACATGATCCGCCCGCCGACCTGTTCGGGCCAACCAGCATTGGGCATGGCGGAAAACCGCGCCTCCGGCAGGGCGGCCCGCATGGCTTTGAGGATGCGCAGGATTTGATGCGGTCCGCCCGAGCAGTTGACCCCAATCACATCCGCGCCGGTGGCGAAGATGGATTTGGCAACCTTGACGGGCGAATCGCCCAGCAGGGTCAGGTCATCACGGGTGAAGGTCATCGAGGCGATGATGGGCAGGTGCGGGGCAACCTGCTTGACGGCAGCCACCGCTTCATTGATTTCATACAGGTCGGTCATGGTTTCAATAATGATGCAATCCACGCCGGCTTTTGCCTGGGCATCGGCTTGCTCGGCAAAGGCAGCCCGCGCGCCTTCCGCCTTGATCCGCCCAAAGGGAGCCAAACGTACCCCCAGGGGACCAATATCCCCGGCGATGATCACTGGCTTGAAGGAAGCCCACACCACACGGCGCGCCAGCTCCACCCCAGCCGCGTTGATTCGCGCCACGTCCGCCTCTAATCCGTAACGCGCCAGCTTAAAGCGGTTTGCGCCAAAGGTATTTGCCTGGATCATTTGCGCGCCTGCTTCGATATATTCGCGGTGAACTTCCGCCACCAGGGCGGGCTTGGTCAGGTTGAGCGCGTCAAAACATTCATCAAAAGCAACGCCGCGCTGATGCAGCAGCGTTCCCATAGCGCCATCCGAGAGGATAGGACGATGCGCCGCGAGCAGCGTTAGAAAGGGGTTTTGTTCAGACATAATACTTCCTTATCCACGCATCAGCTGATCAATGCGCATCTCGCCTACGGTGTAGTATTTCGCGTCAGGGTGATGCAGAATAATCGCAGCGGTGGATTGCTCCGGCACCAGCTGATACGCGGAGGTCAGCTGCATGCCCAATTCACGCTCGGCGGGCAGCAGATCAAACACAATGCGGTGATCTTCCAGGTCAGGGATGGCAGGGTAACCCCAGGAATAGCGTTTGCCCTGCTCAGGGGTAAGCCCCAGCTCGCGGCGGATGTGATGATGCAGGTAGTCCGCGGTGGCTTCGGCAGTCTGCACGCCCAAGCCATGCGTAAAGTAGGCTTCGGAATATTCGCCCGCCGATTGCAGCCGCTCAAAGCGTTCTGAGGCAGCCTGCCCTACGGTGACAATCTGGAAGGCGACCACGTCCATCTGCCCGGATTGCGCCGCAGCGAAGTAATCCGCCAGGCACAGGTTCTCGCCGCCGTTCTGACGAGGGAAGTGCATACGGGTCAATTCTTCAGGCTGTTTGGCTGCCAGCGATTCAGGCGCATAGATCACCAAATCATCGCCATCGGATTGGGCGGGCCAGTAACCATACACGGCTTGCGGCGCGAGCCACCCTTCGCGGATCGCCTGGCGGCTCATGCGCTCCAGCCGGACGCGGTATTCAGCTTGCAGCGCGTCCCATTCCGCGCCATGCGTATTCTTTGCGCCCCATGACAGGCGGAAGAGTTCATTGATGGGCAAATGTTGGAAAACCGCCTCTAAGGGCATCTGCCGCACCACCCTTGCGCCCCAACCCGCCGCCTGAGCTTGCGCCAGGGGGATAGAGGCAGGGGGCTGCACGTTTGAGCGGCGGGTGGGACTGCCCGCAGTGGGCGCAACGCTGCCTGCCGCGCGACCTAGCTCTTCTTCAGCTTCCTGACGGTTGCGCATCAGCAAGTCCGCGCGCTGCGAGGCGTCACTCAGCGCGTCCATCGTAGCGAGACCCTCAAAGGCATCTTTGCAGTAGAAAACGCCCGACTCGTAGAAGGTATTTGCCTCTGTCAGCAGGATGCGCCGCCCAAAGCGCCGGTTGATGGCTGCCCCACCAATCAATACGGGGATTTTTAGCCCGCGCCGCTGCAATTCGTTGATAATGAGCGGCATTTGCTTTGAGGTGCTGACCAACAATGCAGATAAGCCGATTGCGTCCGCCTTGTGTTCCACCGCCTTGCTGATGATGGTTTCTGCTGGCACTTGCTTGCCCAGGTCAATGACCTGGTAGCCGTTGTTCGAGAGGATGGTCTTGACCAGGTTCTTGCCGATGTCATGCACATCGCCATAGACGGTGGCAAGCACCAGTGTTCCTTTGGAGGTACCTGCCTTCTTCTGCAAATACGTTTCCAGGTGAGCAACCGATTTCTTCATCACCTCGGCGGATTGCAGCACGAACGGCAGGATCAGCTCGCCCGCGCCGAAGCGGTCGCCCACTTCTTTCATGGCGGGCAGCAGCAAGCCGTTGAGGATTTGAATGGCTGCCGCGTGCCGCGCTTCGGGGCGATCCTCCGTGGCGTTACGGGCAATCAGCAGGTCAATATCCGCCTCCACGTCCTCTTTGTGCCGCGCCAGGATGCGCCACTGGATGCGTTCTTCGGGTGTCATGGCGGCAACTGTCTCTTGTTGGGCGGTGACGCGGTCGGCAACGCTGCCGCCAGAGACTTCAAAATGCTCGATAAAGCGTTGCAGGCTGTCCGCGCGGCGGTTGTAGATCATATCTTCCGCCAATTCGCGTTCCTCTGCCGAGATTTCAGGGTACGGGGTGATCTGCGCCGGGTTGACGATTGCCATATCCAGCCCATACTGCACCGCGTGATACAAGAAAACGCTGTTGAGGACGGCTCGCGCCGCTGGGGATAACCCAAACGACACATTCGAGACGCCCAACGAGGTGAGTACGCCCGGCATCGCCTGCTTGATCTGGCGGATGGCGTCCAGCGTATCCAGCGCGGAGGAATTCAGGTCAGGGTCGCCGGTTGCCAGGGTGAAGGTGAGCGCGTCAAAGACCAGGTCTTGCGGGCGCAGACCGAATTGATCCACCGCCAGGTCATAAATGCGCCGGGCGACTTCCACCTTGCGGGCGGCGGTCTTTGCCATGCCCTGTTCGTCAATGGTCAGGGCGATGACGGCGGCATTATACTTCTTTGCCAGGCTGAAGATACGCTCGGCTTTGGCAGTTCCCGCTTCCAGGTTGGTGGAATTGAGCAGGCTGCGCCCTGGGGCGGACTGCAAGGCGCGTTCCATTACGTCTAGCTCGGTGGTATCAAAGACCAGCGGGGCGCGGACGGTGGGGGCAAGGGTCTTGATGGCGTGCTGCATCAGGAAGCCTTCATCCGCCCGCTCGGTGAGGGCAACGCACAGGTCTAAGCCATGCGCGCCGCTATCCACCTGCTGATTTGCCACCGTTAACATCGCCTCAAAGTCTTCTGCCAGGATCAGCTTCTTGAATTTCTGACTGCCCTGCGTGTTCAGGCGTTCACCAATGAGGAAGGGGGCGGGTTGCTGCTGCATATTCACCGCCTGGGTGGCGGAAGCCAACCGCGCGGGCCCAGCTGCCGGGCGCGGACTGGGCTGCACTCCGCGAACCTGTTCAACCAACCGCTTCAGGTGGTCAGGGGTAGTGCCGCAGCAGCCGCCCACCACGTTGATGTGATATTCCTTTACAAATTCGGTCAACGTATCCGCAAATGGTTGCGGCAGCATCGGATAGACGGCTTGCCCATCCACATTCAGCGGCAGCCCCGCGTTGGGGATGCACGACACGGGTAGGGTGGATTGTTCCCCCAGCAGGCGAATGGGTTCACG
Source organism: Anaerolineales bacterium (assembly GCA_038206515.1). Taxonomy (GTDB): domain Bacteria; phylum Chloroflexota; class Anaerolineae; order Anaerolineales; family Anaerolineaceae; genus DSYU01. The sequence goes on along the minus strand of JBBRAT010000024.1, from coordinate 1,014 downwards.
CATGTAGTCGGGTCCGGTGGAGCAGTTCAAGCCGATCACGTCAATGCCCATGCCTTCCAGGATGGTTAGCACCGCAGCGGAATCCGTGCCGAGCAGCATGCGCCCGGTGGTATCCAGGGTCACCTGAGCCTGAATAGGCAGGAATTGACCGGTCTGCTCGAAGGCAGCCTGAATGCCCAAAATGGCGGCTTTGACCTCTAAAATATCTTGCGAGGTTTCAATCAGCAGCAAATCCACCCCGCCGCTGATCAGCCCAACGGCTTGCTCGCGGAAAATATCCAGCAACTCGGTGAAAGGGACGTTGGAAAGCTCAGGGTCGTTCATGGAGGGCAACTTGCCGGAGGGACCGATGGAGCCAGCCACAAAGCGTTCCTGTGCAGTGCGGGCGGCGTATTCATCCGCCAGGCGGCGGGCAAGGCGGGCGGCAGCCACGTTTAGCTCCGTCACCCGCTCCGCCAACCCATATTCGCCCAGGGTCAGGCGGTTGGCGCGGAAGGTATCCGTCTCAATCACGTCCACGCCGACTTCCAAAAAGGAACGGTGCACTGTTTCCACCGCTTGCGGATAGGAAAGGACGAGGAAATCGTTGCAGCCGTTGGTACGTTCCCCGCCAAACGCCGCCGCCGTCAAGTTTTGCTTTTGCAGACTGGTACCCATCGCCCCGTCATACACTAGAATACGGGTTTGCAGGGCATCTAAAAAGCGGCGATTGGTATATTTTTTCAGCATGGGTCGCTCCATTCCGTAATTTGGTTATATTTCAGGCAAATCATATCACATATTGGCGGGCGGCGTTTCAGGAAGAGAAAATTTAAGTTCCGCTCTCAAGGAAAACGAGTGGGATAGACCCACACCCTGAGATAAAGAAGGATATCACTATCCTTGCACTTTAAGAATTCAATAGAGCCAATTGTAGGCGAATTTGCTCAACGGAACGACCAGAAGCGAACTGGGTGAATAACCAATGAAGGAAATTGGTCTGGTGTTCGTCCTGGATCGCTCGGCGGATGTCAC
>JBBRAT010000023.1:0-63040 GCA_038206515.1 Anaerolineales bacterium | reverse complement strand
TCGGTAGTCCAAACCTTATGCATTTCCCCTCTTCACGCAGCTGAGGGCGGGGTATAATTGCAGGGATGGGGGAAGTTTTGACCTTAAATAGAAAGCGTTAGTGTACATGGCGAATTGGTGGGGAAGATCGAAGAAGACCGCTGGGGCGGGGCTGGCGGAAGCGGTTGCCGACCTGACGGCTGAACCAGCGCAGGAGCGGATTAATTGGGCGGCGAACCCTGATTCCGCGCTGATCGCCCTGCAGGGGGTGAAAAAGGCGTATCGCACGCCCGCCGGGGACTTTTGGGCGCTGCAAGGCATTGACCTGACCGTACAGCCGGGCGAATATTTATTGATGATGGGCAAATCCGGGGCGGGCAAGACCACCCTGGTCAATATGATTACCGGTGTAGACCGCCTGACGGAGGGCACGGTGCGCGTGGGCGGCGTGATGGTTCACGAGATGGACGAAAATAAGCAGGCGTTGTGGCGCGGCTTGAACCTGGGCGTCATTTACCAGTCTTTTCAGCTGATGCCCACCCTTTCCCTGTTGGATAACGTTTTGCTGCCGATGGATTTCTGCGGACTGTATCGCGGGCGGGCAAGCGTCAGCCGCGCGCAGGATTTGCTCGCCGAAGTGGGCTTGGCGGAACATATTCACAAACTGCCTGCCACCATTTCCGGCGGTCAGCAGCAGCGCGTGGCGATTGCCCGCGCCCTGGCAAATGACCCCTCTATTCTGGTGGCGGATGAACCCACCGGCAGGCTCGATTCCGTCACCGCCGGCGTGATTTTTGACATCTTTGAGAATCTGGTGGCGCAAGGCAAGACGGTGGTGATGGTGACCCACGACCATACCCTCATGCAGCGCGTCCAACACCTGCCCAAGGGGCGCGTGGTGGAGCTAACCGATGGGCATATCACCCGCGAATGGAGCCGCCCGCTATGAATCGCATCCACCTGCCTGTAAAATCAACTCCGCAAGCCGACATGCGCCCAGACGCAATGATTTGCCTGACGGACGTGGTCAAGACGTTTAAGAACGCCGCCGGCGCGTTTGACGTGCTGAAGGGCATCAACGTGGAATTTCGCCCGCATGAATTTGTCAGCGTCATTGGGCGGTCTGGCAGCGGCAAATCCACCCTGCTGAACATGATGACTGGTATTGATCACCCCACCAGCGGCACCGTGCAGATCGGCAGCGCCTACCTGCATACCCTCAGCGAGGGGCAGATGTCCGTCTGGCGTGGGCGCAACATGGGCATTGTCTTTCAATTTTTCCAGCTGCTGCCCATGCTCACCCTGCTGGAGAACGTGATTTTGCCGATGGACTTCTGCAATGTGGTGCCAGCAGCGGAACGCGAAGCCCGCGCGTTGGCGCTCTTAAAGGAAGTGGAGCTGGAAGGCTTTGAACATAAATATCCGGCGGCAGTCTCCGGCGGGCAGCAGCAGAGCGCAGCGGTGGCACGCGCCCTGGCGAATGATCCGCCCATTTTGGTGGCGGATGAACCCACTGGCAACCTGGATACCCGCACGGCAGAGTTGATTCTTTCCATCTTCGAAGCGCAAGTCGCCAGCGGCAAAACCGTGATTATGGTCACGCATGACAGCACGTTGGCGGCACGCGCGGCGCGGCAGGTGGTGCTTTCAGACGGGGAACTGGTGAATGAGGCAATCTCATCTGCCCTGCCAGAAGTGGCGCATTCGGTGCTGCTTTCCATCAGCAAACGGGCGAAGCCCATCACGCTGGTGGCAGGGGAGGAGCTGCCTGCGGCGGCGGTTGGCGCGTTGGCGGTCGTCACGGATGGGCAGGTGGATGTGTGCATGGAGGCGCGCCCGAAGCCCTTATGGTTGGCGCGTCTCATGCCGGGCTGCCTGTTTGCGCCGCGTTGGATGGAAACGCCGCCGCAAGAGAATCGCGGTCTGATGCGTATCGCCATTCCACGAGAGCCGCCCCATACCTTCCTGCGCGCCCTGGAACAGCCCGTTAGCCTGCTTGCCCTCGCTGAGGCGGACTTGCAGAGCCTGTTAGCTGCCTCTCCGGTGGGCGCGCAGCCCTTAGAGGATGCCATTCGCGCCTCGTTGGCGAATATGCCCTGCACCGAAACCAGCGAAGGAGAAGGCTAATGCGCCTTCGGCTGCGTCCGCGTTGGCATAAAGTCCTTTCTGACCTGTGGAGCAACCGCGTTCGCACCCTGCTGGTGATCGCCTCCATCGCGGTGGGCATGTTCGCCGTAGGGATGATCGCCACCGTCCACGATGGGCTGATTGTGAACATGAGCGACAGTTACGCCGCTGTCAACCCTGCCACCATTCTCATCACCACCACCAACTTTGGCGATGACCTGGTGACGCGCGTCAAGGATGTGAACGGCGTGGAAGACGCGATGGGCGTGCGCAGCTTTGATTTGCAAATTCACGTGACCAATAACCGTTGGAATCGCATCAACCTGAAGTCCTTTGCCGATATGGATAAGATGGCGATCAGCAAGGTGACGGTGATTGAAGGCGTCTGGCCCCCCAAGGATCAGGAAATTGTGGTGGAACGCAACAAGCGCGCCGAAATCCCTGTGCCGCTGGGGGGCTGGGTGGAAGTGGGCTTGCCAAACGGTGAAGTTCACGCCCTCAAACTGGTAGGGGTCGTCCACGATCAGACAATTGGGGTGGGTGTGGCGGGCGGCGGCTACTTTATGTCGCCTGCCCAGGGCTATATTTCCACCAACACCCTGACGCGCCTGGGGCAGCCGGATCAATATAACCTGCTATATGCCACTACCACCCACAGCAAGGATGACGGCGTGTATTTGCGCAGCATCTCAACCAAAATCAGCGATGAAATTGAGGCGGCGGGCATCACCGTGTATAACGCCAACGTGCGCGGGCAGCATTCCCACCCCAATTCCAGTTACACGGACGCGATGACCGGCATTTTGTTCATGTTGGGCGGGCTGGTGGTCTTTCTCAGCGGATTCCTCATCACCAACACGCTTTCCGCGCTGATGAATCAGCAGGCGCAGCAAATTGGGGTGATGAAAACGGTCGGGGCGCGCAGTGGGCAGGTGATTGGCATTTACCTCACGTTGATCAGCGTGTTTGGCTTGCTGGCTCTGCTGGTATCCGTGCCACTTTCGCACCAGGGGGCGTATGCGCTGCTGCGTTACCTGGCGGATAAGATTAATTTTGATGTGCGCACCGAGCCGGTCGTGCCGCTGGCGATTGTCTTGCAGGTATTGATTGCCCTGCTGGTGCCGCAATTGGCGGGCGCGCTGCCGGTGCTGCACGGGGCGCGCGTCAAGGTGCAGGAGGCTTTTACCGGCAGCCTGACCGAGGATGACCCCACCCGCGGCGGTTGGATTGACCGCAGAATTGCGCGCCTGCGCGGGGCATCCCGTCCGCTGCTGCTTTCGCTGCGCAACACCTTCCGCCGCAAAGTCCGCCTGGCGTTGACGCTCACCACCCTCACCCTGGCGGGCGCGATCTTTATCGCCACCTTCAGCGTGCGCGCCTCGCTCGAAAATTATGTCACCCAACTGGGACGTTATTTTGTGGCGGATGTGAATGTCAACCTGGATCGCTCCTACCGGATTGAGGACGTGCGCGCCAATCTGCTGCAAATGCCCGAAGTGCAGGACGTGGAAGGCTGGGCGTATGCGCGCTGCGAGCTGCTGTTGGAAAATGACCAGGTCGGTGAACCGGCGCAGCTTTTGGGTCCCCCTGGCGGCACCAAATTGATTGACCCCATGCTGCTTTCCGGTCGTTGGGTGCAGCCCGGCGAGCAAAACGCCATTGCCCTCAGCGAACGCTTTATCGAACGTTACCCCAACCTGAAGCCCGGCGGCAAGATTCGCCTGCGGGTGAATGGGCAGAAGACCGAGTGGGTGGTGGTAGGCTTCTTTCAGCTGGCTGGCAAGAGCGCGGGCTACCTCGCCTACACCAATTACGAATACCTCTCTCGGTTGGTGCATCAGCAGGGCGTATCCGCCATTTACCGCGTGATCTCCAAGCAGAAAAATCTGGCGGCGGACGCGCAGCGGCAGCTGGCAGCGCGGATCGAAACCTTCTTGCGCGCGCGCGGCTACCGCGTGACAGAAACCACCGCTGGCAAATCGCTGGTGGAAAACTCCGCGGATGGACTCAATACCATCACCACCTTTTTGCTGATTATGGCATTGCTGACCGCGTTGGTCGGCAGCATTGGCTTGATGGGCACGATGAGCCTGAACGTGATGGAGCGTACCCGCGAAATTGGGGTGATGCGCGCCATTGGCGCATCAGACGGGGCGGTGATGACCCAGGTTTTGGTGGAAGGCGGTCTGATTGGGTTGATTAGCTGGGTGCTGGGGGTGCTGGTCTCTGTGCCGATCAGCAAAGTGATGTCTGATGGGGTGGCGACCGCTATTTTTGGGGCGACTTCGCCCTTTGCCTTTACGGTGGTGGGTCCTTTGTATTGGCTGGGGACGGTGTTGGCGCTTTCTGTGCTGGCAAGCCTGCTGCCCGCCCGCAACGCCGCTCGCATCACCATCCGCGAGGCGTTGGCGTATGAGTAAATGATGGATATTTTTTGTTAGTCGGAGGCGATTTTCCTCCGACTAACAAAAAATATCCATGTAGAAATCAAGAAGAAAGAAGCGTATGAGTAAAGAAAAATACCCATACAGGAATGAAGAAAAAAGAAGAAGAGATGACAGGAAGGTGAGTATGCAAACGATGAAGAAGAGTTTGGGGTTTGTGGCGGTGATATTGGCGTTCGCACTGTTGGCGGGGTGCGGCGCGTTGAACGGGGTGGGCGGCGCGGCAACGGCTACGCCGGTGGTGCCGCTGGTGCAGTCGGGCGGGGGCGTGGTGGCGCAGGGCAATATCGTCCCGCGCGACTTTACCCGCGTCTATACTCGCAGCGGCGGGCAGGTGGCTGAGGTGTTGGTCAATCAGGGCGACAAGGTCAGCAAAGATGCGGTGATTGTGCGCTTTGGCGATCACGAAGGCAGGCAGGCGGCGCTCACCACTGCCCAACTAGAGCAGACTTCCGCGCAGCAGGCATTGGATGACCTGAAGAAGCAGTCGGGTCTGGGCGCGGCGGATGCCCAATCCGTGTTGACCGATGCCCAAAAGGCGTTGGTCAATGCCCAGCAAGCCCTGGATACGCTGGACGTGAAGCAGTATCAGGATGACCTGGATACCCTCCAAAAGGACGTTGGCACTGCCAAATCCGACCTGGATGACGCGCAAAAGGAATTTGATAAGTATAAAAGCATGGATGCCTCCAACAGCACTCGCAAGACCGCTGAAGATAAGCTGAAGGATTCGCAGAAGAAATATAATGACGCAATCCGCAAGCGCGACCTGAAGGTGAACGAGCTGGATGCCGCCAAGGCAAATGTTGCCGCAGCCCAGGCAAAACGCGATGAAGCCCAGCGTCAGGTGGATAAGCGCAGCGGCGGCGCAGACCCCGATCAGCTGGCGTTGGCGCAGGCGCGCCTGAGTAACGCCCAGGAGCAAATCAAATCCGCGCAGCAGGCGTTGGAGGATATGCAGGTGAAAGCCCCGTTTGATGGCACAATCACCGACCTGGGGCTGACGGTTGGCGAGACGGTGCTGCCCAATCAGCCAGTGTTTCAGATCGCTGACTTGACCGAGCTATATGTGGAAACCAACGACCTGACCGAAATGGACGTGGTGAAGATTAAGGCAAATCAGAAAGCCACCGTTGTGCCAGACGCGCTGGGCGATTTGAAACTGCCCGCCCACGTGGATCGAATTGAGCAGGTTTCTGGCAAGAAGGGTGGCGATGTCACTTACACCGTCCGCCTCAAGCTGGATCAAACCGATCCGCGCCTGCGCTGGGGCATGACCATGGAAGTCCGTTTCGCGGAGTAAAGGATTCTTTCTATGGATAAAACAAAGGAGATGCTTGGCACGCCAAGCATCTCCTTTTATCTCACTGCCCCAAATCCGTGTAGCGGCGCACTGCGTGCGCCCAGGTTTATGACGGATATTTGCTGGGTGGAAACGCGATTTTCCTAACCATTGTTAGGCGCACGCAGTGCGCCGCTACACGGATTGGAACGCTTGAACCATTACGAGATGGTGAAAATTTAGGCGGTTTGCTTATGATAGGCTTGCTGATACAGTTCGTCAATTTCAGACAGAATCTCCATCCGGCGGTCTTTGACGTAGCGCATGATGAGCGAAATTTCTTGAGCGTTGCGTGTAAAGCTGATGGATAAGCGTTTCTGCCCTGCGGTATTGCTAATGGTGAGGATTTTGCCAGGCAGGGTGATGCGCCCTTCAGGCAGAGGCAGAGTCATCTGAATTACCATCCCCTGACGGAAAACATCTTCCGTGACGTGAATTCCCACCCCGCTGAGGGAAACATCCACCAGCTGACCGTTGTAGGTCTGTTCGGTGGTGGCAATTTCTACGGGCATATTGCCTTCGGGCGAGACGCGCGCAATCATCCGGTCACCAAAATGCGCGCCTACGTAATCGAGGTCGGTGAGTTTGAGTTTGCCGCTGACCAGGTCAAATTCAAGGATGCGGGCGCGCACCGCTTCAGGCAATCCGCGACTGAGAACCAGGGTATGCTCTTGCTGCTGCAAACATACGCTGCCGGGCGGCTGAACCTTGAGGGTGACAATTGCCCCATTGATATTTTCTACCCTGGCTTTGCAGGTAATCGGAAAGCTTTTGTGAAAATTAAGGATGTCCAATTCCTGATTGGTTTCGAGTACGTATTGCAGATCAGAGAGGATCGGGTCAAGTGGCATAAGATTCTCCTGGGGTGGGTCAGGCGTGATTTTTTGACGTTCATCGCCTGGATATATATTAAAAAGAGGAGTTGTCACGCTCCTTTTTTTGTGCGCAGCGTGTAATTGCATCTAAATGTATTGTAGCAATTTTTGAGAAAAATGGTTGTCAAACTTTGGTCAAGACAGGAAGACTTTCGTAACGACTGAGTCCTCCCAGTCCGTGTAGCCGCGCACTGCGTGCGCCCATGGTGGATGAACATCATCGCGTTTCCACCAGGAGGATCCCTGCATAACATGGGCGCACGCAGTGCGCAGCTACACGGACTGAGGGGACGAGCAATCCCCTTTTTCTCTGGAATGGAATTACAATAAGAAAGAGCGGAGGGAAAGCCATGCGCATGGTTGCGCGTGCATCCCTGCCGCCAGAATATCTTGACTGAAGAGAGAATCACCATGCCCCTCGTACCCATTTATGACTCTTTGAAACGCGCTCAGGCGGGCAAATATGCCCTGCCTTTATTTGATGCCTTTGACGCCAATTCTGCGGATGGCATGTTGGAAGCCATCGAAGAATGCAATGCGCCGGCGATAGTGGCAATTTATACGCCCTATTTGCTGGCGCGGGGCGGCAAGGCGCTGGCGGCTTACGTGGCTGCTAAGGCGCAGGAATGCAAGACGCCCGTCTCGTTGATGTTGGATCATGGGGCGAGCTTTGAGGTGTGCATGCTCGCGCTCGGCTGCGGCTTTACGGACGTGATGTATGACGGTTCGCAGCTGCCCTTGGAGGAGAATATCGCCAATACGCGCATGGTGGTTCGTGCAGCCCATACCCTGGGGGCGGGGGTGGAGGCGGAATTGGGTCACGTGGGCATGGGAACGGACTATGCCGAAGTTACCGCGCGGCGGGCGGGTTTCACCGATCCTGCCGAAGCCGAGCGGTTTGTGAATGAAACCGGCATTGACTTCCTGGCGGTTGCCATCGGCAGCGCGCATGGCCCCTATCACGGGCAGCCCCAGCTTGACCTGGATTTGTTGGCGGAGATTGCCGCGCGAGTCCCCACCCCGTTGGTCATGCACGGCGGCAGCGGGCTGGCAGCCGAACAGTTCCAGGCAGCAATTGTGCGCGGCATCTGCAAGGTGAATATCGCCACCGACCTCTATCAAACCACCACTGACCGTATGCTGGAAGCTGCCCGTTCTGGCAACCCCACCTATTTAGAGATGGGTCAATGCGCGGCGGAATCGTTCCGCGAACGCTGTGAGTATTATCTGCGCATTTTTGGGGCAGCTGGCAAGGGCGGATAGGCAAAAAACGTCCTCTTTCCCCCCGGTGAGTGATTTGCTCATCGGGGGATTTTTTTTCTTTCACTCCATTTTTATTCAAACTTCATTTCTTGTTTACGCGAAAATTCCGCCCCTCGTGCTAGGATTGATCTTGATCATATAGGAGAACCCGAACCATGAGCTTTTGGAATTCCCTTCGTGTATCTGCTTCTGGCTTGTTGGCGCAGCGCCTGCGGTTAGATGTGATCTCGAATAACATTGCCAACGCACAGACCACCCACACCGCAGAAGGCGGTCCGTACCAGCGTAAGGATGTGGTATTTACCCCGGAAGGGGGGAACGTCACGCCTTTTAGCCAATTTTTACCCAAATTTGTGGCGGATCGGATGGGCGTGCAGCAGAACCCCGTGCAGGGTGGCGTAAAAGTGGCAACCATGACCACCGATAGCACCCCCGGCACCAAGGTCTATGACCCCACCCACCCAGATGCGGACTCAAGCGGCTACGTCACCTACCCCAACGTCAACCCGGTGGTGGAAATGACCAATATGCTGTCTGCCACCCGCTCGTATGAAGCCAACCTTTCCGTAGTGGAAGCAAACAAACGCATGGCGCTCAAGGCGCTGGAGATTGGAAGATAATTATGCCTGTAATCGCACCTATTCCCACTTTATCGGTACAGGGCAGCAGCGCCATCCGCCCGATTGACCCCATCGGCGCGCCCGCCAAGACCGGCGCTGCCAACATGGTGGATCAAACCGGCAAGACGTTTGCCGATATTCTCACTTCGCTCAATCAATCCGAAACCCAGGCGGATAGCATGGTTCAGCAGGCTGCCGCCGGCGGTGACGTTGACCTTGCCAGTCTGATGATTACGATGGATACCAACGATGTGAACTTCAAGGTAGCCATGTCCATGCGCGATAAGCTGGTGGATGCCTATCACGAAGTGATGAGAATGCAAGTCTAAAGCCATTCGCCACAAGTCATTGTCATTGTTAAGGAAACCGCCCTATGCTCGTACCCATGCGCGAACAGGTCAACATCTTTTGGAATAAACAAAATAGATCACAGCGGATCACCCTGGTGGCGCTGGCGGTGGCGGCTGCGGTCATCATCCCCCTGCTGGTGATGTGGGCAACCAAGCCCACCTACGCAGTGGCGTATCATGGCTTATCAGACGCGGACGCTGGCGCGATTGTGCAAAAGCTGGATGAAGCCAAGATTCCCTACGTCCTGCAAGATGGTGGCACGATCACCGTGCCATCCGATCAGGTGTATTCGGCGCGTTTAAAGATGGCAAACGCCGGTCTGCCGCAAAATAGCACCACCGGCTTTGAACTGTTCAGCGGGACGAATACGCTGGGGATGACCGAGTTTACCCAGAAGGTGAATTATCAGCGCGCGCTGGAAGGTGAGCTAGAGCGCACCATTCAGAGCCTTTCGGCAGTGCAGTCGGTGCGCGTGCATGTGGTACAGCCCGCGCAAACCCTCTTGGCGGATCAACAGCAGGCGACAACCGCCTCCGTTACGCTGCAACCCAAGATGGGGCAGGCGCTGGATGGTTCTCAGGTACGCGCCATCACCCATTTGGTGGCTTCCAGTGTGGAAGGCTTGAAGGCTGAAAATGTGACCATTGTGGATACCAGCGGCAATTTGCTGACGGTTCTGCCTGGTTCGCCGGATATGGGCGCAAATCAGACGGATAATCAGCGCGCGGCGGAAGTGGCGGCGGCTGCCGAAGTGAAAAAGCGCGTGCAGAGCATGATGGATCAGGTGTTAGGTCCCAATAAGTACGCGGTGCAAGCCAGCGTGCTGCTGGACTGGAATCAGACCGAAGTGACCTCGAACGTGTTTGACCCTACCCCTGCGGCGATCCGCAGTTCGCATGATGTGACCGAGAAATATGATACTGCGGGCAGCGTTACCGGTGGCGTGCCGGGGGCTGGCTCCAATTTGCCCACCCCAGTCGCCACGGTGACGGGCGGCAATGGCAATATGGCGTATGAGCGCACCGATAACACGGTGAATTATGAAATCAGCCAGACCCAAACCAAGCAGACGATTCAACCCGGGCAGATGAAGCGCATTTCCGTTTCGGTGCTGGTGGATAATGTGACGGATGCGGCGCAGCTGACTTCGATTAAGTCGGCGGCAGCTGCGGCGGCGGGCATTGACGTTGCGCGCGGAGATGCCATTGTGGTGGAATCCGTCAAGTTTGACCATACCTATTATGATACCCAGTCCGCTGCCCAAACCCAGGCAGACGACACGAATCGCTACATCCAATATGGCATGGCGGGTGGCGCAGTTCTGCTGCTGATTATCCTGCTGTTCCTGTTCCTGAATGCCTTGCGCAAGATGCGCCTGGGGTCGGTGGAAGCCTGGCAGCCGGTCTTCAAGCCGGTGTCGGAGCTAGCAGCCATCGAGGCAGGCGGGCCGTCTGCTATGCCAGCCCTTGCGGCGCAGAACGCGGGCGCAGCCTATGGGCTGCCGAGTGGGCAGGCTGCCCCGAGCGCTCAGGTGACGCAGGCGTTGCAGGCGGCTTTGCAGCAGCAAGTCGCGGGCGGTTCTGGCATGATTAACCTCTCGCAAGAAGGCTTTGCGCCGCAAAAGTCGGATGACGAAGCCCTGGCTGAAATCGCTGCTCGTACCGCAAACTCAGCGTACCCTGAAGATGAACAGCGCGCGCGGGTCGTCCAGCGCTTGACCGAAGAAAACCCAGCGACCGTTGCTGAAATTATCCAAATTTGGTTGAGCGAGGACGAGCATAAAAATGGCTGATCTGATGAACTTGCAAGTGACCGGCATTGACAAAGCCTCTGCGCTGCTGCTGGGCTTGGGGGTGGAACTCTCGTCCAAAGTGCTGCAATACCTCTCGGAAGGGGAGATTGAGCGCGTGCTGATGGCGTTGGGCAAGGTGGGCAAAGTCCATCCAGATATTCGTCACCTGGCATTGCAGGAAGCATGTGATTTTTCGGCGGCGGATAACGTTTTGCGTGGCGGCGGGGTGGAATATAGCCGTCAGCTGCTGGCGCGGGCGGTCGGTCCACGGCGCGGGTCTGAAATTTTAGAGCGCATTTCCATCCATCAGCAGCTTTCTTCGTTTGAAATGCTGCGCAACGCCAACCCGCAGGAAGTGGCTGCCCTCTTGGCGGAAGAAATGCCGCAGACCATCGCCCTGGTGCTTTCGTATTTGGAAGCCAAAGTGGCGGCGGACATCCTGACGAGCATGCCCAAGGAGCTGCAAATTGAAGTCACCCTGCGCCTGGCGGTCATGGATCGTGTATCGCCGCAGGTGGTGCAGGTAGTAGAGCGCAGCCTGAAGAATAAGCTCTCCAGCGTCATCAGCGAGGCAGATTTCCGCGCAACGGGTGGCGTGGCGTTCCTGGTGAAAATGCTCAACCAGGTGGATCGCGGGGTACAAAAGACCATTTTTGAGGCGTTGGAAGTGACCAACCCCAAGCTGGTGGAAGAAATCCGCGCGAATATGTTCACCTTTGATGATGTTGCCAAACTGGATGACCGCACCATTCAGCGCGTCATGCGCGATATTAGCAAGAGCGACCTGGCTTTGGCGTTGAAAGCCGCGCCGGATCGCTTGCGCGAGAAGATTTTTGCGAATATGTCTGAGCGCGCGCGTGACAACCTGCGCGATGAAATTGACGTCCTCGGTCCGCAGCTGGCAAAGAACGTGTATGCCGCTCAGCGCAAGATTGTAGATACCATCCGCGCTCTGGAAGAGAAGGGCGAAATTGTGATCGGCGGTGGCGGTGATGAGTATGAAGTCATCCCATAACAATGTTATTCGCATCGGGCAGAACGGGCATTTTTCGGCTGCCTGGCAGCCGGAAGAAATCTGTCAGCCGAAAACGGAACTCATGGCAATGGATCTGGCAACCTTGACGGATTTATTCGCCCCGGCTGCCGGGCGCGATCCGCAAGCCACGCGCATGGTCAACCAGGTGGCGTGGCAATCTATGGACGAATTGGTGGCACAAATTGCCGCCGAGCGCGCCGCGGAACTGGCTGCCGAGCAGGCTGCCCAGCAAGAAGCGGAATGCGCCGAAGAAGAATTGCGTCAGGCAGCCGGGCGACCCACCATCCAAATGCCCGCCGCCCCCACCCCGCCTTCCTTTGTGCAGTTGGCGGAACAGCAAGCCGAAGAAATTTTGCAAATGGCGCGTCAGCAGGCAGAGCAAATCAAAGTGCAGGCGCAAAAAACGGTGGATGAGATGTTCACCGATGCGCAGGCAGATATTGAGCGCGAGCGGCAGAATGCCCGTCAGAAAGCCATCGAGGAAGTCCACGCGGAAGCCGAAAGTTCCCTGACTAGCTTACAGGCGGTGGTGGATGCGGCCGCACATTGGAAATCCGAACTGCTGACTGAATCCGAGCCGATTGTGATTGGCATGATTCAGGACATGGCGCAAAAAATGTTCGGGGAGGGGGTATTCCTCAGCGATGAAGCCTTGCAGCAAAACCTGAATCGCGTGTTGGAAAATGCGCGCATGTTGGGCGACCTGCATATCTACCTCAACCCAGAAGATGCCGCCACCCTCAACCCCATCTGGCGTGAAATCCGCGCCAGCATGACGGGCGACCGCGTGCAGATTATTCCCTCGGAAAGCATTACGCGCGGGGGCTGCTTTGTGAACGGCAAAATGGGCTCCATTGATGCGCGCATCGAAACCCAGCTGCAATCCACCCTGAACGCGCTCAACCAAGTGGCTCAAGAAGGAAACCCCAACGCATGACGAACCTCCCCAGCCTGGATAAGTATCGCAAAGCCTTGCAACACACCAGCACGGTGAAAGTGGCTGGGCGAGTGGCAAACCTGGTGGGGCTGCGCATTGAAGTCAGCGGACTGAGCTGCCAGATGGGCGAAGTCTGCGAGATTCGCACCTCCGGCGGCGGCAGTTTGATGGCGGAGGTGATTGGTTTCCGCGATGACCATACTATGCTCATGCCCCTGGGTCCAATGGATGGCATTCAGCCGGACAGCTCCGTTTACCCGTATTCCTCTGCATTGAAAGCGCCGGTGGGCATGAACCTGCTTGGGCGCGTGTTGAACGGGTTGGGTCAGCCGATTGATGGCAAGGGCCCCCTGTATAACCCCGCATGGCGTTCCACCGATCAAACCCCGCCGGATCCGCTCTCCCGTCCGCCCATCACCGAGCCATTGGTGACGGGCGTGCGCGTCATTGATGGCATGCTTACCTGCGGAAAGGGTCAGCGCATGGGCATCTTCGCCGGCTCTGGGGTGGGCAAAAGTACCCTGCTTTCTTCCATTGCGCGTAATTCGCAAAGTGATGTGAGCGTGCTTGCCCTGATCGGCGAGCGCGGGCGTGAGGTGCGCGAATTTTTGGAACGCGACCTGGGTGAAGGGCTTGCCCGCTCGGTGGTGGTCGTCTCTACCTCTGATCAACCGGCTCTGCTGCGCCTGAAGGCGGCTTACGTTGCCATGACGGTGGCGGAATACTTCCGCGATCAGGGCATGGATGTGACCTTTATGATGGATTCAGTCACACGGTTTGCGATGGCGCAGCGCGAAATTGGCTTATCGGTTGGCGAGCCGCCCGCCAGCAAGGGCTATCCGCCTTCCGTGTTTGCCATGCTGCCGCGCCTGCTGGAACGCGCCGGACGCAATGCCAAAGGCTCGATCACCGGCTATTTCACCGTATTGGTGGAAGGCGATGACTTTAACGAGCCGATTTGCGATGCGGTGCGCGGTATTTTGGATGGTCACATCATCCTTAGCCGCGCCCTGGCTGCCCGCAACCATTACCCCGCCATTGACGTGCTGGGGTCTGTCAGCCGCCTGATGCCCGCCATCACCGACCCGGAACATGTGCGCCTTTCGGCAGTGGTGCGCAAGCACATGGCGACCTATGAGAAAGCGCGTGACCTGGTAAACATTGGCGCGTATGTGGCTGGCTCAGACCCTGAAATTGACGCAGCCCTGCGGGTGATGCCTGCCATCAATAGCTTTTTGCAGCAAAATAAAAGCGAAGTGACCCCCTTTGACGAAACCTTAGACCGGCTGAACGCGGTGGAAGCGAATATGTAGGATGACTCCAAAATTTTCCTTGCAGAATGTGTTAGATGTGCGTCACACCCGCGTGGAAGCGGTGGAAATTCAATTGGGTCGTGCGATGGCGGCGGAAGAGGCTGCCCAACGTTCGTTGGATGCGCTCCTGGCGCGTAAAGAGCAGATCATGACCCGCCTGACGAGCATCATGCAGGGCGATTTAGATTTGGTGGAGGTTGGTTTGCTGCGCGCTGACCTTGAAACGATGGATCCGAGCATCGCTGCGGCAAAAGATGCGCTGATGGCGGCGCATCACCAGGTTTTGCATGTGCGCGCGCAGCTGGTGGAAGCCAAACAAGCCGAAGAGGTGTTGAAAATCTTGAAACGCAAGCGGATTGAGATTTTTGACGCGGAACAATTGCAGAAAGAAGCCCGCGCGCAGGATGATATTTATATCGCCCGCGCGTTTCAAGATTTAAGGGAGTGATCTTCTCGCCAGGGTGGGGTTTCCCCCTTTTTTACTGCTCTATTACACAAAGTTTATAGGTTCTTTATTCCCCCACGCGGTTGAAAAAGGTATTGTTAAAGCAGAGGACGTTTTCGATGGACGATATTTTTAACCAACAATTTCAGTCAGCCGTTTCGCAGATTTCCATGCGCATGATGCAGCAGGCGATGGATGGGCTGAAAAGTGGCGCATCCAGTTCGGCAAATGTTACGCAAGCTCCCTGGACTGGCACAAGCGCCACAGGCAGCCCAAGCGGTGGGCAATTCTCTGACCTCATTGAGCAAGCCTGCCGCCGTTATGGGGTCAATCCCAACCTGGTCAGCGCAGTGATTCAAGCCGAATCAGGCTTTAATCCGCAGGCGGTGTCTGGGGTGGGGGCGCAGGGGCTGATGCAGCTGATGCCCGGCACCGCGCAGCAACTGGGCGTCACGAATGCCTTAGACCCGGCGCAGAATATTGACGGCGGGGTGCATTTCTTGCGCCAGCTGCTGGATCATTATTCTGGGAATGTGTCTATGGCGGTGGCGGCGTATAACGCGGGACCCGGCGCGGTAGATCAATATAAAGGAATTCCCCCGTACGCTGAGACGCAAACCTACGTCCAGCGCGTGATGGGTTATTTTGAGAACACACATCGTTGGGAGGTATAAGCATGGCGGATTTTTTAGGTGTTGACCCGGCAATTTCCGCCGCGAAAACGGCATTAGAGGGGTTGGGGCAGCGGCAGCAGGTGATTAGCCGCAATATTGCCAACGTGGATACGCCCGGCTATCAGGCGCAAACCTACAGCTTTGAAGACAGCCTCAAAGCCGCCATGCAGCCGCCCAGCAACTTTCAGATGGTGGTTACGGATGAACATCATATTGGCATCAGCCATTCCACGCCTACGCCCATGGTCGGCACTTCTGCGCGGACGGGCGGCTCAGAGCGGGCGGATGGTAATAACGTGGATGTGGACGTGGAACTGACCGACATGGCTGAGACGGGCATCCGCTATCAGGCGCTCACCCAGTCTGCCAGCAAAAAATTAGCGTTGTTGAAGTCCATTGCATCGGCGAGATAAGATGAGCGATTCCGTGTCCATTCCTCCGATTTCGCCGCCCACTACGCCTGTTCCTGCGGATGCGGGTACGGCGGCAGGGAGAAGTTCCGCTGCTGGCAAAGATACCCCGCCTTTCCGCGAGGTGCTGCGCGCGCGGACAAAAAAAGAAGAAGATTCGCAGAGCGCGTTGGCAGGGGCATTGATGACGGCTGCTCCAGTGGTCGCTGCGCCGGTTATGCAATCCACCAACGGGTTGAGTTCTGCATCTGACTCTGTCACGGCAGCGAAAGGCGCATCTGCCCCTGCGGCGGCTTCAACGACCGATGCCGCGCCTGCTGCTAAAGCGGACGCTGTTTCTGCTCCGGCAACTGGTTCACTCGCGAGTACGCAAACGAGTGCGCTGGCAGGGCAAGCCTCTGGGCAAGCCGCCAACCCGAATGGGGCAGCGGCGCAGGGCATTGCAGTCGTTTCCGCGCCGCAGGGCGATCCCAGTCAGGGCAAGGCGAACGTGGCGGAAGCCATCACCTCTGCGCTGACCGCCGCCGAGCCGGTAGCTGCGCCTGTGACTGCTGCTCCGTCAACCGCATCCGCCGCGCCTGTGAATGTTCCTTCCTCTACTGCGAATACGGCAGCCGTGAAGGCACCCGCCAGCGCGGTAAGCCTGCCGGCAGCCACTGGCACCGCCAGCAAAGCCGCGCCGCTTACGGCTCAACCCGTGGCTGCGTCCTCCACGCAATCCGCGGTGCAACCCACTGCGGCGGGGTTTGGTCAGGCGTTGACCCAATCCACGCAGGCAGTGGCACAGGTCAACCCCGGCGCGCCTGCCCTGGCAGCCAGCGTAGCGCAGCAAGTTTCGCAGCAAATCCTCACCAATCAAGCCACCTTGCAGATCATGCAGGGGCGGGCGAACGGGCAAACGAATACCCTGTTTATGCAAATCACCCCCAAAGACCTGGGGAATTTGCAAATTCAGATCACGCGCACCCCGCAGGGCGTGGAAATGTCGGTGCTGACCGAGCTGGCGAAAACCAGCAGCCTGCTCACCCACCAGCTCAACGATCTGCGCGCCATGCTTTCAGGCGCGGGCATGACCCTTTCGCAGGTGTGGATTGGGCAGGCGGGCGAAGAGAGCGCGGAACGTCAGGCGGCGCGCTTTGCCGCCCAGGATCGAGCCAGTGGACGTAAACATTCCCTGCCTCTGCCGGATGGATCAGCAGAAGGCGGCGGGGATCAGATTACGGCGCAAGCCATTGGGCAATCCCTTGGTCGCAATTCGTTGATTGATTATCGGATTTAGAAGTTTATTGGTAACTATTCAGAGATCCCTCGCGCTTGTAGTTGCGTTCTTGTCCGCGTAGTTGCTTCCGGTAGGAAGCCTGATGATATTCAAGAAATTTATATTGCGGAATAGAAATTGCCTGATAATGGTCGGGCTTCCTACCGGAAGCAACTACGCGGACAAGAACGCCTGAGCAATCACGTTTATTTGCTAATCATCCTAAAAGATGGATCAGCTCAAAAAGGAAGAAAACTTATGACCCCAGTGAATGCAATTTCTGCCATCAATGCGCCGCGCGTGGGCGACTCGTCCATCGGCGGTAGCCCGGTGAAAAAGAGTGAATTTGACTCTTCTGCCTTTATGCAGATGCTTTTGGCGCAGCTGACCCACCAAAACCCGATGGAGCCGATGAACGATTCGGAGATGATGGGGCAAATGACCCAATTGAACTCGCTGCAACAGCTGCAAGGCATTCAAACCTTCTTGCAAGAGATGGTGCAGGTGAACCAGACGGGCTATGCCGCCAGCCTGATCGGCAAACAGGTCAGCGGGCAGCAGGCGGGCAAGACCATCACCGGCAAAGTGGATTCCGTCACCATCAATAATGGCGCACTCGAAATTCACGTGGGCAACACCACCTTTAACCTGGATCAGCTGACCGAAATCAAAGACGCGCCGGCTTCCACGCCCGAGGTGAAGCCCGCGGACGCGCCCGTCACGCCGCCAGCCGTGCCACCCACCACCACCACGTTCCACGCAATTTAGATTGTGTATTTTATTTTCTGTAAAGGAGAGGAGCGCACTCCTCTCCTTTACAGAAAATGAGAAACATCACCCGATTTAAAGAAGTCTTCACCCGCTGCAATCAACAAGATTGAAAGGACGCCCCTATGTTACGTTCCATGTTTACCGCCATTAGCTCGTTGGTTTTACACCAAAATTATTTAGACGTCGTTGCCAATAACCTGGCGAATTCCAATACCATTGGGTTTAAATCGAACCGGGTGATGTTTCAGGATCAGTTCTATCAAATGATGAACCCCGGCTCCGGTCCATCCGCCACCCAGGGCGGCACCAACCCCACCCAGATTGGGCTTGGATTGCAGATGGGCAATATCTCCACCGTGTTCACCCAGGGCATGTTACAGTCCACTGGGCGCAACATGGATTTGGCGATTCAGGGGGATGGCTTCTTTGTGTATGGCAAGGCAGACGGGCGGCGGTATTCGCGTGAAGGCTCGCTGACCCTCGATTCGACCGGCTTCCTGGTCAATTCGTCTAGCGGGCAGCGCATTCAAGGCTGGTCTTCTCCTTCCGGCGTGATTGATTCTACCCTGCCGCCGGATGATATTCAAATTCAGCAGAACAGCATGATGGCGCGCGCCACTGGCAAGGCGAGCATGGCGGGCAACCTGAGTTCAAATGCCCCAGTTGCTCCCGCGGCTGACTCCTCTACCACTGCTACGGTAGGCGTCTATGATTCGCTTGGCAACCTGACGACCGCTACCGTACGCTATACCCACACCGCCCATACTGCCACGAACGACACCTGGACGATGGACGTGATTGACCCCACCAAGACTCCACCGGTTGCTTTACCCGGCGCCAGCGTGACGGGCGGCGCGATGGTCTTTGATGTAAATGGGCAATATGTGCCAGCTTCCAGCTCTGCCACCACCAGCGTTACCCTGCCGCCTAGCGCAGGCACTGCCAACGGGCAGCCGGTGACGTTTGGGATGGACCTCTCGAAAATCACTCAGCTTGCTACCGACAGCAACGTTTCCTTACAGAGCCAGGATGGTTTGCCCTCTGGCAGCGTCTCAGACGTATTTATCACCCCCAAAGATGGCGGCATCTTCCTTGTCTATTCCAACGGGATGCGCCGTCAGGTGGGTCAGCTGGCAATGGCATCCTTCACCAACCCCTCCGGCTTAATGCGGGATGGTCACAGCTCCTTCCAGCAGGGGATTAACTCCGGCGAAGCGCAAATTGGCGCGGCGGGGTCGGGTGGGCGCGGGGTGTTTGCCGCTGGGTATTTAGAGGCATCGAATGTGGACATGGCGCAGGAATTTACCAATATGATTCTGGCGCAGCGCGGCTTCCAGGCATCCAGCAAGGTCATCACCACTTCGGATGAGATCATGCAGGAATTGGTGAACCTGAAACGGTAATTTCTATTTCCCTTTGGAGGATTAACATCGTTCGCTAACCATCCAAAGGGAAATTTTTAACAAGAAAAGCAGACATTCCTTATGGCAATGCCCGGTCCGATCCCCATTTTACCGCCTAGTCCATCGCAAAATGCGGCGGACGGGCATTTACGCGTGAATCAGCGCATTACAGCCGGGATTGTGGAAATCAGCGGGACGCGGGCGATCATTTCGATCGAGGGCTACCCGATTGTGGCGCGGCTAGAAAACGCCGATCAGGGCGCGCGGCTGGCAGGACAGCGGATGGGACATTTCATCGTTGCCTCCGCCAATAACGGCGAGATCGTCCTACGGCTGCTCTCCACCGCCCCGAACGAAGAACTGAAGAACCTGACCGGCGCGCTCAATGACGTTGCCATGCGCGTGCTGAACGATCTGCACATCCCCAACAACGATGAAAGTTTGCTGCTGGCACGCGCACTGCTCAGTCAACACTTAGCCATCACCGCGGACGGGTTGGCGGAACTCAAAGGCTTTTTGGATAGCCTGGGCGGCGCAGGTTGGACGGAGCCGCAGGCATTGTTGGCGGCTGCCATGAAAGCCAACGGTCTGCCGCTCACGCCCGGGCTGTTCCAGGCGCTATCACAGGCGGCGCAGCCCATCAGTGAGGCGATCCCCCAAATTTTTGACGCATTGCAGGCGGCGCTGCAAAATGGCAAACTGAACCCCGAAAGCAAACAGGCAATTAACCAGGCGCTGAACTTTTTGCGGGATGCCGCTCCCCCTTGGGCGCAGCTTTCGCATGAGACGGCGGGTCAATTGCGCTCTACAGCGGAGATTTTCGGGCGTTCGTTTGAGAATATGCTCTTTTCCCATGCCGCCGGGCTGGAAGAAGGCAGTGACAAGGCGGGTTTGCTGCCGCTGGTGCAGGTGCAGCAGCAGCTAGAGGCTGCCGGAGAAAAGACGCTGGCGGGGCAGGTCGCTTCTTTTTTGCGCACTGTGGAGCAAAATCAGGTCAATAATTTGCGCCTGAACCCAGTGCCGGGGCAGGGCGAATGGTGCGAGATGAGCTTTATGCTGCGCAAAGCCAGCGGGGATCCAAAAACGGACGCAGCGCAGCAGCCCTTCTATCCCGTGCGGTTGCGGGTGGCAAGGCGCGAAGGTCGCCGCAACCCCTCCATTGACCCGCAATCCACGCGGATGCTGGTGCAGGTGGATTTATCGCCCACCGAGACGATTCAGGTAGATTTATCGCTGGCGGGCAAGCAAATCCGCGCGGATGTGCTTGCGCCGAATGAATCCTTGCGGGCGCGCTCGCAGGAAGAGATGCCCGCGCTGGCAGAGCGGTTGAACGCGCTGGGATACGTGGTGCGGCAGGCGCGCGTGCAGGTGGGCGTTGCGCTCACTCCGCCGCTGCTCGCCGTTCAACCGTTGGATGAAACCACCCTGCGCGGAATTAACGTGAAAATATGAACAACAACCGCCGCGCCCGCATCCGCGAATCGTATGGGCAGCGCGCGCCGCTGCGCAATACTGCCACTGCGTTGCAATATGACCCTCATTCGCCGACCGGCGCGCCGCTGGTGATAGCAACCGGCGAAGGTCACATCGCCGAGCAGATCATTGCCCTGGCAAAGCAAAATCATATCCCCATCCACGATGACCCGTTGCTGGCGGCGGCGCTTTCTGAAGTGCGCCTGGGCGAAGAGATTCCGCCGGAGCTGTATATGGTGGTGGCGGAAGTCCTGGCATATCTCTACCGCGTCTCTGGCAAGACGATTAATCCTTAATTCTGGATTATACTTAAAAGACCCAATTCCCAATGTTTGCCCCTGAGGAGAGGTCTTTTTGACACCCTTGTACAAAATCTTTTTGGTAGAAGATGAAATCGTCACCCGTGAATCCATCCGTGACCGGGTGGATTGGGGCGCGGCTGGGTTTGTGTTCAGCGGCGAAGCCCCGGATGGCGAAATTGCCTTGCCGCAAATTCAGCAGGTGCAGCCGGATGTTCTGATTACCGATATTAAAATGCCGTTTATGAATGGGCTGGAGCTGTGCAAAATCATCCACGAGACGATGCCGCAGGTGAAAACGATCATCCTGAGTGGACATGATGAATTTGATTACGCGCGCGAGGCGATTAAGCTGGGGGTGACGGAATATCTGCTGAAGCCGATCAGCGCGCAGGATTTTCTGACCGTCCTATTGCGCGTAGCCAATTTTCTCGACCGTGAGCAGGTGGAGCGCGCCCAACTCCGCGCTTTGCAGGAGCAGATGGGCGATACCCTGTCGCTGATGCAGGAGAAATTCTTGCAGCGGCTGATGGCGGGCGAAATCTCTTCGGTAGAGGCGATTCGTCAGAGCATGCAGCTGAAGCTGTCGCTGATTGCGCGCTGGTATCGGGTGATCTTCATCCGCACCGAGTACGCCGCCTTGCAGCCGGATACGTTCCCCCAGGCGATGCGCACTTCCGAGGCGATTATTACGGAAGTGACCCAGCGGTTTGCGGATGCGCTGATCTTTAAAAAAGGGATGCAGGAGGTGGTTATCCTGCTGAAAGGCGACCGCGCCGAACACCTGGAGCAGGATAGTTACCTGTTAATGGAAGCGATCAAAGAGGAGATGAGCCAAAAGACGCGCTGCCAGGTGAAATTTGGGTTGAGCGACCCCTGCGAACATATCGGCGACCTTTCGCGCGCGTTTTACAGTGCGTTAGAAAACCTGAGCAGCGCGCCGGTGAGCCTGCCCGCCATGGAGGGCGGTTCTGCGCTCAAGCCCATTGAACTTACCCGCCTGGACCCGTCCGCCACCGAAACGTATTTGCGCAATGGCACGTCCGCTGATTTTGAGGCTTATTTTCGCCAGTATACCCGCCTGGTGAGCGAAGACGTGTTGAAGTCACACCTGTTTTTAAGCTACCTGCTGATTGACGTAATCATCAGCGCGGCGGGTTTCATCCATGAACTCGGCGGCGACCCGGGCAAGGTCATCCCTGAACTCGCCGAAGCCACTCTCTCCCCCTGGGAAACGTTCACCCTGGAGCAGACCCGCGCCTGGATTCAGAAGACGCTGGGGCATGCCCATTATTTCCGCGATCACCTGGCGGGGACGCAATACGGCGCATTAATCGCCCACGCCCGCGACTACATGGATCACCACTTTGAGGACCCCGAAATGTCACTCAAGAGGGTGGCGCATCAGGTGAACCTCTCTACCAGCCATTTTAGCGTGATCTTTAGCCGTGAGACGGGCGGCACATTTATTGAATACCTGACCCACAAGCGCATGGAGCGCGCCAAATCCCTGTTAACCACCACATTGCTGCGCGCCGCGGAGATTGCCGAGCAGGTGGGCTACGACAATCCGCATTATTTCAGCACCGTGTTCAAAAAAATGAATGGGTTGACCCCCATGGAGTATCGCATGGAAGCCCAAAGCAAGATCAACGGCAAGAAAGGCGACTGACGAGACTCTTATGGCTGAAATCAAACCCGCTGCGCGTGCCAATTCATTTTTGCGTCAGCTCAGGCAAAAGAGTGTGGCGTCTCTTTCAGGCGTTAGGCTTTCCATCCGCGTCAAGTTGCTGCTGGCATTCTTCACTATCATTTTGATGATCGGCAGCCTAAACGCGCTGTTGGTGGCGCGCGCCCTGAACTATAAAAGCCAGTATGACGCCCTGATTAGCAATATCACGATTGCCAATAACATCACCGATTCGATCAAGCCGACCATTGATACCGCTCTGTGGGATGTGGTCAAGGGTAAGGTGGCGTTTGATCAGGGGCAGCAATATCAAATTTTGGCGGACGTGAACGACAAAATTGCCCAAATGCGCGCCACCACCGATTCTGATGAGGGGCGCATGAAGCTGGAAGTCATCCGCCGCACGATTGGCACGCTGACCTACTACATCAACGACCTGGGCGCGCAGATGAAAAAGGGCAGCAGCTATGATGAGAATACCCGCGCGTTAGATAACATCCGCAATATCTCTAGTCTGGTGCAGGAGAGTTTTCAGGAATACATGGTCTTTGAAGTGCATCGCACCGAGATCAAATATCACGAGACGCAAACTAGCTTTATGCAGTGGCTGTTCACCAGCATTGCCATGATGATCGGCGGCATCCTCTTTTCGGTGCTGACCGCCTGGCTGATCTCTGAAAGCATCTACATCCCCATCAAAAAACTGCATGACGTGACCGCCAAAATCACCCATGAAGACCTGGCGGCGCTGGTGAGTGATAACAACGCGGATGAAATCACCGAATTGGGGCTGAGCTTTAATATTATGACCAGCCGCGTCCGTAATTTGCTGGACGAGACGATTAAGAAGCAGGAAGACCTGAAAAAAGCGGAAATGCGCGTCCTGCAGGCGCAAATTAACCCGCACTTCCTGTATAACACCCTGGATGCTATCCTCTGGCTGACGGAATCCAACCGCAATGAAGAGGTGGTAGACATGGTGCGCGCGTTGTCGAACTTCTTTCGCGTCACCCTCAGCCGCGGCAAAGAGTGGATTCGCATCCGCGATGAGGTAGAGCATGTGCGCAGTTACCTGACCATCCAAAAAGTGCGTTACCGCGATATTTTGGAGTATCAAATCGAGGTGGATGAGAACGTGCTGGAAGGGACGATCCTGAAGCTCAGTTTGCAGCCACTGGTGGAAAATGCGCTGTATCACGGGATCAAGAATAAGCGCAGCGGCGGGACGATCACCGTGCGCGGCTGTTTGCAAGATCGGACAACCGTGCGCTTTGAAATTGAGGATAACGGCATTGGCGTGCCGCCTGAAAAGCTGGATGCCCTGCGTCAGGCGCTGCTGCAAGGCGAAAAAGGCAACGAGATCGGCGAAAATGGATATGGCATTTTCAACGTCAACCAGCGGATCAAGCTGTTTTACGGCGAGTCCTATGGGCTGTGGATGGAAAGCGAATATCAGCGCGGGACGAAGGTCATCGTGCTGCTGCCGTATCGCGCGGAGGCAGGCACACCCCACCCCTAGCCCCTCGCCCACAAGTGGGGAGGGGGAAGAAAGAGCGTATCGAATGCCAACTTCTTTCCCCTCTCCACTTGTGGGCGAGGGGAAAGGCGAGCGATCTTCTCGCCAGGGCTGGGGTGATCTTCATCGAAAGAAATCAGACTATCCTCGAAAGAGAATAGACTGCACTCCCCCATTCCTTACAAATGTGAAATTAATCAAAGGGAATGCCAGAAAAATTGAATTGAATTGCTGCGCGGAATGGATTATTCTATTGCTTAGAAAAGTATTTATCAGGCTTTTCAAACCCACTCTCAACCTATTTTCAAGGAGAAAAACTATGAAGTCGCTGAATAAGGTGATTTATTTAATCATCGCCCTGACCCTGGTATTCTCGATGGTTTCATGCAGCACGCCGGCTGCCACCCCCGCCGCCACTGCCCCGGCTGCTGCCGGTGGAACCACCGCTAAGAAGACCTATAAGACCCTGGTCGTTGGCTTTGCTCAGATCGGCGCGGAAAGTGGCTGGCGCGATGGCGAAACCAAGTCTATCAAGGACGAAGCCGCCAAGTTAGGCGTTGACCTGCGCTTCTCGGATGGTCAGCAGAAACAAGAAAATCAGATCAAAGCCGTCCGCGCTTTCATCGCTCAGAAGGTGGACGTCATCGGTATCCCGCCTGTAGTGACCACTGGTTGGGAAACGGTCTTCAAGGAAGCTAAGGATGCTGGCATCCCCGTGATCTTCATTGATCGCAAGGCTGACGTCCCCGCCGAGTTATACGCCACCTTCATTGGCTCTGACTTCGTGCTGGAAGGCAAGAACGCCGCCATTGAACTGGGCAAACAGGTTAGTGAAAAAGCCAGCATCGTGGAATTGGAAGGCACTGTTGGCGCAGGCCCCGCCATTGACCGCAAGAAGGGTTTTGAAGACGAAATTGCCGCCAACCACAAGGATGTGAAAATCCTCGAATCGCAGTCTGGCGATTTCACCCTGGCAAAGGGCAAGGAAGTAATGCAAGCCTTCCTGAAGAAATATCCTAAGCAGATTCAGGCTGTGTACGCGCACAATGATGAGATGGCGCTGGGCGCGATCCAGGCGATTGAAGAAGCTGGGCTGAAACCTGGTGTAGACATCAAGGTCGTCTCGATTGATGGCGAAAAAGCGATCTTCGAAGCCATGGCTGCTGGCAAAGCCAACGTCACGGTGGAATGCAACCCGCTGCTTGGTCCTCAGTTTTACGAGGCTGCCCTGAAGCTCGCCAATGGCGAATCAGTGGACAAGTGGATTAAGTCGAACGAAGGCATCTTCCGCCAGGATACCGCTGCCAAAGACCTGCCGACCCGCATTTACTAAACGTCAGGCTTATAAAACGTAAGTAAGGAAGAAATTCCTCCAAGAAAGCCATAACAATGGCCGAACCGAGAAGCGGCGCTGATGAGGCGCCGCTTCTCTGGTGAATCGGGAAAAATGTCACTGTTCAGGCAACCTTATGTTTGCCATGGCATTCCATCCGTGTAGTGGCTTCCGGCAGGAAGCCCGGTGGCAATCATGAGTTTTATCTTGCAAAACGGAAATTGGCTAATCATTGTTGGGCTTCCTGCCGGAAGCCACTACGCGGACGCAACGCTGGAATAGTAAATGGCTTATTGTCGAAGGAATTACCAAACGAGAAGGGAATCGTTGCCATGTCGGAAAGCCGTAGCATTTTAGAGACCAGAGCCATCAGCAAAACATTCCCTGGGGTGAATGCGCTTTCAGGGGTGAATTTTACGCTGAACGCGGGCGAAATTCACGCGGTGATGGGCGAAAACGGCGCGGGCAAATCCACCCTGATTAAGGTGTTGACCGGCGCGGAGCAACCCGATTCGGGCGAAATGTTGCTGGCGGGCAAACGGATTCAGCCCAAATCGCCGCATCATGCTCAGGAATTGGGCATCAGCACCGTGTATCAGGAAGTGAATCTCTGCCCCAATTTATCGGTAGCGGAAAATATGTTTATTGGTCGTGAGACGATTAAGTTTGGCTTTATCAACGCCAAAGCCTCCGTGATTCGCGCGCGCGAAATTTTGCAGCGCATGAATATCAGCATTGACGTCACCCGCCAGCTCGATAGCTATTCCGTTTCCATTCAGCAAATGGTGGCAATTGCGCGCGCCATCAGCGTGAGCCAGGCGCAAGTACTTATTTTGGACGAGCCAACTTCCAGCCTGGACCGGATTGAGGTTCAGAAGCTGTTTGAGGTCATGCGCCAGTTGAAGGCGCATGGACAGGGCATCATCTTTATCACCCACTTTATTGACCAGGTATATGAAATTTCGGACCGGATCACTGTGCTGCATCATGGTGAACTGGTTGGCACGTATACAACCGCCGACCTTTCGCGCATTTCGTTGGTGACTAAGATGATCGGCAAGGAATTGACCGACCTGGAGAATCTCTCGAAGGCGAAAGAAGCCATTCAGCGTGACCCTGCCGAGCAGCCTTTTATGCAGGTGGAGCAGCTGGGGCGCAAGGGAAGCATCCAGCCATTCAACCTGGATATTTACAAGGGCGAGGTGCTGGGCTTTGCCGGATTGCTCGGCTCGGGGCGCAGTGAAGCCGCCAGCCTGCTCTTTGGCATTGATTCGCCCGACAGCGGCAGTATTCGCATCGATCAAAAAGAAGTGAAGCATCTTTCGCCGCTGAAAGCCATCCTGCATGGGATTAGCTTATGCCCCGAAAATCGCAAGACGGACGGCATTTTCCAGGAATTGACTGTGCGCGAAAACATCATCGTGGGCTTGCAGTCCAGCCTGGGATGGTTCAAGTTTATCCCGCTCAAGCAGCAGTATGAAATTGCCGAAAAGTACATTAAGTTACTGCGCATCAGCACGCCATCGCCCGATCAATTGATCCGCAACCTGAGTGGCGGCAATCAGCAGAAGGTGATTTTGGCGCGCTGGCTGGCGACCGATCCACGCTTGCTCATTTTGGATGAGCCTACGCGCGGGATTGATATTGGCACGAAGACCGAAATTCAGAAAATGCTGCTGGACCTGGTGGAAGAAGATAAGGCGGTGGTGTTTATCTCTTCCGAATTGGAAGAAGTGGTGCGCTGCAGCAGTCGCGTGATGGTGCTGCGCGATCAGCAAAAGGTGGGCGAGCTGGCAGGCAAACACGTCAACGAGGCGGAAATTATGCAAACCATCGCGGGAGGCGCGGAATATGCTTAAGGTGGGTGTGGCTTGGAGAAAAATCAGCGCGAATGGGATCATTTATTCCACGCTGGCATTACTGGCGCTGCTGGCGTTCAATATTTTTGCCAGTCCGGGCTTTTTTAACCTGGAAATGAAGGAAGGACATCTCTACGGCAGTCTGATTGACATTTTGCGCAACGGCGCACCGCTGATGGTGCTGGCAGTCGGCATGACCCTGGTGATTGCAACCGGCGGGATTGACCTCTCGGTGGGGCCGGTCATCGCTATTTCCGCGGCGGTGGCAACTTCTATGATTGGCAAGAACATGGGCGCATCCAACCTGCCGCTGCCGCTGGTCATTTTGGGCGCGCTGGCGGTGGCTTCGTTATGCGGCTTCTGGAACGGCATTCTCGTCTCGCGGATTGGGATTGCGCCGATTGTTGCCACCCTCATCCTGTATGTTGCCGGGCGCGGGATTGCCCAAATGATTACGGATGGGCAGATTGTGCGCGTGTTTTATGACCCGTACTATTTCATCGGCGGCGGCTATCTGCTTATTCCTTTTTCGCTGTTCGTGGTGGCGGGGGTGTACCTGGCGGCATGGCTGTTTACGCGGCGCACCGCCTTTGGCATGTTCCTCGAATCAGTCGGAGTCAACCCGAACGCAGCGCGCTTCAGCGGCATCAGCGAGAAAAATATCAAGCTGGTTGCCTATACCATCAGCGGATTGTGCGCGGGCGTGGCGGGTATTCTGATTAGCTCCAACCTGAAGAGCGCGGATGGCAATAACGCCGGGCTGTGGTACGAGTTGGACGCGATCCTTTCGGTGGCATTGGGCGGCACGCCGCTTACCGGTGGGCGCTTCTCCCTGCCGGGCAGCTTTTTGGGCGCGCTGATTATCCAAACCCTGACGACTACCATCTATTCGGTGGGCGTGCCGCCGCAGGTGGTGATGCTGGTCAAAGCCATCGTAGTCATCCTGGTCAGCCTGCTGCAATCCAATAACTTCCGTCAGTCTATTGCCGCTCGCTTCCCCTCTCGGAAAGGAGCCGCGCGATGATGCTGCCTGGCTTATTAAAACGGATTGATCGCAAATTTTTGCCGCTGATCGTCACCATCCTAATGTTTGTGGTTGCGTTTGCGGCGGCATCCCTCAAATATAAAGGCTTTGGCACGCCGCAGGTCTTTTACAATATGCTGATTGATAACTCGTTTATCATTATCAGCGCGGTGGGCGTGACCTTTGTGCTGATTTCTGGCTACGTTGACCTTTCGATGGGGGCAATGATCGCCTTTATCTCGATGGTGTCGGCTGCCCTGACGGAAAAATTGGGCTGGTCCCCGCTGACCACCATCCCGTTTGTGCTGCTCTTAGGCATGGTGATGGGCGCGGGCATGGGCTACATGGTGACGTATTACAAAGTGCCGCCATTCATTGCCACCCTGGCGGGGATGTTTTTGGCGCGAGGGGCGTGCTTTGTCATCAGCACCGAAGCGATCAACATTAACAACCCCTTCTATAGGAGCGTGGCGCTGTATCAAATCCCCATGCCGGGGCATGCGTTTATCTCCATCAACGTGGTGATTATGGTGGTCATGGTGCTGCTGGGCATTTACCTGGGGCATTACACCCGCTTTGGGCGCAACGTGTATGCCGTTGGTGGCAACGAGCAATCCGCGCTACTGATGGGCTTGCCCGTCAACCGCACCAAAATGCTGGTCTACACCTTCAACGGTTTTTGCTCGGCGGTGGCCGGGGTGGTATATTCCTTCTATATGCTCTCTGGCTACGGGCTGAACGCCAACGGCTTTGAGCTGGATATTATCTCCTCGGTGGTGATCGGCGGCACGCTGCTGACCGGCGGGGTGGGGTATGTGGTTGGCACCGTGTTTGGCGTGCTGATCCAGGGCATTATCCAGAATATCATCACCTTTGACGGCAGCCTCAATTCGTGGTGGACGCGCATTGTGGTGGGCTTGCTGACCTTGTTCTTCATCGTCATGCAGCGCGCCCTCTCGTCCATCAAGACCAGTAGCCCGGCGGTCAACGAAACTCCACCCGCCAATCGGTCGGCAGAGTCAACGTAAGCAGGCAGCCGATTTCTTTTTCTCATTGCATTTTTCTCCCTAACCATAAGCGCATCCACTGGATGCGCTTATGGTTGTTAATGGATTGGGAACTGTCAGGCATTCCCCTATTTGTAATGGTGAACTCAGTCCGTGTAGTGGCTTCCGGCCGGAAGCCGCTACACGGATATAGCAGCCATGCAAGAAAAGATACGCCTGAACAGTCGCCAAAAAATCTTATAAATTAGGTTTAGAAATTTTGCCATGAAGAGGAATAAAAACAAAAAACTCCCCCATCCATGTGGACGGGGGAGTTATCATGCAACCTTACAGGCTAGTAGCGGCTGTTCGAGCCGCCACCGCCACCGCGATTGCGTTGGTTAGACCCGCTGCTATACCGGCTGCTGCCAGAGCGTTCTTCGCGTGGCTTGGCGGTATTCACCGTCAACGGGCGACCGCCGAGGTCTTTACCGTTGAATAAGCCGATCGCTTTGGTCGCATCAGCCTGGCTGGACATCGTGATGAAAGCGAAGCCTTTGGCGGTTCCGGTGTCACGATCTTTGATTACATCTACAGAGACAACGGTGCCGGCTTCAGCGAACAGGGTGCGCAGCTGATCTTCGGTGGTGTCATAGGTCATATTTCCAACATACAATTTTACTTCCAAGATAAACCTCAACTTTTTTGCTAGGGCGGGTTTGTGTTAAACAAAACGCGCTGCCATCTTTTATTAGGAAGAGTGGCGGCGCACCGTAAACACAAACCTGATGATAAGACTTGATTAGTATAGCACACATTTTGCATTTGTGCAACCCATTTTGCAAATTGGTGATATTGGTGATGAAACTTACCTTTATTCCAAAAACAATCCCCTCGCTGCGAGACACGCCACCCCGCAGGCAGGGAGGGGAACCAGAAAAGAGCATTTCCTTCCCTGCCTGCGGGGTGGGGCTGCCCGGGCGGAAAACGACATTATCTAAACGGTATTCCCATCCCTGCTTGCGGGGTGGCGTTAGGGGTGAGGTGTCTCGCTGGGCGGCAGCACTTCGCGCACCTGTGACCCGCCCATCGGGGGTCCGATGATGCCTTTTTCTTCCAGGGCTTCGATCAACCGGGCAGAACGGGTGTAGCCGATGCGCAGTTTGCGCTGCAGCATGGTAATGCTGGCGTGACCTTCCTGCCGCACCAGTTTGATGACCTCCTCCAGCATGGGGTCACTGCCGGATGACCCGTTGGGGGAGGCGGCAGTTGTGCCGTTGGGGTTGGTGAGCGTGCCGGTTTCTTCATCCCACAACGGGGTTTGCCTGAGGGGCGTGCCGGTGGGAATATCCATATTGACCGGTACGGCGGTGGCGGAGGTGGTATTTTGGTTGCGTAATTCGTAAGCCTGATTACGCCAAAATTCCACCAGCCGCTGAATTTCCGCGTCCGCTACAAACACGCCCTGGATGCGCACCGGTGCGGCGGCATCTGGCGCTTGAAAGAGCATATCTCCGCGCCCCAGCAGCCGTTCCGCGCCGACCTGATCCAGAATGACACGGCTATCAATGCCAGAGGCGACCATGAAGGCGATGCGGGCGGGGAAGTTTGCCTTAATCAGACCTGTCACCACGTTGACGGAGGGTCGCTGGGTGGCAAGCACCAGGTGGATGCCGGTGGCGCGGGCAAGCTGCGCCAGACGCGCCAGGCTGCGCTCGGTTTCTTCGGGGGCAAGCATCATCAGGTCTGCCAGTTCATCAATCAGCACCACCAGGTAAGGCAGGGGCGGGGTATTCTTGGCGTTGTAATCGGCGATATTGCGCGCGCCCACCTGCGAAAAGCGGTGATAACGGGCATCCATTTCGCGCTGCGCCCACTGTAACGCGCCTACCACCTGCTCGGCTTCCACGACCACTGGCGTCAGCAGGTGCGGGATGCCGTTATAGCCGGTCAGCTCCACCCGCTTGGGGTCTACCAGGATCATGCGCAGGGTGGCGGGGGTGTTGTTGAGCAGCAGGCACGAGAGCAGGGCGTTGACCAACACGGATTTGCCTGCGCCAGTCGTGCCAGCGATCAGCAAATGCGGCATAGCCCCCAGATCATAGGCTTTTGGATGCCCCGAAACGTCTTTGCCGAGGGCAAAGCGCAGCGGCGAGGTTAACTTGGTAAAGGCTTCTGATTCCATCACATCCCGCATTACCACGCGGCTGGTTTCGGCGTTCGGCACTTCAATGCCCACGTAACTGCGCCCCGGCACAGGGGCTTGGATGCGAATACGCGAGGCAGCCAACGCCAGGGCAAGGTCATCCGCCAGGGCAACGATCCGGCTGACGCGCACGCGGGTGCGCCCCTGCCGATTCTCAATGTAGAGCGGCTCGATGCCAAACTGGGTGACGGTGGGTCCGCGTTGTACATCCACCACGCGGACGGGCGTGCCAAACGAGTTGAGCGTGTCTTCGATGAGCTTCGAGCGTTCCACGTCCAGGTTTTGCTTGAGGACGGCGGGCGTGCCAGCGGCGAGGATGTCGGCGGGGTTAGGCAGCTTCCAGGGCGGCGCGGGCGGGGTGACGATCACCGGTTGGGTGGCGGAGATGTCATTGGGGGAGGCGTTGCCGGTTTCGGCGGCTTTTTCGGCTGCTATGCGCTTTTCCCATTGCTGACGATGCCGGGCGGAGGCGGTGGTTGGCACAGGCTCGGGGGCGGCGGGTTGCGGCGCAGTTGTCCGCTGGGCAATAAGCGGCGCATTCCCCGCGCGCAGGGGTTGGAATCCACCAGGCAGGGAGGTGGGTGTCAGTGGCGCCGGGGCGGAATATGTGGCATGCGCGGAGGACGCGCCAAGCGGCTGCTGCTGACCCAAATTCGGCAAGGGCGCGGCAGATTGTGCGGCGCGGCGAGCGACAATTGCCCCTTTGGAGCGGCGCGCCAGGCTGGCAAGAATATTTTGCACAAAGGTGAAAATTTCAGAGATGGAAACGTCCAGCAGCAGGGCAAAGGCGATCAGACTCCAGGCAACCAGCACGACCACCGCCCCGGCAGTTCCCAGCGCGCTGGTGAACAGGACTTCAAAGACTGCGCCCACGTAACCGCCGCCGCTGCCTTGCGCCGCCCGCACCCATCCGCCGCCTTCCAGCAGATGCAGCCAGGCGAGCAGGTTGAGATAGAGCAGCACGGCGCCGGTGGAACGTTCCGCCGAGAGCATGGGCAGGCGTTCCACGTTGCGCAGCACCAGCCACACCCCAAAGAGGATGAATGCCAGGGGTAAGACCACCGCGCCGCGCCCGGCAACTTGGCGGATAATATCCACCCACCAGCCGGTGATGGCGCTGTGTTCGCTGGAAAGCAGGCTGAAGAGGGTCAGCACGCCCAGCAGGGCAAGCGCCACGCCCAAAATATCCAGCTTGCGCTCAGGCGAAAGAGCCGCCCAGCCGGGCAGTTCGGCGCGCGGCAGGCGAACAGGCGCGTTTTTCCGGCTGCGGCTCACCCGTTTGGGGGTGGCAGTGGTTTTGCCGGTTGCGCGGCGGGTAGTGGAGGGGGTGCGGGCAGGTGTTTTGGGCAAGGGAAAGAGCCTTTTACTTAATCTTCGCTAATTCCGCCAGAATCGTCTGAAATTTCTCTGGCGAGATGAGTTCCATGAAGGCTTGAGCCGCCCAGGCGAGGTTAACCCAGCCCATTTCGCGGAATTGCGGCTGCGCCACCAGTTCAGGCACGTATTTCTGCAGAACCGCCAGGGCTTGTGGATCAGCGGATAGCTCCGCAAGGCTGCTGTTCGCGTTCAATTTAGGCTTGGCAGAGGGTTCGCCGGTGAGGGTGAACTCCAGCGTGGCGCGAATATCCCGCGAGGATGCGCCAATCATCACCTGGAATTGCCCCGGCTCCGCTACCCAACCCTTCACGGCGGGATCATAGTACGACAGGTCGCGCTGGTTGAGGGAAATTTCCACCGTCTTGGTTTCGCCTGGATGGAGGGCAACCTTGGCGAAGCCTTTTAGCTCCTTGGGCGGGCGGACCAGGCTGGATTGCGGGTCGGCTACGTAAATCTGCACGACCTCTTTGCCAGCGCGCTTGCCTGTGTTGGTCACATCCACGCTGACGCACAGGCTGCCTTCGCCGTTCCACTGCGCCGCGGAAAGGCGCGCATTTTTGTATTCAAAGGTGGTATAGGATAAGCCAAAGCCAAACGGGAAGAGAACGTCCATCTTGCGGGCATCGTAATAACGATAGCCCACGTAAATGGATTCGCCGTAGCGCAGTTGACCGTTTTCCCCAGGGAAGTTAAGGAAGGAAGAATTATCCTCAAAGCGGAGGGACCAGCTGTCTGGCAGCTTGCCGGAGGGGGTGACATCGCCAAAGAGGACGTCCGCGATGGCATTGCCGAGTTCAACGCCGGTAAAGCCCGCTTCCACCAAGCCTGCTGCCTGCTCGATCCAGCTGGCGGCTTCGACCACGCCCCCATTGTTGAGGACGACCACCGTGCGCGGGTTGGCTCCTGCCACCTGGCGGATCAGGTCCACCTGCTTGCCGGGCAAATCCCAGGCGGGGCGATCTGCGCCTTCGGATTCGTGTTCCCAGGTATTGCCCACGAACACCAGGGCAAGGTCAGCGCGGGCAGCCATTTGGCTCAGCTGCTCGGGGGTTTCGCCGGTAGCGGGGATAATGCCCAGGTTCAGACGATTCGCGCCTTCCATCTCTACCACCAGGTCATAAGTCTTGCCCGCCTGCATGGAGATTTGGGCGGCGCGGGGCAGGAAGGGCCAGGTGTTGATGAGGGCGTAAATGTCATCGCCGTTCCACATATCCACCGCCACTTTGCCATCCAGCAGCATCCGGCAGCGCGCGCCGCCGGTCAAGCTGAAGGTATACTCGCCGGTGATGGGGGCTTGGAACGTGCCATGCCAGCGCATCGAGCGAACCTCATTGCGGATTTCGGTGGGCAGGTCGCGCCCGTCCAGGGTGAGCGCCTGCAATTTCTCGGTGAGTAGCGGCTGACCACTGAAATCAGAGGATTTGAAGAAGTCAACCGTAAAGCCATCCGAGGCGAGCAGGGCGGAGGTGAGAGGGGGCGGGGTGACGGTATTCTGGCAGCCCTGCATATATTCCACCTTGATTTGATCGCCCACCCGCGCGCGGATCGCTTCGAGCGGCGAGACGGTGTAGTAGGGGGTGACGTTCGCGCTGCCGCCGCCCTCGATCCGCGCAACCGCAGCATTGGGACCGAATACCGCCAGGGTATGCACCTTGGCGGGGTCAATGGGCAGCACATCGTCTCTATTTTTCAGCAGGACAATGCCTTCGCCGCCGGCTTCACGCGCCAGGGCGCGGTGCGCGGGGGTATTGCCGCCATCTCGGTCAAATTTGCGCTCTTTTGTGCCATCCGCGCGCGCCAGGTAGACCACGCGCAGGATGCGGCGCACCATTTCGTTCAGGGTGGCTTCGCTGACTGCGCCTTGCTTGACGGCATTCACCAGAATTTGGATCGGCAGATCGCCCATGCCGGGCATTTCCAGGTCAAGACCGGCGTTGGCGGTGTTGATGCGATGATGCACCGCGCCCCAGTCCGAAATGACCAGCCCTTCAAAGCCCCATTCGTTCTTGAGGATGTCCGTCAGCAAAGTGTGATTTTCAGATGCCCACGCGCCATTGATTTTGTTATACGAACACATCACCGTCCAGGGTTGGGCTTCTTTGACGGCGGCTTCAAAGGCGGGCAGGTAAATTTCACGCAGGGCGCGCTCATCCACCACAGAATTCATGGAATTGCGCTCAAATTCGGCGTTGTTGGCGGCGTAATGCTTGAGGGAGGTGCCTGCGCCCTGGCTTTGCAAGCCTTGAATGTAGGCTACCGCCATGCGCGCGGCAAGGTGCGGGTCTTCGGACAGATATTCAAAGTTGCGTCCGCACAGGGGGGCGCGGTGAATGTTGACCGCCGGTCCAAGCAGAATATCGCAGCCCTTGGATTTGGTTTCTTCACCCAGGGCAGCACCCACGCGCTTCATTAAATCGACATTCCAACTGGAAGCCAACGTGACGGCGGTGGGGTAGCTGATGGCAGGTTCATTGGCGCGGTCATCTTCGGTGGCGCGGCGCACCCCATGCGGACCGTCCGTCACGCGCATGCTGGGAATGCCCAGCCGGTCAATGGCGCGCGTTTTCCACGAATCCGCGCCAGAGCAAAGAGATGCCTTTTCTTCCAGGGTCATCTGCGAAATTAAGTGTTCAATTTGATGAGCATCCATACGGAAACCCTCCTGAAGGGAGTATCTTGAAATATTATAGAACAAATCCCTATTAATCATATCACAGAGCCGGAGGTTGGGGCAAGAAAAGGCGGGGCGGTCTTGACCCGCCCGCGCCGGTCGCCTATAATCTGGCGTTACTGTTTATGTCATCCTTAAATATTTCCTCTGAGGCCTTCATGAATTTACTTATACCGCCTACGTTTGAAAAAGTGATGCTGATCTCCACTGGCGCAATGCTGGGGGCGAATGCGCGTTATTGGTTGGGCGATTGGGCTGCCCAAAAATGGGGGACGGCGTTCCCCTACGGCACATTCTTGATTAACGTCACGGGCAGCCTGCTGCTGGGGCTGTTTATGACCCTCGCCACTGACCGCCTGATGCTGGATGCGCGCTGGCGGCTGCTATTGGCGGTGGGCTTTTTGGGGGCGTATACTACCTTTTCCACCTATACATTTGAATGCTTCAACCTGTTGGCGCGGGGGGAATGGGGCGTAGCCTTCTTTAATGCGGCAGGGTCGGCAATTGTAGGCATTGTGGCGGTGGGCGTGGGGGTCTTTTTGGCAAAGAGCCTATAATAAGGAAAAGGAGCTTCTCTCATGCAGCTTGCTGACCTGTTGACCCGTATTTCTCCGCCGGAAGCCTGGAGCGAGGGCGACAATATCCCCTGGAATGAGCCGGGCTTTTCGGCACGGATGCTGGAAGAACACCTGAGCCAATCGCATGACGCCGCCAGCCGCCGCCTGGAAGTGATCTATCGCCATGTGCGCTGGATTCACACCGAGGTTTTGCACGGTCACCCGAGTGAAATTTTAGATTTGGGCTGCGGACCGGGCTTATATGGCGAACGCTTGGCGCGTTTGGGGCATGCCTATCGCGGGATGGATTTTTCGCCTGCCTCGCTGGAATATGCCCGCCTGCAAGCCGAAACGCAGCAACTGGCATGTGAATATCAACTGGGCGATTTGCGCACTGCGGATTTCGGTCCTGATCACGCTTACGACCTGGTGATGCAAATTTACGGCGAGATGAACGTCTTTCGTCCAGCGGATATGCTGACGATTTTACGCAAGGCGCAGCGCGCGCTGAAACCGGGTGGCGTGCTGCTGCTGGAGGTGGCGCATGAGCAAGCCGTCCGGCGGATCGGGTCGGGCGGGTGTTCGTGGTTCACCGCGCCGCGCAGTCTCTTTTCAACAGAGCCGCACCTGGTATTGGAGGAGAATTTTTGGGATGAGCAAGCCATGACGGCGACTTCGCGCTACTATATCGTTCAACTGGCGGATGGCAGCGTGCGGCGCATGGCTTCGTCACAGCAGGCGTATACCCAAGAGCAGTACCGGCGGATTGTGGCAAGCTGTGGCTTTATGGATATTCACATTTACCCTGGGCTGGCGGTGCCGGAAGGCGAAACGCCAGGCGACTTTTTGGCGTTGACGGCAATTCCCACTCTTGATCTTTCTTTGGAGCAAAATGCAATTTGACCTGACGAACTTCCTGCTGGCTCTGGCGGTGTTGTTGATGATTGTGTGGATTATCACCCTGGGGCTGATGATTCCGCCACGCCGTTTTCCACGCCAACCCATGCCTTCGCAGCCCGGCGCGCCGACCCCCGCCCAGCCTGACCTGCCTGAGCCGGTGGCGCGTCATTTTGAGCGTACCCTGGGCAAAACGCCGCCACAGATTCAGTCCGCGTATATTTGCGGGGCGGCGCGCGTCAATGTCAACGGATTGTGGCTGCCGCTGCGCTTCCGCGGCTGGTATATTCCGGGGCGAGCGTTTTACCGCAGCCTGCAATTTACCTGGTTTCGCCGTCCGGTGCTGCGCGGAGAAGAATTTTTCATCAAGGGGGTAGGTGGATTCAAGCTGGCGGGGCAGTCACAGCCCGGCGAAGCGCTGGATCAGGGGCAAAATTTATCTCTGTGGGCGGCGGGGGTGTGGATGCCCAGCCTGTTTGTGCATGATGCACGCTTGCGCTGGCAGGCGGTGGATGCTCATTCCGCCAAGTTAATGGTGCCGTTGGGCGCAGGCAGTGATGAAATGACCGCCCATTTTGATCCGCTCACCGGCTATATGACCGACTTGACCGCACTGCGCTTCCGCCGGTCGGATAACCCCGCCGAACCCTTCGAGAAAATCCCTTGGCGGGTAGATTTGTTAGAGTGGGGGACGTATGAAGGCATGGAGCTCCCAACCCAGATTGCCCTAGCCTGGGGCAATAGCGGGTCGCCCTGGTCGTATTGGTGGCTGGAGGGTCTGGCGTTGAATGTTCCCCTGCCGGAGCAATTGCAGGGCGAAAGTTTGCTATCCTAAAATATTGGTCTTCTGCGTCTCGTTATTTGTAGCAGTGCGCCACTACGCGGATTGAGGCTCATGGACAGTGAATTGAGTTCATTGCTATCCTGATAGGGGCAACCCTTGTGGTTGCCCGTTAACGATTACCCATGAATATAAGCCGAGGGCAAGCCCTGCCCTACGGGGGATCTTTTTAGCGAGAATGCCTGTTTATACGGCGATCCCCTCTTGCCGGATGTTCATCAGGAATGGATTGGTTTGATTTGCAAATTTTTGTGCGGAGACGAAGGCAAGCGAAATGACGGTGTCATACTGCAAGGATAAACGCGCAGCAATATCGCCCGTCTTCTGTACAAGATCAAAATATTGAAATTCGCCGTTCAAAATTACCAACACATCAATATCCGAATCAGACCGCGCCTCGTTGCGCGCTTGCGACCCATATAGGTAAAGCCTTACGGTTTGATCGCTCAAGCGATTTTCCAGGTCAGCGCGAAGTTCATGCAAAATCTCGGTCAAGGCTTCGTGTCTCATGATCAGCGGCTTTTCGTTAGCGGTAAAAGCGGGGCAGGCGTTTCTTCCAGGCAGTGGGGATAATTTTATCCAGGGCGTCATCGGCGGTGACGATGCCATGCAGGATGTTGGCGTCATCCACCACCGGTACGGCGATCAGGTCGTATTTGGCAATCACCTGAGCCACGTCTTCTTGCGGGTCAAGCAAATTGACGCTGATGACCCGTTCCTGCATAAAATCGATCACCGGGGTAGTGGGTTTGGCAAAAATGAGGGTATCCAACGAAAATACGCCCATCAAATGCCCGCCCTCATCGGTGACGTAGATGTAGAAGATGGTTTCCGCCTCGCCTTCCAAGCCGCGCAGCACGCTGATCACTTCTTCGGCGGTGAGATTGGCGGTGACCGAGGCGAAATCGGTGGTCATAATGCCGCCGGCGGCTTCTTCGGGATATGCCAGCAGCTTGCGCACATCATCGGCATCGTCCTGCTCCATCATTTTCAGCAGGTCTTCACTGCGCTGATGGGGCAGCTCGGCTAACAGGTCAGCGGCTTCGTCTGGCTCCATTTCTTCCAAAACGTCCGCCACGCGCTCATCGGTCATATTTTCAACCAGGCTGGCTTGAAATTCCGGCTCCACCTCTTCCAGCGCGTCCGCCACCTGCTCCACATCCAGGGCTTCGAGGAATTGACCGCTCTCGGCGCGGCTCAAGTCCGCCAAAATTTCAGCAACATCCGCCGGATGCAGTTCGGCGATGCGTTCACGGGGGACGCGCAGGCGCATGGACTGGTCGTAGCGCATCAGTTCCACATCATCCCAGGAAATATACGATTCAGGGGGACCAATATGCAGGCGGGTCGCCAAGTTTTGAGTGACGGCAGCAAGCCCAATGCGGCGCAGCAGGCCCAAGCCCCCCACGTCCACATTGCTGACCATCATCTTGCCATTGACGCGCACAAATTCCAGGTCATTCACGCGCACCACGCGCGCGCCGTCCGTATCAATAATCTGGCGATCCAGCACATCCCGCGCCAGAAAAATATCTTTTTCATTCGCCACATACGCCGGCAGGTGCGTGAGGCTGTTGTTGAGCACAATCACCGGGGCAAGCAGCACGGCCACCGCTGAAAACGGCACGGTTTGCGTCCCCGTTTTGGTGCGAATCAGCAGAGCTTCAACTTCAGGGTGGATGGATTCAGTCCGCGAGCGAGCAATAATATCTTGCAGCCTGCCGATTCGCCTGCCATCCATATCGGTAATGGGTCGGTTGATAAATTCGCTCACGAACGGCATAAGCGCGCCTCCTGCATGGGATGTGTAGGGTCAGTCTACTACTGGTTTAGGATCGCGTCAAGCGCAACGGAGAAGGATTTAAAGCGTTCTGCAACCTTTTTTTAATAGTCGCGTATATAATGAGAACTTATCTGAAAACAGTTTTTAAATTTTATAAATGAACAGAGTTCATTTATAAAATTTAAAAACGCTTCAAGATAATTTGATAAGAGTTCAGGCGGACATAACTCCATCGTTCCCACCGCCGCGGTGTTTACGGATAAAGTGAGGTGAAATTTCCATGAAACGGCTGATTGGCCCTCTTCTTTTGGTCTTGTTGCTGGCAGGCGTGGGCGCTGCAATTTATTTTTCGGTACGCGACCAGTTCGTGCAGCATTCGATTGTGAATGTGCGCGGTTTGATTAGCTCGGATAAGCAAGATTTCTTCAATGACCCGGCGGTGCAGAAGGCGCTGCTGCGCGGCGGGTTCGTGGTGGACCCGATTAAAGCCGGTTCGCGTGAGATTGCCACCGGTTATGACCTGAAAACCTTCGACTTTGCCTTCCCGGCGGGGTCGCCGGCTGCCAGTAAGATTATGCAGTCGCAGAAAAGCGCGCAGGCGTTTGATATTTTCTATTCGCCGATGGTGATTGCCTCCTGGAAGCCGATTGTGCAAATTTTAGAGGCGAACGGGGTGGCTGCCAAAGCGGGTGCGTTTGAGTCCTTTAATATGGAAGCCTATCTTAAACTGGTGGATAAGGACGTGCGTTGGAAGGATTTGCAAGCCAGCAATGCTTATCCGGTGAATAAGAGCGTGCTGCTTACCTCGGCGGATGCGCGCAAGTCAAATTCCGGGGCAATGTACCTGGCGTTGGCTTCGTATGCGCTCAACAATGCCACCTTGGTGCAGTCAGACGCGGATTTGCAGAAGATGCAGCCGCTGTTGACCAAATTGATGAGCGCGCAGGGCTTCACCGAAAACTACACCGAAGCCCCTTTTGATGATTATCTGTTGATGGGCATGAGCAAGACGCCTATGGTGATGATCTATGAGAGTCAGTATATCGCTCGCGCCGCGCAGCCGGGTGGCATCCAGAACCCGGACGCGGTGTTGATGTACCCCACGCCCACCGTCTTTAGCAAGCACGTGTTTGTGGCGTTCAACGACAACGGCGCGCGCCTGGGTCAAT
Organism: Anaerolineales bacterium; assembly: GCA_038206515.1. Taxonomy (GTDB): domain Bacteria; phylum Chloroflexota; class Anaerolineae; order Anaerolineales; family Anaerolineaceae; genus DSYU01. The sequence goes on along the minus strand of JBBRAT010000023.1, from coordinate 22,319 downwards.
TCTTGCGCACCGACCCGGAATTGCAGCAGCTTGCCATTCAACATGGCTACCGCACGGCGGATCAGGCGGCGTTTGCTGCCTTTCGCCAGACGAACAAATTGAATATCCCCGACCAGGTGACCAATGTGGTGGATTCCCCCAGCTATGAACTGCTGGAGAAGATGATTACCAACCTGGATAATCCCGTACCCGCTAAGTAACTTTTGAAAAAGGAGATTTTACGCAATGACCGATGAATTAGTTCCACCCCAGGAATTGACCCCGCCAGAGCCGCTTCAGCCGCCCCAGGAAGTGAAACCGATTGCCACTGATCAGGCTGGACAGATGATTAAGCTGGATAAGCCCACCCAGGAACGCCTGGATGCGAAGGTGCGCGAGTTTACCGATATTGTTATCCGCGCGGATTTGCAGTCTGACCCGTTCAAGGAGCGCATTTCGGCGGTGCACAACATGGGTTCAAAGGAAATCCGCGCCTCGGCGCAGGTCTCGAATCGCATTTTAGACCGGCCCGTGCGCGAATTAGACACGAACGGCATGTTCAACGACACCACGCCTATCTCACGCTCGTTGGTGGACTTGCGTCACACGGTGGAAGCCTTAGACCCTTCCCGCCAGGGCGATATTTTCGGCAACAAGAGCTTTTTGGGCGTTGTGCCGATGGGCAACAAGGTACGCGATTACTTCCTGAAGTACCAGTCGTCCCAGAGCCACATTAATGTCATCGTCACTACCCTGTATCGCGGGCAGGACGAGCTGCGCAAGGATAACGCCGCCATTGAGCAGGAAAAAATCAACCTGTGGGGCTTGATGCAGACCTTGCAGCAGTACGTGTACGTGGGCAAGAAGATTGATCAGCAGCTCGAGAGCCGCATCACCGATATTGAAGCCACCGACCCTGAAAAGGCGCGCGTGGTGCGTGAAGAAATGCTCTTTTACGTCCGCCAAAAGGTACAGGACTTGCTGACCCAGATGGCGGTCAACATTCAAGGCTACCTGGCGCTGGATATGGTGCGCAAGAACAACCTGGAGCTAATCAAGGGCGTGGATCGCGCCACCACTACCACCGTTTCCGCGCTGCGGACTGCGGTCATTGTGGCGCAGGCGTTGGCGAATCAAAAGCTGGTGTTGGATCAAATCACCGCGCTGAATACCACCACCTCTAACCTGATCGAGACGACCTCCAATCTGCTGCGCAAGCAAACGGTGGATATTCACCAACAGGCTGCCAGCTCGGCGGTCAACATTCAACAGCTGCAACGTGCCTTTGCCAACGTCTACGAGTCGATGGATATGATCTCGGCGTATAAAGCGGAGGCGTTGAAGACCATGCGCCAGTCCATTAACGCGCTTTCGGCGGAAGTGGAAAAGTCGCAGACGTATTTAGACCGCGTGCGTCAGGAAGAAGCGGCGCGCATCACTGGCGAGACGGACTTCCTGGCTGCGCCGGACAAAGAGGTACACATTTAATCATGCGTTTTTCGCGGATTTCCCTCCTGGTTGGGCGCGCGGCGCTGGCGATGAGCCTGACGTTCGCCCTTGCGCTGGCGGCATGCAGCCCTGGCGGCAACGCATCGGCGGATTCTACGCCCGATACGCGCCTGAAGATTCTGGCGGATAGCGATCTTGCTGCGCTGACGGGCTTGCTGCCGAATATCGAAAAGGGCAGTGGGGTCAGCTTTCGCCTGGTCTACGTGCCCAACCAGGAGGCATCCGCGCAAATTGCGCAAAATAACACGGGTGAGGCAGATATGGCATGGCTGGCATCCAGTCATTCCCTGAGCTTTCTGCGTCCGCCCGGCAGCCGCATCTTTTCGCAAGAGCCGATCATGCAATCGCCGCTGGCAGTGGGCTTGCGCCCCAGCAAAGCCACCGCGTTGGGCTGGAAGGCAGGCGCGCAGATCACCTGGGCGCAGTTGGCGGACCGCTCCGCGGCGGGCGAGCTGCATTATGCCCTCGGCAGCCCCACCAGCAGCCACACCGCCCTGGAAGCGTTAATCAGCGCGGCAACTTTGTTCGCGGATGAGGGCGGCGCGCTGCAGCTGGGCGACCTGACCTACCCTTCCACCCACTTGCGCGACTGGATCAACGGGCAGACCTATACCTATCGCAGCCTGAGCGAGTTGACGGAAAAGTTCAACGCCCCTGATTCCTCGGTGGATGCCGTCATAGACAGTGAAGCCACCCTGATGCAGTTGAATACCTCCTTGCGCGCCGAGAATCGCCTGGTGCTTTTTTACCCGGTGGATGGCACGTTGACGGCAAATTACCCGCTGATTCTGATGAATGAAGGCAAACGCGCGGAATATACCCGCCTGGTGGGATATTTACGCTCGGCGGAGTTTCAGAAAATATTGATGGATCAGGCATATTTCCGCCCCATCAACCCCCAGGTGAAGCTGGACGCAGCCTTTCCGCGCGGCTTGGTGGAGCTGGCTTACCCGGCGCGTAAAGAGGTGCTGGACGGTTTGCTGCAGCTGTATGATCGCCAACATCACTTCAGCGCGTATACCATCTACGTGGTGAATGTTTCGGCGGGGATGCAGGATAAGGGCAACCTGGATGCCGTCAAGGCGGCGTTTGTCCAGCTTGCCAAAGATGCGCCGCAAGGCAACGCGCGCCGCAGTCTCACCCTTCTGCCATTTAATCATAACGTCCTGCCCGCGCAAACTGCTGTGCAGGAGGAGACGAACCCGCAGGCGTTTGCTCAAATCAATGACGCTGTGCAGGGGTTGACGGCAGGCGGGCGGGTGGACGTTTACTCCGCGCTGGAAGCGGCTTACGCCCTGGCGCAGGCAGATTTGCAGCGCGACCCGAACGCCCTTGTTAATATTGTCCTCCTCAGCGGCGATGTGGATAAGACCAACTGGGACGGTACCCACGCGAAAACTCCCGCCAACACCTGGTATAGCGGATTACTGAAGCAGCGACCCGAAATTGCCAGGGCGCACCTATTGGCAATTCAGCTGACTGCAAATGACACCCTGGAAACACAACTGCAAGCCCTCGTCACCGCCACTTCTGGGCAATATCAGCAAGTGGGTGCGGTTTCCCTGGTGGATTTATTGCGCGCGGCAGGCAAATAACCCACCCTCTTTCCATTTTTTGAGTACAATTAAGCCATCACTCTATTTTCTACATTTTGAGCGGAGGAAAACCCCTGATGGCTGATCCGATTGAATTTACGCGCAATTATCGAGACTTATCCCAACAACACGGCTTTGAATTTGAATTTTTCTGCGACCGCTGCGGTAATGGCTTCCGCACGCGCTTTAAACCCTTTGCCCTGGGGTCCGTCACCGGTGTGCTGGATACCGCTTCGTCCTTGCTGGGCGGGCTGTTTGGGCAGGCGGCGAACGTTTCTGGGCGGATGACCGAGGCACAGCGAGAGCAAGCTCGTCAGCAAGCCCTGATTGAGGCAATCGCTGAGTTAAAGCCGCATTTTAAGCAATGCCCCAAATGCATGGCTTGGGTATGTACCAAGACCTGCTGGAACGACAAACGCGGCTTGTGCAAAAACTGCGCGCCTGACTTGCAGGTGGAAATGAGCGCGATGCAATCCGCGCGGGCGGTGGAGAAGGCGTTTGAAAATTCAGCGGCAGATGCAGAAGATACCCAACTGGTGACAGGCAGCTGGAGCGATAAAAAAGTGGCATCCTGCCCAACCTGCAGCGCTCCCCTGGCAGCCGGCGCAAAATTCTGCCCGGAATGCGGCGCGAAAATCAACGCTGAAAAACATTGCACCGAATGCGGCGCGAAACTTGCCCCCGGCGCAAAGTTCTGCGCAGAGTGCGGCACGAAGGCGGGCTAGTTGAGGCGCATTGAACCCGTTGGCGACTGCGCCGCGCGGGTCAGCTGGCAGGCGGAACATTCTACCATTGACCTGATCCTCAATCAGCAGGTGCAAGCCCTGGCGCGTCAGATTAACCAGGCGGCGTACCCCGGAATAGGCGAAGCCCTGCCCGGCTACGCTGCTCTGTTGGTCTATTATGACCCCGTTCAACGATCTTATTCTGCCCTGGCGGACTGGCTGAACAGCCTGCCAGATGCAGACACAGCCCCCGTTAACCCACCGCGCGTGGTGCAAATTCCGGTGGCATATGGCGGCGCAAATGGTCCTGATCTGGCGTTCGTGGCGCAACATGCCAATATGACCCCTGAAGAGGTGGTGCGCATTCACGCCGCCGTGCGCTATACCGTGTTGATGATGGGCTTTCTACCCGGATTCCCCTATTTGGGCGGAATGGACGTTCGGTTGGCTGCGCCGCGCCTGACCACCCCGCGCCTGAGCGTGCCTGCCGGGTCGGTGGGCATTGCTGGTGAGCAGACCGGCATTTATTCACTGGAGTCGCCGGGCGGTTGGCAGATTATTGGTCGCACTCCACTGGCGTTGTTTGATCTGGCTGCCGATCCGCCATTTTTGCTTGCGCCAGGGGATGAGGTGCAATTTTATGCGTTGTAACGTGTTGGCAGGCGGGATATTCACCACCGTGCAGGACGCGGGCAGGCAGGGACTGCGCCGGTTTGGCGTGCCGCTTTCGGGCGCAATGGATGCGTTCGCGTTGCAAGCGGCGAATGCCCTGGTCGGCAATCCGCTGAATGCGGCGGGCTCGCCCGGCGCGGCGGCGTTGGAATTTACCCTGGACGGTCCCACTTTACAGCTGGATACTGACTGCCTGGTAGCGGGGGCGGGCTGCGGCTTTACGCTGCGGATCGGCGGGCGCAGTTTGCACCTGTGGATGGCGGCTTTTGTGCGCGCTGGCGAGCAGATCGAAGTCATCCCTGAACCGGGGGCGGGCGGTTGGGGCTACCTTGCCTTTGCCGGTGGAATCAATACACCCCTGGTGATGGGGTCGCGTTCGGTGTGCGCGCGGGCGGGTATTGGGCGAGGTGTACAGAGCGGGGATAGCCTGCCCATCGGCGAGAGCGGATTGAACAGCCGACAGCTGCGGGCGATGGCGGGGCGTTGGCTGCCGCACAGGTCACGCCCGAATTATGCCGCCGCCGTAGAATGTTCCGCGCTGCCCGGTCCGCAATTAGATTGGTTGACGGATGCTAGCCGCACCGCCCTGTGGAATATGGAATTTTTGGTCAGCCACCGCTCGGATCGGATGGGCTATCGGCTGGAAGGCGTGCCGCTGGAGCAAACCCACCCGCGCGAGCTGCTTTCGGAAGGGATGCCGCCCGGCAGCGTGCAGCTTACTTCCGGCGGCGGGCTGATGACCATGATGGCGGACGCTCCCACCACCGGCGGCTACCCCAAGGCGCTGGTCGTCACCCGCGCGGCGATCCCCCTGCTGGCGCAGCTGCCGCTGGGCATTGGGCGCGTGCGCTTCCGCCAAGTCACTCTGGCGCAGGCAGCCGAGAAATACGCCCGCAGTATGGCGGTATTAAAGGAAGGGATCGGATAAGGTGGGAATATGGTGGATTTAAACTGTGATTTGGGCGAGAGCTTCGGGCGCTACACCCTGGGCGATGATGAAGCCGTCATGGCGCAGGTGACTTCGGTGAACGTGGCGTGCGGGCTGCACGCTGGCGATCCGCTGGTGATGGCGCGCACGGTGCGGCTGGCGGGGCGGATGAATGTGGCGTTGGGGGCGCATCCCGGCTACCCTGACTTGCAGGGCTTCGGTCGCCGCGTGATGGATTTGCCCCTGGACGAAGCGGAGGCGTTTGTCATTTACCAGTTGGGGGCGCTGGAGGCATTTGCCAGGGTGGAAGGCGTGGAACTGCGTCACGTCAAGCCGCATGGGGCGATGTATAACCAGGCGAGCAAAGATGACAGGTTGGCGCTTGCCCTGGCACGCGCCGTAAAGCGGTTTGATCCGCAGCTCATCCTGGTGGGGCTGGCTGGCTCGGCATTGATCCGCGCCGGGCAGGAAGTGGGACTGCGCGTGGCGGAGGAGGGCTTCCCAGACCGGGCGTATACACCGGATGGGCAGCTGCGTCCGCGTAAAGAGCCGGGTGCGCTGTTGACAGACCCCGCCGAAATTTGCGCTCAGGCAGTGCGCCTCGCCCAGGCGGGCATGGATACCCTCTGCCTGCATGGCGATGAGCCGGGCGCAGCCGATCACGCTGCCCAGGTGCGTAGAACCTTGGAAGCGGCGGGCATACCAGTGAAGCCGCTGGTTTTGTTTATACCTTAATGAACGGCAGATTCTATAAAGAACGAATAAAAATGGGTTTTAAATGATCCTTGCAGCATGATAAAAAGAGGCACGCCTCTTTTTATCATGCTGCAAGGATCATTTAACGTTTAGGGCTGCGGCGAATTGGGGCGGTAGACGTACACATCCCCTAATTTGCCGTCCAGGTGATAATGGGCAAGCACGGCGGCGCGCATCCCCTCCGTCCAGCGGACTTCAACGGCATGTGAGTTGGGCGGATCAAACCACAGGATCAGGCTGTAATGTTCCGCGCTGATTTCATCCAGCAGCGGGGTTTGATCCCACGCCTGCATATCCGCCAGCTGCTTAAACTCAAAAGGCTGCAGCGCGAGGGATTTATGCGCCAGGGGGATCAGCCCCATTTGTTCATCCGCCAAGACCTTGCCGGGGGCAGCGCGGATCAGGCGGAGCAGCTCGGCTTGATTGCTGCGCTGGTTGAGGCGAGCTTGCAAATAGTCATGGGTGAAGCGCTGCGCCGTCCAATCCTGCAAAATCCAGGTTTGTACGGCGAGAATGAGCAGCAGCAGGACAGGCAGGGCTTTCAGTGCGGTCAGCACAGGGCGGCGGAGGAGTGGGAGAGCCAGCCAATTGGTTAACCAGGCGAAGGAAACGCCCGCCGTCAGGCATAAGGCGGCGGAAATTTCAAACAGGTAATTATAGGAAGACCCCTCTTTGCCAATGGTCAGGGCAGAGGCGGCAGCGAGCAGCAGGGATGGGACGGTCAGCAGCCAGGCAGAGGGGACTTTTTTGCGCATAGCCAATAATATCAATCCTGCCAGAATATATCCACCGGCGAGGATGAGCAGCGGCAGGAAATGATCGCGGAAGTCATTCCAGAAGAATTGCACCGTTGACCAGCGAAACGGGTTGACGTTGGCGATGACGATGTTGGTATAAAATCCGCCGCGCGTAAGCAGGGTGAGCGTGATGAGAGCGAGCAGGCAAAGGGTGAAGGTGGCAAGGGCAAGCTGCAAGGCGCGGCGCAGGCGTTGACGGAAGGGCAGGGAGGGCGCAAACAGCAGCCAACAGCAGAGCGCGCCGGGGGCTGCCAGGGCATACGATTGGCGGGTGTAGATACTGGCGGTGAGCAGCAGGACGGCGAGCAGGAAGGAGCGGGAGCGCATCTCGCCAGAAATGCGCATAGCCATACGAGACCATCGGGAAGAAGGCGTGCTAACAGGGTTGGCGATTGCTGCGGAGGGCGGATTTAATCCCCAGGTGACGGCTGCTAATACGCCCGCCCAGCTAAGACCCAGCGCCAGCGAATCCACTCGCGTAAACAGCGACCAGTGCTGCACATACGGAATGGCGATGAGTAACCCGCCGCTGATCCACGCCCCCACGCGGCTGCCCGTCAGGCAGCACACCGTTAACCCCAGGCAGATTGCCGCCAGCAGAATACTGAGAACGGAAATCATGCGCCCATAGACATAGGATGGTCCAAACAGGCGTTCAAACGGGACTTGCGCCAGCAAATATACCGGCGGGTAATTGGCAACCGTGAAAGGCGCAACGCTGAGGTCGGCGCGGTAAATATTATGGAAATGCGCCAGCCGCACCACTTGATCCAGGATGGGACCTTCGCCGTAATCCAGCGAATAGGGGTAGAAGACTGCCTGGGCAACCTGGGTGGCGTATTGAACAGTGGTGAGCGTCAGCAACGCAGCCAAAATAACGCCGGAGAGGAGCGTAATCACGCGCGGCAAGGATGTTGAGCGAAGGATGGGGAGCATATCCGCCGATTATATCCGAAAAAGGTGCGGTGGGCGTTACTTCACCCAGCGATATTGCAGCATCCCGTCATCAAATTGCACCAGACGACCGTCCTGCACGGAATACCACGCTGTCTGGTCACCCAGGGCAGCTACCCAGGTATCTTGTGCGCCGTCCGGCAGGGTAATCCGATCCAGCGGGATCACTTTAAGCAGTCCGTTGATGGCAAGGGGCGCGTTTTTTTGAGTCTTTTCATTCCAGCGAGAGCGATACACCATACTGGCGCGGTACGAAGAGCCGCCCTGCCCTTGCAGATAACGGGTACGCCACGCCCATTCATCCTGCAGCAGCGTGCCAGCCGGGATTTGCAGACTGGGGCGCGTGCCATCTGGCAGTTCGGCAATCAGACTGCCGCCTTGCAGCGTCACCTGATAATTCGTGTCAGCGGCGCGCAGGTGGAAGGCGTATTCTTGTAACGCCAGGGTAGTGGAATCCCACGTAGCGGAGATGGTTTGGGTATTGGCGTTTTCCTGGAAGAAGCTGTTACCCGTGCGCACTTGATACGCCGTCTGCACGGTACGCGCACACTCCCAGAGGATTTGCTTGCCGTTGGGGGAGAGGGTGCAAACGGCTCGCCCGACCAGGCGGTTATCTTTGGTAATCAACTGATATTGATCCTGGCTGGGCAGCGCAGCAGGCGCAGGCGCGCTGAACTGCACGGATTGAGTGACCGCCAGCTCCGGCGCAATGGTCATCAGCACGGTCAGGGCAGCCACCGCCAGATAGATCAGCGCGGCAACGCCCAATGCCCAGTAATTATAGAGGAAAGAGTGAGACGACTCAGATGCGGGCAGCGGTTCGGTCATCAACTGCCCCAGGGTAAGGGCGGGGCGGGCAGCCTGTTCACGCCGCTTTTGGGCGCGGGTGATCAAAACGATTCCTGTTACGCACGCCGCCGCGCCCAGCACGCCCAATAGCGTCAGCGGCACCGAGGTCAGCGGGATGCCCGCCGTGCCGGTTGCCAGGGCATAGATGGTGTTGCCTGCGCTGAGGGCGTTCACCCCAAAGTGGAGGAGGATGCTGGTCACGAGGGAGCCGGTGCGCCAGGCAGCCCACCCCAGCAGGAACGCAATCGGCAATAGCCCGGGCAGCCCCGTCACGCGGAAGTGGTAGAAGGCGAACATCAACGCCACCATGCTGATGGCAAACCAGGGCTTGCGCGTCCGCTCATACGCTGATTGCGCCACCCCGCGAAACAAGGCTTCTTCGCACAGGGGCGGCAAAATGGCGATCGCAATGAAATAGAGGATATACCCGACCGCATCCTTCGGCAGTGCGCCCTCTGGCAGGCTGATGGAGGGCGCCTGGGTGAGCCGCATCATCCAGCCTTCAATGAACAGGGTAAAGAGATAGGTAAATATGCCCAACAGCACCGCCAAAATTGCCAACAGCGGCGAAATTGCCTTCAGGCGCAACCCTTCACGCAGCGGAATCTTCTTCCAGCGCAGGAAAAGCACGGCAGGCAGCAGGATGAGGGCAAGCTCGGTCAACATCAGCCCCCACGAGAGCGAGAAGGCTTGGACAATGCTGCCAACCACCAGCACCAATAGAATGCTGATGAGGAACAGGAGATTTGCCTGGGCAATGGATAGCGTCTTTTTCATAAAACCCTCAAAAAGTGGAATGAGATCATTATACCGGAAAATGGGCGCGCATCGTTTATAATGGCGGTATCTTTGCTGATAGGAAAAACCATGCCCTCCTCTCCCTTTGCCCCTTTACCTGTGCATTTTGACTCGCGTGAGATTATCCCCGCCCAGCGGATGCGTTTTTTGCGCAGCTCACGCCTGAAAATTGTGGCGGCGTTGTTTTCTGTGCTGATGATCGCCATTTTGGTGCTGCTGCTCTTCCCCAAGCTGCTGCCCACCGTTCAATTTGCCTCGTGGGCGTTGTTTGTTGGGCTGCTGATTGGTTTTGCGGCGGTGGTTGCGCTGTTCACCTGGTTCTTCCCGTGGCTGGACTTCACCCAAAACGCCACCTATCAGACCCCCTTCACCATGCACATGACCGATCAAGAACTGGTGCTTTCGATTGAAGGCAAACACCGTGCCACCACCATTGAATGGAAGCGCATCCGCCGCGTGCATGAAAACGCGGGCGCGTATGTGCTGTATTTAAATCACGAGAGCAATTTCCTGATTATGCCCAAATCCGTATTCGCCTCCAAGCCTGAAGCCGAAGTCTATTTCCGCCAGCATTTGCCGCTGTAGGAGAATTGTAAAGTTTATAAAAAAAAATGAGAGGCCGCTCTCATTTTTTTAATATTACAGTCACTGCTTAGGTATCCCAGTCCGTGTAGTGGCGCACTGCGTGCGCCTACCTTTGGATGAGGATGATCGTGTTTCCACCAGGGAGATGCCCTGCGCAGGTTTGGGCGCACGCAGTGCGCCGCTACGTGGATGTAGAGGATTGGGAAGTGACTCACAAAATAGAAAAATGCAAACACGATCAGGCAAGTTAAGTTATAATTTACACTCAAATGAATGAAAGTTGCTTTCCCCAAGGGGAAAGGCATAAGGAGAGAACAGAATGACGACCCCGTTAACCGGTACGCAGATCAGGCAGCAGTTTATTGACTTTTTTGTCAGCAAGGGGCATACCCAGGTGTCTTCGGCTTCGCTCGTGCCGGGCGGCGACCAGACTTTGCTGTTCACCAATGCAGGCATGGTGCAATTTAAGGATATTTTCCTTGGCACGGATCAACGCCCCTACACCCGCGCGGTGGATTCGCAAAAGTGCATGCGCGTAGCCGGGAAACATAACGACCTGGACGATGTGGGGCGCGATAACACCCACCATACCTTCTTTGAAATGCTGGGGAACTGGTCCTTTGGCGATTACTATAAGAAGGAAGCCATCCAATGGGCGTGGGAACTGCTGACCGAGGTCTGGAAGCTGGATCGCGCCAAGCTCTATGTCACCTATTTCCGCGATGAGAAGGGCGAAATCCCCACCGATGAGGAAGCCCGCGATAACTGGCTGATGCAGCCCGGCATGATCGCCGATCATGTGCTGCCGTTCGGGCGCAAAGAGAATTTTTGGGAAATGGCGGATACCGGTCCCTGCGGACCGGATAGCGAAATTCACATAGATCGCGGCGTTGAGGCATGTGATAAGCAGGGCGTGCCGGGGCATGTGTGCAGCGTCAATGGCAACTGCGCCCGCTTTACGGAAATTTGGAATCTGGTATTTATCCAATATAACCGCTTGAATGCCACCCAGTTAGAGCCGCTGCCAGCCCGTCATGTAGATACGGGCATGGGTTTTGAGCGCGTGGTGGCGTTGCTGCAGGGCGTGGATTCAAACTATCGCACGGATATGCTCTGGCCCCTCATCCTAAAGGTGCAGGCGTTATGCGGGCAGTCTGACGTGCAGCGCGAAGCAAACTTCACCCCCTACCGCGTGATTGCCGATCATGTGCGCGCGGCGTCCTTCCTGATTGCGGATGGGGTGGTGCCAGGCAACACTGGGCGCAATTACATTTGCCGCATGATTATCCGCCGCGCGGCGCGCTTTGCCTCCAAACTGGGGCTGAATGATCCCTTTATGGCGCAAGTGGCGGAAGATGTCATTGATTATTACGGTGGGTTCTATCCCGAACTGAAGAAACACCGCGCCACCATCCTTTCGAACCTGACGCGCGAGGAAGAACGCTTTATGCGCACCGTGGAAGGCGGGATGAGCCAGCTGCAAGAGATGTTGGATGAGGCGAAGGCGGCGGGCTTGGGCATGTTAGACGGTCAGCGCGCATTTGACCTGTATGCCACGCATGGCTTGCCGGTGGAACTCACCCGCGATGTGGCGCGTGAACAGGGTATGCAGGTGGATGAAGACGGGTTTGCAGCCGCGTTAGAAAGTCACCGTGTGGCTTCGGGCGCGGGCAAAGCCTTTGGCGCGATGGGCGGCGAAGATGTGGACGTGTACCGCGCGTTGTTTGAATCGCTGCAAACCCAGGGCAAACTGAGCGCGCAGGGCGTGACTTATAACCCTTATGATGAATTAGAAACCGAGGGCGAACTGCTGGGCATGGTGACGGCGGGCGCGCCGGTGGATATGGCGCATGAGGGCGAAACGGTGGAATTGCTCCTGCCGCGCACCGCCTTTTACGTGGAATCCGGCGGGCAGGTGGCGGATCACGGCGTGATCGTCTCGGTCGAAGAGCCGCGTTGGGAAGTGCGCGTGGAAGACGTGCGCCGTCCGGCTGCCGGGGTCATTGCGCACGTGGGCAAGGTTGTGCGCGGCACGCCCAAGGTGGGGGATCGCGTGCTGGCAACGGTGGATATCCAACGCCGCCGCGACATTCAGCGCAACCACACCGCCACCCATCTGATGCACGCCGCCCTGCAAGCCGTGTTAGGCGAACATGCCCGCCAGGCGGGTTCGATGGTCGCCCCAGACCGGCTGCGCTTTGACTTTAATCACACCGAAGCCGTCACTCCCGATCAGTTAGAGCGGGTAGAGACGATGGTCAACCGCAATATTCTTGAAAATTATCGCCTGAGCATCGTCCTCAAAGACCGCGAGCAGGCGATGGCGGAAGGCGCGATGGCGCTGTTTGGCGAAAAATACGGCGAAGTAGTGCGTACCATCACCATTGGCGCGGGCGGCGATCCGGTTTCCTACGAGTTATGCGGCGGTACGCATGTGACCGAGACGGGGGATATTGGCTTGTTCCTCATCACCAGCGAATCGAGCGCGGCGGCAGGCGTGCGCCGTATCGAAGCCGTCACCGGCAGGGGCGCGTATGAACTGGTGCAGCGCCGCTTCCGCACCCTGAAGACCGCTGCCAGCCTGCTCACCAGCCCGCCGGATGACGTGCCTGCCAAGATTGGTCAGTTGCAAGAAGAAGTGGAAGCCGGACGCAAGCGGATTGCCCTGCTGCGTCAGGAAGCCGCCAGCGTGGAATTTGACCGGCAGTTATCCGAAACACCGCAAGTTTCGGGCATCCCCGTGTTGGCGGCGCTGCTGCCCAACGCGGACGCGGATACCCTGCGCGCCATGACGGATCGCTTCCGCCAGAAGTTCCCCAGCGGGGTGGTAGTGGTCGCCTCCGCGCCGGAAGGCAAGCCGGTGATTATCGCCGCCGTGACGGATGACCTCATCAAGCGCGGGCTGCATGCCGGTGACCTGGTGAAGGCAGTTGCCGCGCAGGTGGGCGGCAGCGGCGGTGGCAGACCCTCCCTGGCGCAAGCCGGCGGCAAAGACGCCGCCAAACTGCCAGACGCTATGCAGAAGGTGGCGGAATACGTGGCGGAGAAAATTAAGTAAGCATATTCCATAAAAAATAGGGGATGGAAGAAGTCCATCCCCTATTTTTTATGGAATATCTCTACTTTGCCGGGTCAAACGCGGTCACATCATAATGAAACGTGCGGCTTTGCCCGTTGATCTTCACATTTTGCAGCGTAACGCTATAGGTCGTATCCGCGGCAGGGGTGGGCCAATTTGCGCCATCGCTCATGTTGTTGGGAATCCACACAATCGTATTCTCTCCATACCCATTCGACAGACCGGCTTGACTAATCGGCAGGTTCACCCCGCCAGAGACCATGCTGACCGTTGTGGCTGAAAAATCCGCCCCGGCATACGCGAAGGACCAGCGCGGATAGATCACGGTGGAAGGTACAAACCCAGGCGGGGGCCACGAGACAAATTCTTCGCGCGTGGCGGGGCGCGCCTCCCACATATGCGCGTCAAAGACGTGCAGCGCGTTGGCGGCGGAGCTTCCACTCCCGCCAGGAATATCACCGATGCCCATTTCTTGCGTTTGCGGATACAGAATCCAGCGGCGATGACCGGCAAAGGTGTTATTCGACCCTGAATCTTTCATGTAGAGGGCAATCGCGTTCCAGCCATATAGCCCAAGCGCCAGGTTCGAGCTGCCTGCGCCATCTTTGCCGTCCGTTGAATAGCATTTCCAGCTAGAAGGGGGCGCGTGGTTGAGCGAATTATTTGCGCTCATCATCAGGGCGGCAGCCTGCGCCAGGCGGTTGGCGGCATCCGTAAAGGTTACTTTTGCCGGAACGCCACCCATCGCGCGGAAATAATTGATTCGCTGTAATTCAGCCAGTTTATAAGCAGCGTCCGTATTGCCCGAGTTACATCCGGCGATATTGCCTGTCCAGTTAATCGCGCCGCTGGCGGTGAGGTATTTGTTTTTATAAAAATTGAGCGATTCCTGCCGGTTTTGGGGGTTGACCGTGTCGGAGGAAGGGGACTGGGTAGGCGTAGGGGTTGAGGTAGGAACGAGCGTGGGGGTAGGGGTGGGCGTTGATTTTGCTGCGGCAGCCACCCAGGGCAAGTATATGAAATGCGTAAAATTGTCCGCCGCATGTAGAGAGGCATACGCCGTGGAAATTCCGCCCATACAGGCAAAAAGGATCACACTCAGCACGATCACTTTAAAAATTTTTGAAACAGGTCGTCTGATCATCGGTATTTTTCCCTCTTGTCCGATTTTAACCAGGTTTTGACCCTCTACACGATTTTTTTGGCAGTTTGATAGCCCGTTGTAACCCTTTTCTCAGGTTGGTAACGAATCAGGCATCCCCTACCTCTACCTCATTCAGACCCACATGCCCTTACCGGTAACTGTTCAGACATTTCAGGCGGTGTAGTGGCGCACTGCGTGGGCCAGAGCGTGATATAACTTTTTGCGTTTCCACCGGAATATCTCCCTGCATACCCAGGCGCACGCAGTGCGCCACTACACCGACTGAAATGTCTGAACAGTAACAAAAGAATAGGGGATGGACGAAGTCCATCCCCTATTCTTTTGTTTAATATGCTTACTCTCTACAGACTCAGCAAATATTCAAACAGCAGCCGCACACCGAATCCGGTAGCGCCTTTGGGGGAATAAGGGGCGTCTTTGGGCAAATCTGCCACGCCGGCAATATCCAAATGCGCCCAGGGGACGGCGGGGTCAACGAACTGCTGCAGGAATGCGCCGCCCAAAATGGCGTGCCCTTCTCTGCCGCCGGAATTCTTCAGGTCGGCGTCATCGCCCTTCACATTTTTAGCGTATTCCTCATCCAGAGGCAGCCGCCAGAGCAGCTCGCCGGTCTTTTCGCCCGCGGCAAACAACGCGGCAGAGAGATCATCGTTGTTCGACATCAACCCAGCGCGCACGCGACCCAGGGCAGTGACCACGCCGCCGGTCAGGGTGGCAAGGTCAATGATGGCGCGGGGGTGATAAATCTGCTGCGCATAGGTGAGGGCATCCGCCAACACCAACCGCCCTTCCGCATCGGTAGAGATAACCTCAATGGTCTTGCCAGACAGGCTGGTGAGGATGTCATCCGGGCGGTAAGCAGCCTCTGAGACCATATTTTCCACCGCGCCAATGATGCCCACCAGCGGGGTACGCACGCCCATCTCGGCGGCGGCAGCCATCACCGCCAGCACGTCTACCCCGCCGCACTTATCGTACTTCATGCCCACAATCCCTTCGGTGGATTTGAGCGAGTAGCCGCCCGAATCAAAGGTCAGGGCTTTGCCCACCAGGGCGATGGGTGCGTCTTGCGTCTGACCGGCGTATTCCAACACGATCAGGCGCGGCGGGGTCTGGCTGCCCTGCCCGACCGCCAACATTGCGCCCGCGCCCAGCTCCGCCAGGTCTTTTTCGTCTAACGTTTTCACGGTCAGCCCGGTTTGGGCGGCAATTTCAGCGGCAAGCTCCGCCAGGGTGATGGGGTTGATGACGTTGGCGGGTTCGTGCGCCACGCCACGCGCAAACAGCACCGCGGAGGTCAGGCTGTTGACGCGGTCAATGGACACCTGATTGCGTTCCGGTCCCTCGCCGCAGCGCAGGGTGACGCGCACATCAGCAGCGGCGGCGGCGGCGTCCTCTGCCTGTTTGTAGCGCGCAAAGCGATACGCGCCCAGGCGGATGCCTTCCAGCAGCGCTTCCAGCGGGACGGCGGGTGCATCTGGCACATTCGTCTTTTGCAGCGAGTCAATATCCACGTCCAGGTGGGCGCAGCCAGCGGTCAGCAGCCACTTGCCTAGCGCGCCCCCCGCGCGGCGGACGATTTCCGCGCTGCAACGTTCTGGCTTGCCGAGCGAGACGATCACCTGATAGCCACCCTCCGGCTTTTCAACCAGCATCAGGTCACCCGCCTGCTTGCCCGGGTGACCCACCACCGCCTTTTCATCGGCAAAGCGGAAGATTGCCGTCAGATCAGCGGGTGGGGTCAGCTCGGAAGCGACTTCAAAATGAATGGGGGATGCCGTATAGCGTGAGTTAATCATGTTTTTTTCCTTTGAGTTCCCATAGGATGATTTCGGGCGGGCAGAGGAAGCGCACGCGCGGAGCGCCTTTGCCTTCCATGCCGATGCCACGCGAAATATACAGTTTGAACGAGGCGCGCGCCTTCGGACCGGGCGGCAGGATATATTTGCCTGCCTGGAATCGCCGCCCATACAGTGATCCGGTGAACAGCGCGCCAATCAGCGGCAGGCGCACCTGCCCGCCGTGGGTGTGACCGGAAAGCTGTAAATCTATTGTACTCAATTGCGCGGCTTGCGGGGCAAGATCGGGTGAATGATACAGCAGTACGGTGAAAAGGCTGTCGTCCAGCGGGGCGGTCAGCGTTTCCAGGCGGGGCGCATCCACAAAGGGCTTATGCGTGCAGGTCAGCCCAATCAGCTGGATTTTTTGTCCATGTTGGCGGAGGGTGATGGCTTCATCGTTGAGCCAGTGCAGGGGCAAGCCCGCCACCAGTTTGGGAAATAGCTCCGGCAAATCCACCGCCGGGCTGCCGCTGACAGCAAACACGCCGCCTGGGGCGCGCCATGCGCTCATCACCTGATGGGCAGCCGCCTGGGCGGTGGGGTCATGCAGGTACGAAAGGTTGAGAATATCGCCGGAAAAGAGGATCACATCCGGCTTGAGTTCGTTGATGAGGGCGGTAAGCTGCTCCTCGCGGGCGGTGATGCGCTCCACGTGCAGGTCGCTGAGGTGCAGAATACGCAGGGGCGGGGCATCCGCGGAGAGTTTCTCGGAAATCAATTCCTGGCGGGTGACGCGAATGCGGTGCGGCTCCACCCAAAAGGCATAAATCACCAGCAGGCTGCCAGCGGTCTGCGCCAACGTGCTATACGGGGCGGGCAGCAGGGCAAACGGCGTGCGCATCAGCATCAGCAGCAGAGTCGTGGCGCGCGCCGGTCCAAACGAACGGTTGGAGCGCGGCAGGCTGAACAGCAGCGCCCAATCCAGGAAGAAAAACAGGGCTAAGTCCAGCACATTCAACGGATCGCTCATCAGCGAGGAGAAACGCAGCACTGCCGCCCAAATCAGCAGGATCAGCGCAAACACCGGCGCGGGCAGGGCGGATTCAAATTGCTCCATCCGCCGCAGAACGGTATCAAACGGGTTGCCAGCGGTGCCGGGGAAGGCTGCGCGCCTGGAAAAATCAGGAATGGGGGGAGTGGGGTCGGGGGTCATTGATTTGATTATAACATCACAGAACCCCATGCTATGATTCCCTGCCGAAATCATCGCCCAGCTGGGGTTTTGCCGCCTGATCCAAAACTGGCCCCGCTGGCGCGGAAAAATCCGCTCGCAAAGTCGGCGGCGCGGCTTTGACTTCCTGGTCGAATATCTGCCCAGGGAACACCCGGAGTTGTGCGCGGAATCCCCTACTCAAACAGCCTGACGCCATGCCGGAATGCGAAATTGCTGATGCGCGCCATGTAAAATTCTTTGGCTGTCCTCTCTTCGGGCGGAGGATATGATAAGCCTAAAAGGGGCTAAAAATTTTCGTGTAGATACACTCAGAAATTCCTGGATCACTTGCCAGCTAATGACCCCATTGCCGGTTTTTAAAGCATCGACAATGAGAGCAAGTGCATGAGCTTTCTTCTCCATTTGCCGATCATCAAAACAATATACAAAAATATTTGTATCTATAAAATATTTATCGCTCATTCATCTCGTCCCGCGAAAAAGAATTGCCCGCTTTCGCATAATTCAACTGCTCCATAAGCGCCTCAAACTCGTTGGATGCGTGGGGCGACTGGACATATTGTTCCAGCCAATGCCGGAATTCGGCATCAAGAGTGGTATTTTTTGCTTCTGCCTGGCGGCGTGCCTGCTCGATCAATGCTTTTTCTGCGCTGAGCGTGATATTTTGGTTCATTTTTCCTCCATCATGCAATAATGTACCCGATCTACTCTTGATTTTCAATGCCTCGTTTCGCGGAATCCCCTACTCAAACAACCTGACGCCATGCCTGAACGCGAAATTGCTGATGCGCGCCATGTAAAATTCTTTGGCTGTCCTCTCTTCGGGCGGATATTTGCTGAGGGTATCCTTGCGCCAGGCAATGTGGCTGCTGAGGGCGGCTTCGATTTGATAGAGGTTCATTCGTTCGCGCAGGTGAGGGGTTTCAAACAGGGCGGGGGCGTGCTTACGCAGCAAGGGGAAGAGGGTGGCGTAATCGGCGGCGCAGAATATTTCGTTGTCCTCCTCCGCCCAGTCGTTGGGGTACAGGCAGAAGGCTTCCAACGTCCACAATTCGTAATCGGGCGGGGCGTACAGGGTGTATTCCAGGTCCAGGATGGCGGAAAGGCGACCCTCATGCACCAGCAGGTTGACCAGGGTCAGGTCACCGTGCAGCAAAACAGGCGCGCCGGCTTGCAGCGCGGAGGAATGCGCCTCGAAATACTCTCTTGCCATTTCCACAAAGCCGGGCGCGATGCGAAACCCATAGGCGCGGATATCTGCCAGGGTGCGTTGAAATTTTTGATGCAGGAAATCGAACCAGGAAGCGGCAGGCGCATCTTCTGGCTGCCCAAACTGCGCGCCGTGGATGCTATGCAAAACGGTCAACGCGGCGCATAAATCCACCATGACCTGTTCCTGATCATGCGCGGAAAGATCACGCCAGGCGATATACAGCTTCTGCCCGGGCAGAAATTGCTGAATCTGGTAAACGTTTCCCTCATATTCGCCAAAAGCGTAGAGCTTGGGGACGGGGATCAGCCCG
Organism: Anaerolineales bacterium; assembly: GCA_038206515.1. Classification (GTDB taxonomy): domain Bacteria; phylum Chloroflexota; class Anaerolineae; order Anaerolineales; family Anaerolineaceae; genus DSYU01. Next base: position 3,390 of record JBBRAT010000023.1, on the reverse strand, counting down.
GCGAGGCTGCGTAACAGGCTGGTTTCGCGCTGGAAGCGGGCGAACCCATCCGCGCGGCGGGCAATGCGCAGCACGTAATCATGGTCAACGCGCACGACCTGATTCACCTGCCCGCCGCTCAGCGGTTGGATTTCGCGGGCGGCTAACCCTTCTTTGTGGCAAATTTCATCTATGATTATTTCATCACCTTGGGCATATACGTAGTGTGCGTGGATAAATATTCACTGAAGAGGTCGTGAGTGGGCCACGCGCTGACGGCATTGGCGGCGGCGTGCAGCTGGTCGTCAATATCCGCGTACCCGAAGCCGGAGGGGTCATCGCGCTGGTTGAAGAGGACGCACCAGTTGGTGGCATCGCTGCCGCGCCGGACGAGCAGGGTATACGTGCCGTCCAGGCTGCCATCGTGCCAGGTATTGCGATTGCTGCCGCCCCAATCGCGCACTGCCCAGCCGCAGGCGTAGTACCAGCTGCCGGGGACGTAGCTGGCGGGGGCAATATTTTCCGGCAGACCAAACGTGGCGCTGATGGATGCCGCGCTCAGAATGGGGCTGGCGGCGGGGGTATCAAAACTGGCGGCAAAGCGCACCAAATCCACTGCCGAACTGAGCCATGCGCCGTGTGACTGCATGTTTTCCAGATTAAACCCACCATAAGGCGCGGGCGTTTGCAATCCAGAGCCGTTAAACACGGTGGGGCGGTTGTATTGCGAATGATATTTGACCTCATTGCCCAGGCGACCGGTCAGCAGGCTATGCCCCAGCGTGGGGCGCAGAATCCCCAGCGGATTGAGGATTTTTTGGCGCACAACCTCCTCATATGGCTTGCCGGTGACGGCTTCAATCACCTGACCAAGCAGCAGGTAGCCGAAATTGCTGTAAGAATACGTGCTGCCAGGAACATGCGAAAGGCTCTGCCCTGCCATATACGTGCGGATGTGGTCGCGGTTGATCGGCAGGCTGACGCCTAACGTGGCTGCAATGAGCGGATCGCGGAACATGGGGTCAAAGGTCAGGTCACGATCCCACCCACCTAGGTGCTGAAGCAGCTGGCGGATGGTGACGTTGCCCAGGCGCGGGTCTACCGTCTGCCCGGTGATGGGCGTGAAAGTGAGAAACTGGCTGACTTTATCCGTTAGGTGCAGCCTGCCTTCTTGAATCAGGCGCATCACGGTGGCGGAGGTGAGCGGTTTAGAGATGCTGGCGATGCGGAAGAGCGAAGTGGGCTGCACCGTCAGGTCGGTGGAATCATCGGTGTAGGTGTATCCGCGCGCCAATACCAGCCGCCCGTTGCGGGTGACAGCCAACGCGCCGCCAGTGATATTGCGCGCCTGCATATACGCGCTGAGGGTGGAATCAAAGCCAGCCAATTCGGTGAAGGCATGACCGGTAGCAGTCCACTGTTTGGCAGTCAACTGTTTTGCGGTCAGGCGCGGGATGAGCGCGGCGACACCGGCTGCGCCCGCAAATTTTAGAAAATCACGACGGGAAAAGGTGGGTTGCATGGGGTTTCTCCTGGCGAAGAACAAAACAAAGGTGGATAGATGAAATGATCTCTTTCAGTATATCCACCGGCGTTGCCAAAAGATTGCCAAAAAGGGGCAGTTTGCGCCTTATTCCTCTTCGTTCACTTCCCTTGAAAATTCTTTAAATACTACAGATGGGATGCGCCAGTTGGCGTTCTCTTTGACGATAAACGGGATCATCGAGGTGGTGGTTTTGCGCACGCCCGGAATTTTGCCCAGCACTTCGGTGACAAACTGGTACAGCTCGCGGTTGTCGCGCGCAATAATCTGTATGCTGATGTCTGACTCGCCCGTAGAGCCAGCCACATAGGAGACGTTTTCATAACTGGCTATTTTGCGGGCAATTTCCAACACCTGCCCAGATTCCACCTCGATAAACACATCTGCCACCACCGTATAGCCCAGGGATTGCGGTACGGGCAGGGCGTTGATGCGGATGACGTTTTCAGCCACCAGCTTTTCCAGCCGGTAGCGCACGGATCGCTCTGAGATGGAGCCGATGGCGCGGGCAATATCCGCGCAGGACATGCGCCCATCCTGGATTAGTAGGTCAATAATTTGTTTGTCGAGTTGGTCTAATTTCATCATAGGTTCTTTCCGTTTTGTTTGATAAAGTATATAAAACATTTCCGATATTGACAAGGGTAAACATTTAATTGGTTTCGGTCACTTTGTTCAATCCGCGCGGGGCTTCGGTATTATAGCCTTTGTGCCGCGTCAAGTGGTAGCTAAAGAGCTGCGCTGGCAGGATGCCCAAAAGCGGCGTCACCCATTCCGGCGCTTGCGGGATGCGCACCGGGCATTGCGCTAGCTCCAACGCCGCGCTGCCATTGCTGATGACTACCAGTTCGGCTTTGCGCTCCAGCTGCAGCCGACCCAGCAGGCTGAGCATATCACTGTAGATGCGACCTTGCGGGGCGACTGCCAGCACCGGGTAGCCCTGATCCACCACCGCGATGGGTCCGTGCTGGAAGTCAGCGGAGGAATACGGCTCGGCGGCAACGTAGGTCAGTTCTTTAAGTTTCAGCGACCACTCGAAGGCGGTCGAGTAGTTGAATCCGCGCCCCAGCACCACGCATTGGGTCATGTAACGGAAGCGTTCCGCCATGCGGTCAATCGAATCATCCAGGCTGAGGATTTCCTCTGCCCAGACCGGCACGCGCTGCAAGGTTTCGTAGGCGGCTTCGGACTGGCTGAGGGCTGCCGAGAGCATGGCAATTGCCATCAGCTGCGCGGAATAGGTTTTGGTGGCGGCAACGGCGGTTTCGGGACCGGCTTGAATATCAATGTGATAATCAGCGGCGCGGTTCAGGTCAGAATCGGGGGCGTTGGTGATGGCTAAGGTCGGGCAGCCCTGACGGCGACCTTCTTCCAATACGCGCACAATATCCGGCGATTTGCCCGATTGCGACACGCCCACTACCAGCGCGCGATTGAGCTTAGGCGGCTGGTCGTAGAAAGTGAAGAGTGAAGGGGTCGCCAGGGCAATTGGCAGGCGATTATCCGCGCCCCATAGGTATTGGGCATACCGTCCGGCGTTATCAGATGTGCCGCGCGCCGCCAAGAATACATAATCAATCTCGTGTGAACGCAGAGCGCGGGCAATTTCCTGCACATGCGCCCACTGATCGGTGAGCAGTTCGGCTAAGACCTGAGGTTGTTGAAAAATTTCAGCGTGGAGTGACATGAGAATTGCCTCTTTTTGGAAGAATATTGCACAAACCAGGTTTTTCGAGACTGCTCAGGCAACCCAGTCCGTGTAGTGGCGTCCGGCCGGCAGCCAGGTGGTATTGGTGCCACCCACACTGCAAAACAGAAAATTCCGGATGATTGCCACGCTTCCGGCCCGCAGCCACAACCCGGCCCGG